>NZ_CP137559.1:2067500-2667500 GCF_019249725.2 Segatella hominis
GGAGGGAATCTTACCCTCCTTATCGTTACTTATTCCTACATTTGCTTTACTCACCGCTCCAGGATAACTTACGTACACCATTCCACGCTGTGAGTATGCTCCCCTACCGATACTTTCTTAAATGCTATCCCGCGCCTTCGGTGTCTGCCTTATACCCGATTATTATCCATGCCCGGACCCTCGACTAGTGAGCTGTTACGCACTCTTTGAATGAATGGCTGCTTCCAAGCCAACATCCTAGCTGTCATAGGGACCAGACTTCGTTAGACTAACTCAGGCAGAACTCCGGGACCTTAGACGGCGGTCTGGATTCTTCTCCTCTCGGGGACGGACCTTAGCACCCGCCCCCTTACTGCCGGACTACAGACCGTGAGCATTCGGAGTTCGTCAGGACTCGATAGGCGGTGAAGCCCTCTCGTCCTATCGGTCGCTCTACCTCTCACGGTGACCATCCGACGCGGCACCTAAATGCCTTTCGGGGAGTACGAGCTATCTCCAAGTTTGATTGGCCTTTCACTCCTACACTCGGCTCATCCAGAAGCTTTTCAACGCTTATTGGTGCGGACCTCCATCCCGTGTTACCGGGACTTCATCCTGGCCAAGTGTAGATCACTTGGTTTCGCGTCTACCCCCACTGACTCTGCGCCCTATTCAGGCTCGCTTTCACTGCGGCTACGTGTCTCATGACACTCAACCTCGCCAGTGACGGTAACTCGTAGGATCATTATGCAAAAGGCACGCCGTCACATCGTAAGATGCTCCGACCGCTTGTAGGCGTATGGTTTCAGGAACTATTTCACTCCCCTGCTCGGGGTTCTTTTCACCTTTCCTTCACAGTACTCGTTCGCTATCGGTCTCACGGGAGTATTTAGCCTTACCGGATGGTCCCGGCAGATTCGCGCAGGATTCCTCGTGTCCCGCGTTACTCAGGATACCGCTATGCTTGATTTGGCTTCGTGTACAGGACTATCACCTTCTGTGATGTAACTTTCCAGATACTTCCACTCACCATTTCAATACAATGTCGCGGTCCTACAACCCCGATGACGCCTTGCGACGTCAACGGTTTGGGCTGTTCCCCGTTCGCTCGCCACTACTGGGGGAATCATTCATTTATTTTCTCTTCCTGCAGGTACTAAGATGTTTCAGTTCCCTGCGTTAGCTCTAACACTTAGGTGCTAGTAACCGTCCTTCAGACGGCTAGGTTGTCCCATTCGGAAATCCTCGGATCAAGGGTTATTTGCACCTACCCGAAGCTTATCGCAGCTTATCACGTCCTTCATCGCCTCCGTGAGCCTAGGCATCCGCCATACGCCCTTTCTTACTTTCTTTACGACTGTATTCTTGTTACTCGTTTCCGAATAACGAATAAGTAGCTCATACTTTCAGCTGTATTCTAACAAAGTGAAATCTCATCTTGCGATTTGATTTACTTTAGTCTGAACTAAAGTTCATTACTTACAGTTTTGCTTGTGTCAATATGTCAAAGATCTTTTAAAGGTAAAAGGGTAAAAAGGTAAAAAAGTAAAATACTTCATACCGGCCTTTTCCTTTGGAGTGGAGATTGTGGAGTTGAACCATTCCTGCGGGCCGTCCTATATATTATATAAGGTGTAAACCATATATTTTTCGGAGTCCCTGTCTCCTGTATTTAATTAAACAGATGGTGCGTACAAGAAGAGAAGCGAACTTTTATCAGATTCCTATATCTTCATAGGAAATTCGTCTCTCCAGAAAGGAGGTGTTCCAGCCGCACCTTCCGGTACGGCTACCTTGTTACGACTTAGCCCCAATTACCAGTTTCGCCCTAGGCCGCTCCTTACGGTCACGGACTTCAGGCGCCCCCGGCTTTCATGGCTTGACGGGCGGTGTGTACAAGGCCCGGGAACGTATTCACCGCGCCATGGCTGATGCGCGATTACTAGCGAATCCAGCTTCGTGGGGTCGGGTTGCAGACCCCAGTCCGAACTGAGACAGGCTTTAAGGATTTGATCGCACTTACGTACAACCCTCTCTCTGTACCTGCCATTGTAACACGTGTGTAGCCCCGGACGTAAGGGCCGTGCTGATTTGACGTCATCCCCACCTTCCTCACACCTTACGGTGGCAGTGTCCCCAGAGTGCCCAGCTTAAACTGATGGCAACTAAGGAGAGGGGTTGCGCTCGTTATGGCACTTAAGCCGACACCTCACGGCACGAGCTGACGACAACCATGCAGCACCTTCACAGAGACCCCGAAGGGCGTCATTGTCTCCAAATCCTTCCTCTGCAATTCAAGCCCGGGTAAGGTTCCTCGCGTATCATCGAATTAAACCACATGTTCCTCCGCTTGTGCGGGCCCCCGTCAATTCCTTTGAGTTTCACCGTTGCCGGCGTACTCCCCAGGTGGGATGCTTAATGCTTTCGCTTGGCCGCTGACCTATTCAGGCCAACAGCGGGCATCCATCGTTTACCGTGCGGACTACCAGGGTATCTAATCCTGTTCGATACCCGCACTTTCGAGCTTCAGCGTCAGTTGCGCTCCCGTGAGCTGCCTTCGCAATCGGAGTTCTTCGTGATATCTAAGCATTTCACCGCTACACCACGAATTCCGCCCACGTTGTGCGTACTCAAGAAGACCAGTTCGCGCTGCAGTGCAGAGGTTGAGCCTCTACATTTCACAACACGCTTAATCTCCGGCCTACGCTCCCTTTAAACCCAATAAATCCGGATAACGCCCGGACCTTCCGTATTACCGCGGCTGCTGGCACGGAATTAGCCGGTCCTTATTCATAAGGTACATGCAAAAAGTCTCACGAGACTCACTTTATTCCCTTATAAAAGCAGTTTACAACCCATAGGGCCGTCGTCCTGCACGCTACTTGGCTGGTTCAGGCTCTCGCCCATTGACCAATATTCCTCACTGCTGCCTCCCGTAGGAGTTTGGACCGTGTCTCAGTTCCAATGTGGGGGACCTTCCTCTCAGAACCCCTACTGATCGTCGCCTTGGTGGGCCGTTACCCCGCCAACAAGCTAATCAGACGCATCCCCATCCATCACCGATAAATCTTTAATCCCATTCGGATGCCTTCGTGGGATATCATTGGGTATTAGTCTTACTTTCGCAAGGTTATCCCCAAGTGATGGGCAGGTTGGATACGCGTTACTCACCCGTGCGCCGGTCGACGCCCATCAAAAGCAAGCTTTCGATGTCGTTTCCCCTCGACTTGCATGTGTTAAGCCTGTAGCTAGCGTTCATCCTGAGCCAGGATCAAACTCTCCATTGTAAAATATCATTTTTACTTCTTGCCTCATTGCTGAAGCAATCGGTGTTTGTTGTCTGTACTTAGGACGAATATCCTTTTTCGTTTATTGAAGCTTAGTAAACCTGACTTGTCAATTTCTTGACGGTTCGTTTCTTTTACCCAGTCAACTTTCTTATTTCTAAGAAGTTAACCGCTTCTTGTACTACTTGTCTGTTTATGTAAAATCTTTCAAAGAACTCTTTCTTTTGTTGCTAAGAGGAATGCTTGATTTCTCAAAAGCGAGTGCAAAAGTACTAACTATTTTCCATTCCACCAAATATTTTGAGAAAAAAGTTTCAAAAATAGTATGATTTTAACATTTAATTACAATTTGACATTAAAACTGAAAGGAAACTCATTATAATATACATGCGCACTCACACACGAGCGTGCGGGCATACATACACATAGATGTGCACATATACAGGCACACATATACAGATTAAAGATATTCATAAATATATTACCCACATAGGTCCGCATATCATTTTATCAATATGAATGATATACATTACACTATGTGGGTAAATTATAGAAAGCCAGTTAGGCTAACATTTCAGATTACTTACTATTTTCTCCTCTCAGTTTTTTATCCCATGCCAAGAGTCGCTTGTATTCTTTCTTGGTCAACCTCATAAAACTACCATGCTGAGGAGCAGTTACACCCTTAATATCCACAGGATCAGAGAAATTACGAAGATATTTATCGGCCTTGCAAATACGATAATGCTTAGGACGGTCGCTATACTGAATATAAGCCACGCGCCATGTATCATCGCCAATCAACTGGAATGCACTGCTGCCTTCACACATTTTGTTTCCCTCGAAGCTAACGAAATCATCCTCTACTGGTGCGCCCCAACTATGAGTAAGATACTTACTTGTAGCGGTAAAGATGCCACGATGTCCACCCTCTTTCTTGATAAGCATGTGATAAAGTCCATCGCTCTTGAGGAAATTAATATCAGCATCAATAGTTGCATACCCCCAATCAAAGAGAATTCTCGGAGTAGTCAATTTCGTGAAACTCTTATCAGCATAGCTGTAATACATACGATCATACTTTTCCTCCGGGCGATTCAACATTGAATAATAAATCATGTAACCACCTCGCTCACCATTTTCCCAAACATAATTTGGATCCCAGAATATCTGAGGAGCCCAGACACGGTTGATAGTACTCCAATCCTTATAAGGAGACTGAGCAGTTGCCGCATCACAGAAATTCTGCATACCCTTACGATAATCGAAAGTAACACTTGTCCAATGAATCAGGTCATCACTTTTGAGCAAATCAATACCATAATTATCCCATTTATGACTCTTAGCCACACACATGTCGGTAGTAACCATCAGATAGCCCTTACCATCATGTGTACGAGTTATGTAAGCATCACGTGTACCACCCTCAATACGAGCATGTTCTTTAGAATTGAAAATAGCTTTTCCTTCATTGATATCCTGATAGTTGTATCCATCACGAGAAACGGCAAAAGCAGTATATTCCCCCTTATCACTCATGTGACAATAGAGATAACCATAATCACCCTTTTGTAGATTTTGTGCATTCATCGGCAATAAAGAGGCCAATAGCATCATGATTGTTGATAACTTTTTCTTCATTTTATTGTTAGTTTTATATGATTGATTGTAAATGTTTAAGTCTCAGTTGAATCTTTTAAGTGTATCTTTACACTTTGGTTGCAAAGATACGGCTTTTCATTGAAAGAACAAAGGAAACTCACAATTATTTTAATAAGTTTTTAAACTATGACGGAATGATTTTACTTCATTTTTTACAGATTCTCGACTTTTTGTCGTATCTTTGCAGAAGATAAGCTGCACTCGGCAATTTGAAAACAAATTTTCATTGCGCTCATTTGCATTATCTTTGCAAAAGATAAGCTGCATCTCAGCAAAATATTAATCATCATATAATAACAATAGAAAAATATGTTTAGTGGAATCGTAGAAGAAATGGCCACCGTTGTGGCTATCAAGCATGATCAGGAGAATATAGACTTTACTTTATCTTGTTCTTTTGTGGATGAACTCAGCATCGACCAGAGCGTGGCTCACAATGGAGTTTGTCTTACCGTAGTAGAAATCAAAGACGGAACTTATATGGTTACGGCTATGAAGGAAACGCTCGACCGCAGCAACTTAGGAATCCTCAAAGTGGGAGACAAGGTGAACGTGGAGCGTTCGATGATTATGAACGGGCGACTGGATGGACATATTGTACAGGGACACGTGGACGAAACCGCTAAATGTATCGCCACAAAAGATGCAGATGGTTCCACCTATTTCACCTTCGAATATGAACTCAATAAGGAAATGGCACGCAAGGGATATTTCACTGTTGACAAAGGCAGCGTAACGGTCAATGGCGTATCGCTCACCGTTTGCGAACCTACAGACAACACCTTCACTGTAGCCATCATCCCTTACACTCGTGAAAACACCAACTTCTGCAATATCGAAGTGGGAACTGTCGTAAATATCGAGTTCGACATCTTAGGCAAATACATCGCCCGCCTCAAGAGCTTTGAATAAAACTGATTTTTGTACTACACGAACAAGAAGAATAAAAAGTCAGAGTAATCAGGAAAAGTCAATTTTGCGTTGCCCAAATTGCGACCCTTAGTTTGGGCACTCATTGCCCACCTCGTGAGCAACAGTTGCTCGTCTCATGTTCATCGGTTCCCCATCACGTGATCCCCGAGGGACCGCTTAAAGAGCATAGCAGGAACTTGTGGATGGGTGAAAATAAACAAAGAAAAAGACAGGAAAGTCTATCCGTTCCGGTTAAACTTTCCTGTCTTTTCTTTTATCTTGACCGATTTTTATCTTGACCGTCTTTAGTCCTTTTATCAATTTACAGAGTCCTCTCTGATTTGAAAAGCTATCTTTTTCTTGCAAAAGACCCACTATTTTCGGATAACTTTTACCGCAAAAGCAGACACTACGATAAAGCAGACAAGCGGTACAAAGAAGCCTATCGCCATATTATTTTCTCCTATCATGCCCATCAACAACGGAGCAATCGCACCGCCTACAATACTCATAATGAGATAAGACGAACCACGTTTGGTGTTGCTGACACTGAGACCTTTGAGGGACAAGGCAAAAATAGTAGGAAACATCGTAGCCTCGCAGAGATAGGTGAGAATCAATGCCACCAAAGCAGGAACACCCGAACCGACTATCACAAATATCATACAGACAATACCGCCAATAGCACAATACAGCAGCACCTTTGCCGCAGCCATACGATTCATCAACCAGCTACCCGCCAATCTTCCCACGAAGAACAAGCCCATGCCTCCAAAAGACAAAATCAATGCTGCCACACGAGAAGAAATCGTAGGAACCTTCTCCGTCACATAATTGATAAAGAAACTGTTGATGCCCGTCTGACAGGCTACATAAAAGAACAAAGCTATCAGGCCGAATACGAAGACGGAAGACTGCCAAAGCGAAACTTCGCAATGACAATCCCTCTTATTCTCCCCCATCAGACCATTTTCCACCTTATTATATATAGGACTCTCAGAAAACTCTGAATTTCTCTCTGAAATCTCCATATTTTCCTCTGAAGCCTCCATATTTTCCTCTGAAGCCTCCTTGCAACACGCCGAAGCCTTTTTATCATCCCCAGATTCCACCTGAGCGTCAACAATTTCAGGCAGTTGGATTCGACTGAAGACAAATGCCACAATCAGGACGATCACACCTATCACCGCATACGGCAAAGCTACAGAACCACTATTGCCATCCTCACCGCTGAACACGACCAATCCTCCTACCAATGGACCGACAATCCATCCAAATCCATTGAGCGATTGGGCAAGATTGAGGCGAGAAGGAGCCGATTTTGCATCACCCAACACAGTGACATAGGGATTCGCAGCCGTTTCCAGACAAGTAAGTCCACAACCGATGATAAAAAGACACATCAGGAAAAACTCAAAAGACATCAGACGTTCACCCGGTATAAAGAGCAAAGCACCTATACCATAGAGTATCAGACCCGTGATGACTCCTACCTTATAGCCCCATTTACGGATAATACAACCGGCAGGAAGCGCCATGATGAAATAGCCGCCATACACCATCGCCTGCACCAAAGCCGAGCGCCACTTAGAGATAACAAGCGCATCCTGAAAATGCTTGTTGAGAATATCAAGGATGCTATGGGCAAATCCCCAAAAGAAGAACAAGGATGCCACAAGGGCAAATGGAAAAAGATATTTCTTATCTACCAATTTACTCATCGTACCAATTTCCTATTTTCTTCTAATTGTTAATGCAATAGCCTCAGGATGCTTTCCTGCAAACTCCTTCACATCATCGACCACGAGCACGAGATAGCCTCCGCCACCCGCGCCAGGCATCTTCCAAGCATGCACTTCCGGCAAAACAGAATACTGGTCGATAAAGCCCTGCACACAACCTTGAATCATGGCAGGGAACATGGCTACCTGTGCATCGAAAGAAGCCTTGAATGCTGCTGCAAACGCAGGAAAATCTCTGGAAAGGATAGCATTCCAACAGTCATCGGCTGCTTTGGCAAGAGCCTTCACCTTCACCTCTGTAATATCCTTACCTTCCACCACAGAACAACCTGGGCGGCGCGGATCCATCGGAATCATACAGATATGACTCTCCAACCAAGTCAGCACCGCCTCATCGCTGCAAGTTTCAAATTTCTCCGGCCAGAAACGGTTATTGTAATAATGTCTGACCAGTCCCGGCATACAAATACCGATAGAATCCTGCGCACCGCTGATGATGCCATCACTACGCTCAGGATCATTTTCAAAACAGAAAACGAGTTTGGCAAGAATCTCAGGATTCATGTCTGGCAACTTCATCGGCCAGATTTTCTTGATCATATTGCGGGTAGAAGTAGAGAGTCCACAACGCTCACGCACTTCGAAAGTTGGCACCAGCGACATGGTGATAGCCCATCCTGGTGCATAGCAGCTTACGTAAGGCTGATCAATCCAGGTGCCCGCCAGGTCGAGACGAGTAGGAAGCTGACAGGTAGAATCCTTGATATCAGTACTGGAACGGGCTGTCAATCCCTCAGCAGGCGTACGCTGCAGTTCTACATACTCAATACCACGCTCCTCGCAGAACTTACGCTTGGTTTCACTTCCACCATCCGCATTGACAACAAAGACGTCCGGCTTCACCATATCTACCGTAGGAATAAAGTCCATGATGCCGTCACCCTGATTGATGAAAGCATCCTTTACATATCGGATAGACTTCACCATAAAAAGGCGTTCCTGTTCCGGATAGAACGTCTTATGGTGCTTATAACCGAGGATTGTCTGATCAGACCCAATACCCACATAGAGTTCACCAAACTGTGAAGCCTGGCGGAAGAACTCAACATGACCACTGTGCAACAGATCATAACAACCACTTACAAAAACCTTTTTCATATATTGTTGATTCCTTTTATTGTTTTGCTGTAGTTTCTTATATATGAGACGTATAAGAGGAAAAACACCCCTTCTCATTCGCCTACAAAACTACAACATTTCTTCCATAACTCCAAGAAAAACATGCACAAATATTCTATTTTGCGCACAAAGAAAGCAAAATTGTTCATTTTTATAACGAAATATTTTGGTAAAAGACAAAAAAATGGTACTTTTGCGGCTGTGTTTTGTCCCAAATTGACATTGGACAGTCCGAAAAGCGAACTCGAAAACGGACAACTTGAGTACCGAACACTAACAAACTTAGAATATTATAACAATAACCATTTATTAATATGAGTTTAAAAATCGTAGTACTTGCCAAGCAAGTACCTGACACAAGAAATGTGGGTAAGGACGCGATGACTGCCGAAGGCACCGTAAATCGTGCAGCCCTTCCTGCAATCTTCAATCCTGAGGATTTGAACGCATTGGAGCAGGCTCTTCGTTTGAAGGAGCAGAATCCTGGTTCTACAGTTGGTATTTTGACAATGGGTCCTCCACGTGCTAGCGAAATCATCCGTCAGGGTCTTTATCGTGGTGCAGATACGGGTTGGTTGCTTACCGATCGTCTCTTTGCCGGTGCTGATACATTGGCTACATCCTATGCCCTTGCTACTGGTATCCAGAAGATTGGTGACGTTGACATCGTGATTGGTGGTCGTCAGGCTATCGATGGTGATACAGCTCAGGTAGGTCCACAGGTGGCTCAGAAGTTGGGATTGAACCAGGTTACCTATGCAGAGGAGATTCTGAAGGTAGAAGATGGCAAGGCTACTATCCGCCGCCTCATTGATGGTGGTGTAGAGACAGTAGAAGCTCCATTGCCATTGGTTATTACCGTGAATGGTAGTGCAGCTCCATGTCGCCCATGCAATGTGAAGCTCGTAATGAAATATAAATACGCTACTTGCCCTATGGAGCGCAAGGGTGATGAGCCTTGGGCTAATCTCTATGAGGAGCGCCCTTACCTGACTCTGAACCAGTGGAGCGTGGCCGATGTTGACGGCGACCCTGCACAGTGCGGTTTGAGCGGTTCACCTACCAAGGTGAAGGCTGTAAAGAACATCGTGTTCCAGGCTAAGGAAAGCAAGACCTTGACCAGCAGCGATGAGGACATCGACAGCTTGATGAAGGAATTGTTGAACGAAAGTATTATCGGATAATCATCACTGATGATTCAGCAAACCGATTCATTTTAAAATGCTTTATTAAAAAAGACAATGAACAACGTATTTGTATATTGCGAGGTAGAAGGCACAACCGTTGCCGAAGTATCTCAGGAATTGCTCACCAAGGGTCGTAAGCTCGCTAACCAACAGGGTGTGGAGCTCCATGCCATCGTGGCTGGTACTGGCATCAAGGGTCAGGTAGAGGATCAGATTCTCCCTTATGGTGTAGATAAATTATTTGTTTTCGATGCTGAGGGTTTATTCCCATACACTTCAGCTCCTCATACAGACATTCTCGTCAACCTCTTCAAGGAGGAGAAACCTCAGATTGCACTGATGGGTGCTACCGTTATCGGTCGCGACCTCGGTCCTCGTGTTTCTTCTTCCCTCACCAGTGGTCTGACTGCCGACTGTACAGAACTTGAGATTGGTGATTACGACGACAAGAAGAGCGGCAAGCACTATGAGGGTCTGCTCTATCAGATCCGTCCTGCTTTCGGTGGAAACATCGTGGCTACTATCGTCAATCCTGATCATCGTCCACAGATGGCTACAGTCCGTTCTGGCGTGATGCAGAAGAGCATCTACGAGGGTGAGTGCAAGAAGGAAGTGGTTTACCCAGAGGTAAGCAAGTATGTTCCTGCTGAGGACTTCGTAGTGAAGGTACTCGACCACCACGTAGAGGCTGCCAAGCACAACCTGAAAGGTTCTGCCATCGTTGTAGCTGGTGGTTATGGCGTAGGAAGCAAGGAAGGTTTCGACCAGCTCTTCGAGTTGGCTCATCTCTTGCATGGTGAGGTTGGTGCTTCCCGTGCTGCCGTAGATGCAGGTTGGGTAGATCACGACCGTCAGATTGGTCAGACAGGTGTTACTGTTCATCCAAAGGTTTATATTGCTTGCGGAATCTCTGGTCAGATCCAGCACATCGCCGGTATGCAGGATTCAGGCATCATCATCTCTGTGAACAACGACCCAGATGCTCCAATCAACAAGATTGCCGACTACGTTATCAACGGCAATGTTGAGGATGTAGTTCCTAAGCTCATCAAGTACTACAAGCAGAATTCTAAGTAATCTGCATTACACATTATTTAAATAAGAAAAGTAAAATGGCTAATTACTATAGTGATCACCCTGAGATTGAATTTCATCTCAATCACCCATTGATGAAGCGTGTTGTTGACTTGAAGGAGCGCAACTACGCTGAGAAAGACCAGTTCGAAGATGCTCCTGTCAACTACGAGGATGCCATCGAGAACTACAAGCGATTGCTGGATATTACTGGCGATGTAGCTGCTAACATCATCGAACCAAACTCTGAGGATGTTGACCTCGAAGGTCCACACTTGGAAAACGGTCGCATGATTTATGCCAGCAAGACATTCGAGAACCTCGATGCTACCCGCAAGGCTGGCCTCTGGGGCTTGTCAATGCCTCGTCGTTATGGCGGCTTGAACTTGCCTAACGCCATCTTCTCTATGGCTTCTGAGATTATCGCAGCTGCTGATGCCGGTTTCCAGAACATCTGGTCTCTCCAGAGCTGTATCGATACACTCTATGAGTTCGGTTCTGAAGAGCAACGCCAAAAGTACATTCCTCGCATCTGCGCTGGCGAGACCATGAGTATGGACTTGACAGAGCCTGATGCAGGTTCTGACTTGCAGCGCGTGATGTTGAAGGCTACACAGGATGAGGACGGCACATGGCGTCTGAATGGTGTGAAGCGTTTCATCACCAATGGTGACTCAGACATCCACTTGGTTCTGGCTCGTTCTGAAGAAGGAACCAAGGATGGTCGTGGCCTTTCTATGTTCATCTACGACAAGCGTGATGGTGGCGTAACTGTTCGTCACATCGAGCACAAGTTGGGTATTCATGGTTCTCCAACCTGCGAGTTGGTTTACAAGAATGCCAAGGCAGAACTTTGCGGTAACACCCGTCTCGGATTGATTAAGTACGTGATGGCTTTGATGAACGGTGCCCGTCTGGGTATTGCAGCTCAGAGTGTAGGTGTTGAGCAGGAGGCTTACAACGAGGGCCTGGCTTATGCCAAGGAGCGTGCTCAGTTTGGTGAGAAGATCATCAATTTCCCAGCCGTTTATGACATGCTTTCAAGAATGAAGGCTAAGTTGGATGCAGGTCGTTCACTCCTCTACTGCTGCGCTCGCTACGTAGATATCTACAAGGCTTTGGAAGACATCGCCCGCGACACCAAGCTCACTCCAGAGGAGCGTCAGGAGATGAAGAAATACACCCGCTTGGCTGATGCGTTCACTCCATTGGCTAAGGGTATGAACTCAGAGTATGCCAACCAGAATGCATACGATGCCATCAGCATTCATGGCGGTTCTGGTTTCATCATGGAGTACAAGTGCCAGCGCCTGTTCCGTGATGCCCGCATCTTCTCTATCTATGAGGGAACAACCCAGTTGCAGGTAGTTGCAGCTATCCGCTACATCACCAACGGCACTTATCTCAGCATCATCAAGGAGATGTTGGAGAGCGAGGTTTCTGATGATTTGAAGGCATTGAAGGAGCGTGTAGCCAAGCTCGTAGAACTTTACGAGGCAGCCATCAACAAGGTGAAGGAGGCTAATGATCAGGCAGTTCACGACTTCCTTGCTCGCCGTCTCTACAATATGACTGGCGACATCGTAATGTCTCTCCTCATCCTCGATGATGCTACCAAGGCACCAGAGCTGTTTGCCAAGAGTGCAAATGTATATGTTCGCATGGCAGAGGAGGAAGTTCTCGGCCATTCAGCATACATCCAGAACTTCAAGGCAGAAGACTTGGAGAGTTTCAAGGCATAAGCTTCAATAACAATATAATAAGAAAGTCCGTGGGGAAACAAATTCCTACGGACTTTTCTTTATTTTTTCTTCTTTGTATTACTTCGAGTCATTGTTGGGTCTGCCACATATTTTTGCTGCGGATGCCTAATCATCTCAGGAATCCAATAGAACAGACGTTTTGTCTCAAGAAGATTTTTTATATTGAAGTTCTTGAAAGACTTCGGATTTCTTCCTAACAATAAAGTTAACTCCTCAATATTATAAGGACGCATAGAGCAAAGAGCAATTATGATTTGGTTCAAATCCTCTTTTAAGATCCTCTTACCTACTTTTTCTATCTTTATCTTTAATTCATCAGGCAACTCCTCTAACAACGTATCTCGATTAAGAGCTGGAGTTGGTTCTTCAAAGGTACCAAGCTTACCTTGGTACCTTTCGTTCTCACCTTGGTACCTTTCCCCAAATGTACCATGCTTACCATGGTACATTTCATCAAATGTACCATGCTTACCATGGTACATTTCGCCTTGAGGTGGTATCTTTTCTCCCAATGTACCATGCTGAGGTGGTATCTTTTCATCTTGAGGTAGTAACCTTTCGCCTTGAGGTCGTAACCTTTCTTCTAAGGATACCACCTTGGAGGTTCTTATATAGTAAGTGTTACGACCCTGCCCTTTCTTCTCTAGGAATCCAAGATCGCAGAGCTTATGAATCTCCAGACGTGCACGGGCATGAGTAATCGAAGAATCCAGCTGGCGATACGTAGCATTATCAATCGCCCCTACCTCTCTAACAAAGACAAGAGCCAATTTCTGCTCATTCAACAAACCAAACTCGGCATATTGCGCTAACCACTCCACATTCTCCTTGCTGAGGAAATGATGGAGCAGAAGTCTTGCCGTAAACTTATTCGCTTCATGGTTCGACTCAAAAGTCGGCGGCATCAAGCCTGCCTCCTTCATCAATCTGCGCATCGCACCAATACCAGTCCCCTTAGTCTCAGCAAGATTCGTATCATGGAAAATCTCACTGATTCTTGGATTGCGAAGCATAGAGCCTGGCTCTCCCCAATCATCCTGAGGTTTCAGAGAATAGCCTGGATTGTGAATCTCAATACGATTGGAATAGCGGATAATCTGAATCGGTTGATTTACTCGATTAGAACGATGAATATACGAATTGACTATCGCCTCACGTAATACCTTGTTTGGAAGAATCGCTGGTGTAGATGCCTGCATTGAATCTTTCTTCAGTTCAAAGCCCTTTGGCAGGTCATCCATCACTGCACTACACGCCTTGTTCACCATGAGGATTAATGGTCCGCGCATATCGATGGTTTGCTCAAAACGATTATCACCATCAGCTAACCATTGATTGCCAGAAATTCTAATGTAATCAACTCTGAAAGAAGGAACCAAACGACGAAGCGACATTTGTTTTCCAAAAACCAAGAGCCCCGTATAAGTCAAATCATATCCACCTTGCTTATTCTTCTTAATAGCTCCTAATGCCCTCAACAAATCTACATCATTCAGCGTCAGTTCTTCCGCATCAGGATTCACTTCCTTGCGAAGTTTACGATAGAAATTGAGTGCATTCTCATCTATATCATCAAGGTCTGCATCATCTACAATACAACTATCATAGGTATCAGCAGATTGATAGAAAAGATACATATCCTCTTCTGAGCATTTTTCATCAGAAGGACCTATACGACGAAACGCCCCCTCAGGCAAGCCACGCTTGGCAAAATACGCAGGCTTCTGACTCTCAGGTAACTCTTCGATTTTGACAACAATAACAGTCTTACCCAAATATTCTTCCACATTAATAATCGGGCGAATACGGACATTGAACATAGAATTGCACATAGCGACAAAATCCGATTGAATCTTGTCTGTTTTCTCTATATTCTCAGGCTCATAGACTGATTTGCCGTCTTCTGTCATCCCTATACGCTTGGCGCCAAGGAGAAGATAGCCACCACGCAGTCCAGGCTCATTGGCAAAAGCACAAACTGTCTCCATCATACTCTTACCAACAGCCGATGCAGATTTGGCTTCTATCCGCCTGTTCTCATCCCAGCTATTCAGTTCGTCAAATAATTCCTTTGCAGTCTTCATTTCTTTTTCTTATTATATAAATAGGTAAAGGAAAACACCATCTTCTAATCCATTTAGCTATTCGGTGGTAAAGATAAACAAAAAAAAACAAATCTACAAATAAAAAAGAAAATATTTTCGAATTAGTGCTTTTTATCAATCACCAAATTTCGGGGGAATCGGATATTTCGCCATAAAAAATTTCGGGGGAATCGGATATTCTTCATTTATCTCTCTCATTTTCAACTGATTAAGTATATTGCGCTAAAAAGAACTAAATTAGGGAATCCTTCTCGTTCCTTTTCGGAAGAAAGTAGTACTTTTGCAGGCGTAAACAAGATTATAATTTTCAAAAACAGTATCGATTATGAAAAGAAATGAGGTAATGGCACTTATCGCCACAACCATATTGATGTTTGCCGTATATCTCTCTGCTTCGACTAAAGGGAAAAAGACAGAGCCAATCATCCATGCATCGAAATGAACATAAGCTATCCGATATCTTAAAACGACATCAACTAGGATATATAGATACTTTTTATGTTAAATTATGCATATTGTTTAGTCGATTTAACAAAATAGTCGTATTTTAGCAAAATCAATTAAACAATAAGAGATTATGATACAAAAAGAAGTTATCAGAGAAATACTAATATAGAAGTAGATTTTTATATACCTGATGCAGCAATGGCTATACAAGTAAGCTACAATCCCAAAAAATCTACAGAAACTTGGGAAAGAGAATCTACAGCTCTTATCAAACTTTCCAAGGTATTGGATTGCAAGCGTCTCATAATCCTAACTTACGAGGTGGAAGAAGAAATTGTTGTAAAAGACAAGAAAATAGAAGTGATACCTGTATGGAAATGGTTACTTGATTTATAGCTATTATCCAGAGCTTCAAGGCATAAGCTTCAATAACAATATAATAAGAAAGTCCGTGGGGAAACAAATTTCCACGGACTTTTCTGATTTATTATTTTTGTTGAAACCCGCAAATTCTGAAGGAACATGGCATCCCCCGAAGGATTTAGCAACTCCCAAGTGTATGAATCCCACACGATAGGGATTTTCCTTTCAAGTTTAGGGATTTATTCCACACCATCTCACAAGAAAAGCATACTTTTGCAAGCGAAACAAAACAACAAGAATGTTTCAGTAAATGATTAGGAACCCTCAAAAACAGTAACGATTATGAAAAGAAATGAACTGATGGCACTGATTGCCACAACAATATTGATGTTTGCCGTATGCCTCTCGGCTTCGGCTAAAGGAAAAAGAAACGTGGAGCGGGGAATGACCAAGCAGGAAGTAATAGCCATTCTTGGAGAACCTAAGCTCACCAGTTTCGACATGTATGGGGACAAATGGGAATATGCTAAATATAATAATCTGTTTGGAGATTCCAAGTACATCACGGTATTCTTCGACAGATCAGGAAAAGTGGTAGAATACAACACGAGAATCATAGAATCCAACAGCCAGCAGCCGAATGGTCAGCAACCCCAGCAGCCTCAGCAGCCATCACTTCCCCCATACGACGGAGGTTATTATCCTAACGGCAGAATGAACTATGATTATTGTCTGGACGATGCCTCTTTCTCAAAACTATACAACAAGATAAAGAAGACTAACTTTGATGACAACAAGTTCGACTTGATAGAAGTAGCAAGTCTCGGATGCTATTATTCCTGTGCCCAGGTCGTTCGCATCATGAAGATTTTCTCTTTTGACGACAGTAAGATGAAAGTCCTCAGCATGATGGCTCCCCGCATAGTAGATTTGCAGAATGCCATTATCATCTATCAGCAATTCAATTTTGAAAGCGAAAAGCAAAAGGTAGGAGAAATATTAAGAAGCAGCAGATAATCTCCCTAACACTTGCATATTCAATGAAAAAGCATTAATTTTGCACTCAAAAATTGCAAAATATATGAATATAAAGATATTATCAAAAGACAAAGACCCGATGGGTGCCGCCATCCTTGATTATCAGAAATCGGAAAGAGTAGGAAGATTACGTGTGCTCTCTTCTATGTTCGAAGAGGACGAAATGCCGGTGAAACATCTCTTCAGAAAAGTTGAGGAGATGCCGATGCTGGAGCAGAAGGCCTTGCAACTCACAAAAGGGCGTGTACTGGATATCGGAGCCGGCTGCGGCTGCCATACGCTCGCCTTGCAGGAGAAGGGCTTGGAGGTAAAAGCCATTGATATTTCTCCTCTGAGCTGCGAAGCGATGGAGCTGAGAGGAGTGATGGATGCGGAATGCATCAATCTTTTCGATGAACATCTGGAAACTGGGTTCGATACCATTCTTCTCCTGATGAACGGCACTGGCATTGCCGGAAAAATAGAAAACCTCCCTGCCCTCTTCAACCGTCTCAAGGCTTTGCTCAATAAAGGCGGACAGATTCTTATCGATTCTTCTGACATCAAATACATCTACGAGAACGAGGACGGAAGTTTCGACATCAATCTCAATACAGCCTACTATGGTGAAGTGGATTATCAGATGGTTTACAAAGACGTAAAGGGAGACTCTTTCGACTGGCTCTATGTTGATTTCCCGCTGCTCAAATCTATCGCAGAGAGTTGTGGATTACATGGTGAACTGATTGCTGAAGGCGAGCACTACGATTATCTGGCAAGATTTTTCTAATAAAACGGAACGTCTAAAACACATAGTCGAGCATACAGAGTGGACTTATTGACACACCATGTTCTACTTAATCGTAGAAATCGTGACATCTGAAAAATCATTCATATAATCCAGTATCTCCAATGTATGAAAGTCGCGTTTCGCTCTGATTTCTAAGCTTGCTTCCAGAAATTCTTCCTTCGACAAGCGACGTTCCTTCAACTCATAAGAATGTACTTCCATCCCGTCCTGCTTGATGCGCGTGATAAATTCCTTCACACTCTCACGGGATGGAGCTGAAAAGGACAACTCAATGGTGGATAATCCCAACTGAGGAATCCAATAGTTCAAGACCTCCAGACCCAACAGTACCATAGCCGTGGTAAGCACCGCTGCCAAATACATGCCCGTACCGCAAGCTAAGCCGATAGCTGCCGTGACCCAAAGACCAGCTGCCGTAGTCAAGCCGCGCACCACATTCTTCTGAAAGATAATCGTACCGGCACCCAGAAAACCGATGCCCGAAACTACCTGCGCTGCCACTCGGGAGGAATCCTTTAGATCTACTCCAAAGCCAAACTGGGACACGAGACAGAAAAGAGCACTACCCAAAGCTACAAGGAAATGAGTACGGAAACCAGCTTCCTTGGCACGATATTCACGTTCGATACCTATCGCTCCACCCAACAAGAGCGCCAGCATAAGACGAATAGTCAATTCCATATAAGTTGCATCCATATTCTATAGTTTTCAGTTTCTAAATCAAAAAATCGTTATACGACATCTTCAGCAAAAATTACCCAACGACACATCATCAAGAAATCACTCTACAACAATGGCGAGAGCAATCTCACAAGCGATTCAAACAATCGCTGGAAGAACGGGCGCTTGATGAAATAAGCCACATCATCTACCAGCATGGAGCGTTCCTGATCTGCCAGGAATATCCGCTTGATACGCAAAGCCATTCCCTCACCAAAGAAGAAAGCATTTGCCTCGAAATTATTCTCAAAACTGCGGAAATCGATATTGGTACTGCCGCAGGAACTCAGATTATCATCGCTTACCAGGAGTTTGCTATGGTTGAATCCATCCTCATAAAGATAGACTTTTACACCAGCCTCTATCACCTCCATCAGATAAGAACGCGAAGCCCATTCCACCAGTTTGGCATCGCCCCGGCGAGGCACCATGAGTCTGACATCTACTCCCGCCAAAGCCGCAGTTCGCATGGCAAAGAGCACGGGTTCAGTAGGCAAGAAATAAGGACTCTCCATATACACATACCTGTGGGCCTGCAGGATGATGCGTACATAGCCCTGCATGATATCAGGCCAAGGAGAAATAGGACTGCTCGTCACGATCTGCGTAAGACAATTATTGGAAATACTCTTATCTACAGACGGATAATAGCGGCGGTCGTTGATGAGTTCCCGGCACACGAAATACCAGTCCACAAGGAATGCTCTCTGGATGGCATAGACAGCACCGCCACGGATACGGAGATGCGTATCTCGCCAAGCCTGCTTGGCCGTTCCCTTCACATATCTCATGGCAATATTCATGCCCCCGATAAATCCTACCTTTCCATCAATGACACAGAGTTTGCGATGGTTGCGATAGTTCACCTTACCCGTAAAGGCTGGAAACCTAACTGGCATGAAAGCCTGGACACGCACTCCTGCCTTAATCATCCTTTCGAAGAAGCGGTTTTTCACCTTCCAGCACCCCACATCGTCGTATATCAGTCGTACCTCCACGCCCTCACGCACCTTGTCTATCAGCGCATCAGCCACCAGATTTCCTAAAGCATCGTCTTCGATGATATAAGTATCCAGATGAATATGGTCCTTCGCCTGTCCGATGGCATTCAGAAGTGAGAATGCAAACTCATAGCCGTCCATGAGAATATCCACCTCATTATCCTTGAAAGGGAGCGCCCAGTTCTGGTTGGTAAACAGTTTCATCAGCGGTCTGTTGCGGCGAGGAATATGCAGGTCTTCCTGCTCGGCAAATTCGAGCATGCTGCGCTTGGTGAGCAAGTCCATACTGCGCTTACTGATTACCCTTTCCTTACGGGTATTCTTGCCGAAGAAAAGATAGAAGATGATGCCGACTACCGGCATGAAACAGAGCACAAGAATCCATGCCATGGCTTTCTCCGGTTGCTTGTTGTCCATGAGAACAGCCACGATTCCACTTATTGTTATCGCCAGATATACTACCAGCAGAAACCAATGGATATACAGCATATTCTTACCTCCTTATATTATATTTTAGTTGAAGACATTATTCGACTGTGACGCCACGAGCATGTTCATCTTCTTCAGTTTCACGAATTCCTCCAGAAGTTCCCTGTTGCCAGGATTCTGCTTGAACTCCTGCTGCACCTCGATAATACGCTGCGCAATATAGTGGGTACGGAAGGAAAGCATGTCCTTGAATATCTGCTGGCGCAGTTTCTCCTCGTTCATCTTCATCTGCAGACTTGCCGTCGTTATCTCCTGTTCACCCGTCGGAATACCGGCTATCCTACTGATTTCCGGATTGGGATGAGAAGCGAAATAGGTTTCACATCTGAATCCTTCCTCCTCAATATGCTCCATAGCCTCAGCCATGATCTGATTGTAGATGGAATGGTGGAACTTGAAGTCATCGCCCTCCATGTCCAGATAGATATACTGGGCGGCTGGCAGTTCCACATCATTGCCGTCAGCATCCTGCACCTTGATGATTTCATCGCCATGATGGATTACCAGTTTGATGAGCAGGTCTTCCACCTCCATCAGTTTGTCGAGCGGAGTGACAGCCGCCTGTCGCAATGCCTGCTGCTTCACCGGATAGCCGGCATCTCTGAGTCCTGCTGCCCGGCGTTCCTCCTTCACCTGCTCGCTCATTCCGTTGCGGATAAAGGAATTGAGGGCATTGATGATAACCGCCTCGTTGACTCCCAGACGGTGAGAACAGTCGGTGATATAAGCCGCTCGGGTAATCTGATTCTTGATCTTCGAGATGCTCTCCACGATGGAATTGATGGCCTCACTTCGCTTCACAGGATCGGTAACGCCCTTGAGCATCACGTCGGTCTTAAACTGGATAAAGTCTGTCTGATGGTCTGCAATATATTGTCTGAACTGCTCGGCAGTATGATTGCGTGCAAAACTGTCAGGGTCGTTACCGTCAGGCAGGAAAAGCACCTTGACGTTCATCTCCTCCTCCAGCAGCATGTCGGTTCCTCTCAGGGCAGCATGCACACCCGCCTTGTCACCATCATAGAGCAATACGATATTATTGGTAAAGCGGTGCAAGAGTCGGATCTGATAGATGCTGAGTGCCGTACCCGAATTGGCCACCACGTTTTCAATGCCACACTGGTGCATGGAAATCACGTCAGTATAGCCCTCCACCATAAACACGCAGTCTTCCTTGGCAATCGCCTTCTTCGCCTGGAAAAGGCCGTAGAGTTCACGTTCCTTGTGATAAATCTCACTGTCGGGCGAGTTGACATATTTCTGGCTCACACCCTTGGTACGGCTATCGAGCACACGTCCACCGAAAGCCACCACCTTGCCACTCACACTAAACCATGGGAAGATGGCACGGCCTGAGAATCGGTCGAAATACTTTCCCGGTTCATTATCAGAGGCGATGAGCACACCCGTCTTGACCAGATACTTCGGATTATAACCCTGTTTCACAGCCGCCTCGCCGAGAGCAGTACGACTGTTGAGCGAAAAGCCGAGCTGGAATTTTCGGATGATGTCATCTCTGAAACCGCGGCTTCTGAAATACTGCATACCGATGGCACGACCGTCCACATCATTCTGAAGGATATCCTGGAAATACTTGGCAGCCCACTCGTTGACGATGAACATAGATTCCCTTTCGCTCTCCCGCTGCTTTTCCTCGTTGGTCAGTTCGCGTTCCTTGATTTCGATATGATATTTCTTGGCAAGCCAGCGCAAGGCATCGGGATAGGTCATCTGTTCCAGTTCCATGAGGAAGTTGATGGCATTACCACCCTTGCCACAGGTGAAACAATGACAGATGCCACGGGTCGGTGATACGGAGAAAGACGGATGGGAGTCGTTGTGGAAAGGGCACAAGCCGATGTAGTTGACCCCTCTTTTCTTAAGGGTCACGAATTCTCCTACCACCTCTTCTATCTTGGTGGAATCCATAATTCTTTCTATCGTCGGTCTATCTATCATATCTGGTAAAATATCAAATCATATTTGAAAAATATCAAAATCAGAAACTATTTAAATGCAAAGTTACTACTTTTATTCGAAATGAGCACATTTTCCGCACTAAATAATGTAAACATTTCTCCCGAAACCCTACATTCCAAACATTTTTAAGAAAAACTTAGTTATTTTGTCTTCAACTATTAGGCATTTCCAATTATTTTGCTTAACTTTGCCTACTGATACAAACGAAAAGAAAAGAAAAATGATAGATATCAAAGGCATAACCAAAAGCTTCGGCTCGCTGCAGGTACTTAAGGGCATCGACCTGCACATCGACAAGGGCGAGGTGGTAAGCATTGTCGGTCCCAGTGGAGCCGGCAAAACCACGCTGCTCCAGATCATCGGAACCCTCGATAAGCCTGACGCAGGAAATATCATCATCGATGGCATTGATGTGAGCAGGCTCTCCACCAAGAAACTGAGCGATTTCCGCAACCAGCATCTGGGCTTCGTGTTCCAGTTTCACCAGCTTCTGCCTGAGTTCACCGCACTGGAGAACATCATGATTCCTGCCTTCATTGCCGGCAAGAGTCGCAAACAGGCGAAGGAACGCGCTGAGGAACTGCTGGCGTTCATGGGTCTGAGCGATAGAGCCAACCACAAGCCTGCCGAACTCTCCGGTGGCGAGAAACAGCGTGTGGCTGTGGCCAGGGCATTGATCAACAATCCTGCCGTCATCCTGGCCGATGAACCATCAGGAAGCCTCGATACCAAAAACAAGGCAGAACTGCACCAACTGTTCTTCGATCTGCGTGACAAGTTCGGACAGACCTTCGTTATCGTAACCCACGATGAGGGGCTTGCTGCCATCACCGACCGCACCATTCACCTGAAAGACGGAATGATCGAGAAAACCGTAGAGGCTAATTCTGCTGAAGACGAGACTCCTGCAAAGGACATTCAGGAAGAAAAAGTCCAGGAAGATATTGTTCAGAAAAAGAGTGAACAGGAGGATGTAATCTAAGATCATAGAATTCGCATTCGTAGAAAGAAGATCAGAATTTACAAGAAGGAATAAGAATCCAAGAAAAGGAGTAAATAAGAAAACATGGCAAACAAGATAAAGCTCGGTGATTACAACCGCCTCAGAGTTGTAAAGAAAGTAGATTTCGGCATGTACCTCGACGGAGGCGATGAGGGAGAAATCCTCCTTCCTACCCGCTACGTACCGGAGGGACTTTCCATTGGCGACGAGATTGACGTTTTCATCTATCTCGACCAGGAAGAGCGTATTATCGCCACCACCGAAACCCCTCTTGCCAAAGTGGGCGACTTCGCCTATCTCGAAGTGAAATGGGTCAACGAATATGGTGCTTTCCTCGGTTGGGGACTGATGAAGGATATCTTCTGTCCATTCCGTGAACAGAAGAAGCGCATGGTATTGGGCAATTCCTACATCGTTCATATCCATATCGATGAGGAGAGTTACCGCATCGTAGCCTCAGCCAAGGTGGAAAGATACCTGAAGGAAGACCATCCTCACTACAAGCACGGAGAGGAAGTGGATCTGCTCATCTGGCAGAAAACCGACCTCGGATTCAAGGTCATCATCGATAACCAGTACTCCGGTCTGCTCTACAAGAGCCAGATATTCCAGTATATCCATACAGGCGACAAACTAAAGGGCTACATCGGACGAGTACGCCCAGACGGCAAGATAGACGTCACCCTGCAGAAGACAGGCATGGAACAGACTGCCGATTTCGCTGAAACCCTCTACCAGTACCTGCTCGACAATGACGGGGAATGCAATCTGGGCGACAAGAGCGAGGCAGACGATATCTACGAGCGATTCCACGTAAGCAAGAAAGTATTTAAGCGTGCCATCGGAGATCTCTACAAGAAGCGACTCATCACCGTGAGCCCGATGAGCATCCGATTGGCATAACACATTTTTTTAATTATTATATGGCAACAGTTGACGACAAGAAGATCATCTTCTCAATGGTGGGCGTATCTAAGATTATCCCACAAAACCAGAAACAGATTCTGAAGAACATCTACCTATCGTTCTTCTACGGAGCAAAAATCGGTATCATCGGTTTGAACGGTGCCGGTAAATCTACGTTGATGAAAATCATCGCAGGACTTGAGCAACCTACCCAGGGTGAGGTGGTTTGGAGCCCAGGCTACTCTGTGGGCTACTTGCCTCAGGATCCTCCGCTCGACGAGAACAAGACCGTGAAGGAAAACGTGATGGAGGGTGTGCAGAAAATCTATGATGCACTCGCAGAATACGAGGACATCAACAACAAGTTCGGTCTCGAAGAATATTACGGAGACCCTGATAAGATGGACAAGCTGATGCAACGTCAGGCTGAGGTGCAGGATATCATTGATGCTACCGATGCCTGGAATATCGACTCCAAGCTGGAGCGTGCGATGGCTGCCCTGCACTGTCCTCCTGGTGATTGGCCAGTTACCAATCTCTCGGGTGGTGAGCGCCGCCGCGTGGCTCTCTGCCGCCTGCTCTTGCAGAAGCCGGATGTGCTCCTGCTCGATGAGCCTACCAACCACCTGGATGCTGAGAGCATCGACTGGCTGGAGCAGCACCTGCAGCAGTATGAGGGTACCGTAATCGCCGTAACCCACGACCGCTACTTCCTCGACGACGTGAGCGAGTGGATTCTGGAGTTGGACCGTGGCGAGGGTATTCCATGGAAGGGCAACTATTCTTCATGGCTCGACCAGAAGACCAAGCGAATGATTCAGGAGGAGAAGACTGCCTCTAAGCGCCGCAAGACTTTGGAGCGCGAGTTGGAATGGGTTCGCATGGCGCCTAAGGCCCGTCAGGCTAAGGGTAAGGCTCGTCTGAACTCTTACGAGCAGATGCTCAACCAGGAGCAGAAGGAGCGCGAGGAGAAGCTGGAAATCTTCATCCCTAACGGTCCTCGTCTGGGTAACAAGGTGATCGAGGCTCAGCATGTAAAGAAGGCGTTCGGCGAGAAGGTTCTCTTCAACGACCTCAACTTCATGCTTCCTCCTAACGGCATCGTAGGCGTCATCGGTCCTAACGGAGCCGGCAAGACTACCCTCTTCCGCCTCATTATGGGCTTGGATCAGGCAGATGGCGGAACATTCGAGGTGGGTGAGACCGTGAAGCTGGCTTATGTTGACCAGCAGCACAAGGACATCGACCCTCAGAAGACTGTTTACGAGGTGATTTCCCAGGGCAACGAAACCTTGCGTCTGGGTGGCAGAGATGTGAATGCACGTGCTTACATCAGCCGTTTCAACTTCTCGGGCACCGACCAGAGCAAGCTCTGCAGCGTTCTCTCGGGTGGTGAGCGCAACCGTCTACAGTTGGCATTGGCATTGAAGCAAGAGGGCAACGTATTGCTCCTCGATGAGCCAACCAACGATATCGACGTGAACACCCTCCGTGCCTTGGAGGAAGGTTTGGAAGCATTTGCCGGTTGTGCTGTGGTTATCAGCCACGACCGCTGGTTCCTCGACCGAATCTGTACCCACATTCTTGCCTTCGAGGGCAATGGTGAGGTATTCTTCTTCGAGGGCAGCTATTCTGAGTATGAAATCAACAAAGCACGCCGCCTTGGAGATACAGAGATCAAGAAGGGTCGCTATCGCAAGTTGATGGAGGAATAAAGATTCGAAAATGAAAAAGAAGAACTCGGAAACGAAAAGAATAATCGTTTCGGAAACAAAAAAATAGAAAAGAGGGTGTGTCATAAGTACAAGACGCACCCTCTTTTTGGTTTCAAAGAGTATAATTATCCCAAACTACTCAGTGTTCCTGCCTTAGGAACATTAATCGTTATCTGCTGGGTTATCAAACCACAATCATCAGCAAACACTGATGACACACAACAAAACAGCATGCCCGACACACAAAAAAAAGGAAGCGCCGAAACGACACTTCCCCATGGATTGGATGAGTTATATAATCATCTGTCTCGCGACATCTTATTCTGCGTATGCAGTCTTGTAGGCAGAGTCAAAGAACATAGCGCAAGAACCTACGCCAGTCTCATACTCATGCTGCTTCTGACCTGCGCTGTCATACTCCACTACATAGCCGTTACCATTATAGTCTGGAGTACCTTTATCGCCCATTTTATAAGAGAGCACGAAGATATGACCGTTCAATGGGTCGGCAAAGATTCCGCATGGGCTCACAGGCATCTCAGAGAGCGTCAGCGCCTGTGGTTGTGTACTTCCTGCTGCAAGCACGCTCACGCTAGGAGTGCCGCCATAAGGTGCATTGAGCACAAAGAAATAAGAACGAACCAACTGCGCCGTACGTGTTGTAGTACCAGGGGTTACGCATACAGCATAGTTGCCATCTGCCACCTTCTGCGACTTGCCCTCGGCGAAACTCACTGCACGTAGGGCATTCTCGCCAGTGGTCGCATAGTCAGGAGCAGGTCCATATACTGGGTTGTCGAGAACATACAAAACATTAGATGCATAATAGATGCTGGTAGGATTGTTCACGCCCTCGATATTCTTAGTCTCAACATTGTCGTTGGAAAGATTGATGCAAGAGATGTTGCCACCACCATAACCGTAGTTGCTGTTAGCTACATAGAGATTGCCATTGCCGATGACCAAGCTCTCAGGATAGCTGCCCACCTGCCACTTCTTTTGAAGAGCAAAGCTTGTGGTGTCCACGGCAGCCACATATCCACCGTATGTGGTAAAATAAACCTTGCCACCATCAGCGATAATATGGCGAGGCTCGGCGCCCTCGGCATTGCCCAGCAACTCTGTGGTCTTGATTTGCTTGATACTCTGCTTGGTTTTCTTGTCGATTACCTCGATGGTGTTGCTCTGATCTACGGCGAGATAAATCTTGTTGCCATATACGATGCCATCATTGGCAGTATTACCGAGCGAACGACCGTTAGCAGTCTTGAATACATTCTGTGTAGCTGTGCTTGAAGCATAGTCGATGGCTGTGAGAGAGCTCTCGATCTTGCTATACATGTTACCAGAATTCACAACGTAAGCGCCCGTACTATACACCTGGAGATAAGTCTCAGGATAGTCTTCGGCAGGATCGCATGATGTCATCACTGCAGTGCCCATCAAGAGCACCGCCAAACCTAATAAATACTTTTTCATTTTTCTTTTTTCTGTTTATATTTGAATCTAATTTGTTACTATCTAGAAGTTATACCCGATGCTGAACATCCAGCTGCGGCGAGGCATCGGATAATGCCCTACGAGTTCATACTGCTTCGCCAGCAGGTTCTTCACATCCATCCTTACCTTCACGCCTCGCAGGGATTTGCCAAAGAGGTGTAGGTCGTCGAGCTGACGATAGAGCGTCAGTCCCATGTCCCAGTAACCCTCCACTTCGGTGCCTTCATAATGTTCATTGTTGGCCCATCGCTTGCTCATTCCCTGTCCATGGAGCGAGACATTCACCCAAGGATTCTCCCACCCCAAGGCAATACTGCCCGAGTGCAGAGGGATATAGGCTACTTGATTGCCATAATATTTGGACGAGCGATCGGTATGATTCACCACGTGCTGGTAGCTATACGACCCTTGCAGCGAGAGTTGCTGCCCCGGAGCCATCTGCCAGGTACTACGCAAAGAGGCATCCGCGCCAACGACATCAACACGTGCCATGTTCACAGTACGCCAAACGAACATATTGTAAGGAACGCCCACAATCTTGTCGGTCACCCGATTGCAATAGCCGTCCAGCGTTGCTTGAACATTCCATCCCTTATAACGTAGAGATTCGCCGCTTCCCCCATCTCCCGAAGAAGTTTTTTTCCACGTAAGCCCGATATTCAACTGCCGGGTTTTCTCAGGCTTCAAATCAGAACTTCCATAATGGAAGAAATAGTTCTCGTTGAAAGTAGGTACTCGGAAGATGTCCTTGTACGAAGCCCTGAGATAAAGCTCATCGCTGGCAGTACCATTCCCCAGGAGCCGATAAGAAAGCGAAAGCGATGGCGAAAGCCGGCGTGCATCCTTGGCAGCCTGTCCTGCTTTGGTAGGATTGGCGCTACCTTGCTGAGTCTCTATCTTGCGCCCCACGCTGTTGAGGTAAACCGAAGCCAGCATCCTGGCAAGAGCCACCCATCTTCCCTTCGCATATCGGGCGGAGAGCGACTGCAGGATGCCATGTCGATGAGGTCGCAGGTCGGTGGCGAGGGTGCTGTTGAGCGAGTTCATCATCCAGTCGGCAGAGTAATCCAGCGCCCAGCCATCATCCGGCATCCACATCAGTGCTGCCGAAGTATAATATTCCCTCTGCCAGTAGGTGGCATCATTGCGCCGATTTGCCACGAGCGTGTCCTGATAGGCAGAGCTCGCCCAGTTCATCTTGGCTTGCACCTTCAGCATCCAACGGTCATCAAGACTTCTGGCTTGCCATCTCGCCTGAGCAAAGACGTTGCGGTCGTGCAACTGCTCGGCAGCTACATCGGTGTAATATCTCACGATGCCAGGCAACTGTCGGTCGTTGTCATAATAGTAGAGCTTTGCCCACAATTGGCTCCGGCTCATGCCATCGGCTCGTCTGCCCATCATCCAGTGCATATTCAGTTCGCCATGCCCCGAGTTCATGCGACTGTTGGTTCTTCGCTCATGGGTAGTATATTTACCATTGTGCAAGATGAAAGGATAGTCGTTTTCGGCATAGGTATATTCACCCATCGCCTGGAGTGTGAACCTATCTGACAACCTCTGCACATAGCGCAGATAAGGCGAGACATATCCGAAGGACCCCACCTGCAACTGAGTAGAGAGGTGAGGCTGCTTGCCGATGGGAATCTCGCTCATAGTCTCGATGGCAAGTAAAGCTGCCACCGAGGCTTGCCGAGCCGAAATGAAAATGTCGTCGTTGTCACCAATGGTGAGTCGCAATGTCTGCACTTGGTCGAGCGAATAACGGGACACATCAATTTCGCCGCCCTGACATTCGCTGAGCAGCACACCATCGTAACTCACACCCGTATGCCCCGCTCCGAATCCACGCACGGCTACCGTCTTCATTCCTCCTGCCCCACCATAGTCGCGCAGATTGATGCCTGGCATGCGGTGCAATGCGTCTGCCATATCCGTAACGCCAAGCCTCAACATATCCCCTTTGTCCAAAAGCTGGAGAGGCGATGTGCTCGTAAGTATCCAGTGCTGCCGAGCATTCACTTTTACTTCCTGCAAGTGCTCGGTACGAATGGAATCTTGCCCCATACTAACTTGCACATACAACAGTAGCAAGCCACCGAGACAAAACTTCCTCAATGTCTTCATTCATTCTATTTTTTTATATTATTATCAATATCTCCATCACACACCCATCCCACGGGGGAGGATAGAATCATAGCAGAAAACTATGGCAACGGCAGGTCTTCTGACTTGCAACCTTCTTCAGCACTCCTCATTCCTAAAGACTTCGTGAATGCAAAACTCATGACAAGCGGGCTGCCCGGGCTTCTCGCCCGATTCCCTTTTAATCACAACCCACTCCTTTCCGAGTAATCATCTTTCCCAAGAAAAATATCATCCCTATAGCGGCATGATGTGGCAGTGAACCAATTGCGGGAGCAAATTTACGACATTTTTTCGGAAAAGACATCAACTTCATCGCCTTTTATTTGGTAATCTGCCATTTTATTTTTTGCACAAAAATCAAGAAGGGCCGCTACCGCAAGTTGATGGAGGAATAAATATTCGGAAATGAAAAAGAAAAAATCGAAAATGATAAGAACCGAAAAAGCCCAGGGCAATTTACTCTGGGCTTATTTTATTTTTCAAATATTCTACTGATAGATAGAAAGCGGAATTATTTCACTACTACCTTGCGAGTAGAACCATCGCTCATGCGGATGATGTTGAGACCCTTCTGAGGAGCAGAGATGCGCTTGCCGTCAGCAGAAAAACGAGCCACCTCAACTGCACCATTAGTGGTAATATTCTTAATACCAGTAGCAGGAGTTACGGTTACTACGAATGTAGTTTCAGCTAACTTACCATTAGAGTTTACCTTGATAGTTACTGCTGCTTCACCCTCCTTCTTTGGGGTGATGATAAGTGAACCATTCTGCATCTTTGCATCCAACACAGATGCATCACTGACAGTTTTCACACTCTTAACGATAGCAGCATCAAAGTTGTCTGCATCAGTGGCAAGATCTTTCAGATCAATAGTAGCAGTCTTATCAGCTGCCAAAGTCAAATCTCCTACAGGATTAGCAATCACAGGAGCTTCATTATCAGGGAAAACAGGCAATGATGGGAACCAATAGTTAGAAATCATTGGATATTCTGCAAGTTGTTTACCCTCTGCATCATACTTGCGAACCACATAAGTAGCATCAGTAAAGCCCTTGAACAAACTAACGTATGCATCATCACTTACAGGATCTACGCGGAATGAGCAACCGTAGATATAGAAGCCATCAGCCGCATCTGTATAGTCAAGATACTTAGAGAACTTATTGTTGTCAATATCATACTTATAGATAGTATAGTTACTAAACCAAGAAGAGCTGCCGCCATTCCAATAAAGCACGTTCTGCTGATTGCTTGCGCAGAAACAATCAGGAGTCCAAGCATACCATGAATTAGCAGGTCCATAGATACCTTCTGGCAAAACAATGATGGTCTGCTCCAAAGTGTTAGGATTAAGCTTTACGATTCTGTTATCAGCCTGTCCTGAACCCGATGTGGCAGCTAAACTCAACCAGAGGTTTCCGTCTTTTGAAAGAACTACAGAACCAAAGCCCCATCCTTCAGGTGCAGCAATAGCCTGTTCAACCTTATCAGTATTGGCATCAATAACAAGAAGACCACTCTTCTGGTGTACAGCGAATACACGATCGTTAACACGAATCATACTACCAATCTGTCCGCTATAAAGCTGATCGTAAGCACTACCTCCACCATTTGTGGTTCCCTCCACACTACCAGCAATTTCCTGCTTATCGAGGTCGAGGATAAAGATACCATTGCTTGTACCAACATAGCCTTTATGCTCATCTACGCCAAGAAAAGCACGGCCATCGGCATTGGTAGATATCGTCTGGATTTGCTTCTCCATCTTCATGGTCTTGGCGTCAAGAATATTGACACGACCACCGACAACAGAAGCTCCAGGGTCTTTCTCCTGCTTTGACGTCACATAGAACTTATCGCCATAAATCTGGCCATATTGAGCAGTACATCCCAACTCTACACCAGGATTCTCTTTCTGAACAACACGGTAAACCCACTCGCCATTATCAGTTAAGAAGTTGATAGTAGAGTTCTGATGACCATACCAGTCTTCATTAACAATAAATGTTCCCTTGGTATAGTCTGTATTAGCATTCTCATCATATACCAACTGGCAAGCACCAGTCTGAGTTGGCTGAGAGTAATCTATAATTGTACCAAGTACATCACGTTCTGGCAATGTAATGCCTTCAATCTTCGTATTGGCAGGAAGATGATTATAAGCAGCACCATTCTTTACTACCTGGTACTCTCCATCAACGAACTTGACTACAGGAGAAAGGTCTGTACTACAAATATCACTGTTCAGTAGACGAGATTTTGCAGACTCAGTAATCGTACCATTTATTACATTATATCCATAAGAAACAACGTCTTTTGCCGCATCATCACTTTTAATATTAAGAGTAATACCATCTCCATTATTATAGAACACATTGTTAGCAAAATGTACATGTGGAGCATTCACTACACAAATAAGACCATCTGAAGCCTTATCATTATCAGCAAAGGTACAAGATACAAGATTAAGATGTACCAAATCCTTATTAGGCAACTCCCAAATATTTAAGACACTACCCTCTCCTGTCATTTTAATGTTAGAAAAACGACAGTTGCTGATAGTAACATTTATATCCTTACTAGCTGATGTACCACTGATAGCACAACCAACGCCATCACCATTTCCAGAGATACCATCAAAAACACACCTGTCAATAGTCAAACTTCCTCCTTTATAAGGAGCATAATAGAAAGCACTTTCTTGCAAATTCTTAAAGACGAAATCAGTTATGCGGATTGTCTTATAATCACTCGGATAAGCATTCAAAGGAAGAGGACCATTTGTCAAGACAACACCATTGCCATTAATAGTAACACTGGTGTTAATCTCTGCATAATCTAATATGCCCGATGTATCAAACTCAGTACCACGCAATCCCTCACGGAACTTAATAGTCTCGCCATCTGTTGCATTTTTCAGTGCCTCAGCAAATTCCTTTAAATTGTTTACTGTTGTGACCTTGCCTGTCTCTGCTGTTGCTGACTTTATCTTAGCTTTAGCAGAAGGAACAGTAAGAGTTGAAACATATTCGAGTTTTCCACTCATGTCATTGCTATACCAGTTTGACATATCTGAGATATAAGACCATCCATCAACACAACCACTGGTCAGTTCTCGTGAAGTTGCTCCTACTGACGAATAGCCATACGCTTGATCCAAAGAGTTAGTTGTCCAATAACTCCAATAGCCATTATACCAACCAGCACACCAGTGATCTGACGCATCATTAGAAGTAAACTTATCAAATGTATAATCTGCACAATTATAGGTACCAGCAGTAAGACTAAAGGAACTACTACCATTCAATAGTTTGATGTTTCCATTCCCATTGATGTCATAGCCAAGTCCTCCAACAGCAGTACCATATTGAGTACCCTCATTCACTAACATATAAAAGCGTGGGTCGGCAGCAGCAACAGCTTTCAGCATATCCACACCAGTGGCTTTACCACTCCATCTATACCCCCACACTAAATTCGTGTTGTTACCTTTACCATCATCCCATTTTACAACGAGAGCAGCATGATTTCTACCATTTCCTACCCAATACTGGATATTATCAAAATCAATATTAGGCATGACTGAGGCTATCTCAGCCTTGGCACTTCTCGCTAATTTGCGAGGTACCCCCTGAACGCTGACTTGTGCAAATGCAAAAGTTGTGCACAAGAGCATCAATAAAAGAAAGTAAAGTTTCTTCTTCATACTTATTACCTTAAAATTAAACTTATAATAATTAACTATTTATTCTCTTATCACCAATCATCTATTCACCTAATGGATCATCAGGTAAAGACGATTTAACTTCCACATGCAAGTCTTGTGCTCTCGCCACTTCCGTGGAAGTTTCTCCAACCCATCCGCAATACTGTCTCACTCCAGTATAGACTCTAATGAAATCAACCCCTGGCAGATGCACAGGATTTCCCTGCTTATCTACAGCCCAGGAAATATCAAAGGAACAGAGGTCTTGTTCCGCATTGGGATGATTATCAGCATATCCCCACGGATAGGAATAAAGTACATAGTAGGTTCCTATATGACTTTCGTCCACTCCGTTTTGAGGCAACAAAGTTCCCTCAAACTTCATCTCATCAGCCTTAATCCACTCCGGGTAATAACTCTGCGTGTGGAATGAGTTCTTTGCTACATAGCCACTTTCACCACGATTATCCGTCCAAGGGATATACAAGGTATCGGTCAGCATCCCCGTTACATCAGGGACCGGTTTATGGAAATCATCCGGACGGCGATACGTTATCTCATAGTTTTTGAGCGTTGCCGGCTTGTAATATTCACTGCCAGCCAACTCATACCACTCATCATCATCCGCCTTGCCATTACAGTTGCGGTCGAACGCCACCATTACAATGCCCGGTTCTGCCGAACCTCCTTTCATGTCCTTATAGGCGGGAATATCGCTATAGAAAGCATTTCCTTTAATAAAGAAGTCTTTCTGCCCCGGCACATTGATGACGGTATGATCAAAACCGAAAGTAACATAACCTCCGTAGGAACCTAACGAAATCATCACATCGTTGGTCAGATCATCTTCTGCTTTCTGGCGCATTGTCTCTTCATTATCGCCCTTTTCATAAATAGGCATGGTATTGACAAACTGCCCTGGTGCAGGTCGATACTCATATACTTTAGCTGTATATGGACTATACTCAGTATCCTCATGTACCACCTGTACGGGAAAAATATGCTTATATCCACGCTCCCCATCATCGAGGGAGAAAGTAAGCGTGTAAGTGCCTTCTTTTTCGGAAAGAAACACATAATCCCGATCCGTACTAAGCAGGGAATCCCGCCCATCTGAAGTCTGCACCGTCCATCGATAGCTCTTGCCCTCATAGGCTGGCGAAAGTCGGAGTTTACGCATGCGCTCTATGTAATAGTAGTCATTGAGTCCCGATGAGACGTTTTCCAAGTCCTGATGGCAACTCGACAATCCCATCCCCAGCAACAAACTGATCAATATATCACATAATCTTATCTTCATCGTCTTCCATTATTTTGTAAGAAAACACATGTGGGCAGGAATATCCCCTGTCCTCACACTCCACTTTTTCACTCCATACCGATTATAGCAGTGCAACACCCCACTCGAAACATAGTTTTTGGCATCTGTCACGTAGATGTCATGTGTTTCCGGATGGATATTGATACCATAGGGGATGGTGATGTTTTTTTCCGACCCATCGGTAATAAACGAGTCGCTCACTTTCTTCAGGGTCTTTACATTGACGATACCATACGTGATGGTATTCTTCTGTGTATAGTTGTTCCACTCCGTGGCATAATAATAGAGCGAATCGCCACTGATGCAGAAGTTGCTGCAAGGTATGTTGAGCGTATCAGTTACCTCCATCTCGTTGCGTCCTTTCTTTCTAACTAACACATAGAGATTGGAGTGGATGTTCTGGTAATCTCCCCGGGAAGTTACCCAAAGTTTGCCGTACTTATCAGCTTTAATATGATGGAGATTGATACCCACTGGAATTTTCTCTACTTGCTTGAATCCCTCTATTTCTATCACCGACACGGTCTTGTCATAATTGGGAGCCATATATCCTCCTGAATTTGCCACATAGATATACTGTCCCAACACACAAAGTTCATCGGGCTGGAATCCCACCGTACATTTAGCCACGGGCTTCAGCGAAAGCGTATCTATCTTATAGACTGCTCCTTGAACCGCATCAGGGTTATTGAGCTGCACCGGTCCTACATAAGAAGTGGCATAGACATACCCCTTGTGAAAACGCACATAGCGCACATTTGGGATATTAACCTGCCCGATGCGATGAGCTGTGCGAGCATCCAGCACCTCTATTTTATTAGAGCAATTGATGACGGCATAAATTCGGGAACCATATATCTGAATGTCATTGCCCACATCACCCAATTCCTTGATAACATGAGGATTGCGCTCAGCATAGAGATTACGTACATAATACCCCTGTGAGAAATCAACATAATCGAGCGTACTCTTGTTGCTACCCATGTTGCCCTCGTTGAGCAGGTACATGCCGATAATTTTCTGTCCCGGCTTCACCTCCTCGGGGATAATTTCGTACTCAGTAGGAACCACCACTTCATCTTCGCGGCAGCTTACCAAACATGTACCTATTAGTAAATATAGCAATAGCTTTTTCATCATGTTTTTATTTTTTTTGATGCGTGCCACCATTATTACATCTCAAACGTCAACGTGAGGCGATAGTTGCGCTTAGGCATCGGATAATTGAGTATCACATCATAGTCCTGGCTGAAGAGATTATTCACCTCTAAGGCTACACGAGCCTTGTAATCCTTCCAATTGAAACTTTTCTGCAGAGAGAGGTCGTGAGTATACCATGGCTGTGTATGATTATAGATGATATTCTCCTGCTGGTTATATCTCTCACCGGTATAAATAAAACTATAGTTCAAACCCCAAGTTCCGTAATCCATCTGTACCACAGCCGAACCACTGTTCCATGGAATATATGGTATCTGGTCGCGATAATAGGTATCGGCAGGATTGGTTACATCAATGGCCTGCTGGTAAGTATATTGCAGACGAGTAGTAACATAAAGTTTGCGCAATGGTCGGAGAGTTGCACTTACCTTGGCATCGAGTCCATTGATATGCACTTTGCCCAGGTTGAGCATCGTCCAACGGAACTGTGCTCCCTTAGGATAAGCCACAATCTTATCACTCACAAAATTACGATACCCATCCACCTGCACAGCCCACTCATACAATATTCCCTTCATACGAGGACTGAAATATGCAAATCCCACATCATACTGGGTGGTATATTCCGGGTTAAGTTTAGAGTTGCCCATCTCTGCATAATAGAGGTCGTTGAAGGTTGGCATGCGGAAACTCTTCTTATAGAAGGCCCTCAAGGAGAAACCTATGTTTTGGAACGGCTTATAATAGAGAAACACTGCCGGCGACCAGGTATTCTTATCAGCTGGTGCCTCTGCATCCCTTGTTACATCATGTACATAATTATAAACCACACTCCCCTGCATCTTGAATCCACCCCAGGCTATTGCTGTGGCTAAAGACACGATATGATTCCAGCGAGTAGGATGCACAAATCCATACATATCAGCATCCATGTTGTTCCACTGGAAATCATAAGCACATGACACCTTCCACCAAGAGCAAAGATCATACTGATGCAGAGTGGACAGATAGAACTCCTTCTGGCGATACACATTATCTATCAGCATTACCGTGGTATCCTTGTTGACATACTTGGTGAGAAAGTAAGAGTATTTCGCCATTAACTTCGTTTGGTAATGGGGAGAAAAGCGCTTATGAATATAACCTTGTATGAAAGAATTATTGTCGCTGATACGCTCGCCTCGCCGCCATACATTATTAACGATAGCCCCTGGCACACCACGTTCTGAGGTATAATTATATGCTTTCAGCATCCAGTCACCTCCCTTAACGTCACCAAATAAGGCTCCCTCCAGTCGGGTGGCACGAATATCACCATTCTCTCTTACAGCCGTTGTATCATACATGATTTCATCGGTTTTTACTGCCTTTCTACGGTAACGGAACTTATACTTACCACTGCTGCTGAGCCATTCGCCATTGAAGGAAACTTTCACCCTATCAGAGAGATTCAGTTCGACAAGCAGCGATGGATTCACCAGATCGAAAGAACCAGTCTTGAATTTCGCTTTCAGATGATAAGCCTTACCTTCTTCAAATTCTGGAACACGAGTCTGCAGATACACCGAACCTGCCGAAGCAAATTCCTTGGCAGCTTGAAATATCTGGCTTTTCTGTCCATTATAAAGCGAGATAGTCTGCATATTATCGAGTGAATACATTCCCAAATCCACCTGTCCATTTTGTGCATTGGAGAGTTCTATACCATCATAGAACACGCCCACATGATTGGTACCCATAGAACGGATGTTGATGGTCTTGATACCACCCACACCACCATAATCCTTGAGTTGCACACCCGAGAAGAAACGCAGGGCATCGGCCACACTCATCGAGTTGAGCCGCTGCAGTTCATCACCTGTCATCACCTGTGCCGGAATCACACTCGGAGTATTATTACCCACTACGACAACTTCCTTAATAGTATGAATACTATCCAAACTACCTACATGCTGCTTCTGCGCATATAGTACCCCACTTGCTACCATGCATCCCACGACGCATAGCAGTAATTTCATTATTCTCATTTAATCTTCTTATACCTTAATATAATAAGTAAATAAATAGTATGTCTCCATCACGAACCCATCCCACGGGGTTGGATAGAATCATCGGAATCTCTTACCCTAAAGACAACCTTTAATCATATCGTTTCCGATGGCAACGGCAGGTCTTCTGACTTGCATCCTCCCAGCATCTCACTCTATGTTAACCATAAAAAGATGCAAAACTCATGGCAAGCGGTCTTCCCGAAAAAATGTCAGTGACCATGGTGCTTACCGCAATAAGACGCTTACAGCAGCGGGACTGTCCGGGCTTCTCACCCGATTCCCTTTTAATCACTACGCACCCTCCATGCCTGCGGCGGCAGGAAGTGGCAGCGAACCAATTGCGAGTGCAAAGGTACAATAAAAAAATGAATAAAAGATTATTTCACCTGCTTTTTTATTCTACAAGCGATAAAATAATCTTTCATTCATTTCCTGTTTTATTCTTTTACTTCTTGATTTTATCTTTTTACTCCTTGAGCATTTTATGTTTTCTGAAACATTTATCCTTTTAGGATTTTCTGAAGTTCGGCGAAATCATCAATGATCCATTCTGCAGCGGCAAGCTGCTCACGGGTTCCGTTTCCATAAGTTACGGCACAGGCCCTGCAACCGGCATGATGCGCCATATCCACATCGAAATTCATATCACCAACCACTAAGGTTTCTTCAAGCATATCCTTCACGTCATCAGGCGAAGTTACAGGATTTTTCATTCCTCTCATCTCTCCCAGTGCCTTGAATACCATATCGGGTGCAGGCTTCACATGCTCCACATCATCACCCGCCACAATAGAGGAGAAAATATCCTCCAACTGCATCTGTTTCACATATCCATCCAGCGAGCAATGGTTTCTGCTGCTTGCCATTCCCAATACAAATCCGCGATGATGCAACTCCCTGAGCGTTTCTATCACATGAGGAAACGGCTTTACGATCATCGTTTGCTTGTTTTCCAGGAATATCTCGCGATAAGTAGCAGCACACTCCATCCCTTCCTCATCACTCATATCAAAGAGCGAGACGAAAGCCTCATCCAGTCGTAAACCGATAGTCTTGGCACATTCCTCATCCGATTTCACTTCGAGATGCCTGGCCCTCATCGTGTCCTGCAAAGTCTTGACGATCAGACTTTGAGAATCTCCGATAGTTCCGTCAAAATCAAAGATAATATATTTCATATTTCTTCTATAAACTGTTTAAAAATCTATTATTGTAAAGATAACTTTCCCGAGATTTCTCTTTACGATTGCAAAGTTAACGATATTTTGCGACTCCACCAAATTTGGGGCGACGATTAAGTCCCACATTACCTCTTTAACAACTTTTACTGATAGAACGGCGAATGTTAAATATTACATAAATTCTTATGCAAAAGTTTGCAGATAGTGAAGAAAAAGCGTATATTTGCCGTAAGAACAGTAAAGGAATTCATTATGAAGAAGAAATTAGTTTTGACAGCAGCTGTCATAGCAGCTCTGTCAGTTGGTTCTTGCAATAGCAAGAAAACCAACAATCAGGAAGCTGACCAAGATAGTCTCAGCTATACAGAGAAGGATTCACTCGAATCCAATGCCTTCGTCCTCGATTCTATCGCAGGAACTTACGAAGGAACACTCCCTGCAGCCGATTGCCCAGGTATCAAGACCGTGCTCACACTCAATGCCGACAGTACTTACCAGTACTCAGCCGACTATATCGAGCGCAAGGATGGTCACGACGAAGCAAGCGGAATCTTCAAGATGCTGGCTAATGGCGTAGTAGAAATCACCCGCCCTTCAAGTGGCGAGAAGTCATACTACAAGGTAAAGGATGCCCAGAGTCTCATCATGACCGATTCTCTCGGCACAGAACCAGAGGGCGCAATGGCCAAGCACTATGTGCTGACCAAGAAGAAATAAGCCCACAGACTTCAACCGTCAGTATCGCCTCAAAGGACGATACCTGACGGTATAAATCTGGTTGAAGTAAGCCTTCCATTCATTCGGCTCCTTATCGTCGCTTCTGACAATACGGATGCCATAAAAACGGGTGCCCGTCTCCTTGTATTCCTTGAATCTCGACAGCATAGCCTGCGAGGGATTCGGAATCAGGAAGTCGGTTATCCAAAGTACGTCTGCATTCACATAATGCAATCCATCATGATCGAGCAACTCGAACATCTGGCTCATCATTTTTTTCGCAGATGTTCCTCCTCCGATAAAAGGGAGATGACTGGCTGATGCCGTATCTTCCGTCCCTTCCACAATATTGATTCCAATCTTCTTCAGCCGTTCTGCCTTTCTCTTAGCCATGAGATCGATGGCACGTGTACTCACCGAGAAATCTATCAGAAAACAGTCTCGCTCCAATTCTTCTGCCGTTTCTTCTATCAGAGAAATGAGCGTGGAAGAAATTCTTTCAGGAGTGCCATACATACTCGCAGAAGTATCGAGGCAGACTATCATAGGACCCTTGCGGGAGGCATGTGTAAAACCGAGTTTGCGGGAAGGCTTAGCCATCTCACTCTTGTAGCGGAAAGTCTGCAACCTACGCGTGCGATACTTATATATAAAGAGTCCCTCCATGTCCTCATCACTGTATTGTGCAAGTTCGAGCGGAAGAAGCGAGTTGAGATCATCGCCCACGGTAATGCCCTCAATATCACTTCCTGAGGAATGTTCCATCTTCATATCGACACCCGAAGCGATGGTCAGCCGGTCCTTACCATTGGCATCCGCCACACGTCCCATCTTCGCTACAATCTCCTTGATTTCAGGATATTGATCCTGTATTTTCATCTCGTTCAGTCGACGCTCAAATTCCGTCTCTGTCCAGGCGTTCTTCATCATTTCCCATGCCTGAACCGCCCGCTGTTCAGAAATACCCTTCAACTTCATATTGCGGGTTATTTGATCCATCATGCGGACCAATCCGGTCTCGAAATGAGTCTGTCTGAGCGCTATGAAGTCCTTCAATTTAGAAATCACCTGCTGCTCTATACAAGCCTTCCAATCCCTTACCAGCCGTTCCCAGTTCTCAGCTTTGGAAGCGCCGATAGAGGAATGCAACCTGTCAGTATCTCCATCATGAATTTCTCCATTATGATTAGCTTGAATAGACTCCTCCCCGAAAAGCCGGAGGAAGAAAGTTTTGTCGAATCCATCATTCCGATGCTCCTCATCAATCTGGTCAAGCAAGGGTCTCCAAACCTCTTCGTTCATCCTACGGAAGGGAGTCCAGTCGAGCACATCATCAGCCCGATGACTTTCCGTCCAGGCTCTCTGTCGCTGGAATCTCATGTGGTGAACACATTCCACGATGAATTTTCCTACAGTCTCATAGAAAATTTTGCTCTTGATTCTGCTGTTAACCACCTGGCGCTGGAATTTCTGCACCTCTTCACCTGTCTCTGCAATAGTAACTTTCAAGGTAAAGAGGTGAATCAGATAATCCTTGAGCGGATCTTCCTTCAAATTCCAAGGCATGACAGTACTTGCCGGATCAGGAATTTTCACCTGTCCCGACTTGCAGAAATCATCCAGCATTTTCAGGTAGAACTGGGATTCAACCAAGTCCTTATTGGTCTGATATTTCATTTTTCCATCAGATATTCAGCAAAGATGCGGGCTGCACTCTCCACCTTTGCAGCACAAGGGCGAGATTTGTAGTATTCTGCCGTACGGGCTGAAGCCACATAACTGGACTGTGCCTTCTCATATCCTTTCAGACCGAGGATTTCAGCACAGATGATACTGCCATTCTGCTGCTTTGACTTAGCTAACAAATCCTGCACTACCTTGTAGCAGGCAGACTTACCTTCCCGGTCGTCGCCTTCGGTCTGACCACAGTCCAGCCCCACCAGTACGACAATACCTGATACTGCGCCACACATCATGCGCATTCTACCCACTCCGCCGCCGAAGCCAGCACCGATACGTTTAGCCATTGTTTCATCGAGACCATACAGATCAGCAAAAGCAGCCACCACAGATTGGCAGCAGCCATAGCCCTGCATGAAATTCTCCACTGCCTGATGCACACGAGCCTCCAGTTCAGGAGACAATATTTGATTTTCTTGATTCATATTTCCTAAATTATTTCACTTCCTCTATCCTAGCTCCGTACGCTCCACTTAATCCTCATACAGTTTCATCGTGTCCTGTCTTGTAAAGGCAAGTTCCTTATAGAAGTCTCTCAGATAAGCTGAGATTTCATTTTTATCATCAGACGAAACAAAGAGATTCTCACCCAAACGTCTCTCCAGCGAACTCAGACCATCGGAGAGAGCTTCTATTTCTCCCTCATAATCTCTGCCCTCATCCGGGCTCTTACGAATGCGATGATACTTGATGTCTTCAGCAAGCGCATTCTTCATCTCCACCAGTTTCTCTGCCAAAGGAGCAAAAAGAGCACGGATCACAATAGTACGGATGGCATCCCTTTCCTCCGGTTCCTGCCAGAGACAATGATAGATAGGAAGCAAGTCGCAACAATCAACCTCTTCCCTGTCCTGCATGAAAGCAGAAGTACGGAGCAGACGGGCAATATTCTTCCAGCGACGATCGCTCACGTAGATATTCCTGCGCTCAGCAGCCTCATCCACATTCACGGCTCTCAAGGATTTACGAATGACGGAAATGACATCCAGCACCTCCTCCTTTACACCTATCTTATTGATATTCTCCGACCATTCCGCATACTCTTCTGCAGTAATCGCATTTGAATTCTTCACTCTTCGTTCTTCACTCTTCACCTCCAAGAGCATCGCCCTGAAATTCGATTCCTTCTTAATCGGACGACTCTCAATGCGAATGACAAATCGGTCCCAGAGAGCCTCCAAGCCCTCGCCCTTTGCCGGCAACTCATTGCTGGCAGCCACGAGAAGTTTCAGCGGAAGGTGCATCTCCCGATTACCATTGCGGAACAGTTTTTCATTGATCACCGTGAGAAGCGTATTCTGAATAGCAGGCCCCGCCTTCCAGATTTCATCCAGAAAGACCACATCAGCAGTAGGCAGATAACCATCCACCGCACGCTCATAAGTATCAGAAGACTTTAATTTCTGAATACTCACAGGACCGAAGATTTCATCAGGAGTAGAGAAACGCGACATCAGGTACTCAAAACTATGAGCATCTCTGAAAGCAGTCTTCAACTGACGGGCCACCATACTCTTCGCTACTCCAGGAGGGCCTAAAAGAATAACGCTCTCGCCTGCCAGAGCGGCAAGGAGCGAGAGCGAAATTTCAGTATCTTTTTCATATATGCCCCGGTTCATTTCCTGGAGCAAAAGTTTAAATCTTTCCAGCATGCAATTACTTTACGTTGCCCACCTTAATCAAGTACTCAGCAATCTGCACAGCATTCAAGGCAGCACCCTTACGAATCTGGTCGCCAGTGAGCCACAAAGTATTGCCGTTGTCATCAGCCAAATCCTTGCGGATACGACCTACATAGACATCATCCTTACCAGCGCTCTCCAAAGGCATTGGATAAACGTAGTTCTGAGCATCATCCTTCACTGTAACGCCTGGAGCAGCCTCTAGAGCCTTGCGGATATCCTCTACAGCCAATGGCTTCTCTGTCTCAAACCATACACTCTCTGAGTGAGAACGGAGAGAAGAAACACGCACACAAGTAGCACTTGTACGAACATCAGAGTGCATGATCTTGCGAGTCTCGTTATACATCTTCATCTCCTCCTTGGTGTAATCATTTGGAGTCATCTTGTCAATCTGAGGAATGACATTGTAAGCCAACTGATGAGGGAACTTATTGATATGATCAGTCTTACCAGTCTCAATGATGTCCTTATACTGCTGCTCAAGTTCAGCCATAGCTGCAGCACCAGCACCGGAAGCACTCTGGTAAGAAGAGATATGAATCTTCTTGATATGACTCAAGTCATCGATAGGCTTCAAAACCACTACCATCATAATAGTAGTACAGTTAGGGTTGGCGATGATATTACGAGGGCGGTTCAGCGCATCCTCAGCATTCACCTCAGGCACAACCAGAGGCACATCGTCGCACATACGGAATGCACTTGAGTTATCTATCATGACAGCACCATACTTAGTAATGGTCTCAGCAAATTCCTCAGAAGTACCACCACCAGCAGATGTGAAAGCAATATCGACATCTTTAAAGTCATCGTTATGCTGCAAAAGTTTGACCTCATAGTCCTTTCCCTTGAAGTTGTATTTTCGTCCAGCAGAACGCTCAGAACCAAACAACACCAAATCATCCATTGGGAAATTTCTCTCTGCAAGGATGCGCAAGAATTCCTGACCTACTGCGCCACTTGCACCAACAATTGCTACTTTCATAATCGAATCTTTTTAATTTAAAAGTTGTTATAAGTGTGAACTTGGAAACGAGAAACAGCAAAAAACTGCATATTATCTCAAATCCGCTGCAAAGTTAAGACTTTTTCTGTTAAACCAAGCATATTTTTGCAAGAATTGTTGCTTTTTGCTGCATTTTTCTCATTTTTACTTACATTTCTATCAACAAGCCTGCATTTTTACTAAAAAAAACATGCATTTCTATGGTTTTAAGGGGCTATACGTCACGTTTTCATCATCGTGGCATATAGACCCTTGTCCTGTCACATGAAAAAAGCAATCTCTAACTTTTTCAGAAACTTTTCCCAGAAAGCTCTTGCGGGTTTGGAAATAAAGTCGTAACTTTGCGCTGTAGATTTTAAAACAGATGGTTATGAAGTACTTAGATCCTAAGGCAGACCTCACGTTCAAGAAGATATTCGGCAATCACCCTAAAAGACTGATCAGCCTTCTGAACGCACTCCTGCCACTCAGCGAAGAGGAACAGATACACGAAATCAAGTATCTGCCCACAGAACTTGTGCCCCAGCTCGAAGGGGGCAAGAACACCATTGTGGATGTACTCTGCACAGATGTCAGCGGCAGGAAGTTCTGCGTGGAGATGCAGATGGAATGGTCTGAAGCCTTCCAGCAGCGAGTACTGTTCAATGCATCCAAGCTCTATGTGAGTCAGGCTAAAAAGGGAGGAAAATATAGTGAACTCCAACCTGTGTATTCTCTCAACCTGATAAATGATATCTTTGCGCATGATACTCCAGATTTCATCCACAACTACCGCATCGTGCACGATAAGGACAGTAATAAGGTAATCGAAGGTTTGCATTTCACCTTCATAGAACTCCCCAAGTTCACTCCACATTCCATTGCCGACAAGCGCATGATGGTATTGTGGCTCCGTTTCCTCACGGAAATCAATTCCAACACGAAGGAGATTCCTGCCGACCTGCTTAATGATCCGGAGATAGGAAAAGCCGTAGAGGAACTGGAGATTTCCGGTTTCACTGATGCCGAACTCTGGGCCTACGACAAATTCTGGGATTCCGTAAGCGTTGAAAGAACCCTCATAGATGACAGCTACCAGAAGGGGAAGGAAGAGGGAATTGCTGAAGGCATGGAAAAGGGTAAGACAGAAGGCAAACATGAGGCCAACACAGAAACAGCACAACGTTTGCTGGCAATGGGACTTTCTGCCGAACAGGTTGCCAAAGCTACCCAGCTGCCTTTGGAAATCATTAAGAATCTAAGCAATTCATAAAAATACAATAGCGGAGATGTAGATTACGAATATCACCATATAATCAAGGGTCTATACGCCACCTGTTCATCGTGGCATATAGACCCTTGTCCTGTCACATAAAAAACGCAATCTCTAAACTTTTTCAGAAACTTTTCCCAGAAAGCTCTTGCGGGTTTGGAAATAAAGTCGTAACTTTGCGGTAGCATTTTAATATAGTTGATTATGAAGCAGGTAGAAGAAAGATATATCAGCTTGCTGACCGACTTCGGTTTCAAGCGAATTTTTGGAACAGCAATGAACAAGGATTTGCTCATTTGCTTCCTCAACAGCTTGTTTAATGGCAAACAGGTTGTGAAGGACGTATCGTATCTGAATCCAGAGCATGTCGGAGATGTCTATACCGACCGCAGAGCCATCTTTGATGTATATTGCGAGGGCGAAAACGGCGAGAAGTTCATCGTTGAAATGCAGAATGCTTATCAGGCGTATTTCAAGGATCGCTCCCTCTTCTACTCAACCTTCCCTATCCGTGAGCAGGCACCTAAGGGGAATGACTGGGATTTCAAACTCAATCATGTCTATACCGTAGCCCTGCTCAACTTCAGCATGAACGAGGATGCATTCGACAAAGAGAAGATCCGCCATCATGTACAGTTGTGCGATACCGCTACCCACAAGGTTTTCTACGATAAGTTGGAGTTTATCTATGTAGAGATTGCCAAGTTCAACAAAACCCTTGAACAGCTGGATACGCTCTACGAGAAGTGGCTCTATGCACTGAAGAACCTCTATAAGCTTACCCAGCGCCCTAAAGAACTGTGCGACAAGGTCTTCGATCGCCTCTTTGAGGAAGCCGAAATAGCCAAGTTTACTCCGCAGGAAATGAGGGAGTATGAAGCTAGTAAGAAGGCATATCGGGATATCAAGAATTCAATTGATACGGCAAAACAAGAAGGGCTTGCTGAAGGTATAGAAATAGGCATGGAAAAGGGTATGAAGCAAGGCATGGAAAAAGGTAGAGCAGAAGGCAAACATGAGGCCAACACAGAAACAGCACAACGATTGCTGGCAATGGGACTTTCTGCCGAACAGGTTGCCAAAGCTACCCAGCTGCCTTTGGAAATCATTAAGAATCTAAGCAATTCATAAAAAATACAATAGCGGAGATGTAGATTTCTAATATCACCATATAATCAAGGGTCTATACGCCACCTTGTCATCGTGGCATATAGACCCTTGTCGTTTTTCCGTGAAGTGCGGGTGAAAGCCCCCGATGCGTATGAGTGCCAAGAAGGAGGCATTGATGAGCATGAATATAAAACATGCAAACTGAAAGAGAAATAATACCATTAAATACCACTAAGAAAATAATTCTCCGTAATTTTGTATGGTCAATTCAAAAAAACGACGTATCTTTGCACTTGCAAACAAAAAAAAATAGAATGCCTATGCTGAACTTAACACATTACTTCCCGATAACCGACCCTACGTTGATCTTCTTCGTAGTGCTGCTCATCGTTCTCTTTGCCCCTATCATTATGGGTAAACTGCGTATTCCACACATCATTGGCATGGTGTTGGCAGGAATCGTTGTCGGCAAGTATGGACTGAATATCCTGGAACGAGACTCCTCCTTCGAACTGTTTGGAAAGGTGGGCCTCTACTACATCATGTTCCTCGCAGCCTTGGAGATGGACATGGAAGGTATGAAGAAAAACAAGTCGCGACTACTCATCTATGGCTTGCTTACCTGCTTCGTGCCGTTTACGCTCACCTATCTCATGAGCGTCAACCTGCTCCACTACTCCACCAAGGCCTCGCTCCTCCTCAGCTGTATCATGGCTTCCAATACGCTGATAGCCTACCCGATAGTTTCGAGATACGGATTGCAGCAGAAACCGAGTGTCACGCTGAGTGTCGGGTCCAGTATGCTTTCGCTTCTGATAGCGTTGGTCATCTTAGCAGGTCTCGTTGCCTCATTTGGCGAGCATGACGGCGTACTCTTCTGGATATTCTTCGCCGCCAAGTTTGCAGCCTATTGCGGTTTTATGATATTCCTCATCCCCCGTCTTACCCGCTGGTTTCTGCGCCGCTACAGTGATGCCGTCATGCAGTTCATCTTCGTCATGGCGATGCTTTTCATGAGTGCAGCCTTGTCCCAGATAGTAGGCATCGAGGGCGTGTTCGGAGCTTTCTTTGCCGGCCTCATCCTCAACAGATACATTCCCCACGTATCTCCACTCATGAACCGCTTGGAGTTCATCGGCAATGCCCTTTTCATCCCTTATTTCCTGATAGGAGTAGGCATGCTCATCAATGTCAACCTGCTCTTCCAGGGCGGTCATATCCTCTGGGTAATCTTCTGCATCGTCTTTTTCGGAACGTTGGGCAAAGCCATAGCAGCCTATGCAGCATGCCTCGGTTTCCGCCTTCCGCTTTCCTCAGGCCACATGATGTTTGGACTCACCTCAGCCCACGCAGCCGGCAGTATCGCCATGGTCATGGTCGGAATGAATATCCTCATCGGCCCCAACACTTATCTGGTGAATGATGACATGCTCAATGGTGTGGTCATCATGATCCTCTTTACCTGCATCATCTCCTCGCTCCTCACCGACTGGTCGTCCCAGAAGATTATCCTCCGAGACAAGGAATTGCCGGAAGCTGAAGACGAGAAGAAGGGCAATGACGAGAAGATTCTCATCCCTGTGAGATACCCGGAATATGCCGACAACCTGATGGATTTGGCACTCTTAGTAAGAAATCAGAAACTGAACCGGGGACTGGTTTGTCTGAACGTGGTTTACGATGATAAGGACATGCGATACAATCAGGAACAGGGCAGACAACTGCTCGACCATTGCAGCCAATTAGCAGCAGCTACCGATGTGATGACCCAGACGCAGGTTCGTATTGCGGCCAACATCGCCAATGGCATCAAGCATGCTTTCAACGAGTTCCAATGCTCAGAGATTATCATCGGCATGCACATGCATCCGGAGCGTTCTCCGAAATTCTGGGGCGAATTCCATCAGAGCCTTTTCAATGGTTTGAGCCGACAGATTATCATGGCTCGCGTCATACAACCATTGAATACGATACGCAGAATCCAAGTAGCCGTGCCATCACGAGCAGAGTTTGAACCAGGCTTTTACCGCTGGCTTGAACGCCTCAGCCGAATGGCAGGAAATCTCGACTGTCGTATCCAGTTTCATGGTCGCACCGAAACCTTGGCGCTCATCAATGAGTACATACAGAACCGCCATCATGAAGTGCGTGCCGACTATGCCTTGATGAACCATTGGAACGAAATGCCACAGTTGGCAGCCCAGATTTCCAACGACCACATGTTGGTAGTGATTACCGCCCGCAAGGGAACAGTATCCTACAAGACCGCCCTGGAACGTCTGCCAGAGGAAATCACCCGCTTCTTCTCGGGCACCAATCTGATGATTATCTTCCCAGACCAGTATGGCGATTCATCCGGTGATCAACTTACCTTCGCAGAGCCACAGCATCAGGAGGAAATCAGTGCTTACGAGGCATTCAGTCAATGGATCAGAAAGAAAATGAGACGATAAAAATGAGAAATGAATAAAAAGGCTAAAGATAAGAAAAAGGTGTACGCCCCTCGCAATGAGGACGTACACCTTTTATTTTATTTCTCACTTCCTTTCTCAAAATAGGGAACTAATTCCTTCTTTACATCGAAGCAAGGACAGGCTTTGGCGGAAAACTCGTTGTGACCGTGGATGGTGGCGTGAGGGAATTCCTCCTTCAGCTGAGTGATGAGATCCAGCAGGGCAGCCTTCTGTTCAATGGTTCGGGTATCCTTTGGCTTGCCATCCTTGGATAAGCCGCCGATGTAGCAGATGCCGATGCTGATAGCATTGTGCCCCTTGCAATGGGCACCGATTTCAGACAAAGAACGGCCTACGTGAATGTCGCCGTTGCGGTAGATAACAAAATGATAACCGATCTTTCTGAAACCGCGCGCTCTGTGCCAGCGGTCGATGTCGGCAACTGTGTAGTCCTTATCTTCTTTGGTAGCACTACAATGAATGATGATTTCCTTGATAATACGCTTCATGATATAAAATTAAATATTAGAAAAGATATACAGAACTCAGAGGGATTTCATTCTGCTCAATGTCCTGAATAATCAGCCTGATCTCTTCACCTTTCCCTATAGCTCCTTCCAATACCTTATAGAGATCAAGGTAGCAATCTAATGTATGAAGCAACAGACCTGCTGGACCAGCCTTCCCGATGATAATACTACCATGTTTCAGCGTGAAAGCCCCATTGCCAGGCATGAAGAACGGGATGCGAGATGCAGTCTTTATGGGGCGGGCGTCTATCTTTCTAATCACAGGAACATTGATAAGCTCCTTATCAATCGGAGATTCCATCCATTTCTTCCTGTAATTTTTGTTAAACATGATTTCAACCTTGTATTCACCGGCAGGCAAATGGCGAGTAGGATGCTCCAATGTTCTATACTCAAGCATTCCTTCTACAAGTATAGTACCCATTAAGCCCCAGGGAGAACCAATTTGACGATAAATATTTATTTCCATGATTTTAAAATTTTGAAAGTGATATTCGGGGGAAGTGTATCCCCCGAATAATTTTGACCGGAAATTACCATGACCTTAATGACCACTTTATATTGTAGCAGTTATTTTTTGGTAATGCTTGTCTTTCAGTATAACTATCAATCCCTGCTTTCGCCAGTTCTTCAGCATTTGTCTTGCCGTCTCATTCGTTACACTGGCTCCCTTCATGGCAATGCTCTGTTGTAGAGCCTGTTCAAATGTGAAGTTGGTATCCAAGCGTTCAAAGATAGAATCATTCTTGCCACGATGGGAACGTTCGGAAATAACAGAACGACTGCGATATGTTTTGGAAGTGAATGCTTCCTCTATGCGCTGGCGGAAGTAATAGAGTGCATTATCCAACTGATAATCGGCAAGGACATTGAAGGCTGCAAGCATGGTTGGTGTCTGCGTCTTGACAATCATGTCTCTCCATAACTGCGGATCTTCCTTCAACCGCTTCTCTGCTCCGTTCAGTCCATGCTTCTGAATCAGCTGCTCTGCCACTTTGCAGAGCATGATGCAAGTCATCATTCTCATGGTGGTAGGACAGATACGGAAACGCTGACGGGCTTTCACCATATCATCATTCTTCATGGTCTCCATTCGTATCTGCTCCAGCCAATCACGGCCTTTCTGTTCCAGTTTAGGCAGTTCCACCTCGCCACTCATCAGAGGCAGAAGATGGGCTACCATCTGAATACGCTCTTTCTGACGCTCAGTCAGCACATGAAGATTGTCGGTGAGTGGCGTGAAGGTATTATCAGGAGTTCGAGCCACGACAATACGGCTTTGGAAACCATCCGTATAATTGCTGACCACTCGGTAAAGTGCATCCGGCGTTCCGCACATCACCACGTTCCACAACAGATGTTCGATGTGAACATTCACCGCATCCGCACTTCTCGCCTCTCGTTCATAGCTCGTTCCGTCGTAAGCCTGTCGGAGCATCACAGAGAAATCGCTCATGGCCGATTTCCATTTCTGTGCCACGGTATCGGCCTCTGGAGTGAAGGAGAAGGCGTGCTTGCCCTCGGTGTTAGCCAGACGTTCTGCGAGATTGGCCACAGTATTGTTCAGCGTCAGACATCTTACAGGAAGCTTAGGCTCTTCCGGCTGCTCCTTCTTATTCTTTGCAGCCCGCTTCTTGGCTCTCCATTCATCCTCTTTCTGCTGATACATTTTATCCATGTCCTTCACTTCTTTCAGCCAGGAATCCACCACAGGGTCAATGCTTCCCTTGCCAGAGGCAAAATCACCAGCAATGTAGGAAATGAGGTTGAGAGAGTTCATTTTACTATGCACAGACACTTTCACTCCAGTAGCCAACGCACCGATGATTGGGCAGATGGCAGAGATAACAGGCATAGCCAAGAATGGACCAACTGCATCAACAGATTCCTTGACACCCAGCGGCAACTTAGGCAGAGCATTATAGTAAAACTGGTCATCCTGTGCATTGATTTCATCAAGTGCATTGATGAAAGCTTCATCGTCTTCATCCGTTCCTCCAGACGCAGCCTTTTTCAACTTCTCCTGTCTAATGGCAGCCAATACGTCTTTCAGGCGTTTCGGCATTTGCGTGATTTTCTCATTCAGTGCCGAGTTGATGCAAGCCATCTTCTCCTGATCAGGGAAACCATCGTAGCAGGGAATCACCTGAGCCATCAGATTGCGGTCGAAACCGCAGATATGACGGAGATTAACGGCAAGCTCGAAAGTCAATGTGTTGCGATTGGATTTCACGGGTTCCTGACCGTCATTATACATCTGCCACCATTTGGCGATGATGTCGGAATAAGGAATGCCAAGATATTTGAGATCAGATGGGGCTGAAACTTTGGGAGTTCCAGCAGATGAGTTTGAAGTTCCACTCTTTGCAGCTGCAACTGCTGAAGTAGCTACCTTTTCTTTCTTGCCAGCAGCCGAAGCGTTTCCGCCAAAAGTCGTAGCAGAGGCGTTCTGTATCGGATTTTCCCAAGGTTTATAATGCTTGTTGGCTTTATGAGCACCTTCTGGCAGTTCCTCCTGCCCATATTTCTCTCGTTCCTCCAAAACCTTTGCTTCAGCTGCCACAGCAGCCTCGTCATAAGCATCCTGAAAGAGATGCGGCGAGAGGAAAAGCAAGTCTTCATCATCCGAAGTGGTGGTGAAGTAAACCCGGTTGATGTCGTGAGCCGACGTATCCATTTCGCATTTCAGCATTGTAGCAATCCTCACCTGATTCTCCAAGATGGTCTTGCCCTTTTCACGCTCAAACACCGCATGACCGCCCTGTCTTGCGCTCCTTTCCAACATCAGAAGTCCGTATTTGCCCGGCTCCTTCAGCAGCAGCTTGGCAGCTTGGGCAAAAGCCTCTGGTTCATCCATATCAAATCCGAAAGCCGAACTTGGCAGTTTCATGCCTTTCACTACGCCCTGCGGATAATGCCCGGAGTAATTGAATTGTATCAGTCTGCGTTTCGCAGCATCGCTTCCGGCACGAGCCTGACGCAAATTCGCCTTCTGCTCTTTGCTTCCACGCAGCTGCTTATATTCCTCTTCCGAGGTGATGGGACGGGCAACCTTGTGCCCGTTCTCCACCTTAATTAAATAACTGCTCATTCTGTTTCGTTCTTCATGTTTTAGTTCTACAATGTTTATTTAGTTTCTACAATGTTTAAAAATATTTATCGCATAAACAAACTTACTGCTTCAACTGTAGCTCTACTACGGCATTGGCAGCCTCTCTTGCTTCCTTTACGAGCGCCTTGCCGATATTGACCCCCTCGTCACTATACACCTTGAGGGTAAGTTGCACGGCATTATCCTTCGTCTTGCTCACACGTCCGTGAGCCAATTTCTTGATAAGTTTAGACTGAGAGCGCGGCTTCGCTTTCGCAACGAAATCGAATGTGCCGTCGCTCAACTGCTGGGCAACGCCCTGTGAACGGAACCCAGGCACTTGGTCTCTCACGCCCTGCTGGTCAGGTGTAAAGAGAAAACACTTTCTCTCGTCATAGAAAGCCACACCGCCCAACTGTACATGATTGCAACCGTTATTCTGTTGCACCTGCTCGCAACCATTATTCTGCTGGTTGCAGTTTTTAGAATTATCTTTGTTCATATCTGAATTGAAATTTACGAGGAGAAACATCAGGAATGTTGCGCGCTTTACTTAAGAAAATCCTCCGTCTGTCCCAACTCAGATTAATAACTTGTTCCAGAACCCTCGCAGCCTTTCTCCCTGCGAAGCTCTTTTTACCTTTTTACTTTTTTACCCTTTTACCTTTTCAATGTCCGTAACGAGAATATCCTGATAAACCTGACCATTGTGCTCATGGGTAGTAAAGCGGAGCGTAACAGCCACCAAATCGCCAGGATAGAATTTGCACTGAGCCGCATTCCCCAGCATTGCCGCAGCGTACTGGTTCTCATACTTGCCACCCATCTCCTGCAACACGATGTTGCACTTCATCATCTGACCGTTTTCACTCTTCTGACTCTGTACAGCGAAAGGCTCGCCCTGCTGCACCACTCGCATAATTTTTGTTTCCATAATAAAAAGAAACAAGACCTCGCCTTCCTTTTAAGGCTCATTAGTTCAAGCTCCGATCTTGCTGAAAGCTGGTGCAAAGATACGGCAGCTATCTGAGGGAAACAATCGTTTTCCCAAAGGTTCCCCGAAAAACCCACGTTTTTGGGAAAAATCGGTCCCCCTTTGGGAAAAATCTGTTTGAAGGGAAAAAACGAGTAAAAAGCGAAGACAAAATTACATTTCTTAACATTAAAAATCCCCATTTTTCCCAAAGGCTCTTAAAAAAGTCTCTCTTTTCTGACATTTTTCTTATCGTAAAGCGCTGATAATGTGATACTTATAGATTTACCATCTGCTTTCCCAAGAAATTTCCAACCCTTGGGAAAAATAGAGGGAATGATAGAGGAAAAACAATTTATCACACACACATTAAGGGATTATCGCTTTAAATCAACCCCTCAATAAAAATCCTACACTCCAAAAAGTTTATAATTCAAAAAAAAACCTTATATTTGCATCGTTTTAGCAGATCATTTAATGTTAATGCTATAATGCAACTACCATGATTATTAAAAAGAGAACAATATTCCCTTTCATCATTGGAGTTGAAGAAATAAATCACTTTTAATATAACATATTTAATCATGGATAAAGAGAAAAAAGCAGAAATATCTTATTATGTGGGATGTATCGTATTTTTCGTTTCATGTATAGGAAGAAATAGTTATAACGAATCTATACATGAGGTAGAAGGTAATTGTCAAGTTAAAGTGCCTTTTGAAACCATATTTGTTTCAAGTATAATTACGGCAGTAGTCTTTGCTATTGGTTCATGGTTGTTATTAACAATATATGATTGCTATACAAAAAATAAAAAAGAGGGAATAAGTTTTTGGAAAGCATTTAAAGAAGAGGTTTTTTGTAAGAAAACGCTTCTAACTCTATTTGTAATAACCGCAGCTTCAGTTCTTATGGCATTTATAGGAATACTATTAATTGGTTTAGCTATTTTCTTAATACCGCTATTAAAGGGGAAATTTAAATGATGGCAGAATATCTTCATTCTGCCATCTATATTTAATCAGCCTATATTCTTTCACCAATGACAGGAAAACTTTTGTATGGATAAAATTCTATATAATGACACCATAATCTTTGTAACTTTTCCTCTCTTCTACAATAAAAGCATTAGTAATAGAAATTAAGCTCACAGAGATTCATTCTCACTACTTGCCGTTTTATCGAATATATTTCAATTCATTCTGGTTTATACGCATAGTACTACCATCCATGTATTCGATGTCAATTCCTGTAAGGATTAACTTCTTTGCGGAATAATTGTACCATAAACATTCCCAACATCCATCGTATCCATCAGTTGCTCCAGGTTTAATTGGACCTGTAACTTTACCACCACTTTCTGATATTCTGCGAATTTCGCACGATACAGGATCACCTACGGCATTAATTGGATAGCCACTCCAAGTTAAGTATTTGATAGTTTTCTTTGAAACATTTTTCCAAATAAAATGAGCATCTACACCCCCTGCGCTGTTGGGAGCAGACAGATAAGCCTTTATGATTTTTATTGAATGTTTGACCTTATCTATTCTGTCAGCCTTTCTGATACTATCAATACGAATAGAATCAGCATCCTTTTGAATGTTCTCTCTTGTGGCTGACACTTGTTCGTTTTTAGGTGTATGATCTATAGTCGCGAGAATAGCTATTAAAGCTATAAGTATAAAAATACATAAACCAAATAAGCCTTTTTGTATAAGTTTATCAGATTTACTTTTTTCATTTTCCCAATTGTTAGGTTCTGGAGTATCAATAATATCTGCCTCAGCTCTAACCTGATCTGCTGCAATACATTTTTGATCAGCAAGTTTAGCTTGTCTTTCAGCCTCTTCTTCCTCCTCCTTTTGCTTCTTCTCGGCTTTCCATTGTAGGAATTCCTCGAACTCTTTCTTTTCTTCTTCTGTCATAATCAAATCGTATAAAATTATTTATTTTCAAACATATAAGCTTTTGTAAATATCAATCAATACTTATTTGTACAAAGTAAGCATTTTAGGATTGTAACTAATTGCAAAAATAAGTATTTTTTTTGAATTATAGACATTTTTAGAGAAAAAGTCTATTTATCTTCTAAAAATATTATTCTCTACTCAAAATATACTACCATTTGATAAAAAGAGAAACGGCAATCCTACTATCTCTAATCTCTTTCAAGTAGCTGAAGGCATAGGCTGCGACATTACTGATCTTTTCTATTCAGAAACAGAAGAGACTGCTGAAGTATTACCGGAAAATGAAAATAATGCGAAACCATACAAGAAGTTGAGACAGGGTGCCCTGTCATTCAAACGGAAACCTTATGCCCTCATTGCGGCAAAAGAGTGAAAGTAGGAATCGTATTGATGGCAGAATAAAATATCCTGCCATCATTTAAGTTTTCCTTTCAATAGAGGTAAAAAGAAAATAGCCCCATTCCATAAAAAGCCATACAAAACAACATAAATATATAAAGAAAGTTAAACACAAAATGACAATGACGCTATTATTGCATTATTATGGATTTTTGTATATCTTTGCAAGCAAATAATTATAATTATAAAATTTAAAATTATCAAGATATGGCTAGAAAGTGGACAAAGGATACAGTCTGGCAAGAAAGTATGAAGTTCTAGATCAGAATTCAAAAAGAACAGTTCTGGCGCATTCCATATTGCATATATAAATGGTTGGTTAAATGAAATGACCTGGTTGGTACATCCCGCACCCAAACCAATCAAATGGACGAAAGAGGCAGTTTTTAAAGAATCAAAAAAATATTCGTTCTTTAGCGATTTCAACCGCAAAAATGCGTCAGCATATGCAGTTGCAAGAAAAAAAGGGTGGCTTGACGAAATGACTTGGCTTAAAAGAACAAGGGTTATACGTGGGTTTTGGCTATCACAGACGAATGTATTTAATGAATCTCATAAGCATAAAACTTTAAAAGAATTCAGAGAAGGATGTTCTGCTGCTTATAATTCTGCAAAGAAAAAGGGATGGCTGAAAGAAATGACTTGGTTAAAGAGAACTGATAGCAAACCCAAAGGCTATTGGAAAATCAAGGAAAACGTTTTGGAAGAATCTCATAATTACAAAACAACTACTGAGTTTTGTAAGAGAAATTACCTTGCATATAAAAGTGCGCTTGACAATATGTGGCTGGACGAAATGACTTGGCTCAAGAAAGCAAATCGTATGAAAAAGGGGCATTGGAAAAATAAGGAGGCTGTCTTCGAAGAAGCTAGAAAATATAAATACAAAAGTGATTTTAGCCGTAAAGCTCCTTCTGCTTATGCTACCGCATGGAAAAACGGGTGGCTTATAGAAATGACGTGGTTCCAGCCCAAAGGGTACGACCGTGCTCTTAAGGGACCAGTACACAAAATTTATGTTTATATTGATGAAGACAAAAAATATGCTTATGTAGGAGCCACCAACAATATTGATCGCAGGGATTATGAACACAGAACCAAGAAAGATGACCCTGTGCTTAAATATTTTACAAGCATAGGTAAAAACGTCCCAAAATATAAGATATTGAGAGAAGGTCTCACGATTATTGAAAGACAGCGTGAAGAGCGAATACAATCCCTTTATTACAGAGATATACTCCACTATACATTGCTTAATAATATCAATGCTACAGGTGAGAACATTGGCTCTTTGGGTAGTCTCGTATATAAGTGGACAAGAAACAAAGTTATAAAAGAAGCAGAAAAATATAAAACGCCTACAGAGTTTTTTACAAAAGCTGCAGGTGCTTATGATGCAGCTCTTAAATACAAGATGATGAATAAAGAAACATTTCCATGGTTCTACAGCAAAAGAAAACCGCCTCGTTGGTGGAATGTAAAAGAACATGTCTTTGAAGAATCGAAGAAATATAAAACTTGGAATGAATTCTTTTGGAAGTCATCTGCTGCTCATTATTCTGCAAGGAAACATAAATGGGAATCTGAAATGACATGGCTAGCTCATGATCAAGCCGTTCAAGGTTATTGGCAAAATGAAGAACATGTCATAGAAGAATCTAAAAAGTATTCAACGAGAACTGATTTCTGCAAAGGTTGTCATGCTGCGTATGATTATGCATTCAAACACAATCTATGGGAAAAAATGCCTTGGATAAAAACTAAAGTGAAAGAACAAGGCTATTGGACAAAAGAACGTGTATTCGAAGAAGGTGCCAAATATTCAACTAAAATGGAATTTAAAAAGATGGCGCCAACTGCATATTCAAAAGCTGTAAAATACAAATGGATAGAAGAGATGAATTGGTTCGTTTCTAATGTAAAGCCTAAGGGCTATTGGCAAAATAAACAGAATACATTGGATGAATCTCATAAATACTCTTCACGCAGCGAGTTCAGATGGGGGAATCCAGGTGCTTATAGGGCTTCTATAGATAATGGGTGGATAGAAGAAATGACATGGCTAAAGCGCCCAAAGAGCTATAATTATAAATGGTCACGTGAAAATGTATTCATAGAATCACATAAGTATGAGTCTCATGGTGCATTTAAAAAAGGTAGCCCTGCTGCATACAGAGTTGCGTTACAGAATGGATGGTTAGCATTAATGGTGTGGCTTAAAAAGTAAGAGTCCTATATATAGAAAGATTTTATCATTATGTATAATCATAGCTAATTAATGGTTAACATAATAAGTATAAATAATATTTTAAATTAATAATTTACAATGGAATACAAACTGAAATGGCCTGATGTAAAAGGCCGCAAAGAGATTAAAGCTATTGACGTTAAATATGGTGACGTAGTGGCAGTTGCTGAATTTTGTAGAAACTCGTTTACAAACGAAATTGAGTTTGGAAGAACAGGCTTAGCCGTTATGGAAAGTCCTGATTGGGCAATATGGTACATTAACCTATGCAAAGAAGAAGGGCGAGAATGGGTTAATGACCCACTTCCAGACGATGTAATGTTATTTGAACCAACCGAAGAAGAAGAATATTTCGGTAAATTAATTTTGTTACAAGAATTATTTAATACATATTCAAATCCATTTTTTAATGGTCAAGTAATAACAGATGCGACTATAGATAAATATCTAAAACTAGAATTTTCTAGTGTAATCGAATACATAAAAAAATATTCTGAAAAATGGGGATATAGATTTTGGGATGATGCTATTGACGCTATTGCTGAAGCTAAAAAAGAGAGAACGGCACAATTAGCAAATCTAAAATTAATCAAGAAGAGGGTGTAACTGCACACTATAATGAAATGACTATCTCAAAATGAGGATAGCGTAATGTAATAAGAATTAGTCTAGATTACGTTTCAATTGGAGAGAGGTTGGGGAATGTCCCACCTCTCTCTAAGTAAGATAGTCTTCCCCTCTCTCAAACACTTCTCATATAATCATCCCTTTTCGCCAGCTTATAATACAGATCCTGGGCGGTATGATAATCGGGATCGGAGCCTTCAAGCCACTCCGAAAAATGGTGGTTGTGGTTCTTCTACATTTCCTGCTTGCGAGACGACTCCACAACGCACTACTTTCCCCAATATCTTTCAGCCATAGGCTGCAACCTTTCCTTTATTACTTCCATAACAGTCTTGAAATCAAGAGTTTCTTTCCATTGAATCTTTTTCAGAAATGCTTTCCAGCGAACTATACGTGCTGCGTCTGTCGCAAAACTTTCTGTAAACAACTGCAATTCGGGATTGTATGTAAGCCCTCTATTATCGAAAGTCGCCTTAATCGCATCATATAATGTGTCATCAGACAAGTCTCTCTTTGTCAGGAGTTGGTAACAGTCGAAGAAATCTTTCATGCGACTGTTGAGCACATCTCGGTCTATCATCGTATGGAATTTCTCGGCAACAACAGTCTCCAAGGAATATGCCTGTATGTTCACAGATGGAATGTCAGGCAAAAGCAATGGGAAGTCAATAGTTGTTGGATATGGAGTTACAACATCACCAAAGCCAATGTCAACAGACATGTTGTAAGCGATGGTATCCATGTGGACCGTAAAGTAAAATCTTGTGCCAGGATACTTCTTTTCAACAGTTATAGGCTCCAACTTAATGCTGTTAACATCAAACGATACTCCATCCTCATCGCATACAATGCCCAAAATTTCCTGGAACACGTGCGCAAGGAAATCCCTATCACGGCTAATTCTATCTGCCATGAAATCAACATCTACTGTAGGACGTGCCTCAAGTCCGTTCATAGCATAAAGCAAAGAGCCACCTTTCAGCAAAAAATTGTCCTTATATTGGCTTACAGATACTCTGTAAAGCAACCTCTCGTTGAAATATCTTGCCAAGAGATACATATATTTATAGCCTGTCTCATTCATCAGATTGAGCAAGCGGGTCTTAACAGACTTACCGTAGTTTTTCTTTCCCATCTTATTCTATTGCTATTTCAAGATAATTTTTCAATGTATTGAATACCCTGAGGCGTTTGGCGTAATCCTGCAAACGAGTGAGATTGCGATTGGGCTTTCTCAGATAAGAACGAATCACTTCCGCACAAACATCCAGCCCCAATTTGTTTCTGTATTTCACTGCATCACAAACACTTCGCTCCAAGTCGGTAATGCGAACATGGAAACCGGATATTTCTGCTTCCATAATGCCAAACTCCAGATTCTCCTTCTTCCAATAATACAATTCTATCGGAAGCGTTTCAGGAATCTCTACTTTCCTTTTATTGGCGATGGCAATGCAAAAAGCTGGTGGAACAGTTGTCGAAAGCTGATGATAAGCCCAGGCATTGTATAGACACACAATACCTTTAGGGACAATCCGCTCCACATCTATCATTGTATTCAGCAGGGCTTCTGGAACAGCATAAATACCCTGGCGCAACTTGATCAAGTCGCCACGTTCCTTAGCTCTCAACAATCGCTTATACTCTGCCATATGAGGAATATCAGTAGTAGAGATTGTGCCTCCTAGTGCTTCCACTTTACAAACTATATTGTCCATATCACATTTATATTAATATCATTTCGCTGCAAAAATACAATATTTTTTTTGAAAAGCGGTAATATTCTACGGAATATTTTCAAAAACGCCGTAGAATATTACCAGCATTATCCTTGTTTTATACCCAGGGACGATAATTATCTCTAAATCTTCCTCTCTACTTTCCAATATCAACACCAATACTTCTCTTATAATCCTCCATCTTCGCCAGCTTATAATACAGATCCTGGGCGGTATGATAATCGGGATCGGAGCCTTCAAGCCACTCCGAAAAATGGCGGTTGTGGTTCTTCTGCGTTTCCTGCTTGCGGAACGACTCCACCACACATTTCTTTTCTGCATCTGGAAACATCAGGTTCATTCTCTTCTCGAAATCTTTCTTGTCCTGATCGTCTTTGATGATATGGAAAGTATATTTCATCATACACCATACTATATACCATTTCTGCTGCGTATCAATATTGCCCTTAATCCAATACTTCAATTTATTCTCCAACTTCACAGGATCCACCCAGTTGGCAAAGAAGGAATCACCAAGTCTCTCAAATTCATCTGCTTTAGCAATCGCGTTTCTAAGATTCTCAAATTCTCCCTGAAACATAAATAGTTTGTTGAAATCATCAGGTAAAGCCTGTTTCTGACAAAGCCCGCTCGCAAGCAGTTCTTCAGGAGAGTCATCAATGAAATAATTTTCATACCACATGAGGCAAAGAGGATTTTGGTTGTATTTATCTACCGTCTCATCCATTTTGGAGCTAAGACTAACCTTATTAGCATCCAATCTTCTCACATCAAAGTATTTATTTCTTCTCTTAACAACTCTTTCTATATGTTGGGGAAGATTATTATCATCATATTGCTTCTTGATATAATGGTAGATAATTGCCTTTTCATGTTCCGAGCGAAAATCCTCCAAATGTGATAAAGCAGATATGGTATGTTTTATCTGGTCGATGTAGGTAAGCACATTATCCAATAATAGCTTTAATCCAGATGATACCATTTCTTTTGGACAAAGCTGTATAATATCATAGGTAATAAGCTTAGCATTATTTCCTGCCAGAACTCTGAGATCGTTCTCATTTGGGAATTGATAGAAATAGGTTGGATCCGTATCTATAGGCTGGCAGACAAGATACTCAAATTTACCCAATACACGTTCTAATTTCTCTCTATAAATGAATAAAATATCCTCACTATAATTTTTATAGATAGAGATATACATTTTCTTGTGGAGCGTATGCACTAAATTCAGGTAATCAGCCATTTCTATAGACAAAGTCTGATATATACAAAAGAGGTAATCAATGTGAATGTGCTTTTCAGAATAATATTTGATTTCACTGATAGCATGATTAATCTCATTAAATAAATGATCCGTCTCTCTCTTATAAATGACAACATCATTCTCATTAATGGGGGCATAGACTTGTTCGCCAGTATCCTCATCTGTTAATAGAAGATCTTCTGCAGAGTTAATTTTCAGCAGAAGATTGAAGCTTTCTTCACTTGTTTCTTCATTCGTGTTTTGCATTTGGTTAGTTTTTAATTATTAAAAAGAAAGGCGAAGGTATCCTTGAAGTACCAATATTCTTGATACCTTGCTGATTATCTTCTGGAGTTGCTGGGTTCCGAATATTGAGAAGTGCAGTTAAGCGTCTATATCATATTATGTGATATTTTCTACTTCTTTTTCTTCAATATATTTATTTTTGTTCGACAATTTTACTATACATCACGATTTCGCTACCGAAAACCTATATATTTGAGCTTAAAAATAAGGGTTTTTAGTGAAAAAATCCGCAGTTTTGAGCTCTTAAGTGAAAGAATAAGCCGAAAAACGCTCCATAAATAGGGATTTCTTATCATAGTATAAATACACAATAATTGTCCCCTCTCTAATTTACGTATTACTGCCTATGGTTGATTCAACTCCCATGAGTTAGGATTTATAAGTCACTCATAATAAAGTACTTAACTCCGCCACTTGGGGGTAATTCTAATTCACTCTATATGTTTATCAGCATCTAAAATGTTCCGTATTTCATATCTTTTGGCAAAGATAATAAATCTTTTATATAATATCGAATTTTATTATTTTTTTTAACGTAAAAGCAGAAAATAGCTATTTTTGGGGTATAAGAAGTCCAATTTTGATGGCAAAACATCCATTTTAGAGACAAGAAAAAGCCCTCCATTTGCAGTTTTGGGCTGAATATTTTACAGAATTAGGCCGCGAAGACAATAGAGACAGATGCTGATTGTTAGTATATTTTATCTTTATTGCACTTATAAATGTGTCGCAAGCAAAATAGATTAGATTACATAACTTATTGATAGTCAACAACATAAACAATCATAACAATTAAAAATGATTCTCCTATTAAGTAGCATTCTGGTCAAAAAGGTCAATGTCATAGTTGGTCAATTTATAAGAAGTATTGGTCATTTTTTCTATAGTATAATATAAATATATATTTATATTATACTATAGGCTTTTTGACCCATCCCCCGAAGGATTTTGACCAACAATGACATTGACCTTTATGACCGCTTTTCTAAAATCCTGAGCCGCTTCCTTCATTTTCTTCCAATTCTATCAAAATGCAGCAATTGATTTCCGAAATATCATTGTAAAGCACTATCAGTCAGACACTTACAGACACCCCTAAAAAATCTGTAGCGGAAAAATTTGTTTTCAACTCCAAATTGTTGTACCTTTGCACCAGCAATCGAAAGAAAGCTTCTCTTGCACCGAAAGTCGGTCTTTACAGACGACACATTTGAGTCTCGATTGATGTAAGGCGCCAGACATCAATAACGACCCAAAGAAGGACAAGAAACGGGGCTTCTGGGGAATTGAAATATCAACCATCTAAACACACACAAAGTATGATTAACTACAGCATTACCATGCGCTCAGTGAACAGTAACCTCCTTGAAATCAATCAGGCTAAATCACGTATCAACCAGGCTAAGAAAGAGGGCAAGAACCCCGACCAGGCCGACCTCAACCTGGTGAAGACCGAGAAGAAAAATGCCTTCGCCGTATCTCAGTATTCTGATGTGATGACCATCGAGAAGTTTGCCAAGCACATCTCCAGCCACGGCAGCGTCTATTCTCGCGCAGACATCTCCGCCATCCTCTACATGACCGTGGATTGCATGAGAGAGCAGCTCCTCGAAGGCAAGAAAATCCGCCTCGGCGATCTCGGTGATTTCTCCATCCTCCTCTCATCCAAGGGCGCTGAAGATGCCGACAAGTTCACCGCTCAGAACATCACCGACGTAAAGGTTCTTTGGGAGCCAGGCGCTGAGTTCAAGAACCTCCTTGCCGATGCCGAGTTCAACCTCGTAGCCAGCCGCAGTGCTCAGGCTGCAGTCATCAAGGCCATCAAAGCAGGCAAGGCCAACGTGGACCTCAACACTCCAACTACTCCTGACGACGGTTCTGATGGCGGTGGCTCTAATCCAAGCGGCGGCACTCCTGCAGGAGGTAACACCGAGCAGAGCGGCGGCACCAGCCAAGGCACCGGTTCCAACCCAAGCGGCGACAATAAAGGCGACACTGGACAGGACGGCGATGGTGACTACGAATTGAAGTAGCCCAATAAGTAAAAGTAAGTTTAACCTTTAAAATTGAATCAATATGAGTAAAATGAAAGCAGACACTTGGAAGACCATTCTTCAAATCGCCATCAGTTTCTTAACGGCAATTGCAACCACGCTCGGAATAACGAGTTGTGTGGGATAAAGGAAAAATATTGCGTTCAAGCAAATCATAATAAAGTTTTCAACTGTTTAAATTAATAGTATGTTTTCATAAAGCAAGCCCTCAGCTGAGATAGCTGGGGGCTTTCATTGTTTATGACATGAACGGAATAATCACTTTTTAGAACAGTGGTCATTGGTCATGGTTATTTCTGGTCAATATCATTGAAGGTATTACTAAAAATGGCTATAACACCTATTTATATATACAAAAGATGGGGTCCAGTCTCACGACTCACCCCATCAATCCTCATGTATACGAAAAATTATATGCAATATAATTGTTTTATTATTATTTCACCGCAATCTTTATAGAATCCTTACCTACTTTGGCGATAACTAATGATTCGTTTACGGCAAAAGAAGCTGAGCCATTCGCTGCAACCGAAGAGCCGAGATACTTGCCATCAGTAGCATAGAACTTCACCACTTCACCATTATCAAGACCAGAGAGGGTGATGATACCATCATGGGCAGAAGCCACAACGCCACGTGTTTTAACCATATTGATATTGGTACTATTATCCAAGTTTGCATCAATCCAATAAAGCGTAGCTTCCGCCTTATCAGATGCTGTATATCCATCTGCTGTAGCATAAACTGAAATATTATAGGCTGCAGAAAGAGATACTTCACCATTTTCGCTCAGCGCATCAGACTTAATATCTGTATCAGTTATTGTATAATGATACTTTGCTCCTGCTGTTTCGCAAGCGAACATCAATTTGCCTGATTCGTAAGAGATAGATGGTGTAGAGCATTGAGTAACTGGCTTGTTATCTTCTCCTGCTTCGCCTGGATTCCAAGCATAGATATATTTATAATTAGGTCCAAAAGCATCTTTATAACCCTGTAGGTATTCTGTTGGAACCTTAATTATACTTGTCGTTGGTATTTTTAAGCCTGCGTAATGTGAATTACAATATTTACCTTCAAAATATACAGTTTCCAATTTTTGACAATTTAAGAAGCAATTCCCACCCAATGAAGTAACAGATGAAGGGATGGTGATAGAGATCAAACCACTGCAACCTTGGAAGCAAAAATCACCCAACGAAGTAACAGATGAAGGGATGGTGATAGAGGTTAAGCCACTACAAGTACCGTATCTATTATTAGTTGATTATCAATGTTATACGCTCTAAACGGTAGAAAAGTGGCAATATGGATTCTGTGTATATACGAAAAGCGTGAGATTTAACGTATTTAACTTTCGATTACATTAAAAACTACAGAATAGTGATCGGATGGGGCGTTTCAACCGCACCCATAATGTGACAAACAAGAGTTATCCAATGATATTTCAGGGGGTACGGTTGAAACTACTCCCTCAAAGGATGTGATTGCCAATCATCCCCTTTTATTCTATAAGTAAACATCGCACGATTCTTATCATATATTGTCTGAGCATCCATTGTGTTACTCGTTAGCAATATGAGAACGAGTAACGCAATGGATTTATATTTATTTGTATATGTTCTGAACACATTCATAAATCGCTGTTAATTCTTCGCATTGTTTATCTTGGGGTATTGATTAGTGCTTGTTCTGCATTGATGAGACCATAACCATAATAACTATTCCAAGTACCGTTTTTACGTGTCTCATTATATTTATTTGGCCCAACTTTCTTTGTATTGTTTTCTATGATGTCATTAACTTGTGTTACGGTAAGACGGGGGATTTCGTTCAAGAATGAGAGCCGCCAAACCTGCTACATGTGGACAGGCCATTGATGTACCATCCTTAAGGCCGGTTTCGTTATTAGGCAGTGTAGACAACACATCAACACCAGGAGCAACCACATCTAGCTTATCTCCGGTTTGAGAAAAATAAGAAATATTTCCATTTGAACAAAGTGCGCCAACAGTAATTACTAAAGTTTCCCACCCCTTTATTTAGGGGTGGGAAACTTTAGTTACTTAACTGCGATCTTATACGTTTTACCATTTATGGACAGAAGATAAACTCCAAATGTCGGTACAGAAATAGAGACGTTTCCTTCCGATGTTTTTGTGTTGTATATCATTGTCCCATCAAGGGAGAACAGTTTTATATTACATCCCTTAAAAAATTGTCCTATTGATATGACACCATTTGTTGAGTTTATCGATACTTCACGGTTCTCAATCTCAACAATGCCACTGCTGCTCCCAATCTCCATTACATTGCGTTGATTGACAACAACATCTCCTTCTTTGGAAACGATTGTTCCTTCGGGTATAATTATAGTATATCCCTTTTCCGAGATAAGCGGAATGTTCTCGAAATCCGCAGCCAACACCCAGTCCCCATTTTCTTCCGAAATTGTCGGTACAACTTCCTTGACTGTGAGATTTTCATTCTCGATGTTAAGCTTGATAATCGGATTTGCGGAAAGGGCAATCGGACGGTCATAATAGAATTTTACTTCCCCAAGCACATCCGTGGTATGGTTGTCAAAGAGACTGCACCAAGTGTACTGGATTGGCTTCACCGGCTCTGTGTAACCGCCTATGAAGTTGACGATTGCTTCTTCATTTACAATATCCGTACGATATAGGGCACTTGTACTACCCGCAGGCAATTGAATCGAGTATCTCACTCCATTCTCGAAATTTATGTTTTCGCCAAAATCAATTCCTGCATAACCGAGATTCCAATCCCAGCTTACATCGCAGTCATATTCTCTAACAGGAACCCCTTCACGAAGGAGTATCGCCTTCCCGCCATCGACGGGTGCAGTTTCGCCCATGGTGCAGACGACGGTGACGGTGTGTTTGCCTGGGTGCACAGCCGCAACGACTACGGCAAGACCAAGGTATCGACCCAATACCTCATCGACAACAACAGCATGTTGGCGGCATACAAGACGGACGATGCGTTCACCAAGGCTTGCAAGAGCTACGGCAGCAGCGCCGATGTGTTCCTCACTCCCGACGATAACGGTTCGGTAGCTCCCGTCGCTCCTGCTGTTCCCGATGTACTCCCTACCGATGGGAAGTTTGAGGTCAAGCTCATCGCCAATCCCTCTATCGGTGGTTCGGTGACCGGTGCCGTTCGCTGCCCTGCCGGTCAGTCGGTGGAGATCAGCGCCTCGCCAGCCGAAGGTTACCAGTTCAACCGATGGAGCGATGGCAACACCAATGCCTCACGTAGCGTAACGCTCAATTCCAACACCACCCTCACTGCCTACTTCAAGTCGGACAGCGACACTGGAGATCAGAATCCCAGTGGTTCATTGGAGGGCTGAACCACAGAGTCCTGCGGCACGTCCGCGGGACTCTTTAACACCCACTTTTAGCGTATAAAAATATACTCAATAAACTTACATTCATTTCGCTATTACCATCTGCTTATCAGCGAAAGCGCTACAAGCGTCAACCAAAGCCAACAGTTTGCTCCAGTTTGAGACAGGTTCCACTCTATGAGCAAAACATTTGCGCACATACACTTTTACACTTTCATTTCCAGCGGTAGCCTTAACCGTGAATTCTCCACACTCATTAGCCACCGAAGTCTCAATCTTCTTTAATGCTTCAGCAGAGACCTTATATCCTTGCGGCAACGGAATCTCTATATTCCATTCATCAGCAAACGCCATCTTGCGCCAAACATCATCGATACGCTCTCGATCCTTGCCTTCTATTTTCAACGAACTTCCTATTAACTTACCTACCGACAACAAATAGTTATTTCCAGCGCGTTTCACCATTCCATCCATCACATAATCTACATGATAAACAAAGTTAGAACTATCTCGACGGATTCCCACGCAATCTACTCCATAGCCACCGACTTGCACAGGATTACCATCGTGATAACTACTGATTTCAGCCTTAAACGGATCTATGGCATTTTTCCGAAATTCATTGAAAGCTCCTTTTAATTCAGCAGATTCCTTCTTAGTATAACAAGAGTACGGATCTTTGTCGTCGTATTTCAAATATCGCCAATAAGCTTCAAGTTGGCTTGAACCAAAAAGCGTGTTATCAGGACTCACCAAAGACTGACCGTACATTTTCTGTTCACCCGAATAAGTTACCTTCCTACTGATATCAAGTTTAGTACCATCAAGTTTAACCACCATATCAGTCACCGACTTATTGTCTTCAGCTTGACTCACAGGTATCGTTATTTGTTCCTCGGAATCTTGCATATACGCCTTTCTTCCTTGATATATATAAGGTATCTCGGAAGCAACCTTAGGATAAGTACCAGGGAAATAATACAAGTTAGTTCCCTTGAGACGGAAGAACCAAGTGGTGGAATTGTAATTGATCAACTGATCCACTGGAAGTGCTCCGAGAGGTGTCGTGATGCCCATCTCCAATTCTACTCCTAACTTACGCAAGTAGTTGGGTACTTTATTAAAAGCCCTCTGAGAAGATCCCCAACTAATATACTCAAAAGAATAAATACGGTCAGCTTTCTCCTCGGCAGACATCCCCTCTTTTTTGGCAGACTTGAAGACGCTCTTATACGTACTAGGAAGACCAGCAGGAGAATATCCCCCCTTAGACACATAAGTCTTCATCAGTTTCCAGTCATCCTGCAGAATAGGTGCCACATCCGGATTGGCACGAACACCCTTCTGGCGCATGGCCTTCTCTACGATGACCGTTTTGGTCTTGGTAGGAGTAATAAACATCATGATGTAAGGCGACTGAACGGTTGCATTGTACCATACGGAAGGTTCTGCATCCACAGGCTGGTCCATAGTCAGGTCGAGCACGGCATTCTTGTCCTTATCCGTTGTCTGCTTAAACTCGGGAGCACCATTCATGGAACGAAAAACTGTGGCAAGACTCTGATCTAACACACAATGAATACGGCTATAGAGCACTGGCTCACTTTGGCGCAAGAAAAATACAAACGGATCCAACTGCTGTTCCTGAGTGTCTATCTGGTCTAACGAAAAGACATCAATACAGTCGCCAATCTCCAAACCTGGCACCGCAATCTTCTGACTGAGTTCCTTGCCTTTCTTACCTTCCTTCACATCTACGTAATCGTCGAAATCCACCACCTGCACCGTGCCGTCTTTCTTCAACACACGAATTCCCAAGATGGTATTGGTCGTATGATGATATCCGCCCTGCCATTTCTTCGATTTTGTAAGAAAAGAGAATTCTGAATAGTCCTTCAGGGCTTTCTTGTCGTTGATTTGTATCAGCATACGCTCCATATCCTCGCAATCTATCTGGCGTGTCAGTCTTCCACTGATAAACAACTCTGTCGTAGCCTTGCGATGGTAATCGGTACTCAGTTCCTTGTAATAAGATAGAATCACCGCCGATTCCTTCTTGAATTTCTCGGGCACAGCACGTTTCTTGAAATCAACAGGCGTATTGTCCCATACTTCCTGGCGTACTTTTTGCGCCAACTTGAGATAATCAGCCTTGTTGTCGGCCTTAACCGACAAACATACGAGTTGCATCATCAATAAGAAGAAAGCAACTCCCGCCATTCTTACATTCTTCATAATCTCAACCTTTTAAAATATCAATTACTTATTTTGTTAATATAACTACTTGCTGATTGCAGGCATCATTCCATTCGGAAACCATTTTGTTCCATGCCGGAATATCCTTCAAGGCTACTCGCCTGTTCTTGATAACATATTCCTTTTTCATGACGACACGATTGCCTTGTTTGGAAAACGTACAAGACAAGTCAGCCCAATGGGAATGCGACGCAAAAGGAGCAGGGAGTTCCTGCACATGCATACCTTTTGGTATAGAGAGACTGACCTTACGCACATTTTTGACTTTCATACTTATCATATAATCGGAAACCCGTTTGGTTGTATCCACTGGAGTCAGAAAAAGGCTCTCATCGAGATTGGCATCTAAATAAACACTACCGTCAACCAGTTGCCCAGCTCCCTTTTTCATAAAAAAAGCAGTGATATTCAAAGACTCATCCCGAGGACTATTTCCCGTCATCACAATATCCCCAATCTTATCCAATCGTTCATCACCCCCCATCGCTGCCACCAAGGCCTTCTCTTTTTCATCTTGTGCCGTAGCGTCAATCCCCACTAGTATCCAAGACTTCATATCGCCCTTCCATTTAGAGTACAATTTTCCCTTTATATCATAGTTTCCATCATCCCCAGATTCCAAGGTTGCCTGATATGTTATAGAAGAAAAGCAAGAATCAGCAGCCAGCTCAGGTAACTTATTCATACGAAAGCTATCTGCGTCTTCTACCAAAGCCATCCTTCCTTGTATATTGTCTGGCACATAGCCTAAAGGAATATATGGATTCGTAGCATCCAGATAATATGGCTTTCCCTGATAGAAAACCGTACATATCGCATGATCAATAGATGCAATAGAAGGATTTTCCTGCAAAGAATAAGGTACATCCCATGTCCCTATATCCGTTTGACGAGCATCAAAGCCTTGAGCCTTGAGCAAGGTTTTGAGCAAAAGAGCCATGGCCTTGCAATCACCATAACGCTTACGAATAGTTTCAGCAGGTGTTGCCGGTTGATGGGCAGAAATGCCTGCCTCAAAAGCCAAATATCTGATATTCTGCTGTACCCAGGCGTAAGTATTGGCTATCTTGTCATAATCGTTTTTTGCCCCTTTCTGTATCTCTCTTAGTATTTCTTCTTGATTAGGAATAGAGCAATCCACATTAGCCAACTGATGAGACCAGACAAACATATCTTGCAGACTTTGGAATGCTCCCAACACCAAGAGATGAGGAGCACTATATCCCCAAGATGGAGAATTAGGTTCTATCAGCTGTGCAGGTAAGGAATGAATCACATAAGTAAAAACGGAATCTCCCTCTGCATTACATGTAGTACTTTTTTCTATACCAGCAGGAAGATTATATTCTTTTATCCGAAACTGCTGGAAGGCTTTTGGCTTGATTACCTCTATCTTCTTATGCTCTACATAATTAGCTTCACACAAAGGAATAGTTGTGAAATAAATAGGATTGAGATAGGTTCGAGTAAAAGAAGCCTTCAGAGTCTTGCCAACCTTTGGAATCTGATAGCTAAAGTAGCAAATCTTGGTATCATCGTAAAAGACATTACGAGGGATGGCTGACTTGTATTGTGCATACCCCTTACACTGTGCCTTGTCCAAACGAATAAATTCTCCGTAATAAGCACATGGTTGAACTATAGCGGAATATTGGGTTACACCATACTCATAATCCGTAGTGTTAACAACAATAGTCTTACCTGCGTCATCAGTTTTGAAGACGTATCTATCATTGCATTGCAATATATGCACATTGTCATCAGCTTTTTGAGCCGAGATGGGTTGCAAAAAAGCGAAGAGCAATACCAGCATACTATCTAAATCAGCAAGTCTGTATTGGAGCATTTTTCTCATTTTCATTATACTCTGCTTCTTTTATTTATTCTGTTTGCAAAAATAAGGAAAAAAACGAGAACAAAGGATAAGAAAAGAAATTATTTTGTTTTTTGATGTCATGGGGACTGGTCCATGGCATCACCCCCAAGCGTTACAATATAACAATTTAACAGTTTCCTAAAACCGCACACATAAGACTATAGTGTCCGTATCGGCTCAACCACAAGGACTGGAAGCCGACATTCATTCCGTTTGCAAAGGCAAGAAAGAGGATTGAGACAATATTCTCACAACTTACAGACCAGTTCTTGGCAATCAGGAACTATGCGAAAATAACGAATGGTTTGTTTGCCAGAATCATTGGCAAAATTAGTGCACTTACCATTCTGCAATACGTAAACTTCATTAACAACAAGCCCATTGGCAGAATTAAGTATGCACTAAATTAATTCCGCCAACAGGTAAGTTCTTATGCTCATTATCTTAAACTATAGCGAGAAACCTTTTTCCTTTTTTCTTTGAACAGCTCCCAATCCCACTTTTTGTGTTCCGTCCCAATTTGTAAGTTGGTCAGCGCACCCATTTGAGCCACCAAGTGAAACGTATGTGTCTGCGCTGCATGACATGTGGTCAACAAAAGTGAGAAAGTTGTCAATGGCGTTGTCTGTGAATTGAACTTCATTTGTGGCGAATAGTTTTGTCCAACTGGTAATACATTCTTGCTTGAAGTCTGTAATACCATGCCAAGACATATCAGACAAGAACCTCTTTGCTGCCGAATCTATACAGGCTTTAGAGTCTAATCCAATATTATGCTTTACAGCAGATGCAATAATGCCATAGTATATGGAAGCCGATTCTTTCTCGTTGAAGTTGACTCTTTCTGTTTTTGCAAAGGATGCTAAAGCTTCATGTCCCTCATGGATGAACTTGTCAAGCACTCCTATGTATCTGTTTTGCCGAGCCATGCTTTCACGTTTGGCTTCGGCTTCTTGCCGAGCCTTTTCTTTTGCGTCTTTCTCCTTACGTGCTTCCACTCGTCTCCATGCGTCTGTCATTTCAGGCTCTTGCCAAATGGCATTCCAACGAGCCTTCAAATCATTGTACATTTCCATAAGTGTAGTATTATAACTTTTGGCACTGGCGAGTTCTTCCTTCGCACAGACAAGTTGAGTAGTCACTCGCTCCACAGCCTTCTCGTCAAGTTGAGAGATGCGTTGTTTGACTTTGTTGTTTTCAGTCTTTAGCGCATCATTCTCGGCACGAAGCGACTTGTTCTCCTCTATCTGCTTATTGAGATTCTGCATATAGTAAGTGTATGTCTTGTTAACAGACTTGCGTACACCTTCATTCTGCTTGTCACGTTCTGCATTAATGGCTGCTACAAGAGCCTTGATTGCAGCGTAGATATTTGCCACACGCTCCTCACGCCACGCCTTTTGTCCTATAAGTGCAGGAATAGGGATGGCAAGTTCTTTCTTTACGGCATTCATCGCTTCTTGAACTGGAGCCTTGATGTTGAGTAAAGGAATGGTCAGCTCCTTCTTGTCGATTGTGGCAAGCACTGCATATTTCTCCACTTTGTCAAGAGCGACTTTCGCCTGACGTTCAGCTTCAAGCACCATCTTGTTCTTATGCTTGCGTCCTCGCTTCTCTTCCTCTGAAAGTTCATCATAGGAGAAGCCTCTTGCCAAACCATACTTATGCCCAACTTTGTTGTAATAGTCGGTATGAAGTTGGGAAAGGTATTGTGATTTGTCCTTTGCTCGCTCTCCCCACACTTTGGCATAAGAGACCCTTTCAACAACACCCTTTGCCGCTTCCGATTTTGTGTAGTTGTCACGTTCTTCTTTTGGAAGTGCTCTCCATTCCTTGGTAGAGAGAACCTTTTCTGGATTATCCTTGTGAATGTACTTGCTTCCGATGCGCCCACGTTTCTTTACTTGTTCAACAGGCACGGTCTGCACATGGGCATGGATGCTTGTCTCGTCACAATGCACATCAAAGCCGATGACATTCTCTTCTCCCCATTTCTCACATGCAAAGCGGTAGGTGTCCAATGCCCAGTCATAGATGCCTTTTTGCAATACAACTTTGCTGTGGTCAGCATTTGGATCTGATGTGTTGAGTTTCTGTTCACCAAAGGCAAGCCTGTTAAGCACATCATGGTCACCACTGAAGATGATGCCGACAGTGCAGTTCGGACTGTTCCTTGAAACTTGGTGGGGACGCTTGGCATCCATATACGGCTTGAAGCCAAGTTCATCAAGTCTGTGCTGCAAGCGTTCATGCAACGGCACCGACTGGGAACCAAGAGGCACTATCTTTTCGCCCTTGACTATCTCAAAGTTGAGTCTCTTGCGTGAGTAGTTATAATGGTTGTTCTTGTCTATGTCCGCGTTTTTTAGTTTGTAACGTTTCTCGTCCCAACCTCTGCGTTCCGCCTCGTTGCCCACTTGGGACGAGAACGATTTCTTGTCTGTGCCTACATGGATGGCGGCACGTGGTATGTTTCTTTCCATAAGAATTTCATTTGAACTTGTAACGTAGTTATTGTATAATTGGAGACAGGTCTCGGGCGGAGCCTGAGCATAATAGAAGGACTTTTTAAGTGAACAGCGTCAGCAGGTGAATCTAAAAGTCCCTATTATGTTTAGGACTTTTTTGAAAGTCCGTCACGCAAGCGTGCTCGCAGATCCTTACCCACTCTGCTATGACTCTTCCACCAACACCAACCCAAGACAGTCTATCAGATGTTGGAGTGGCGGATGTTGCTTTATCAGCCTTTGTAGCGCCATCTGCGGTGTTTCCGTCATCAGCAGGAAGTCTGCAATGTCAAGACCTTTGGTCTTTTGTTCATCGGTGGCATTGTCTTCCAAGATGTTGCTTATGACAACCCTTTTGCAAACAGATTGCAGCAATGGAATTTTTGATTTCCATTTGTCCGTTGCTCCAAGGTCAGGGAACAGAATGATGTCCCGAGCTCCCAATACCTTGACAGCGATTTGGTTGAGACAGCCATGCATACCTCCAGTTGCCAACCAGATGAAATTGGGGATGAAATGTGATGCGATTATGGCAGTTTTTTCGCTCTCGACAATAGCGACCGACATTGTGGGATGCTGTGCCAGCAAATGCTCACCAAAGAAACATTGGCACAAGTTGAAATCTGGAAGAAGAAGAAAAGCATGCGCCCATCCAACATAAGAACGTGGCTCTTTCACACGATGTCCGTCTTTGGGATTATATAGCATGACCTTGCCAGTCCTCACCTTATCATCCTTGTCAACTTGCCAATAAATGGTTGAGCCTCCCCACTTATAGGATGTTCCGACATGATACATCTTCATCAGCCTTTCTGTCTCTTGTTCACCAAAGACCTTGGAAAGGTACTGGTATAACGGATTGATTCCGTAATGAGACAAGGAACGCTCCATAATAGCGTTGGCGATATAGGAAATAGGCTTTTCTACGACTTTCGGTTGGATATTCCTTCTTGTCGGATATGGCAATTTGTCCTTAGATAGAAAGCCTGGATGCTCACGGAAATAGTCTTTAGGAGTATAGTGATACCCACAACTATGCTCATGGTCGCATTTGCCTACATTGTCAGGGAAGGATACTCCCCCCTCATCATCTATGTATCTTGTGAAACAACGCTTGCGCTCACAATTCGGGCATGTGTAACGATTACCCGATCTGTATTTCTCCAAGTGAAATCTATACTCGTTCATCATCGTAACTGAAATGAATTATTGGTGAATTTCAGCTTTCAGTTCTTTCATGTTTTCAGTTACGCACTTGTCAACTGAAAAACTGAAACAAATGAATACTGAAAACAGGTTGGTTTATGTTTCAGTTGCCTGTCCTGTTTCGAACTTTACTTTTTCGTAAAATCCTTTCTTTGCCTTTGTGATTAGTCCAGACTTCATAAGCTCCTTTATATAGTTCATCACAGTACGGTCTGTAACACGCAGATTCTCCATTCCTGTTTTAATGGCAGTTTTTGTGTCAAAACTGTCTTCCAACAGATACAGCAACTCCTTGGACATAGAATCACAGGTGTCTTCAGCAACAAAGGCTCGGCAGCGTTGATAACAATTCTCACAATATTCATTGAGCAGTAATGCTCCTTCTATGGAATCCACATCAATACTTTGCAGATGGCTCTCGCCACAGGCGTATCTTAGAGCTTGGAGCAATAAGGCAATGCGTGCGACGTGGGTATTGTGCTTCATCACCCTCGTTTCAACATCCTCATCGTCCTCTATGGCATTGATGGCATCCACATTTCTGTTCCACCAACCAAAGAAAAGTGAATGTGCGTCCTTGTCCATATAAAGGATATTTGGACAACATTCATTTGTGTCATTACACCTTGCATAGTCAAGTCCAAAGATTTTCCCGATGATGTCAGCCCATTTTCTTGAAGCCTCGCTCTGGCGCACATGGCTGTCTTCCTCATCCAGCCAGTGTGGAACTTTCTTGGATTTGGGATATACAACCAGAATACGGTCAAGAAAACCTGTATCCATGAATTTGGAAGCCATCAGTTCCTTCATTCGTTTGGTCTGTGTTGTACCGATGATGTTGACACATGGCTCTTCTACACGTTGTGGGCGGTCATTCTTGACACGTGTGTTCTCCAAGTGGCATCCGCTCCAAATGGAAAGTAGGCGTTCAAGCATGGGATTTTTCCCATACCTGTCTGTATTGGCAAGCAGTCCGAGAATTTCATCATAGTTGATGGCTATGCCACGCAAGTTGTTGTAATGCTCCAATACCAGAGCCTCCAATGTAAAGTCATCCAATGTGACCCTTTTCAGAATAGGCTTCTTCATTTCCTTGCTTCCGCTTTCCTTTGTTGCACATGCTGCCTCATATAGGTCAAGTTCATAGCAAAACTTGTCAAACAGCTTTCGTTCATACTCCCGAATTGGCTTGTATGCAAGCTGTAATGGTGGGGTTTTGCCCATGCCAGGTCTGCCAACCAATATGATATAAAGGGCGGCATTCGTGTCCCAATCCTGCTTAACGTGAATACGATAGGTATTGCCAAGAGCCGCTGATGCTGCCGACAGCATGGACATGGCGACATAATCCACCTTGAAATTGCCGTGCACCACCATGTCTATGATGATGGACTGCATTTTTTGTGGAAACACCTCAAGAGGGAAGCCTGAGTCCGCTAAAGACTCGGCTTCCATGTTGATTTTGTTGCAGAGTTCAAGCGCATCCATAGCATTACCAGTTTAAGGGTTTCGGCTTGCGCTTGTTTCCTGCAAGAATGGCTGCATTCTCCTCCTCTGCTGTGAGAGGTACCGGATTCTTGCGGTTAGTCTCCAGCCACTTGTCAAGTTCATCTTGATAAAGGCAGTAACGCTTGCCTGGCTTGGTGGCAGGAATGCTGCCGTTTCCAAGTTTCATGTAGAGAGTTGCCATCGGCATTTTCAGGTATGCCGATGCTTCCTCCACACTCATAGGTATGTGCGTGTTCGCCTTGTGTGGCTTGTTCTGTGATTGCAGACTGATGATCATCTGCTTCATGCCCACCACTTCGTCCCGAAGCTGGGCAACGACCATTGGAAGGTCGTTGAAAGTTAATTCCTTTGTCATATACAAGTTGTTCTAAAAAACTGGGACAAAGGAACAGAATGATGCTTCCGTTACTGAGGGTCGTGACAGTCATTTGTCATTCACGAAGGAATAACTCTAACAATGGGGATTATTGGATAGTTACCTATCCGAAACTATCTATCAATGATATTGTTAAAATAAAGGTGAACCCGTATAAGAGAACGTGTTTTGTGTCATTGTTTAGAAACAAAACATTACCTTTGCATATCAATATAACGATACAAACATTCACTATATGAATAAAATAGTACAACCACAATGGCTTGAATGGGCAAAAGAACTACAATTCATTGCCCAAGGGGGATTGACATACTCCAAAGATGTATTTGATATAGAACGCTTTGAACGCATTAGAGAAATTGCAGCAGAAATGCTCAGCCTGCAAAGTGGAATACCCATAGAAAAAGTAAAGAATCTGTTTTGCAATGAAACTGGATTTCAAACTCCTAAATTAGATACACGAGCTGCGATATTCAAAGATGATAAAATATTGCTTGTGAAAGAGAAAAATGGAACTTGGTCTTTGCCCGGTGGTTGGGTCGATATAAATCAGAGTATCAAAACTAATACAGAAAAAGAAGTAAAAGAAGAGGCAGGGTTAAATGTAAAAGCTATCCGGGTAATAGCCATACAGGATAGAAATTTACATAATATTCCCCCATATGCCTACAATGTTTGTAAAGTTTTTGTTCTTTGTGAGATTGAAAGCGGATCTTTCCGACCCAATATTGAAACGGATGAGAGTGCCTATTTCGGATTGGAAGAATTACCTATTCTTGCAAAAGAGAAAAATAACGAAGAACAAATTAAAATGTGCTTTTCTGCTTACTCTGATAAAAACTGGCAAGTATTATTTGACTAATAAATAAAACATATGAAATATAAACATATCGTATTCGACATAGACGGTACATTGATAGATACGGAATATGCAGTCATCAACTCTTTAATAAAAACAATTACAGAAATAACGGGACGTGCACCTCAATATGAAAGTATGAAATTTGCTTTAGGTATTACCGGAAGAAATGCGTTGGAATTACTCAAAATACCCGACATAGAAGATGCTTTGAAACGATGGGATAGGAATATGAAATTGCTCCAGCACACTATTCAACCTTTTCAAGGTATCAAAGAATGCTTGCAATCCCTTTTATCAAAAGGCTATCTTTTAGGCATTGTAACCTCCAAAACATATCAAGAATATCATTCTGATTTTGAACCATTAGGGTTAGCGGACTTTTTTTCCACAATTGTATGTGCAGATGATACTGATGAACATAAGCCCAAAGCAGCACCCTTAGTAGCATATTTGGCTAAAGCCCATATAAACCCCGAAAATGCTCTCTATATTGGTGATAGTATTTATGATATTCAATGTGCTGACAATGCCGGTGTTGATTCCGGATTGGTTTTATGGAGCAACAATGTATCTAATCCTATACGTGCAGACTATTATTTTAAGACACCCCATGATATAAGTAAAATTCTATAAAAGACGAACTGACTAATTATGAAATCTGCCGCATCAAGACCATTTGGTCAAGATACGGCTTTTTTAGTTGTAATATCCAATTATAAGGAAATAGGGAAGAAAAGCGATTTTGCCAAAGGCTACATTATCATCCATGGAAATCATATCCACCATTGGCAGGCTCGTCAATAGGGATTATATCATTGGAGCATGGTGCTTTCAGGTTCTTCAATGTACTGTAGTCCAAGCCTTCAAACGGTTTGGGGAACAATGCCTTGATAAAAGCTATTCGCATGGCCATTGTGTAATCACGTTTACCCAAACGCTCTGCGATATTCCACACGAAGTGCCTTAAAGGGATATTCTCAACCGTCTCCTTGAAGCGGTTTATTGCTGTCGGGGTATAGTTGGTGTCGTTGCTCCATTCCTTGACAGCCTCAATTACCTTGTACAAATCTTCCTCATAAAGAAACCTTGACATGGTACGATGCACATAGTCAAGTACGGCTCTTGTTCGCTTGTCCTTTTCCTCCTGTGCTTCTTTTTCTTGTGCCTCTACACGCTTGGCATAGTCTTCATGACTGTATCGTGCTGACTCTGTTTGTGGTAATGTTTGCATTGGCTGTTCTTGTTCTGTTGCTGGCTCTGCTTCTACAACGTTTTTCTTTGTCTTGCTGTTGCTACCAACGGTCATCAGTTCATAGGGATAATTCACCATAGAAATGAATATCGCCCAAAGCAGGATGTTGCTCCCTACAAAGATGATTGACTCGACAAACAGACTTTGGTGAAAGTCATTGCCTACATACATAGCCACGACAAGAGAGATGGCGAGAATTGCAGTACCAACAAAAGCGTAGATGGTACAATCTGAAGTTGTCTTGTTTTCTATCATTATTGTATTCGTTTTATTGTTATTCGTTCAAAAACTTCCACAAAGTTAGATGCAGAAGCATGTAAAAACCGCATTTACGTTCTTTGGCACTCTTTCTTTTACGCTTTATTAGCGTTCTAATATGATTTCATACTCTGAATCATACTTTAAACTTCTCGTTAGTGTCAGTTGCTGCTAATTGCTGACTACAAAGGTAAGGGCAAAGAAAAGGGAAATTTGCAGTTCCTCTTTAATATCAACAGAAATTAGGATGTATTTGTCGAATTGGTTCTATCCACGACAGCAAATAGAACCAACAAAACGAGAAAAGGACTATTGGAACACTATCATTCCAACAGTCCTTTTCTGCGTGTTATTGTCAAATGGTTACTTTCTCAACGTAATGCAGCCAACCGAAGCACGTTTCTGTGCATCGGAAATCTTGGCATACACTTCTGTCGTTGCCACATTCTTGTGACCGAGATAACGCTGCACAACCGCAATACTGGTTCCTGCATCGAGCTGGAGACAGGCAAAGCTGTGGCGTGAGCAATGATAGGAGATATGCTTGGTTATCCCTGCATCTCTCAGCCAGTTCTTCAATGGTGCCTGTGTCATGGAGTCTTTGAAATCGGGGAACACCTTGCCACGTTTATCCGGTGAATAGCCTATCAGTTCCAAGGCTTCCTCACTGATTGGGTTATGCACGATGTCTTTTGTCTTCTGCATTCGTGTAGTGACATACATCACACCATCGCTGCCGTATGGCTGTATTTCTTCCCAAGTGAGCTTCTTGATGTCGCTCTTTCTCAAAGCCGTTAGGCAAGAGAACAGGAAGGCTCGCTTCAAGGCAGGAGCAGAGCAAGGTGTGGATGCCAAGCGGATAACCTCGTCTTGTGAAAGATGCTCCTTGTCAGTCGGGATTGTCTCGATACGCTCCAAGAAACCGTTCGGGTTCTCCTTTATCTTGCGGTCACGATAGGCAGTGTGGATTGAAGCACGGAACGTTGACCAGTAGTTGGCTGCTGAGTTGATATGCAGCTTTCTGTTCTTATGCAGTCCCTGTGGTGCTGTCAGCAGATACTCACGAAATCTGTTGCACAAGTCCACGTTTATCTCCCCGAAGGTACACTTGCCTTGCGTGAAGGTACGAAAGTGCATATAAACGTGTTGCCACTTGGAGTTCTTCTTGTCCGCCAGTTTCTTGAAATAGGCAAGGAAATCGCCTTTCATCTTCTCCTTGTCGAAGAAATCATAACGCTCGTTGACGATAGCCTCGAAGCGACGGCAGCGTATCGCCTCGGCTCTTGCCGTAAGGTTGAGGTTGTACTTCTGTTCCGTCTGGTTCTTCGGCTTGGCATAAATGTAGATGCCAAGCGACTCGTGGCGGATGACTTTCATCGTGCTCTCGTCACGATAGCCTGGATAATAGTCAAGATAATAGGACAGCATGCGTCCGTCCTTGATTTTGCGTGTACGCAATGATACGGTCTTACAAATGTTGCTCATAACTGATATGTATTATTGATGATTATTCGTGGTGAAGTGTCTCTTCACAGCTGCAAAATAACGGAATGAAATCTCCGTGACTCCAATTATTCATAGTAACTGATGGATAATGATGAAATCATTTGAAATCACAGTCCTTTTGCTGCCCTTTCTGCCATTGCACGTTCCACATCCGTCTTCAAAAGCAGGTTTTTTACGCCCACTTTTACCTTACTGATATGGTGAACTCTCACGATATGGCAGATGTTGGCACTTGTCAGACCATACAACTGTTGCATCTGTTCGGTGGTATAATAGTTGTCATCGTTCATGAGGTCAGTCCTGCGAAGTTCTTCAAGATGTTCCTTGGAATAATAGGTACGACCGTACTCACGTTTGGTGGGTATCTTATGTCGATATGTATATGCCCTAAGTGCTGACTTGCTCATGCTAAAGGCTTCCTCTACATCATCAGCAGTCACCCATTCCGTGATGCTGTTGAGGTCAACGGCAGTACCGAAGAACTCGTCAATATGCCGTTTGCTGTAATAGTTCTTGCCAGCGATACGGCACATCGGTATCTGGTTGCGCTTGGCGGATGTATAGAGCCAAGACTTCTTGACCTTATAAATGGACATCACTTCCTCGCCCGAATAATAGTCAAGCACCTCATTCTCCTCTTTCCCTTTTGTTGGTTCCAGGTTTTGTGTTGGCTTTTCTGTTTTTGCCTTTTTACAGAGCTTGCTCTTGCTGGCAGGAATCACACGCTTGTAGGGATTACCCTCAAACATCTTCTCTATATCAGATTTTCTTACGAATGCCATTCTGCTGCTCAATCTTGATGCATTCAACTTGCCGTTAGCCACAAGTTTGTAGATATACTGTCGGGTGCATCCCATCAGCACAGCTGCCTTTGAGAATGTAAGATACTCCTGATGTTGCAGATCCATGATTGGCTCAATACCGTTAATCAAGTCCTGCTGTCTTTTCTTCCTAAGACGTTTTGCCTCTGCCTGACATTCCTCGGAACAGTATTTCTGCATACCGCTTCTTGGCACGAATGTCTTGCCACAAAATTCACATTTTCTTGTCTGTCTCATACTCTTTGATATTGCTATGTTCTACATACTTTGAGTATTCCACCTATGGAGTAAACGGAAGTGAACCATTGACAACCTTTGTCAACCCAGTCCACAATATAACGCTTTTTGCCTATCAGCTTCAAATCTGTCCTTCATCGTAACCACTCGTAAACCCTTGTCAACTACGTTCACGATATGACAAAATAAAAGCTCCGCAAATTCTCCACGGTAGAAATACGCTGCAAAAATATGTGGAAAATCGGGAACTTCCAAAAAGCACTCAGAAAGTGTTAAAAATCAAATAGCATTGAAAATCAAGGATTTATATTTAGTTAGTCATAGTAAGTTATGGTTAGTTATAAGGCTCTAAATACAGTTCCAGAAGCAATTCCCACCCAATGAAGTAACAGATGAAGGGATGGTGATAGAGGTTAAGCCACTGCAGTCTTGGAAGCAACCATCACCCAATGAAGTAACAGATGAAGGGATGGTGATAGAGGTTAAGCCACTGCAACCAGGGAAGCAATAATCACCCAATGAAGTAACAGATGAAGGGATGGTGATAGAGGTTAAGCCACTGCAGTCTTGGAAGCAACCATCACCCAATGAAGTAACAGATGAAGGGATGGTGATAGAGGTTAAGCCACTGCAACCAGGGAAGCAATAATCACCCAATGAAGTAACAGATGAAGGGATGGTGATAGAGGTTAAGCCAGTGCAACCTTCGAAGCAAGAAGCACCCAATGAGGCAACAACATACTCTACCCCATCAGAGAGTGTAAATTAAACTGTGTCAAGCTACAATAAAAGTAGTTTAACACAGTTTTTATATTATGGACAACTTAGAAATTGATTACAAGAAAGCAGCTCAGCAGTTGCGTAGTGGTGAAGCCTTATTTGGCAAGGACGGAGCATTAGCTCCATTGTTAGAGCGTATTCTCAACTCAGCTCTCGAAGGTGAGATGGACGCTCATTTAAGTGAAGAGGAACGCTCTTCCGGCAACCGTCGTAATGGTAAGATGAGTAAGAAGGTTCAAACAAAATATGGTGAGGTCACTATAGAGACTCCTCGTGACCGAGACGGAACTTTCCAACCTGAGACCGTAAAGAAGCGTGAGACTATTCTTGCCAATGGCATGGCAGACCAGATTATTGAGATGTACGCCATGGGCACCAGCACACGTGACATCAGCAGCTACTTTGAGCGTGAGTTCAACACAACTCTATCAGCCGATACTATCAGCTCTATAACAGACCGTGTATTACCCGAAATCACCGTCTGGAAGTCTCGCATGCTCGATCCTGTATATGCCATTTGCTGGCTTGATGCTATCCATTATAAGGTAAAGGATGAGAATGGCAGAGCTGTCACACGAGCCATTTACAACATTCTTGGTATCAACAAGGAAGGCCAAAAAGAACTGTTAGGTATGTATGTGTCTAAGAGTGAAGGAGCTAACTTCTGGCTAGAAGTTCTTACGGATCTTCAGAACCGTGGTGTTCGAGACATCTTGATTTGTTGTATTGATGGTCTCAAAGGCTTCCCAGATGCCATCCAAAGCGTATTTCCTGAGAGTTCTGTGCAGCTCTGTATTGTCCATCAGATACGCAATTCTATCAAGTATGTTGGCAGTAAGCATCAAAAGGAGTTTATCAAGGATTTAAGAACAGTATATGGTGCAGTAAACAAAGACTCCGCTGCTGCTAATTTAGACCTGTTAGAGTCTAAGTGGGGAGAGATGTACCCAATTGTCATCAAGTCATGGCGTGACAATTGGGAACGTCTGACAGAGTATTTCCAATATACTCCAGCCATCCGTAAACTCATTTATACGACCAATACGGTTGAGGGGTATCACAGACAGGTAAGAAAGGTCACAAAGACTAAAGGGGTCTTTCCTACGGATAATTCTTTGGAGAAGCTTGTGTACTTAGCTTACCGCAACATCCGTAAGAAATGGACTATGCCACTGGCAAATTGGGGACAACTTTCTCAACAATTGGCAATAAAATTTGGAGATAGATTTAAAATTATGTAACTTTGCAGCCGAAAAGGCTTCCCTGCTGGGGGCATGCCCCCAGCAGGGAGTGGGAATGAAAGTTAAGAACAAGCCTTGACACAGTTTAATTTACACCCCCCCATCATTACCCTTAACCTTCTCTGGAATAATAATATCACCAGAATATTTACCATCAGTTTTAGGCACAAGTGTAGCTGTCTTCGTATCAGAATCCAACAAATAACGAAAGCCATCAATCACCTCAAATTTTAGTTCTTCTGCCATCGCACTACTCGTAGTCATGAGCATCAGAACTACCAACATAACAAAGCCTTTAAAAAGACTACTGGTTCCGCTTTTACTATCCAAGAACCTTTTTCTTAAAGTAAAATCTTTCATAATCGTCTCTATTTAAATCTTTTCTCCGCAAAAATACAACTTTATTATTAAACCCACAAGAATTTATGGTAAAAATCAAAAATATCATGAAAATCTTTCACGTGTATTATGTTCTTCATATTGTACTTCGGTCATAATGGTCAAAGGCATTTCTGGTCAAAATCATTGAATGTATTAATAAGTAATGGCTATAAAACCTATTTATCATCGAGTCATTGGCATAGCGAACGAAAGGGAGACATAGGCTCATGCCGAGCATACTAAAAAAGGAGGGCGTGTCATGGACTTATGACACACTCTCCTTTTAATTTATATCAAAATTATTAAACTACATTATTTGATCATAACCTTCTTGGTCTTACCATCGCTTGTTTTCACGATATTCAAGCCCTTTTGTAATTTTTCTATCTTTCGACCACTTGCATCAAAGTACTGTGCTTCATTGTCTGCATCAACTGTCACATCCTTGATGCCTGTTGTAGAAGTGATGATGATGCCTCCACGGCTAGCATCATATCGCCAAGTATAACCATCAGGCAAGATTATCTGAATCTTCTTGATGTCATCAGAAGTCAAAACATAACCATTTCCACCCAAGATTATCGGAGTATCAAGCACAATGTCCGTGATATTGATATGGATGCGGATGATGATGTTCAACTTAGCGATAATGTAGATTCTACCACTTGCACCATTATAGATATAGTCATAGGCATAACCATCACCACCGAGATAGAGATTACCACCATTATAGATAGTCCCCTTGCCACCTGTGCCGAATGTACCTCCTGAGATTGTGGTATTACCACCCTTGCCATTCCAATAGACATAACCGCCGATGCCAGAGCCGCCACCAATGAATGTTCCACCAGAGATTGTTGTCGTACCACCATTATAGTAGCCGCCAGAGATAGTGCCACCGCTGATAGTTGTTGTACCTGATGGGTAAGTGTAGCCACCATACTTCGTACCACCGATGTTTCCACCATAGATATATGTTTCGCCATAGCCGTGGAAGCCAAACTCACCACCACTGATAGTTCCTCCGTGATATTCAAAGATACCACCGTCTTCAACATAGAAAAACTCTTTGGTAATGTCTGTGCCAGAGCCATTTCCACCCTTCCAGATTACTCGACCGCCAGAGAGTATACGGATGAGACGAATAAGGCGAGTGATGTTGATATTAATGTCGATGATGAGAGTACCCTCTACATAGATGTAACCAGAACCTGTATTTGACAGATTAAGATTTGTCAAGGTCAAGGTTGTATATTTCTTAATGGTAAAACTACCAGAGCCTTTGAGCACAAAGTCTTTATTGGTTCCATCTCCTTTGTCACCATTAATAAACCATTGCAAATCATCGTCTGCATTACCACTTCCTATACCTACAGGATCATTTATCACACATCCACCAGAAGGCAAATCTATTGTCTTAGGGTCTTCCTCTGTACCTTTCTCGTTTCCACTACCACCTCCATTTATCCAATGTTGCAAATCATCTTCATCATACACTTTTTTACGAATAGAGACTGTCTTTGCCTTTTCGTTATAGTAGATTTCACGGTCATCTGGAATATTAATGAACTTGTAATACTTATATTCCGATGGATCTACATTTGACATAAATGCTTTTTCAAGAGTTAAGTTACTCCAATCGCCATCAATAGTCAAGACGTTGGTTGTCGCAACTTTATTTTCAAAAGTATGTAATGTAGCATTAGCACACAAATAAACAGCCAGTGGAGCAAAGCGAGACATATAAAGCGCTTCACGAACCTCAATCTGATTTTTTCCGCCAACAAAATTACCTGTAGAGAACGCATCTTGTGAACCTAATGAAACACAAGTTCCCTTAGTGTCGATACATTTAATCGTAGATTTATTATCAATGTATAACCTACGGCAATCTACTACGGTATTAGAACCTTTTACACTCGAACCATAATAAAGACAAACGACTTTTGCCTTAATTGCGGTAGTACTACTTTCAATACTACCTCCATATATATAAGCAACCCCTTGTTCTCTTTCACCATCAACAGCTGTTACCGATGTTTTATAATCTCCAGAATAATAGAAGAAACATGCTTCACCTTTATTTTCCCCCAAATGTACAAGAGAAATATTATTGTTACTACTAATATTATTGAATGTCACATTTTGTCCAATAGACAAATATGAATTTCCACCATAAGCTGCCAATCCAAAATACCAATTAAAAACCACATTATTGACACCATAAACATTATTGTTACAATCTAAAGTAATATTCTGTAAAGACAGCATTGCACTATTACTTACATAAAATGCATAATGGTCTCTTATCCCATTTGTAAATTTCAACGAGCCACCTTTTAAAACTGCATAACACTTAGTTGGAACTGTAATCATCTTATCTATATCAATACCAGCATCTGCTATCATAACAGTATCAGGTTTACTATATGTACCAGTTCCATTAGCAGCAATTTCATTAAGTCGTGCTTGAAGTTCATCAGAAGAAGCTATGGCTGTTTTACGAACCTTAGCTTGATTTCCGTCTAAATATATTTCATAATCATCAGCACCTCCACCCACAAAATTAAACTTCATATACTTCACATCATTGGAATTCAACTGATAGTTATAGCCTTCTGCAATAACCAAATCAGGATTATTCTTATATTTTGCAAAGCTTACATAATTATCAGGATTTCCTTTTATTGAGGATATGTATTTTAAATGTGCTTCTTTATTGGAATTTGTCACATAACTTATAAATTTATTTAATCGAGCAGATTTAGCATTAAACAAAATATTAGCTTCACAGTTAGTTGCATAGATGCTATAAACATATCCCCCTAACAATGATACATCATCTTTAGAATTATTAGTTAAAATTTGTCCATACACATATCCTGCTTCTATTTTAATATTGTTACTTAACGTAGTTCCTTCCTGCGTCTTCAGTAAAGTTGTATACAAAACAACACCTTTAAAAGGATAAGCTTCCAATGTTCCTCCATTTATAATAAATGAAGCACCATTTAATTCAACAATACCACCAGTCCGATAATTACTATCTGTATTATTACCAGGTTTTAGTATAGCTGTAGAAGCCAATTCTACTGTTGATGATTTTGAAACTTTCAAAAGCAAACCACTAAAAGAATCTGCAGCTGTCAACGTACCATTGGTAAAACGATAAGATTTACCGGTACTAATCTCCAACGTCTTGGTACGTGTGGTCGCTGTAAACTTCGAGAGGTCAACCTCTATCACATCACTTGCTCTTGTCAATGTTGAGGAAGAGTTATTGATAAACTCCTGTAAGTCATCATTTTCTCCTGCTGCCATCACGACATTAGGAAGCCATACCATCAGCAACGCCAATAGCATACTTCTCCATAATTTTGTAAAATTACTCATAAAATAAAGTCAATAAAAAAAGGCGGAACCGTTCGTGGCTTGTCTCAACACGGCTACCGCCAAGTGGCCTTACACAACACAAGCACAGAACGGCTCACGCCTAAAGAGGCATGAACCTTACCCTGCTGCTTGTCCTCGTTGTGTGAATATTGGCGGTATTCTGTTGAGGAGAACAAGAGCTAAAAGCTCAATATTTTAAATATCTTATTTCAAGTCAAAAACGAAACACCTTTTGGGTTAATAATAAATTATCAAAGGCTAGGCTCTGAGAGCCGACACCCAACTCTTACTAAGTATTCCGTCGCTATTTCTGTCTGTTTCTTAAATCTATAATTTTATTGTTAAACATCAAATTGACTAATACTGTCGGCAAAGATAATCAAAATCATAGACAACACCAAACTTTTGCTCAAAAATTTAGCAAAATAGTAATAGCTTGATTTTAAAACTTCACCTTACATACATCGCATAAATACATCGATATACCTGTTAAACAAGTTAACTACCATATAAGCATAAATCTCTACAATTGCTTCAAACTTTTTCATCCATTAAAAATTCTAGTAAACCTATGGTTATAATACCATTCTCTTCTCTCCATGGTTTGATGGCATCTTTCACCACAATAATCTTCAAGAATGAATCTGTGAATTTTAGAAGAGAAGCTATTTCTTGTTTACGTTTCTACTCGTCTGGTAATGCCAAGGCAGACAGTATGTAATATCACAGGCTACCTTCGTTGATTACAAAGTCAACCTCTATTTGTTTGCGCTCCATTTACCATCTCTATCTACAAAACGCTATCACATAGACATCCGCATTATCAATTTCAACAGACTATTCAGAACCTTTTCAAAACGAGGAACGAGCTGCACTTCATCCAAATGAATATAATACAAATCGCTATCCATCATCCCAACCTTAATGTTCTTGTAAAACACAAGAGGATTACGCAATTTTACATTTCAATATCATCCAGTGCTATCCGAATAAACAATCATCCGCAACACCTGTCACTATCAAGTACTGCCGAAAGAGGGTAAAAAGCAAATACGACTTGCCCAAACGCCTAATAACCGTTATTATTTTTATCAACCCATTTAGTTTTCATCTATGAGTTGCTATAAATAGAAGTTTTTTATCTGCATTTTCTATCTTTACGAAGATCTTTTGGCAATATAGCCACTTTTTCTTCACAGAACGTTAGTTTTATTTATTATCATACACAAGAAAACAAGATAAATCCTGCAATAAAAGACATCCTTTGGACTTCAACTCCTTTTGCTGCCGTATCCCCATATAAATAGCCTTATATCAAGTTGCTTTGCATTAAGGCAGAATCGAGTAGGAGGAAACGAAGTGGGGGTTTCTCCTACTTTCGTTTTCCGACCTCCCACACCACCGTACGTGCGGTTCCGCATACGGCGGTTCCTATTTTGGGTGCCATTCGATGTATGAACCCATCAATGTAGCATAGCCTGCCATGATCAACTTTTCGTTGGTAATCGCACGACATAGTATGTAACAGCCAGCTATGCGCCAATAACCCAAACGACTATTGCCCCACATGTAAGCTTGGTATTTGTCAATACCGCACTTTACCAAGTTGGCAACTCTCGTTTTCACCCTCTTCCACGACTTCCATATACACATACGTAGCCGTCGCCTTTGCCACTCGTCCGTTTTCATGAGGAAACGTTTCATGTTTGCCGCCTGCTTCTTTCAGATTCCACCTCGCAGTGGACACCCTTGCTATTGGCTATACAATTCCCGCTATTAGGGCTTGTTAGGGACTTGCACCCATTAGCTCATGCCGAGCATACTAAAAAAGGAGGGCGTGTCATGGACTTATGACCCACTCTCCTTTTAATTTATATCAAAATTATTAAACTACATTATTTGATCATAACCTTCTTGGTCTTACCATCGCTTGTTTTCACGATATTCAAGCCCTTTTGTAATTTTTCTATCTTTCGACCACTTGCATCAAAGTACTGTGCTTCATTGTCTGCATCAACTGTCACATCCTTGATGCCTGTTGTAGAAGTGATGATGATGCCTCCACGGCTAGCATCATATCGCCAAGTATAACCATCAGGCAAGATTATCTGAATCTTCTTGATGTCATCAGCTGTCAAAACATAATCACTTCCACCCAAGATAATTGGAGTATCAAGAACGATGTCCGTAATATTGATATGAATGCGAATGATGATATTCAACTTGCCAATGATATAGATTCTACCGCTTGCACCATTGTAGATATAATCATAGGTATAGCCATCGCCACCAAGGTAAAGGTTGCCACCATTATAGATAGTTCCATTGCCACTTGTGCCGAATGTACCACCAGTGATGGTTGTCGTGCCTCCCTTGCCATTCCAATATACATAACCACCGATACCAGAGCCACCTCCGATGAAGGTACCACTAGAGATAATGGTCTTACCACCATTGTAATAACCACCAGAGATTGTACCGCCGAAGATAGTCGTAGTACCAAAAGAGTAAGTATAACCACCATAATTGGTACCACTGATGTTTCCACCATAGATATACAATATTCCATCATTATGGAAACCATATTCTCCACCACTAATTGTACCTTCACTATATTCAAAGACACCACCATCTTCAATATAGAAAAACTCCTGTGTAATGTCTGTGCCCAAGCCATTACCACCTTTCCAGATTACACGACCACCAGGAAGAACACGGACAAGGCGAATGAGGCGAACAATGTTAATATTGACGTCAATGACGAGAGTACCCTCAACATAAATATAACCAGACCCAGTATTTGACAAATTGAGATTTGTCAAAGTCAAGGTTGTATATTTCTTAATAGTAAAACTACCTGAACCTTTGAGAACAAAGTCTTTATTGGTTCCATCACCTTTGGCACCATTAATAAACCATTGCAAATCATCGTCTGGGCTTCCACTTCCCATACTTACAGGGTCATTAATCACACAACCACCAGAAGGTAAATCTATGTTTTTAGGGTCTTCTTCTGTTCCTTTTTCATTGTCATTTCCACCACCATTAATCCAGTTTTGCAAATCATCTTCATCATATACTTTCTTACGAATAGAGACAGTCTTTGCCTTTTCGTTATAGTAAATCTCACGGTCATCTGGGATATTAATGAACTGGTAGTACTTATATTCAGATGGAGCTACATTTGACATAAATGCTTTTTCAAGAGTAAAGTTACTCCAATCGCCATCAATTGTCAGGGTATTGGTTGTAGCTGTCTTATCCACAAAAGTTCGTAATTTAGCATCAGCCAACAAATAAACTGTCAAAGGAGAAAAACGAGACATAATCAGTGCTTCACGAACCTCTATCTGATTTTTACCACCCACAAAGTTACCTGTAGAGAAAGCATCTTGTGAACCTAACGAAACGCAAGTACCCTTAGCATCGGTACATTTTATCGTAGATTTATCATCTGTATAAAGCCATTGGCATCCAACAACGGTATTTGAACCAACTACTGTTGCACCATTTTTAACAGCAACTACTTTAGCTAATATTGCAGAAGAATTACTTTCGATATTTCCTCCTAACATATTCACTGTACCATAATAATCACTATTTACTGCTCCAGTTACTGCCGTTTTTGCAGAGAAGAAATTACCAGACTTATAAGTAAGTGAACCTCCATTTTGAATATTTATCAAGCCAACATTACTATTTGGGTTCTGATTCTTAAACACGACATTATTACCAATCGTCAAGTTTCCACCCAAAGATATGAAATAATCATCCGCAAGCCATGTTCCAGTCGTAATGCAATTAAAAGAGATATTCTCAAATGTCAAACTTGAAGACTTGCTTAACAAAAAGACTGCATGCCCAAATACATAAGTATTAGAAAATCCAATTGAACCACCTGTTATGAGGGCATGACATTTTTCTGGAACAGTGATGTATTTACCAATAGTAATACCAGCTGCAGCAATTTCTACAGTTTCTGGATTTGCCTCAGTTGCCGTACCTTTTGCAGCAATTGCATTAAGTCTAGCTTGTAAATCATCAGCAGTATTTATAACTCCTTCTCCTTTTTTACGAAATTTTGCCTGGTTGTTTTCTAGATAAATCTCATAATCCTTATCATATTTATTATTACCTAAATATACACGATACTGAATCTTTGCAATATCAGCTGACGTAAGTTGATATTTTTCTGTACCTTCTGCAAGGATATTGTCAGTATTAAGTGAAGTCTGACTATCTTGAAATTTCAAGTTTTTATTTAATACAGAAGTAACTATTACATGAGTTCTCTTTTCTCCATCTATGTAATTTACAAATTCATTAACCTCAGCCTTACCATTATAGGCTATTTTATTTCCATATCTTCGGCTTATGACATAAACAAGATTGCCACCATTTATATGTATATCATCGTTAGAACTCCAACTATCAATATGCCCTCCAATTTTTCCTGAATTTATATAAATCACATTTGAAGGATTATCAGAATTACTTCCAATCAATTCAGGCTGAATAGAATGTTTTCCATCAGAAGTCTTATAACAATTTATCGTACCGCCCGTCAGATAAAAGATTGCACCATTCAATCCAACTAACCTATTAGTCAATTCATTATAAGCAGTCAATGTCCTTGGTTGCATAATAGCACCAGTAGCCCAATACACAGTAGAGTTGTTAGAAATAGATAACAACTGTTCCTTAAAAGTACTCGCGGCAGTCAATGTACCATTGATAAAGCGGTAAGTCTTACCTGTACTAATCTCCAAAGTCTTGGTACGTGTAGTTGCTGTAAACTGTGAGAGGTCAACCTCAATCACATCACTTGCACGTGTCAAAGTAGAGGCAGACTTGTTGATAAACTCCTGTAAGTCATCACTTTTTTCTGCTGCCATCACGACATTAGGAAGCCACACCATTAGCAATACCAATAGCATACTTCGACATAAATTAGTAAAACTATTCATAAAATAAAGTCAATAAAAAAGGCGGAACCGTTCGTGGCTTGTCTCAACACGGCTACCGCCAAGTGGCCTTACACAACACAAGCACAGAACGGCTCACGCCTAAAGAGGCATGAACCTTACCCTGCTGCTTGTCCTCGTTGTGTGAATATTGGCGGTATTCTGTTGAGGAGAACAAGAGCTAAAAGCTCAATATTTTAAATATCTTATTTCAAGTCAAAAACGAAACACCTTTTGGGTTAATAATAAATTATCAAAGGCTAGGCTCTGAGAGCCGACACCCAACTCTTACTAAGTATTCCGTCGCTATTTCTGTCTGTTTCTTAAATCTATAATTTTATTGTTAAACATCAAATTGACTAACACTGTCGGCAAAGATAATCAAAATCATAGACAACACCAAACTTTTGCTCAAAAATTTAGCAAAATAGTAATAGCTTGATTTTAAAACTTCACCTTACATACATCGCATAAATACATCGATATACCTGTTAAACAAGTTAACTACCATATAAGCATAAATCTCTACAATTGCTTCAAACTTTTTCATCCATTAAAAATTCTAGTAAACCTATGGTTATAATACCATTCTCTTCTCTCCATGGTTTGATGGCATCTTTCACCACAATAATCTTCAAGAATGAATCTGTGAATTTTAGAAGAGAAGCTATTTTTTGTTTACGTTTCTACTCGTCTGGTAATGCCAAGGCAGACAGTATGTAATATCACAGGCTACCTTCGTTGATTACAAAGTCAACCTCTATTTGTTTGCGCTACCATTTACCATTTCTATCTACAAAACGCTATCACATAGACATCCGCATTATCAATTTCAACAGACTATTCAGAACCTTTTCAAAACGAGGAACGAGCTGCACTTCATCCAAATGAATATAATACAAATCGCTATCCATCATCCCAACCTTAATGTTCTTGTAAAACACAAGAGGATTACGCAATTTTACATTTCAATATCATCCTGTGCTATCCGAATAAACAATCATCCGCAACACCTGTCACTATCAAGTACTGCCGAAAGAGGGTAAAAAGCAAATACGACTTGCCCAAACGCCTAATAACCGTTATTATTTTTATCAACCCATTTAGTTTTCATCTATGAGTTGCTGTAAATAGAAGTTTTTTATCTGCATTTTCTATCTTTACGAAGATCTTTTGGCAATATTGCCACTTTTTCTTCACAGAACGTTAGTTTTATTTATTATCATACACTAGAAAACAAGATAAATCCTGCAATAAAAGACATCCTTTGGACTTCAACTCCTTTTGCTGCCGTATCCCCATATAATTAGCCTTATCAAGTTGCTTTGCATTGAGGCAGAATCGAGTAGGAGGAAAACGAAGTGGGTTTTCTCCTACTTTCGTTTTCCGACCTCTCACACCACCGTACGTGCGGTTCCGCATACGGCGGTTCCTGTTTTGGGTGCCATTCGATGTATGAACCCATCAATGTAACATAGCCTGCCATGCTCAACTTTTTGTTGGTTATAGCACGGTTTAGTATATAACTGCCAGCTATGCGCCAATAACCCAAACGACTATTGCCCCACATGTAAGCTTGGTATTTGTCAATACCGCACTTTACCAAGTTGGCAACTCTCGTTTTCACCCTCTTCCACGACTTCCATATACACATACGTAGCCGTCGCCTTAGCCACTCGTCCGTTTTCATGAGGAAACGTTTCATGTTTGCCGCTGGCTTCTTTCAGATTCCACCTCGCAGTGGTCACCCTTGCTATTGGCTATACAATTCCCGCTATTAGGGCTTGATAGGGGGACTTATACCCATTAAAATAGGCTCATGCCGAGCATACTAAAAAAGGGAGGCAAACCTCATCTCAAGGTCTGGCCTCCCACCACTTACTTATAGTTAAAAAATAACCGATAATATATCCGGGAATTATCGAGTCAGGAACTTATCTACCTGAGCTGCAATCTTTCTTCCGCTTGCCATAGCTCTTACTACCAGAGAAGCTCCATTTGCTGCATCACCTGCCACGAAGACATTCTCTGCAAACTCAGGCTGCTGTGGCTTCAGGAAGCCCATGGCCAAGAATACTGCCTCTGCCTTGATGATTTCTGGCTCTCCAGCTTCTACCATCAATGGGCGACCACCCTCTGGGTTTGGCTTCCAATCGATAGGCTGAACCTTCACACCCGTCAACTTACCATTCTTTCCGAGGAACTCCAATGAATTGATGTTCCAGCGACGTGTACATCCTTCCTCATGACTGGATGTAGTCTTCAGTGTGCGAGGCCAGTTTGGCCAAGGATTCTTAGGATCCTCAGGACCCTCTACTGGCTTAGGCATGATCTCAATCTGAGTTACACTCTTGCAACCCTGACGATGAGCCGTACCGATACAGTCGGAACCTGTATCACCACCACCGATAACCAATACATCCTTGCCCTTGCAGTTGACCAGTTCATCCTTAGAGAACTCCATGCCTGCAAGGACTCGGTTCTGCTGAGAGAGGAGTTCGAGGGCGAAATATACACCCTTCAATTCTCGTCCTGGAATCTTCAGGTCGCGGGCTGTAGGAGTACCCGTAGATACCACGTAGGCATCAAAGCCCTCTGGCAACTTGGTGACATCTATCTTCTGATTGTATTTGAACTCGATGCCTTCCTCTTCGAGAAGACGGAGGCGGCGGTCGATGATACTCTTGTTGAGCTTGAAGTTTGGAATACCATAGCGCAACAAGCCACCGGCATTCTCACGTGCCTCAAAGACTGTTACCTTATATCCCTTGTGGTTCAACTGATTGGCAGCTACCAATCCTGCAGGACCGGCACCGATGACTGCCACGGTCTTGCCATTACGCTCTGGAATCTCAACATGCACATAATCCTCAGAGAAAGCGTGCTCCACAATGGCGCACTCATCCTCACGGTTGGTGGTTGGTTCATGATCCATGAGATTCAAGATACAAGCCTTCTCACAGAGTGCAGGACAGATGCGTCCTGTGAACTCTGGGAAGTCGTTGGTGGAATTGAGGAGTCGGTAAGCCAACTCCCAGTCGCCCTTGTAGAGCGCATCGTTCCACTCCGGTGCCTTGTTGCCCAATGGACAAGCCCAGTGACAGAAAGGCACACCACAATCCATGCAACGGGAAGCCTGCTGACGGCGGTCGTTGCTGTTCAATGTCTGTTCTACCTCGCTGAAATCGAGGATTCTATCGTGAATTGGTCTATAACCTGCTTCTTTGCGAGGTATAGTCAAAAATGCTTTTGGATTTCCCATCGTTTTAAAAGTAAAAGGGTAAAAAGGTAAAAAGGTAAAAAGAACATTCTTGCTTGCTGCTTGTTGCTATTTACTTAAACCTTATATTACCTTTATTATTAATTTATTTGTTACACGCATTTTACCGGACTCAAGGAAAAGGAAAGGGGATAAGGCTCTTTTTACCTTTTTACCCTTTTACCTTTTTACCTTTATTAATAGTCTCGCTGCATATCCGCAATCTTCTGCTGCAACTTCTTTACCTGCTCCTCCTGGAGAACTCGCTTGTATTCGATTGGCACTACCTGGATGAAATCCTCTACGTAGTGGTTCCAGTCATCAAGCATGGTACGGGCGAGTTTACTACCTGTATAGAGATAATGCTGACGGATGAGCTCGTGCAACTCCTTGCGATAGGTGCTATCCTCCACGAGGTTGATTTCCACCATATCCATATTACAGAAGTAATCGAAGTTGTGGTTCTTATCCCATACATAGGCTACACCACCACTCATACCTGCGGCAAAGTTGCGACCAGTCTCGCCAAGTACTACGACTCTACCACCTGTCATATATTCACAGCAGTGGTCGCCAGCACCCTCGATGACAGCTACAGCACCTGAGTTACGTACTCCGAAGCGCTCACCCACCTTACCGTTGATATACAGTTCACCACTTGTGGCACCATAGAGGCCGGTGTTACCTGCGATGATGTTATCCTCGGCAGAGAAATTACTGCGGATAGGAGGAAGGATGGAAATACGACCTCCTGAAAGTCCCTTTGCAAAATAGTCATTGGTCTCGCCTTCCAACTTGAAATCGACACCCTTTACCAAGAATGCTCCGAAGCTCTGACCTGCAGAACCCTTGAACTTCACATTCACTGTCTTATCTGGAAGACCTGCCTCACCATATTTCTCAGCAATCATACCACTGAGCATCACACCGGCAGCACGGTCGGTATTCTTGATGGCGAAGTCGAGGTTCACCTCCTCCTGATTTTCGATGGCACGCTGGGCACCACGAATCAGTTGCTGGTCGAGCACATTGTCAAGATCATGAATCTGCTCGGTAGTATGATAGAGTGAGCAATGTCCTGTCTCACGATGCAAGAGACGTGTGAAGTCGAGCAAGTCTGCCTTCTCCTTGATGCTCTTAGCCACCTCTGGCTCTACGGCATCAGGACCTGTGGCAGGAACAATCTCCTCATCAGACTTGCGAACGATGAGTTCTGTATGACCGATGATATCATTCAAAGAGGTGTAACCCATCTCTGCCAAGTACTCACGAACCTCCTCGGCGAGGAAGCGGAAGTAATTGATGAGATATTTGTAACTGCCACGGAAGTGAGCACGGAGCTTAGGATCCTGTGTGGCAACACCCATAGGACAGGTATTCAAGTTACACTTACGCATCATCACACAACCCAAGACGATGAGGGCTGCAGTACCGAAACTGAATTCCTCTGCACCGAGCAAAGCCATCAGGATGATGTCACGACCGCTCTTCAACTGACCATCCACCTGGAGACGAACCTGTCCACGAAGACCGTTCTTCACCAAAGTCTGCTGAGTCTCAGAAAGTCCGATTTCAGGAGAGATACCTGCAAAACGCATACTGGATGCAGGGCTGGCACCTGTACCACCCTCAGCACCAGAGATGACGATGAGGTCGGCCTTTGCCTTAGCTACACCGGCAGCGATGGTACCCACACCGCTCTCAGCCACCAATTTGACAGAGATAGCAGCCTTAGGGTTCACATTCTTGAGGTCGAAGATGAGCTGAGCCAAATCCTCGATACTGTAGATATCGTGATGAGGTGGAGGAGAAATCAAGCTGATGCCAGGGATTGAGTGACGGGTCTTGGCGATGACCTCGTTGACCTTGAAGCCAGGCAACTGACCACCCTCACCCGGTTTAGCACCCTGTGCCACCTTGATTTGGATTTCCTCTGCATTTACCAAATATTCTGTTGTCACACCGAATCGACCGGAAGCCACCTGCTTGGTCTTGCTGGAGAGGCTGATACCATCCTGTGTAGAGTGGAATCGCTCGTTATCCTCACCACCTTCACCGGTATTGCTTCGAGCACCGAGGGCGTTCATGGCGAGTGCCATTGCCTCGTGGGCCTCCTTGGAGAGAGCACCGAAACTCATCGCACCTGTAACGAAGTGCTTGACGATTTCCTCTACTGGCTCCACCTTGTCGATAGAGATAGGGTTCTTGCGGAAACTGAAGAAGTCGCGGATGAAGATAGGCTCCTGCTTATCGTCAACGAGATGTGTATATTTCTTGAAGAGATCGTAATCGCCCTTGCGTGTTGCGAGCTGCAAAGTAGCGATAGTCTCTGGGTTCCATGCGTGCTTGATACCGTCCTTGCGGTAGTGGAACTGTCCCATGCTTGGCAGGAAGTCGAGCTTCTTGGTCTCGAATGCCTTGTCGTGCAGGCGGATGGCATCACGGGCGATGGTCTCAAGTCCGATACCGCCAATGGTGCTCACCTCTGTTCCGAAGTAGCTCTTCAGGAGGCTCTCGCTCAAACCGATGCTCTCGAAGATCTTGGCACCACGGTAACTGCGGATGGTAGAGATACCCATCTTAGCCATAATCTTGAACAAGCCCTTCTTCACAGCCTTGATATAGTTCTGTTCGGCTGTATGGTAATCCTCCTGAATCTTTCCCTTCTTTACGAGGTCGTCGAGGATGGCGTATGTCAAGTATGGACAGAGGGCTGATGCGCCGTAACCCAACAAGAGGGCTGCATGCATTACCTCACGAATTTCACCGCTCTCAACGATGAGGGCAGTCTGCACACGCTTGCCGGCATCAATCAGATAATGATGAACGGCGCTTACTGCGAGCAGAGATGGGATGGCAGCATGGGTTTCATCCACGCCACGGTCGCTCAAGATGATGTAGTTGTAGCCATCATCCACGCTCTTGGCAGCCTCCTTGCAGAGTTCATCCAGAGCCTCATGCAGTCCTTCTTCGCCCTTGGCGGTTTCGAAGAGCATGTGGAGCTTGACGGTATTGAAGCCCTTGTAGCGGATATTCTGAAGGATATCCAGCTGGGTATTGGTCAGGATAGGATGTGGCAAGCGAACCATCTTGCAGTTGCTTTCGTCTGGGTTCAGAATGCCGGAACCTACTCTACCGATATACTCGGTAAGACTCATCACGAGGTTCTCACGGATGGAGTCGATGGCAGGGTTGGTAACCTGTGCAAACTGCTGACGGAAGTAGTTGAAGAAAATCTGTGGCTGGTCGGAAAGCACAGCAAGCGGAGTATCATTACCCATAGAAGCTGTAGGTTCCTGACCCTTGGTAGCCATTGGGATGATAGTACCGTCGATATCTTCCTCGCCAAAACCGAATTCCAATTCCTTGCGAGTGAGGTTATCCACACCATTTTCCACCTTACGACCACTGCGAAGTTTCTCCAGTTCAATACGGTTGGTGTTCAACCACTGGCGATATGGATGCTGGGCAGCCAGACGCTCCTTGATTTCACCATCGTAGTAGATCTTACCTTCCTGTGTATCGATGAGGAGAATCTTACCAGGCTGCAAGCGACCCTTCTCGGCAATCTCAGTAGGATCGAAATCCATGACACCTACCTCAGAAGCCACAACCATCATATCATTCTTGGTGATGGTATAGCGTGCTGGGCGCAAACCATTTCTATCGAGCATACCGCCGGCGTAGCGGCCATCGCTGAAGAGCAAGGCAGCAGGACCATCCCATGGTTCCATCAGGATAGAGTGATACTCATAGAAAGCCTTCAGATCCTCAGAAATAGGGTTCTTGTCGTTGAAGCTTTCTGGCACCATCACTGCCATAGCGTGAGGCAATGACAGACCGCTCATCACGAAGAACTCGAAAACATTATCGAGGCTTGCAGAGTCACTCATGTTAGGCTGGACGATAGGAGAAATCTCACGGATATCGCCCAGAGCCTCACTGCTCAACACACTCTCACGAGCCTTCATCCAGGCACGGTTGCCACGGATGGTGTTGATCTCACCATTATGGGCAAGGAGACGGAATGGCTGCGCCAGACTCCATGTAGGGAAGGTGTTGGTAGAGAAGCGGGAGTGAACCAATGCCAAACCGCTTGTGAAATAATTATTGGTCAAGTCAGGATAGTATTGGCGCAACTGGAGGCTGCTCAACATACCCTTATAGACGATGTTCGAATTAGACAACGAACAGATATAGAAATCAGGATCACTGACACGTTTCTCAATGCGTTTGCGGATGAGATAGAGAGTGCGCTCGAAAACAGGCACCTTGTCGTCAGTAACACCGGTGATAAAAATCTGCTTGATGGCAGGTTCATTGCTCAAAGCAGCTTCACCGAGACACTCAGGGTTGGTAGGAACATTGCGGAGGTGCATCAACTGCAATCCCTCGCGCTCGATCTCCTCAATCATGATAGAGAGGATTTCCTGCTGTTTCTTCTCGTCTTTAGGCAAGAAGATAAGACCCGTACCATATTTACCTTTTTCTGGTACTGGGATACCCTGAAGAAGAATAAACTCATGTGGAATCTGGAGCATGATACCAGCGCCATCACCCGTCTTGTTGTCAGCTCCCTCAGCACCACGGTGGCGCATATTTTCGAGAACTTTCAAGGCGTTATCGACCAGCTCATGGCTCTTGTTTCCGTGGATGTTAACCACCATACCTACGCCACACGCATCGTGCTCATAGGCTGAACTGTACAATCCTTTTTCCATTTCTTGTTCGTTTTATATCGGTTATTTATATTTTAATGACAAATGACAAATGACAAATGAGAAATTAGAAATGGTCATTACTTTCATTTCTAAATTACTCTCCCTTTCATTTCTAATTTCTAATTTCTCATTTCTCATTATTTTATTTATACGCTTTCTCGTGAACTCCGGCAACAGCTCGTCCGCTTGGGTCGTTCTGGTTTTTGAAAGAAGCATCCCAGGCAAGGGCTTCGGCTGTAGAGCAGGCTACGCTTGGTACGCTTGGCACACTCTTGGCTGCACTGTCGCTTGGGAAATGCTCAGCGAAGATAGAACGGTAATAGTACTCCTCCTTGTTCTGTGGAGGATTGATAGGGAATCGCTCGGCGGCATGTGCCATCTGCTCATCACTCACGGCAGAAGCGGTAATCTGCTTCAGCGTATCTATCCAGGAGTAACCTACTCCATCAGAGAACTGCTCTTTCTGTCGCCATGCTACTTCCTCTGGCAGCAAATCAGCAAAGGCTTCACGAACTACTTTCTTCTCTATGGTCTTGCCCGGACACATCTTCAAGGCTGGGTCCATGCCCATAGCCACATCCAGGAATTCCTTGTCGAGGAAAGGTACACGACCCTCGATACCCCAGGCAGCCAGACTCTTGTTGGCTCTCAGACAGTCGTAGAGATAGAGTTTGCCAAGTTTTCTGACCGTTTCCTCATGGAAAGCCTTGGCATTCGGTGCTTTGTGGAAATAGAGATATCCTCCGAATACCTCATCTGCTCCCTCACCGGAGAGTACCATCTTGATACCCATACTGCGGATGACTCTTGCCAACAGATACATCGGGGTAGATGCACGAACGGTTGTCACATCGTAGGTCTCGATGAAATAGATGACATCACGGATGGCATCCAGACCTTCCTGTATGGTATAGTTGATTTCATGATGCACGGTACCGATGTGCTCTGCTACGAGGCGAGCCTTAGCAAGGTCTGGTGCACCTTTCAGTCCTACAGCAAAGGAGTGCAGGCGTGGCCAGTAAGCCTTGGTCTGTTCACCATTCTCAATACGATAAGTACTGTATTTCTGTGCGATGGCAGAGATGACAGATGAATCGAGACCACCACTGAGGAGTACACCGTAAGGAACATCGCTCATCAACTGGCGCTTGACAGAAGCTTCGAGTGCATCATGAATTTCCTGCACCGCAGTTTTTCCGCCTGTAGCCTCAGCCTGTTTTCTATCCTCCATCTCAGCCTCAGCCATCTGTTCTTCGGCAGACTTGCTTTCATCTATATGATATTCCTTGAGCATGGTACTGTATTCAAACCAGTCGCGTGTATAATAACGCTTCATGCCCGGAGTCTTACTATAATAATAATGTCCAGGGAGGAATGGCTCGTAGTGATCACACTGTCCTTCGAGAGCCTTGAGTTCAGAGGCAACAAGCACCTTACCGTCTGTATCAAATCCGATGTAGAGTGGAATCACACCGATAGGGTCGCGGGCGATGAGGAATTCATCTCTTTCTGCATCGTAGAGTGCGAAAGCAAAGATACCATTGAGTTGTTCTATCATCTTGCAGATGCGAGCATGGATGGCATCCTCATCGGTGTAAATCAAGTTAGCGAAGTCGCTATCCTGTCTCATTTCACGATAGAGTGAAAGCACCACCTCACAGTCGGAACCAGTCTGATACTGGTATTTGCCAGCAAATCGAGCACGGATATTCTGATGATTGTAGATTTCGCCGTTCACTGCAAGCACCTGTTTCTTGTCAGGTGAGAACAAAGGTTGGCGACCAGACTCTGGATCTACGATGCTGAGTCGTTCATGTGCCAAGATGGCTGAGCCACCACAGTAAATGCCGCTCCAGTCTGGTCCACGATGACGAATCTTCTGACTCATACGGAGTGCCTGCTGTCTCAATTCAGGAGTTTGTTCCTGAATATTGAAGATAGATACGAATCCACACATAATATCTTTCCTTTCTTTTACGGTTATTTATAACACAATATCATAGCTTATTTCATGCTATCCTTTTAGCTTAAAATATCATTTTGCTATATTTTGGGTGCAAAATTACTACTTTTTGATAGAATAAGAAAAGAAATGGTTTCATTTTGTACTAATATTAATCTATATATTACAAACTATAATACTTTTCACTTAATATACTTTCAATCTGATAGGTTTTTATTGTTTTTACATTACAAATTGCAAGAATGAAGAAAAAAGAAGAAAGAAAAGAGGATGAAATGAGAAATGAATAATGAGAAATGAACAATGAATAATGAAAAATTAGAAATTAGAAATGAGAAATGAATGGGAAGACACAAAAAAAACCGACAGTCTGAAAAGACCATCGGCTTTAGATAATAAACTGAAGTTTCGCAAGTGAATAAATATCAACTTGCTTGTTTATAAATATACATATTACGTAGCGTATGGGCAACAGGATTACTTTCGATGAAATCTGCCAGCAACTCTGTAGCATCTATAGAGTAACGCTCTGCTGCTTCCAGAACGAAGTCCAAAATGATAGCCCATATCTTGTCCGTTACGGACAACTCGAGAGTGTCATTGGTAACCTCTGTAAAGAGACCACCGATGGTTTCATACGCTTCAAATCTCTTCACTGTACACAAGATGTTATACTGCATCATTGTCAAAGTGAAGCTAGCAATTTGAGCGGCAAAATGTACAGACTGGCATTTACCAAAGTTCAGCAAGGTCTTGCAATCCTTGTATGCAACTTCGGTAGCCCATCGTCTGGCATAAATACGATACGCTTCAAGGAAGCTAAGAGAAAGGTCTGTGGTCAACAACCCATTCCAGTTTCCCTTGCGTCCTCGTTTGCAAAAGAACAAACGGACTGGCACACCATCCAACTTAACGTCCATTGTACAATAGGTACAGCGAAGTATTTTGTTGTGTTTGCATGCCTTCTCCTTTTGCAGGTGCTTGATGATTTGCTTGGCATTCATCTTGCCATGCTTCGTTGCATAGTTGGTTTTGCCCAGTTTAATCATGCCCAACAGGTGACACTTGATATGTCTGCTGGAAATGAAACGCACAAGCTTAGTGTTTGTAAACCAGCTATCTACGAGCAAGTAATCAAAGCGAACACCTCGCTTGATGGCATACTTGACCATATCTATGGCCTTGTCTGTCTTCTTCATCAGATATTCATCCACACGATCTTTTACCGCTTGCCCTTCGTGGTCCTCGGTATAGCGAGCTTTGCGTTGCTTAGCAGTAAGTCCCTGAACCTTTTGCTTGTCCTTTCCCTCCTCACCATGAAGAGAAAAATCGAGAAAGAGCTGGCTAACGCCATCGGACAACATCATGGTCAGACACTTATAACCAAGGATGCTCTTTTGATGAACATGAGACCAGATTCTTCCTATGAGTTCGGTCGTCATACCAGTCTTAGGTGCATCAGTATCATCAATAATCAAACAAACCGGCTTGTCATGATGAACAGTTGTGCTGCTTGATATCTTCTTTATCAGCTGAAGATTCATTGCATATAGTAACTTGCGCCACTTGACGTTGCCATCATTCATAAAACGATAGAACATGTCTTTATCACAATTGAACAATTTACTCAAGGACGAGTTGGAGTATCGACTCGCATTCTTGACTACGAAGAACGGGAAGAGCATGAGGAGGTTGAGTACCTGCAAAGTGGTGAACTTGCAGTTCTCTTTCTTCTCTACTCCAATCTGGCTGGAGCGTATATTTATATGTTCCATCACACCCATAATGCACTTAATTGCACGATTATCGTCATTTTTTGCGAAAAAGCTTCGCAGATCTGAAATAATTTTTGTATATTTGCTCACGGCTTTGAAGTTTTATCTTTATTGTTTAGCGATTATAAAGATACTCATTTTCTGTGAGTTATACAAACTTCAGAGCCTTTTTTATTCCAAAATTACGTTAAATCACGCTTGTGAATTTTCACTTGCGAAACTTTAGTAATAAAAACTTAAACTCTTATTACAGAATCATCGAGATTATTTTAATTATTTCAGAAGTTAAAGGAGTTAAAGGAGTTAAGACAATAGTCTTTTTGGCATAGTTATTAAGCTGCAAGACATACGTCTTAACTCCTTAACTCCTTTAACTTCCTGATATGCGAAAGTTCAGTAAACCTGCTTTATGGCTGCAAGGTGAAACCTACAACCAAATATGCCTTCTCACTACTTGGGTTGGCTGCAATCTGTGCAAAGACTGGCACACTGAAGGTATCAGTAATCTTGATATCCTTGGTAGCCTTGACAGCAACATTGGTTACTGCGAAACCCTTCACACCTTCCTCATGACCATAATAGAAAGAGGTGGCATAAGGAACGGCACCGATGGTAGCAGTCCAGTCGCATCCGCCCAATTTGAATGGAGCTGAAGCCTCTACATAAGATGAATATGCACGATCACCACTCTTGTTGAGACCATCTGCACCAGCAAAGTTGGTGTACCAGTTCAAGGCTACAGGACCAAAGTCATAACCTACATTCGCCTCAAAAACATGAGAAGTCTTGTGAGAATCATACTCGAAATAGCGACCGTCACCAGAATTGAACCAATAATCAGTAATACCAATGGTAAAACCTCCAGTGGAATAGGCAGCAGTCAAATCGAACTCCTTGGTGTCATCCCATTTGGAAAGACCTACACTACCCCAACCAGTCAAAGAGAAACCCTTATAACCGATACCAAGAGTAGGCTGGAGTGATACGTTGCCGAGATCCTGACCACGCCAAATATACTGACTAACAACATCTGCAGCAATGGTAGTTTCCACCTCATCCTGAGCAGAAGCAGCAGGAGCAAAAGCAATCAAACCGAGTGCCAATACACTCATCTTTTTCATATCTAAAATCTTTTTCATAATCTCACAATTTTAATGTTAATACAACTCTATTCCGTTTTGCACATGCAAAGGTACAAAAAATATCCCACAGATCTCACTGTTTTCAAAATTTTCGCTGTTTTCAGATTTTCACAGATTTACTGGATTTCCCAGATAATCCAATACTCTCTTATTTTCAAATTACAAAACCTGTCAGAAACATCCTCCTTCCAAGGATATCAGCCTACTATAAATATGTCAACATGATATAAAATCTGTGAAATCCGTGAAATCTGTGGGACGATATAATTATCTGCAACAGATAAATCTCATCTGCGGGAGATTAGTTGTAGCAACTCTCTCCGTGCTCGTAGATATCGAGACCTTCTTCCTCAATACGCTTGTCAACACGCAGACCGCAAATCTTCTTGATACTCCAGAAGAGGATTACACCTGTGACTGCTGCCCAAATATCAATACAGAGGATACCGAAGCACTGTGCACCGAAGAAACCGAAGCCACCGCCATAGAAAGCACCACCGTCGAGGGCGAAGAGACCAGTCATCAATGTACCGAAGATACCACATACACCATGTACTGAACTTGCACCTACAGGGTCATCAATATGAAGTTTGGTATCGATAAACTCGATAGAGAATACCAGAATGATACCAGCCAAGAGACCGATGATGGCAGAACCCAATGGGCTAACCAAGTCGCAACCTGCTGTGATGGCTACCAAACCAGCCAAGATACCATTCAATGTCAATGAGAATGATGGCTTGCCATACTTAATCCAAGAAGTAAACATAGTACCGAGACCACCGCAAACAGCTGCAAGGTTGGTTGTCAGGAATACGTGGCTGATGGCAACACGGTTAACCTCACCAGAAGCAGCGAGCTGAGAACCTGGGTTGAAACCGAACCAACCAAACCAGAGGATGAATACACCGAGGGCAGCAGCCATCAGGTTGTGACCTGGAATAGCAGTACTCTTGCCGTTGCGATATTTACCGAGACGAGGGCCAAGACAGATGGCACCAACCAAGGCGAGCACACCACCTACGCTATGTACGATAGCAGAACCTGCAAAATCATGGAAGGCTGCACCGAAGGTATCCATCATGAAAGAACCTGCATCGGCGTTGCAAAGCCAGCCGCCACCCCATGTCCAGTGACCTTCTACTGGATAGATAATCAATGAAATGAAGAATGAATAGATGCAGTACATAGAGAACTTGGTACGTTCTGCCATAGCACCAGAAACGATAGTAGCACTTGTAGCGCAGAATACAGTTTCAAACATCAGGAAACCTTCAGTAGGAAGACCGGCGGCATTTGTATAGAAAGACAAATCGCCCCAGTTAGGCATACCGATAAAACCAGCACCATCGCTACCAAACATAAATCCGAAACCGACGAACCAGAAGAGAACAGAACCGACCATGAAATCGACGAAGTTCTTGAACAAGATGTTCGCAGTGTTTTTACTGCGGGTAAAACCCGCCTCACAGAGGGCAAATCCCGGCTGCATGAAAAAGACCAACATGGCTGCTAAAAGCATCCACACGGTATCTAATGAAATACCTAAATCCTGTACACTCATAATCTTTTAACTTTAAAGTGTTGTTGTTATCCCAATCTTTCAATATATCAGCTATCTGATTTCAAATATCATTTATATGACTCAGATTGGTTGTTGTAAAATCTCTCTCCTCCTATTCAACAAAGTTTATTTCTCCTGCTCTGCATTATAGAGTGCGATGTCGCCTCTTTCACCTGTACGGATGCGAACGGTATCCTCTACAGGGATTACAAAGATACGACCATCACCAATCTCGCCTGTACGGGCAGCCTCCTGGATGGCATTAATAGTTTTTTCTACGTTCTTGTCGCGAACGACTACATTCAAAAGTACTCGCTCGATACTACTGGTATCATACATGACACCACGATAAATACGAGCCTGTCTCATCTTGCCTTCGCCTCTTACGTCATAGTAAGAAAACCACTCGATGTCGGCGGCAAGCAATGCTTCCTTTACATCCTCAAACTTTGTCTTACGGATGATAGCTTCGATCTTTTTCATGTTACTTTCTCCTATATGTTATTACACTTATTGTTATTTACACTTTGTTATCTTTCGAGTGCAAAAGTACAACAATTTGCTAACATACGGAGTATTTTTAATGACATTTTGTTATTAAAAGTTTTATTAGCTTACAAAAAGATAAATCATAAAAAGAAAGAAGCACCAAATTGTAAGCAAAAACAATAAATACGCTTACAATTTGATACTTCTTTTGTATATTTAGAAAAACAGAGGGATTTTAAGGCTATTTCATCCCCCTTTTCTGTAAGTTTAGCAGCTCTTATGCGTCATGATATCGAGCACCATGTCATCGGTAGCTCTCATCGCATCAGCACCAATGGATGTCAGATTGTGGATGCACTTATCCACATCATCATCTACGATACCCTCGGCAGAGGTTACGCACTTGCCCTCCATAGAGAGGAGAGCTGAGAGGAGCGCAGTACTCACTCCTGAGGAAATCTTCAAGGCACAACTTGGTTTCGCTCCATCACAGATCATACCGGTGAGGTTGGCCACCATGTTCTTCACAGAATTGCAGATGCGGGTATAGTCGCCACCCATCAGATAGGTAATACCGCAACTGCTGCCCGTGCTGGCTACCACGCAACCGCAGAGGGCAGAGAGTTTGCCCAAGCTCTGCTTGATGTAGATGGCAGTAAGATGACTAAGCATCAGGGCACGGATCAGTTCTTCCTCAGTATTCTCATTCTCCATGGCATAAACCACCACTGGGTTAGTAGCACAGATACCCTGGTTGCCGCTACCGCTATTACTCATCACAGGAATCATGGCTCCACCCATACGGGCATCGCAGGCTGAAGCGGTACGAGAGAGGATATGCGAGAAAATATTATCGCCGAAGATACCATGACTCAAAGGACGGTCCATCGTCTTGCCCAAACAATGACCATAGTTGCCCTTGATAGATTCCTCGGCAGCCTTCATATTATACTCCTTGGTCTTGAGGATGAAAGAGATTTCATCGAGCGGAGCCGTAGTGGCGAAATCATATACCAGGCGGAAGTTGAGTTGGATATCATCCTCCTCTTCATCGCTACCACCATGACCGCCACGGTTATCCATCACCACCTCACCATTGCGCTCCACATACACAAAGTGGGTATGACTACCGGAGATAATGGCCGTAGCCATGTCGCTGCCAGCACGGCAAACAACCTCAATATAGAGTTTATCGACATTTCCCTGCTTGAGTTTAATGTCAATATCAGCATCATTGATGTATCGTTTACCCTGTTCGAGCGTGGCAGGAGTGAGATCTTTCAGCACCTCCAACTCATATTCCGGTTTGCCGATAAGGGCACCCAACGAAACTGCGATAGGCAGACCAATCATTCCCGTGCCTGGGATTCCTACACCCATCGCATTCTTGAGCATGTTGGGACTCAAGAATACTTCGATGCGATCCGGACGTCTGCCTAAAGTCGTTGCGGCCTTTGCCGTACACAATGCTACAGCCATCGGTTCTGTACAACCGATGGCAGGAACTACCTCCTTATTGACGAGCGAAATAATGCGCTCTCTGATTTTCTTCTCTTGCATTTTTATATATGAATCAAGAACTTTCTATTTTAATCAGGAATACTCCTATTACTTAGAGAACTTTCCTATTACATCAGGAACTGTTCTATTATTCCGAGAATACTCCTATTATTTTTCAAGACTAATCTTCCAACTGGAACAAAGGATCGTCTGGAGTCAGCATGGTTGGCTTCTGATCGAACTCCTTCTGCAACTTCTCAGAAGCAAATTTCTTATCTACTACCAAGCGGAACATATACTCATTAAACCAGTCGTTGGTCATGATGAAGCAACCGGAGAAACCATTGTCAGCACCCCAACTGTTTTCCACCTTCCACTTGACCGGCTTGCCATTGGCATCGAGATCCACAGCGGTGAGGGTCATGGCATGGGTAGAACCACTGTCGAAAGTAGAGATGCGCTGAGCCTTGTCCATACCGAAGGAAGTGCCGAAGAGAGTACCATAGTCGAAGTTGTCGGTAGCCAGATAACCACGCTTGCGGTCGAGCTGCTTGCCCACATCATAGCTGGAATACATCTTCTGTCCGCCCTTGAGTGAAGCGATGGCGAGATTAGCGATTTCCTCCATCGGCAGGTTCAGGTATTTCCAGTTGTGACCATCGTAAGTATGACGGTCGTATTCCACCTCGTAGGTCTTGTGATAAGGACGGCGTGGATCGTTCATCACCATCAGGAAGGTACCGTTCAGGTCCTTGCCTACGGTTTCCTCATAGAAACTCTTAGGAGTATACTTCTTCGCCTCGCCAACCTGCTTGCCATCCTTGTCGCGGAAAGCATAGGTAAATTCCTTTACCGGTTCGCCGAGAGTAAGACTCAGCATGTGATAAACCTGACCGAGCATTTCGTTCTTGCGAGCCTGGATAGCTGCCGACTTCTTGCCCTGAGCCACCATCTTGCGGAGTTCCAGACCATACTCGCGGAGCTTGCTGCTTACGAGACGGCTCATCTTGGAAGTATTGTTGCTTGAGAAAGTCTCAGGCTGGGCACTCATTGGTACGAGACCATACTTACTTGCCAAATCGGCAACACCACAGAAAGTACCGCCATCATTGAGCGGATTCTTGAAGAAGAACTGCACCTGAGGGTCCTCGATATCCTTCTTGCCCAGGTCGATAACACCCTGCAGCATGAGGTTGGCCTTCTCCAACTGGTCGTAGAAGAAGAGATAGTCCTGTGAGAATTCCACCACTCTACCCTGCTTATCATTGAGGGCGAAGTTAGAGCGAAGCACATTGAAACCGCTGAACATCCAGCAGCGGCCAGAGCTCAACTGGTTGTGGATAGACTGCTGCGGAGTCTCGATACTGAAATGAGTATCCACGGCAGCAGCATTGGCAGGATTTTTCACCAGGTCGTCGATATTATTATTGGCGATGGCATTGAAGAGAGCCTTCTCGGCAATACCGCCCTTCTGTGATTTCTCCATCTGCTGGATCATCTGGGCAGAGATGCCTCCCTTACCGGTCTGCGCCATCATCGACATAGAAGCCATCAGCAAGGCTCCCATCAAGATTACATTTTTTCTCATATTATAATATATATGTGTTATTTGTTTATTATTACGTTTTTACGAATAGATTGGGGTACTGTCTTCCTTATTTTTTGCAATTATTTTGCAATTAACTTGCCATCATCATACCTTAATATATTGCTTGATCATGTTTTACCATGACTTTATAAAGCATTTTTATGCTTTTATGATACAATTCCCCCACCAAAAGACAACATTTCTGTGCAAAAATACAAAGAAAAAACTGAAAAACCGAAATTATCGGGATAAATATGATTAGGATTAGCAAAAAAGCATTATCTTTGCAGAGTTATTCACGAGTTGAACACATGGATCAAGAAAAGTTTAGTCTTTTAAGCAAGATAAAATACCCAGACGATTTGAGGAAGTTGAGTATTGACCAACTTCCCCAAGTCTGCAAGGAACTGAGGGAAGACATCATCGACGAGGTAGCCGTAAATCCTGGTCATTTTGCGTCTTCACTTGGCGTAGTCGAGATAACTGTAGCCCTACATTACGTATTCAATACTCCTGAGGACCGCATCGTTTGGGATGTGGGCCACCAGGCTTATGGTCATAAGATTCTGACCGGTCGCCGCGATTCTTTCTGCACCAACAGGAAGTTGCACGGCATCCGTCCTTTCCCTTCACCCTTAGAGAGCGAATATGATACCTTCGCCTGCGGTCATGCCAGCAATTCCATCTCAGCAGCGTTGGGTATGGCGGTGGCAGCCAAGAAGACGGGCAAGGAAGACAGACATACCGTGGCGGTGATAGGCGATGGTGCCATGAGTGGCGGACTTGCCTTCGAGGGACTCAATAATGTTTCCAGCACCCCCAACAACATGCTTATCATCCTGAATGACAATGATATGAGTATCGACCGGGCGGTGGGAGGTATGGAGAAATATCTCCTCAATCTCGACACCAACGAGACCTACAACAAGTTGCGCTTCAAGGCTTCACAGTGGCTCCATTCCAAGGGCTATCTCAATGAAGACCGCAAGAAGGGCATCATACGGCTCAACAATGCACTGAAGTCGGCACTCAGCCATCAGCAGAACATCTTCGAGGGAATGAACATCCGATATTTCGGACCTTTCGATGGTCATGACGTGAAGGAGGTAGTAAGGGTTCTCATGCAGCTCAAGGACATGAAGGGACCTAAGCTCCTGCATCTCCATACCACCAAGGGCAAGGGTTATGAACCTGCCGAGAAGAGTGCCACCATCTGGCATGCGCCGGGCAAATTCGACCCGGAGACAGGAGAGCGTATCATCGCTGATACCAGCAACCAACCTCCTAAGTTCCAGGATGTTTTCGGAAATACCCTGCTCGAACTGGCGGAGAAAAACCAGAAGATCGTGGGTGTGACACCTGCCATGCCTACCGGTTGCTCGATGAATATCATGATGAAGGCTATGCCAGACCGCGTGTTCGACGTGGGTATCGCAGAAGGACATGCCGTGACCTTCTCTGCAGGTATGGCGAAGGACGGACTGCAACCTTTCTGCAATATCTACAGTTCGTTTGCACAGAGAGCCTATGATAATATCATCCACGACATGGCGCTGCTCAATCTGCCTGTAGTACTCTGTCTGGACCGTGCCGGACTGGTAGGCGAAGACGGACCTACCCACCACGGTGCTTTCGACCTGGCAGCGCTCCGCCCGATACCCCATCTCACCATCGCATCGCCTATGGACGAGCATGAACTGCGCAATCTGATGTACTCAGCCCAGCTCCCGGGACAGGGCAGCTATGTGATTCGCTATCCGAGAGGCAAGGGCGTGCTGGTAGATTGGAAGAACGAGATGGAGGAAATCAAGACCGGCACCGGACGCAAGTTGAAAGACGGCGATGACGTGGCGGTACTTACTCTGGGACCTATCGGAAACGATGTGGAAAAGGTGATTGCTGAAATAGAAACGGCTTCTGCATTGAGCATTGCCCACTACGATATGCGATTCCTCAAACCGCTCGATGAAGCGCTGCTCGAAGAAATCGCAAAGAAATTTGACCGCATCATCACCATCGAAGACGGAGTGAGAAAGGGAGGATTCGGATCTGCCATACTGGAATGGATGAGCGACCACGGATACCGTCCGCAGATAACGAGGATGGGTATTCCAGACGAATTTGTAGAACATGGAACCGTAGCCCAGCTGAGAGAAATCATCGGTCTGGACAATGAGTCCATCAGAAAAACAATAGAAAATCAAAAATGAAAATCATTATTGCAGGCGCATACGCCATAGGTACCCATCTGGCCCGATTACTCTCCAGAAGCAAGGAGGATATCACGCTCATTGATGATAGCGAGGAACGACTCGCCAGCATCGGTTCTGACTATGATCTGCTCACCATGCTGGGACAGCCTACCAGTCTGAAAATTTTGCAGAATGCAGACATACAGGATGCCGACCTCTTCATCGCCGTAACGCCGTTGGAGAGCAAGAACATCACTTCCAGCATCCTTGCCAAGAAACTCGGAGCCAAGCGCACCGTTGCCAAGGTGGATAATCCGGAATACATGGATCAGCAGGCACAGGATTTCTTCCGCGAACTGGGCATCGACAAGCTGATCTATCCGGAGATGCTGGCCGCCGTGGATATCAACAACGGACTGAAGATGAGTTGGGTGCGCCAGAGATGGGATGTGCACGATGGCGCCCTCATCATGCTGGGTATCAAACTGCGCGAAACCTGCGAGATTCTCAATAAGCCGCTCAAGGACATCAGCGGTCCCAACGACCCTTACCATGTGGTGGCCATCAAGCGAGGCAGCGAAACTATCATCCCGGGCGGTTATGATGAACTGAAGCTCTACGACCTGGCTTACTTCATGACTACCCGCAACTATATCCCATACATCCGCAAGATTGTGGGCAAGGAGCATTATGTGGATGTGAAGAACGTGATGGTCATGGGCGGTGGACGTACTGCCGTGAGAGCCGTGAAGAAGATGCCGGAGTATATGGAGACCAAGATTATCGAGATAGATGAACACAGATGTGAATATCTCAATGACATCCTCGACGACCGGAAGACGCTCATCATCCATGGCGACGGTCGCGATATTCCGCTGCTTACCGAGGAGGGCATCAGGAGCACTCAGGCTTTCGTGGCACTCACCGGCAATGCCGAAACCAATATTCTTGCCTGTCTCACCGCCAAGCGACTGGGAGTGAGAAAGACCGTGGCTGCGGTGGAAAACGTAGATTACGTAAGCATGGCTGAGAGTCTCGATATCGGTACCATCATCAATAAGAAGGCGATAGCAGCAAGCTATATCTACCAGATGATGCTCGATGCCGACGTGATGAACGTGCGCTTCCTCATGAGTGCCAATGCCGATGTGGCTGAGTTTATCGCCAAGGAGGGTTCGAAGGTAACCAAAAAACCAGTGAAAGACCTCGGCATGCCTATCGGTGTAACCATCGGTGGACTGGTGCGCAAGGGCGAGGGAATGCTCGTTTCCGGACATACACAGATAGAACCGGGCGACTCCGTGATGGTATTCTGCCACAACATCAACATGAAGAAAATTGAGAAGTACTTTATATGATAAACAGTAAACTGATATATAAGATCTTAGGACAGCTCCTCTTCATCGAGGCATTCCTGCTCTTCATCAGTCTGCTGGTAGCTCTCTACTATCAGCAGGACGACATCTTTGCCTTCATCGTGGCTACACTTACCACCATCGGAGGCGGACTGATATTGAAATGGAGAGGTCATGGAGCCGACAATACAATGTCGCGCCGTGATGCCTACCTCGTGGTTTCGCTCTCCTGGATTGTCTTCAGTCTCTTCGGCACGCTGCCCTTCATAATCAGCGGTTACATCCACAGTTTTACGGATGCCTACTTCGAGACGATGTCGGGATTTACCACCACGGGAGCCACCATCCTCGACGATGTGGAATGTTTCCCCCACGGACTGCTTTTCTGGCGGTCGCTCACCCAGTGGATAGGCGGATTAGGAATCGTGTTCTTCACCATCGCCCTGCTGCCTTCGCTTGTCGGAGGACAGACCAAGGTGTTTGCGGCAGAGGCCACGGGACCCATCAAGTCTAAGTTGCATCCCCGTCTCTCCACCTCTGCCAAATGGATCTGGAGTATCTACCTGGTGCTCACCATCGCCTGCATCCTCTCCTATTATATAGCGGGAATGAATCTCTTCGACAGTTTCAACTACGCGATGACCACCACGGCTACGGGAGGTTTCTCTACTCACAACAGCAGTACTGAGTTCTTCCATTCGCCGGCATTAGAATACATCTGTGCTTTCTTCTGTTTCCTTTCGGGCGTGAATTTCACGCTGCTCTATGCAGCAGTCATCAAGTTCAAGATCAAGGATCTGTTCAAGAATTCAGAATTCAAGTTCTATACCCTACTTGTCATGGCATTCACCGCCTTCATCATGATAGAACTGGTTACGCTGCGCAATTACGACCTGGAGCATGCCTTCCGCAGCGCCGTATTCCAGGTGGTTTCGTTTATCACCACCACAGGTCTCTTCAATGATGATGCCGCCCTCTGGCCTCATGTCACCTGGGTTATCCTGGCTACATGTATGTTCTTCGGAGCGTGCTCGGGCAGTACAAGCGGTGGACTGAAATGTATCCGTGGCGTGATGCTCGTGAGAATGGTGAAGAATGAGTTCCGCCAAATTCTGCATCCGAATGCCGTGCTGCCACTGAAGATAGACGGTGTCAACGTGCCGATGCAGAAGCGTGTCACCCTGCTCGCCTTCCTCACCACCTATCTCATCATCTGTCTGGTCATCTCCTTCACGATGATTGCGATGGGCATCGACAATACCAATGCCATCACCATCACGCTGAGTTGCGTGGGTAATGTAGGACCTACCTTAGGTACGGAAATCGGACCTACCATGTCGTGGAGCGAACTGCCCGACCTGGCTAAATGGTTCTGCTCACTGATGATGCTGATTGGTCGTCTTGAGATTTTCAGTGTGCTGGTAATCTTTACTCCGGCGTTCTGGAAGGAGAACTAAGATACGGAATGAGTGTCGGATAAAGGAAACAAAAGTGCTTACTAAACTAAGTGGTTTTCTGAAGAATAACAATATTTTAACTAAGTAGTTTTCTGAAGAAAAGCGTTATATATATAATAAGGTATAAAGTCGGAAAGGCATTTCCCCATCAGAGCGGATATCCTGACACGACGGATTGCCTTGGGAGAATTCAGTGCACATGCACATTTTTATCAACTAAATAAATTTCATACAACATGAAACCATTAAAATTTCAACCGCTATTAAAATCCACCATCTGGGGTGGCAGTAAGATTATCGCTTTCAAACATCTCGACGTAAAGCAGGAGAAGGTGGGAGAAAGTTGGGAAATCTCTGGAGTACCAGGCAATGAAAGCATCGTAGCTGATGGCGAGATGCAGGGCAAGAGCCTCAATGAGGTAGTGAAAGAACTCAAGGGAAGTTTCCTTGGGGAGGAGAACTACAAGCGTTTCGGAAATGAATTTCCATTGCTCATCAAGTTTATTGACGCCAACAGCGACCTCTCTATCCAGGTGCATCCTAATGATGAGATTGCCCATAGGCAGGGCAAGGAGCGTGGCAAGACCGAGATGTGGTATGCGCTGCCAAGCGAACCGGATGCCAAGCTCTACAACGGCTTGAAGATGCAGATTACACCGGAGCAGTACAAGGAGATGGTGGAAAATGATACCATCACGGATGCACTGGCTCAGTATGACGTGAAGGAAGGCGACTGCTTCTTTATTCCTGCAGGCAGAATTCATGCCATCGGCACCGGTTGTTTCGTGGCTGAAATCCAGCAGACCAGCGATGTGACCTACCGCATCTACGACTTCAAGCGCAAGGACAAGGACGGCAACTATCGCCAGCTCCACACCAAGGAAGCATCTGAGTGCATCGACTATACCGTGCTGCCAGACTATCGCCAGCACTATACACCGAAGAAGAACGAGGGTGTAGGCATGGTAGAGTGTCCATACTTCACCACAGCCGTTTATGATCTCGATGAGCCTATGACGCTCGACTATTCCGAACTGGACAGTTTCGTGATTCTGATTGGTCTGAAGGGCAAGGCTAAGATAACCGACAACGAGGGTAATGAGATTACGCTCCAGGGCGGTGAAAGTATTGTAGTTCCTGCCTCTACCCAGACATTGAAGGTAGAAGGAACACTGAAGTTCCTGGAGACATACGTATAGTTTAAAGGTAAAAAAGTAAAAAGGTAAAAGGGTAAAAAGTAAAAAAGGTAAAAAGGAAGCAGGCAGATGACATCCCGCCAGGCTCCTTTTACCCTTTTACCCTTTTACTTTTTTACCTTTTTACCTTTAAAAATCCTTTTTACCTTTTCAAATACTCCTCGATATCCGCCTGTATCTTCTGGAATTCCGGAGAAAACTGGTAGAAGGTATTCTTCTTCATCATCATTTTTACCTTGCCCAGACTATTCTCATAGCATGCCATTTCGGTGCGAGCCTGCTCGGAATGGATGGCACGGTCACGGATTTCATTCTCGCGGTCGTTGCGCAGGGCATCACATACACTCTGCACGATAGGACTCACCACCAGGTCGAAGAGATGATGACCCTGTATATATAAATAGGTATTGGTCTCAGTTACCCCGAGGTTGCGAAGATAAGTTTCCATTTCGGGAAGGTAGGTCTTGTGCTTCGGGAAATGACGCTCCAGTTGGAAGAGCTTTGCCCTCACCTTCTTGGCGAGATAGTCTATCGCCCATTGAGGGTCTCTGATTCGTACGGATGGCAGCACAATCACCTTGTCAAACTCAGCCATATCCAAATGCATCGACATCTTGCGAAAACGGATGTAGAAAAGCATGTGCCAAACGAAGAGGGGCCATATCGTACGGGAATAAGCTTCCAGGAAATGCTCGAAGTCGAAGATGCGATGGTCGTTGAGCGTCACCATCACGCAGGTTTCGTGCAGTCCCTTGGCATAGCACTGGTAGTTTTCAATGGCATAGGCATAGGTATGGAAGATGTATGGATTTTCGAGCATCATCTGCGAAGCCTCGGTAGTGCCCTGTCGGAGATAATCGTAGTCGGCATCCACGCAGGCTATCATATCCTTGCCCACTCCCTTGAGCATGCTCGATACCGCAGCCTTCTTGCCACGGTCCAGATGCTGGTTGCGTGAAGGCAGCATGATGTCGAAATAGCGGGTTTCATCCTCAAACTTACCAAGTACAGACCGCCAGAAGAATACGTCATCATAGCTCTCGACGTAAGCCACTATCTTACGTCTCGCCTTCTTCGAGGTCATCCTGTTGGCAGCCTCGAAGTATAGGGAATTGATATTATCGGTTAAACGTTTAGCCATAATTTAAGTGAAGAGTGATGAGTGAAGAATTCACTTGATGGTGATATCATTCACTTCGGTGACTTTATCCGTCCATCCATCCATGACCACGGCAGGACTGTGGGTAGTCATGATGATTTGGATGTTTGGGTTCAGTTGGAGCACCAGTCCGATGAGCTGCTTCTGCCATTCGAAGTGGAGACTGATCTCAGGCTCGTCCATGAAGAGCACGTAAGGCAGGTTGTCCTCCACCAGCACGGTGAGGAGGATGGCAAGTATCTGCTTTTCGCCGGCAGAGAGCTGGTAAGGCATGAGCTGTTCGCCTATCTGATCGAAGCGGATCTCGTTGGCTGTGCGCACGATGGTCTTGCCCGTATCCTTGAAGAGACTGTCCACTATATCCTGGAACATCCTCTTCGGTTCACTCAGTTTCTGTGCCTTGGCGGCTGCATCAGAATCACCACTCTGCAGCACGGCGATGATGCGATTGCCGATGTTCACCTGATAGTCGAGATACTTGCGCTGCAATTGGAACAGTTGCCAGTCGAGCTCGGTGACCAGCGTGAGGTCTATCTTGTTGAGCATCTCGGCATTCATCAGCGGCCTATCCACCGAGCGAATCACATCGTAGCGTATCCACTTGGCTTCCTCAGGCTCCACCTTGAGATGCACCCCCTTGATCATGTGGCTCGGGAATTCCCCACCGGCAGCGAGGCCCTTCACCACCTTATTTAATATAGTACTCTTGCCCACGCCGTTTACACCACTCAGGATATTGACACGGCGGTCGAGGTTCCAAAGAATATGTTTGGTACCACTCCAAAGAGAGTCTATCTCAATCTGTTTGATATAATCAGCGTATTTCTGCATAAGAATATCTCCTATTTTTAAATTTTCTACCGCAAATATAGCAAAATTCCTTGAAAATTAGTACCTTTGCACCCGATTTTAACGATAAATATCGACTAATTTAATATAAATAAAGAAAAATGGATAACAAACGACCTCTCATCGCCCACCTGTGTCTTTTCTGCTCCGGTGCATTCTGGGGATTGATGGCTCCCGTAGGCAAGGATGCCATGCTCCACGGCATCGACGGCATCGACCTCGTGAGCTTCCGTGTATTGGGCGGTGCCATTCTCTTCTGGCTCGCTTCTCTCTTCACCAAGAAGGAGCACGTACCGGTAAAAGATATCTTCATGTTTGCTGCAGCAGGACTTTTCGCCCTCGTTTTCAACCAGTGTTCCTATACCATCGGACTGAATATGACCTCTCCGAGCAACTCCAGCATCATGACTACTTCAATGCCTATCTTTGCGATGATTCTCTCCTTCTTCATCCTGAAGGAACCTATCACCTGGAAGAAAGCGCTCGGTGTGCTGATGGGCTGTGCGGGTGCCTGCATCATCATCCTGACAAGTGCCACGGCGGGCAATGCGAAGGTGGGCAACATCTGGGGCGATCTGCTCTGTATGTCGGCTCAGCTCTCTTTTGCGCTCTACCTCTCGCTCTTCAAGAATCTACTGTCGAAGTATTCCCTCTTCACCATCAACAAGTGGATGTTTCTCTGGGCCACGCTCTTCATCTGGCCATTCACCATCGGTCATGTATCAGCCATTCCATTCGCTGAAGTTCCGATGAGCACTTGGTGGGAGACGGGCTATGTGATATTCTTTGGCACCTTCGTGGCCTACATCTGCATGATGATCGGACAGAAAACGCTGCGCCCTACCGTGGTGAGTGTATATAATTATGTGCAGCCTTTGGTATCGGTGAGCGTGAGTGTCATCGTGGGTCTCGCCGTGTTCAAGGGTATGCAGGCAATAGCAGCCCTGCTCGTTTTCTCGGGTGTATGGCTCGTAGTGAAGAGCAAGTCTAAGCATGATATCGACCGTCACGACCACAGTCTCGCTTTCGAAAAGAGACATGCGTAAATGATGGAAAGCTTAAATGATTTAAGGCTTTAATGTCAATTTATAAACAGAAACTGTCCCCATCTGAGATAACAGATGAGGACAGTTTTGTTTTATAAGGAAAAGAATATCAGCAACCGAAGTAAACCATCAGTCCGCCCAATACGATATACAACAGGGCGTATGGAATAGCCGAACGGAGAATCTCTCCATCCTTTCCCTCCATATCGCAGGCTGCAGTAGCGATGGCGATGCTCTGCGGACTGATCATCTTGCCACCCGTAGCTCCCGTGGTATTGGCGGCAACCAGCCAGTTCTCCTGACCGCCCTCCATACCGAAGAATGTACTCTGTCCCGTCATGCCCAACTGGTTGGCAACATGAGCCTGGAGCTTGGCAAAGAGAATATTCGAAGAGGTATCAGAACCCGTTACGAAAGTTCCGATGGCACCAATCATCGGAGCAAACAAAGGATAGAAATCACCCGTCACAGCTACCAATCCAGAGGCGATGGAAGTAATCATTCCCGAATAGTTCATCACGCTCGCCAGGGCTATCAGCGAACAAATGGTCACCACCGTCTTGCGCAGATTCACCGTAGTACGGGCAAGAATCACCATCAGTCTCTTGAGGCTCAACCCTTGTATCAATCCACCGATCGTAGCACCCAGGAAGAGCATCAAGCCCGCATTGGAAATCCAGCCAAACTTAAAGGTGCTGCCGAGCACAGGCAGATGAACCGCACTTACCAGATGACTCTTGAGGAAAGCATTGACCGGAGGACAGAGCGCTCCGGAAACCAGGATGAATATCAATATAAAGAGGTAAACACTCCATGCCTTCAGGCTCTCGCTGAGAGTGAAGGTTTCCTTATCCTGCACCTTGCTCTTTCTGGCAAACACCTTGGCGTATGCGATGATGGCAATAATGGCAGCCAACGAACCGATGATGGCTGGAGTCTCCGAACCGAGATAATAGCCGCATACAAACTGCACTACCACGGAAATTCCGCCCACCAAAAGGGCGATGATGAGATTCTTGATAAGATTGTGCTTATCGGTAAGCGTCAGGATGATGAAAGGCAGGATGATAAAGAGAGGTGCCAGCTGGATAATGGCGAAGGCCGAAGTCTCGCAAATCTGTGCTGCCGAAGCCGATCCGCTTTCAGCCACCTCATTGCAGAGCGTAGTAACCGGTACGCCCACGGCACCAAATCCCGTAGCCACGGTATTACCGATCAAGGACACCAGAGCCGAGAACATCGGTTTGAATCCGAGTCCGATGAGGATGGCAGCAGGTATCGCCACCGCTGTTCCGAAACCCGCCATACCTTCGAGCAGTCCGCCGAAGCCCCATACGAGGAGCAGTACGAGCAGTCCCTTATCATCGGTAATCGACGTAAACTGTTTCTTGATTACCTCAATCTGCTTGCTTTCCACAAGGATATTATAGCTATAAATAGCCATCAGGATGATGATGAGAATCGGGAACACCGCCTTCAGGATGCCTTCCACCACCGCCCATCCCGTCAGGGCGATAACGCTATCCTCCGCATGTTCCGGAGCTATCATGCCCAGCGGCGAAGCTGCGAAGAGAGCAAGCAACATGGTAACCACGAGCGTCAGCAAGGCGCTCTTATGACCTGCCATCTTGAAGCCGAGCATCAGGATGAACAGCAACACGATGGGAATAATAGAAACTATTGATGCCATAAACCATTCAGTTTTTAATGTTTTCGATTGTAAGATTTTATATGTATGCCTGCAAAAATAACATTTTTCTTTGAAAAAAGAAAGCATTTTTTGAAAAAATCTTTTATAAGATGTCCGATTTTTCAATTTCATACGTCTATAGAATGTAAAGGTTATGAGAACAGAAGAATTCAACCATATCATCCTACCGATGCGCAGCAACTTGAAAGCGTATGCACTAAGGTTGACTGAGAGTGACGACAATGCCGAAGACCTCGTGCAGGAAGTCATGCTCAGGCTGTGGGACATGCACCAGAACATCAAGGCAGAAGATAACCTCAAGGCGCTCGCCATTACCATCATGCGCAACAAGTTTTATGACCAGTGCCGACATGAGGAGCGGAACTTCACCACAGACAAGGTGATGGATGTACCCATAGAAGACCGGCGGGCAGAGCAACGGGACGAGGTAAACCTCATCAAGCAGATAGTGGCACAGCTCCCGCCCTTACAGCAGCAGATATTCCGCCTAAAGGAGATAGAAGGCTATACTGCCGATGAAATCATGCAGATAACGGGATGTACTGCCGATAATCTCCGAAAGAATCTCTCCAGAGCCCGACTCAAAATCAGAGAGACCTATATGAATATCGTGAAACAGAACAGAACAAAATAAAGAAGGAGGAAAGAAGATGAACGATAAAATAAAAAGAATCGATGAATTCAAGGGTATCAATGAATTCAAGACAATACAGGACTTGCTCGACAAGTATATGGATGGTGCCACATCCAATGAGGAAGAGGCAACGCTCAGAAAATATTTCGAAGAGCATGGCAATGATATTCCTGAAGAATGGGAATCCTATCGCGCCCTTTTCTGCTATATCGGATTCGAACAGATGAATCTTTCTCAAATTCTAAAAGAAGAAGAAAAGAAGGAAATAGCAAAGGAGGATATTCTAGAAGATGAAGAAAAGAATATCCCAAAGAAAGAAAGAAAGGAAGAGGAAACTTCTCCAAATAAGGAAACTTTTACAAAGAAGGAAGCTTCTCGCAGCAGATGGCTCAAATATTTCGGCACATCTGTGGCAGCAGCCGCTATCATCGCATTTCTGATTGTGGGCATCCAGAAGATAGCCCAGCCTCAGCCTGAATGTTATGCGGTTATCGATGGAAAGGTTTATACCGACCAGGAGTTCGTTCATAACGAAGCCCTGGATGCCCTGGAAGATGTTTCGGCAGATTCCGAAGATCCATTCAGTGCCCTGAATATGATGAAACAATAAATTCATCTTTTAGATGAAACAATCAATCAAACTATAGTATAATATATATAATAAGGTATAGAATATGAAACGATGCAACTTGATAAAACGCTTCTTCATCGGACTGCTTCTTATCGTGGTAGCCTCGATTTCGGCTAATGCCCAGGAGGGGCTGTACGTAAAAAGTATATTCCAACGCTTCGGACACGCCAAGGGATGCAAGATGGTTACGATGCAGAATACGCAACTCAAAGGTTACAAGCTCAGGATATACAAGAGCCTGGTATATAAGTACCATGCCACGGAAATAGCCCACTATCTGAAGTCCGACCGCAAGGCTGCGAAAAAAATCAGAGAGGTGGTGGAGAATGGCAAGATGGTGAGCGGCTATTACATGATGGCACCCTTGAGTAATGGCGACAACCGCTTCATCCTCTTCAGTAACCCGAGTAAAAGCAAGGGAACCGTGATTTATATAGAAGGCAACCTGTCGCCCGAAGATATCATGAAACTCTGCTATTCCAGAAGATAGAAGCAACATCTTCCTACAGGAATCCTCTCAATAAGAATAAGAAACAACATAAAATATAGTATTATGAATATCAAAAACGTAATGATGATGGCTGCCATGATGCCAGCCTTCGCCCTTGCTGAAACCAACAGCAACTGTGCACCAGCCTCTGTAGAGGCTAACGACACCACAATCAGAGTGAACGACCAGAACATCGTCATCAAGCAGGATGGTGAACAGACTTCTGTGAAGATATATAAGATGAACGGCAACGAGATGACCAAGATTTCCGAAACCCAATTCGTAGATGGTCAGGAAGTAGAAAAGGTATTTATCACCTCGCCTTTCATCCCTCAGACCTTGAGCAAGCGCAAGCGCAGTCTGGAGAGTCATTATCCAACCTTCTTCTTCGGCTGCAGCCAGTTGCCAGGCAGCAGGGGAAGCATGGGAGGCAACAACGAGATGCACAGTCGCGACTCCAAGTCGTGGGAATGGGGCATCACCCTCACCAGTCTCTGCTTCCGCCTTTCCTACGAAATGGCGCTCACCTCCTCTCTCTCCATCGGACAGGTGCACCACCATTTCAAGGAAAATTATGTATTAAGTACCGAAAACGGGGTATCGGCAATGACTCCAATAGAAGGCGAGACGCTGAAGAAAAGCTATATCAGCTACAATGTGCTCCGCCTGCCTATCATGCTGGAGTGGCAGAAGCGCATAGGATGCCATGATGCATTCCTGGCGTTAGGTCCATCGGTAGAATACCGCTGGCACGAGCATTCCCGCTACTTTATCGGAAAGCACAAGCATACCGAAACGGGCGATATCAACCTCAACCCTATCGGCGTGAACCTCGAGGCCCGTGCCGGCTACTCAGGAGTGATGCTCTACGCCCGTGCCGGAATAACCCCGTTGCTCAACAAGACCAAGGCTCCCGAGTGCTACCCGATGACCATCGGCTTAGGATTTAGACTATAATGTAGCAAAATATAACAGAAACTGTCCCCATCTGATACCCCCTTTCAGATGAGGACATTTTTTTGTTCGGCCAAATTAGGGAATTTAAAATGGCCAAATTAGGTAACAAAACACGGCCAAATTAGGTAATTTTGCCCATTTTTCTACTAAAAAATGCCCGAATACCACAAACATGGTAGCAGGAATACTACTCATGTGCGATTTCTAAACTCAAAAAATCGTCGTACCTTTGCAACGTCAATCAGAACAAACAGCATGATGACTTTCAGACAGACATCAGAATGTCTTTCAGAGAGAACATCAATCTGATTTCTGGGCGACAAATTTATATAAATGAATAAGAACATATTGACGTAAAATTTAAAAAAGAAAGGACATAGATTATGAGTACAGAAAAGAAACTTCGCTTTGAGACACTTCAGTTGCATGTAGGTCAGGAAAATCCAGATCCAGCTACCGACGCTCGTGCGGTGCCTATCTACCAGACCACAAGTTATGTGTTCCGCAACTCTCAGCACGCTGCCGACCGCTTCGGACTCCGTGACGCAGGTAATATCTATGGTCGCTTGACCAACTCTACACAGGACGTATTCGAAGACCGTGTAGCTGCCCTCGAAGGTGGTGTAGCCGGTTTGGCAGTTGCTTCTGGTGCAGCCGCAGTAACCTACGCTCTGCAGAACATCCTTCAGAATGGCGACCACATCGTAGCTGCCGACAACATCTATGGTGGTACTTATAACCTCATCACTCATACATTATCCACACAGGGTGTAAGCTACACCATCGTAGATCCTCGCAACTTCGAGCAGGTAGAGGCAGCCATTCAGGACAATACCAAAGCTCTCTATGCAGAGACCTTCGGAAATCCTAACTCTGATGTAACTGATATCGATAAGTTGGCAGAGATTGCTCATCGCCACAACATCCCATTGATTATCGATAATACCTTCGGCACTCCATATCTCATCCGTCCTATCGAGCACGGAGCCGACATCGTGGTTCACTCTGCTACCAAGTTCATCGGCGGTCATGGTTCTTCTCTCGGTGGTGTCATCGTAGATGGCGGTAAGTTCGACTGGAAGGCAAATGCCGACAAGTTCCCTACCCTCGCTAAGCCAGACCCATCTTATCACGGTGCAGTATTCGCAGATGTAGCAGGAGCAGCAGCCTTCGTAACCCGTATCCGTGCGGTCATCCTTCGTGATACCGGTGCTACCATCTCTCCATTCAATGCCTGGATTCTTCTTCAGGGCTTGGAGACATTGAGCCTCCGTGTAGAGCGTCACGTTCAGAATGCATTGAAGGTGGTAGAATATCTGGAGAACAATCCTAAGGTGGCTAAGGTTAATCACCCAGCCGTTCCTTCTCATCCAGACCACGAGCTCTACAAGAAGCTCTTCCCTAACGGTGCAGGCTCTATCTTCACCTTCGATATCAAGGGCGGCGAGAAAGAGGCATGGGAATTCATCGACCACCTGCGCATCTTCTCATTGTTGGCTAACGTTGCCGATGTGAAGTCACTGGTTATCCACCCAGCAACAACCACCCACTCTCAGTTGAGCCCAGAGGAGTTGGAGGAGCAGCACATCTATCCTTCTACTGTTCGATTGAGCATCGGTATCGAGAACATCGACGACCTGATCGAGGCACTCGACGAGGCATTTACGTATGTTAAGTAAAGTTTAACATGGCACATATAGTATATATAATAATTTTTAGTTTTGGTGTTCTAAGTGAATTATACAGTATACTATTCACAAACAGGAAAGAAAAGAATAAGCAGATTAGACGACTTAAAACAGAAAGAGACTTGCTAATTCTTTTACTTTATGGTTACATTCTTATTGATTTATTAATAACAAAATAGAAATGAAAAATTATGGCAAAGATATATAAACAGATTACTGATTTAATCGGTAAGACCCCATTGGTAGAATTGGGTAAGTATTCAGCATCCAAGGGTTTGGAGACTCCTGTAATTGCTAAGGTAGAATTCTTCAATCCAGGCGGAAGCGTAAAAGACCGCGTAGCCCTCGCCATGATCGAGGATGCAGAGCAGAAGGGACTCCTCAAACCGGGAGCTACCATCATTGAACCTACCAGTGGCAATACAGGTGTAGGATTGGCTTTGGTATCAGCCGTGAAGGGCTACCACCTCATCCTCACCATGCCTGAGACGATGAGTATCGAGCGCAGAAACTTGGTGAAGGCTTACGGCGCACAGGTGAAATTGACCAGCGGCAAAGACGGTATGCCGGGTGCCATCAAGGCTGCCGAGGAGTTGAGAGATTCCATCCCTGGTTCTGTGATTTTAGGACAGTTCACCAACCCAGCCAACCCAGCCAAGCACTATGCTACAACGGGTCCTGAAATCTGGGCTGATACTGATGGCGAGATTGATATCTTCGTAGCCGGTGTAGGAACAGGCGGCACCATTTCGGGTATTGCCAAGTACTTGAAGGAGCAGAATCCTAACGTGAAGGTGATTGCCGTAGAGCCAGCCACATCGCCTGTATTGAACGGCGGACAGAGCGGTCCTCACAAGATTCAGGGCATCGGAGCCGGTTTCATTCCAAAGACTTACTCTTCTGAATACATCGATGAGGTATTGGATATCCAGAACGATGATGCCATCAAGGCAGGTCGTGACCTGGCTCAGACCGAGGGTTTGCTGGTAGGAATCTCATCAGGAGCTGCAGCTTTTGCAGCCACCGAGATTGCGAAGCGTCCTGAGAACAAGGGCAAGAAGATCGTAGCCCTCTTGCCAGATACAGGTGAGCGTTACTTGAGCACTGTACTCTATGCTTTCGAGGAGTATCCTTTGTAAATCGCCTCTCATTCGCTGAGATGCAGAAACACAGAGAAGATTTCCATAAAGAAAGCGAAATCATTATAATTCCCCCAACCTGCTTTTCGCTATAGCGGGTTGGGGGTTATTGTATTTATATAGAGCGGAAAATCGAACTGTAATCGTAATCAGTAATCATCCCACAAGCCTACGATATCTGAAGCAGAATCACTATAGAAATAGATTACTATTTCAAAATAAAATCTCCCTAAAGAGAATTTTCTCGAAACTTTTAGCTAACTTTGCAATCGAGTTATCAACCCAATCTGCATAACATGGATTCATATTCTGGAATCATCATAGAAGAAAGTAGAAGGTCTGAGCAATTTTCAGACTTTACTCCCATACCTTGCAAAGGATTCAACCTTCTTTGCAAGGCTAAGCGCTATGGCAGATGGTGGGTGCTCAAAGGATTGAAGGAGCAATACCGTCAAGACGAAAACTACAAGAACCTGCTGCACAAAGAGTTCGATATCCTCATATCCCTGCAGCATCCCTACATCGTATCAGCCTACAGCATGGAAGAAATACCAGAAATGGGTACCTGTATCGTGATGGAATGGATAGATGGTATCACGCTGGAACACTGGAGTGGCAAGAAGACTGAGGGAGAAGGCATCTTCCTCCAGCTGCTTGATGCAGTGCATTACATCCATGCCAAGCAGATAGTACACAGAGACTTAAAACCTTCCAATATCATTATTACCCATAACGGCAATCATGTAAAACTCATCGATTTCGGGCTTTCAGATACCGATGACTTTGCCATCCTCAAACAGCCAGCCGGCACACCGGGCTACATCTCTCCAGAACAGATCATCTCCCGACAGGCAGACATCCGCAACGACATCTTCAGCATCGGCTGCATCCTGGAAAAAATACTTCCAGGCAAGCCCTATACAGCAATCATCAAGCGTTGCAAGGCTCCCATAACCCAGCGATATGCCAATGTGGATGAACTCAAAGCCGATTTCATGGCTCACAGAAACAGGCATCTATCCGGTATCAAGCGTATCGGAATCGCAGCTTTGGTCTGTATCATCTTATTAGGTTTCATCAGTTATCCTTTACTGTATCAGCAGGAAAAGAGCATTAGCATCACCCCGGCACATCACGAAGCCAAGAAGGATACAGTCATCCGCCAGCAAACCAAGAAGCCTGCCCCACTTTCCAATGGCCGGAAATCCCTGCAGCCAACAGCTACCGAACCATCTTCTGCATCCCATTTACAAAGCGCCGAACTCATATCCAAGGGAAAGAAGACTATCGACAAGATGTGGAAGGAATCCGGCATAGACACCATCCAGTCTGTTGTGAAAAAGAGCGAGGCATTCTATCAGTTTGTAAATAAGAGTAATGAATTCATCTCAACGACTTATCCGCAGACATTCTCTAAAGACATCGCCGGCAAGGCAGATATCATCTATGAGCTATCCTCCTATAACGCTGAGAGATATATAAGACCCACCCTGTCGAGTTTTCAATCTTCTAAGTAATGCTCTACGATGATACCATTCTTCTTACCTATGGCATAAGTGACCGGCTCCCTATCTCCATGTTTCCAGCCATGAAGATAAGCAGGTTCATGGTTGATGAAATGACGGCACTCAAAAGTATCATCTTTCGACAATCTGGTATTTTCCGATGACAAGACCTTGAAATATCCATTACCCAGATACCTGATGATGCAGGTCCTGTCGGGCAGCCAGGAAAGTTTGAGCATCTGTCCCTCATAAAGATCATCACAAGAGATTTCCTTGCCCATAACCATTTGGCTCTGTTGCTGACCAGCCCCCTGCGAAAAGCCAAATTCCTGAAAGTCAGCATAACCAAGAAATTTCGCCAGGACATCCTTGGTAAACTTACTGGCAGAAACCCCTTCGCTCACATATCCCCAGAATCGTCGCAGCGTAGAGGCACTCACCCTTTGCTGAGTACGTTCCTCCACCTTTTCGCTCAACCATACGAAGTCGCGAGGCACAACCATCTTACGCCCCGCCATCTTTTCTATCATTTCACGTAATATCTGTTCCATGCTGCAAAGATAGTAAAACAAATCCAACCAATAAGATATTTCCACAAAAAAAGCCTCATATTTCGAACTTGGAATAGAATGGAACGCTGAAAAAGCAAAAAAATCAGCTATTTTTGCAAAAAATCAGCTCACGATGAACGACATTAAAAAAAATATGGTATATTTGCAGTGCTGTTCTAAAAAAACAGCAGACATGTTAAGGAAACAACCATGCTTGGTTCGTACTGAGAATCTGGACAATTCATTGTACACAAGAACGAAGACAGAAGTTGTTCACCCAACCGTATATTATTGTATCCATTCCGCTTCGGCGGGATGGGTATCAACATATACCCATTGGTGTGAGCTGATTTTCATTCTTTGTGTACAGGTAGTCCAGAACCTTCAGAACAGAATGAAATTGGTTCGCACCTTTTTTTGTGCCTTAGAATGAAATAACCAAAAAGTAAATGATAAACATCATGGAAAGAACTAACATTTATATTTCAGATACCGACGAACAGGTAATGCAAAAAGTATTATCCAGCATCAGCAGTGTTATCTTCAGTGAGAAGAAATACGATGATATTCTTCTGAAAAGATACCAGGAAATGAAAGAACAATGTAATTGGGAATATCCTGATGGTCCGTCAGATAATGGATGTGCCGTTAAATATATTGATGCCCCACAAGATTACCAAGACTATAGCATCTTGGGATTTGACATACCGACACTTATACAAACAGACCCTGACAAGCCAATCTCAAATATTGTCATGGTAGTAAGCCAAGACCCAAGACGCACAGAACGCTATAAAGGAAAGTTATCTTTATCCTCTCCTTTTGGCTTTCATGACAAAAGCTATCGTACCAATACTCGCAAGGGATTCATGACACCAGTCATACTTCAGGCTCTCGAAGCAGCTCCAGGAACTGCAATTTATATGACTGATTGCAACAAACTGTTTACAAAAGACAAGAGAGGCATTCAGAAAACTGACACTCATAAATATCAAGAAATTCTCCAGAAAGAGATAGAATTGATAAAGCCAAGTTGCATCATTGCTCACGGAAGAACTGCTAACGCAATTCTTAGCAAAATAGGTGCTTCTATAAACTGTAAACCCATTTATGTTCCTTACATTGGGAATTCCTACATGAAAAAAGAGGATCGAGAAAAGGCAATAACTGCTTTTGTCGATGTATTCAAAAATAAGAACAATAAATAATTCACAAGGATATGAAAAAAATCTTTTATCATTATGCTCTTCTTTGCGATAGCATCGGGAGCTATAGAATAAAATGAAATTAATCCCGACAAGATATTCACGAAAGATAATCTGACTGAATTGCCACAATTCACTGGCGATAAAACTTGCATTCATCACATTTGCAATGGGAGGTTGATGATTATGGATTACTTTTAAAAACAATATTATTAATTTTAAATATCATTAATTATGAAAAAGATTCCTGTTTTTTTTGCATTCATGCTGACATTGCTATTCTCTGCATGTTCTTCTTCAATGTTCGACAAACTGGTAGAGGCATACGAAAGTTCGACCAAAGAACTCGCTTCTGCATCCAGCAACGACGACTGTGACAGAATACATGACGAGCTGATGGAAAAGTTGTACAAGATTTCACAGGACTATCCTGATTGGGAAGAGATCATCCAAAAAGAGGGTGAAGACAGCGAAAATGTCAAAAAGGTCACCAAGGCATACGAAACTTGGAACAATACCCTAGAAAGTGCCACCACCGACAACCATTACATGTTTATGACATACTGCAACATCCCTAATGCCATCGAGCAAATTACCGGAAAGGGGGCGTCGAAGAAGACCGAGGAGACCAAAGAAAGTGAAGACACCTCTAACGACCTCTCTTCGTCATCTTCAGACACCGACATCGACGAGATGCTCGACTCCTACGAGGAATATGTCAACAAACTCTCAGACTTCTATGCTAAATTGAAGGATATGGAACCTGGTTCTGAAGAGTACATGTCTACTCTCGGCGAAGCACAGGAGCTGGAAGGCAGCTATCAGGATTTGCTCGAAAAATGCAAGGATGCCAAAGGCAACTTTACCAGTGAGCAATTGCAACGCTATGTCGAGATTACCAAAAAGTTGACCGAGGCAATGAAATAATATCCGACTATAGGAATATTACGACATTACCCATTCATACAACATCTCACATCAATACATAAGATATGAAAAAACTTTTATATTTATCCATGCTGGCCATAACTATTTTGACCAGCTGTAACTCTAAAGAAAAAGAGGACAAGGCCTTTGCCCGAGTATCAACCTCGAACAATCCTCAGGAGATGAGAGCTTACCTTGACAATTACTTCGAGGAGGCATCTCCAGAACACCTTGTCAAGATTCGCAAGAACTTAAGAGTATGGGTAGACGATTCTACCGCCTATGCCAATATCTGCAAGACCAAAGATCTTGCCACCAAGATTTCTTTGGAGAATGAATACATGGAAAAGTTCAAGGATGGCGGCAACCATAAAACGGAGATAAGCAATATGCTTGCCAAGGACAAAAAGGCCAAGGAAGAGTTAGAGCTCAAAGAGCAGAAAGCACAAGAGGAGTTGGAGCTCCTAACAGAAAAACAAGCAAAATACAAAGAATTTAAAGACAATGTCGTCGACTATATCTTTAATTTGGGTGATAATGAAACAGTTAGTGTAGCTTGGGTATTTAGTGCTCCCGATGTTAATGGCTGCGGAAAAGGTGTATTTATTAATAACTTTAATGGTCTAAAAGAAAAGTTCACCTACAAACTTGCAGACAATGGTGACTTGCAAGTCAAAAGCAAGAGTGGTTCCGCCAGCATCACTTTCCTGAACGACGGCTTGTATCGCGGAGAAGATTATTTTAAGAGAATATACGCTCCTAGTTATTACAAAGGCTGTAAGAAATACTTATAAAAGACATAGTATATTAACAGCGTTATAAACAAAACATTTAGTAAAATTCGCACTTGCTTGTTGTATTTGCGAAAATAAAAACAAATTATATTTTCAACATTTAAAAACTATGGAAAAAGAAAAGATTAACCAGTTCATCATGGTAAATGGAAAATATTTCCCTGAAATGATGATTGAAGATGTAAAAAAGAAGCTTGAGTCACTTGACGAGAGCAAAGAGAGCATGCTGATGGCTACTGAATGGAAGAATCCTACTGTTGCCTTCCTATTCGCTTTCTTCCTTGGCGGTTTGGGTGTCGACCGTTTTTGGCTTGGCGAAACAGGTCTAGGTGTTGTTAAACTCATTACTTGTGCAGGAGCTGGAATTTGGGGACTTATCGATTTGTTTACAGTAATGAACCGTGCAAAGATGTACAATTACAACAAATTGATGATGTATTTTTAAACATTAGATTTGAGGAAGAGCAAAATAGCTCTTCCTCAAAAACGAAAAGCAAGACAACAATGAATGACAAAATCAATATGCTATTAATGACATATAGCAAGTATTTTCCTGATGAAAGTATGATGATGATCCAGGACAGATTCGAAGCTATGGATGAATCCAAGACATCTATGCTGTATACATTAGGCTTAAAAGATCCAACAATGGCATTAATACTTTCCATTGTTGCTGGCGGATTAGGAATTGACAGATTTTATATCGGTGACACAGGTCTTGGAATAGCAAAACTGCTTACTTGTGGAGGTTGTGGAATCTGGACGATTATAGATTACTTTTTAATCATGAAAGTAACAAAGGAGAAGAACTTAGAAAAATTCATAACAGTCATGTAATGACTAGGCAAGAAGCTTTCACCCTATTGGGAGTTTATATATTGGGAATGGTGTGGATTATACTGAACAACATCTATGATATAAGTTTAGTGCTATGCCCTACTAAAATTCTCTTTGGTATTCCTTGCCCGGGTTGCGGAATGACTAGAGCCGTAAAGCTTTGTCTTGAAGGTAAGTTATTAACAGCAGTACGGTTGAATCCCAATATCATACTTGTTTGGATAGTTCTTCCCATTGCCCCTTTCATCTTAATAACACAATTAGCAACAAATAAAGATTATATAGCAAGGATAAATGCCTGTTTAGACAAGAAGGTTTACCTCTTTATTATTCTAATTGCTGAAGGAAGCATATGGATTTATAACATTGTCCGGCATATATAAGCGGACTTGACTGCATATTGCTTTATAAACATCGAATATAACAAATAAAAAAACAAAAAGATTATGAAAATCAAGAGTTTATTTATCATTGCTTGTGCAATGATGTTTACATTATCATTGTCAGCACAGACAAGAAAAGGTACTACAGCCAAGAGACCAACTACTGCGTCAAAAAGACCTGCACAACAAACAACTTCTAAGCCGATATTGGTGGACTTAGGTTTGCCAAGCGGTACAAAATGGGCTGATAGAAATATTGGTGCAACAAGCGTTACTTCTGTTGGTGGCTATTATTCGTATGGTGAAACTGCAACCAAACAGATTTATACGTCAGATACATACACATTCAAGTCTGACATTACAAATATTGCAGGAACAGAGTATGATGTTGCAACAAAAAAATATGGCAAGGGATGGAGCATTCCTACCGCCGAACAGTGGAAAGAACTGTTTGAGAGCTGTACCCTTGACTATATGGTAATCAACAAACGATATGTTGCGAAATTTACAGGACCAAATGGCAAATCCATTTATCTTTACTTCCCGCCTAATGATATATATGCTAGGATTGGTAACATGGAATTATCTAAACAAGTTTCGGCTAGACTTATGTCAGTTATAACAGAAAATGAGACTTTCGTTAATTTGTCACAACTTGCCCAATATAATGGAATAACCGTAAAAGCGACGGAGGCTCTATATAGAACTGCCAACAAGGAATCCAATGCTCAGATATTAGCAATAATATCCGTTGAAAAAAACGGGAAGGTTAATCCGTCCCTAAAAAACGCAACCGTTCAGAATAGTGATCAAGCGATCGTTGGCCTTCTAGTGCGTCCAGTTTTTAATAGTCCGAAAACAGAAAGTACTGAGGATACAGAACAAGATGAAATAGAACTACCAGAATAAAAACAATATGAAAAGAATACATTATAATATCCTAATAATCTGTTTTGCGCTTTTTAGTTGTATGACTATAAAAGCGCAGAACGCTTCTTCTGTCAAGTCTGCCAAGACTGCTGAGCTCAATGCTTTGCTGAAAACAAAGAAATGGACAATCTCTGATATTGCGGGATTTATTCCATATAACATCTCAATGGTTGACGCATCTTTCAATACATGGCTTAAGAGCAAAGAAATTGTTTTTTATAAAGAAGTCAACGGCCAGAAGAAATTGGTTCTTCCTGAAGAAGTAGACAATGATCTGAAGGCAGACTATAAAGACAAACTTGGAGTGGAAACTCCTGCCAATTACTTTTCAGAATGGAAGAACTTTTTTGCAAAACGTTGTTATGCTCACGGTACTGCAGAATATGTTCTGGCTAAATATCAAAACAAGGAGATAACTCTTAAAGAATGTATTGATAAACTGAAAAATGCAGAAGACCAAAAGAGTTATGTGTCTTATATGAAGAGTTTTGTCTTCTATGCTATGCAGCAAGAGCCTACTGCATGGGATGATCTTAATGGAGCATTGAAGGAAGTTATTGCTAAAAATAAGAAGACTGGTACTTGTCTTGCTTTTATGCTTTGCAGAACCAATAGTGACCCTAAGCAATGGGTGGCTATTATCAAACAAGTTCCCAAACCTTCTAAATTCTATAATGGTAGTGGCGATGATTCGTTTAGAGAAGATGCCACCATTATGACCTCTGCATTGGATAAAATTGAGCCTATAAATTACAAGGATGAATATGGAGGTTGCCTCTCTGGTATAAATCTTTATTTAGACGGAAGAGTTATTATGCGCCGTACTAATGCAAATATACCTATAGCCACTCTTTATTCTGTACAACAAGAGACGGATTGTCTGTCTGCATACAAAGGTCAAGAGTACACGTTCCTATATAATCCAAATGGAGAAAATCTTTATGGATTTTTACAGGAAAAAGGAGGATGCTATCTGAAGTTAAAACCAGTAAAACCTACGCTATGGAGTGCAAATACAAAACGTTTGTCCAGTGAGCAGTTCGAATTAGTGGCTGGTTATAAGCTCAATAGTGCAGGAGATGTTATTGGAGAGTCGTATATAGGAATGTCAAAGCAGCAATTGTCTGAAGAACTCAAAAAGCCTCTCATGGGTTATGAAGATCTAGTCAGTCTTGGTGCTCAGGCTTCTGAGTATAAGAGACAAGAAGAGATAAACAAGGCTGACAATGAGTATATGTATAAGGAGGTAACTCAGCTCAGAAAGAAATATGGAGACAAACCTGTAGATGCGATGATAAAAATAGAGCCTTATGTTGGAATGCCAGAAGGAATCTTGAATGATTATATTGGTACAATAAAAGGTATTAAAGTAAAATTGTTTGAAAGAGTGTATCATTCAGTATGGAACAAATACCAGCTCTGTGGATTGTTACGCAGCTTGGGTAACAATATTACTGTTTGGTGTCTCAACGGAGTGGTTGAACATGTTTATCACGACGGAAGATTATAAAAAAGTGAGTTCTTTGACATTTTCAGATAGTATTAAGGATTGTAAAAACTATGAACAGATAGAGAAGTCTGAAATGAAGAAGAGATGGTTTTAGGCATAATAAGGAAAGCCACCAAGGTCGTTGATAAGTTAGCACATACTTTAGGCTCTACTCGTTACCTATATATAATAAGGTGTAACAAAGGTTACACTACAAATGGAATAAACGGAATGGTCAAAAAAAAGGAAAAAATAACTTTTTTGAAAAAAAATCGACATAGAATTAGGATATATTCATTTATTTCATTATATTTGCAGTGTTAGAAAGTAAAAGTAAATATACCTAATAGATCTTAACATTCTTAACTTAATAACAAAAATAAAGATTATGGAAAAAGAAAAAATTGATCAGTTCATGATGGCAAATGCCAAGTTCTTTCCTCCAATGATGGTAGGTCAGATCAAGGAAAAGTTAGCCACACTCGATGAGGACAAAGAGACCATGTTGATGTCAACAGACTGGAAGAATCCTACAGTAGGATTACTTTTCGCATTCTTCCTTGGTGGTTTAGGTGTTGACCGCTTCTGGCTTGGCGAAACAGGTCTGGGTATAGTCAAAATCATTACTTGTTCAGGAGCAGGTATTTGGGGGCTCATCGACCTGTTCACCGTAGGTAAGAGAACACGTGAATACAACTATAAAAAGTTTATGACGTATTTTTAAACAAGTCATTTGAGGAAGAGCCTTCTGGTTCTTCCTCGTTTATCATCAATACAATATCATTATCCCATAAAAATATATCACTATGAGCGAACAAACCAACATGCTATTAATGACATACAGCAAATACTTTCCAGATGAAAGCATCATGATGCTCAAGCAGAAATTCGATCAGATGGACGAATCGAAGAAATCATTGATGTATTCTCTCCAGTTCAAAGACCCTGTCACAACACTCATCCTGTCACTGTTGGTGGGTAGCTTAGGTATTGACCGTTTCTACATTGGCGACACAGGACTCGGAATAGCCAAGTTGCTGACATGCGGCGGATGTGGCATCTGGACCATCGTCGATTATTTTCTGATTATGAAGAGAACCAAAGAAAAGAACTTTGAGAAATTGATGTCTCTCATCTAAACCTAATGGGCAAACGAGAAACGATTATATTGTCGGCGCTTTACCTATTGGGCATCGCATGGATGTTCATCTACACCCACTACAAGGTAAATATTCTCCTATGCCCCACCAAATGGGCATTGGGAATACCTTGTCCTGGATGCGGGATGACAAGGGCCTTGAGCCTTTTGCTCAAGGGCGACATGGTGGCTGCCGTCACCATGAATCCCAACATCGTGATAGCCTTAGTCGGCATTGTCTTAGCCCCTTTCCTGCTTTTCAGCCAATGGTTTACCAATAGGGATTATATGGGGAGAATCAACTCTTTACTAAATTGCAAGCTGTTTCTTATCCCCTTCTGCACATTCGAAATCATGATATGGGCATACAACATCATGCGCCACATCTAAATATTCATAGGGGCAGTAGGCCTTCGTGGAACAATCTCATCCTCCTCATCTGGAGCAGGAAATCAATCTTTCCATAATCCGTATCTTAAAATCACATTTCATGAGGGAATAATCTATACTTCCGTCACATTTCATGAGGGAATCTAATCATGTTTCCACACATTTTATGAGGGAACGCCCCACTTTTAACTAAATTTAAAGTACATCTTACAAGGTGCTATCGCAATGCATCTATCCCCTTACCCTGCATCATAAGGACTGATTCATATTCTAAATAACGAAGGTGAACCAGCGGAAAATCGAACTGTAATCGTAATCAGTAATCAACTCACGCCAGTGAAATGACGAAGGGGTAGAAAAGGGCCAAAAGCGCTTTATCACAAAAACACAAAGTAAAGTGCCACAAAAATACAAAGTAAAATAGCGTTAAAATACAAAGTAAAACGCCACAAAAATGCAAAATCGCTTGTAGAATCCATTATTTATCATTATCTTTGCAAACAAAAAGCACTGAATATGAAGTATTTAGACAGAATAGCAGACAGAATGCTCCTGCTTCGTCTGGAAGCCTTTGGAGCAGTGCAGATTGTAGGTCCTAAATGGTGCGGCAAAACCACTACGGCCATGCAGCAGTCAAAAAGTGTAATCAAGATGCAAGACCCAGATAAGCGTGAAGGTTATCTGGCGACGGCACGCACCAAACCCTCCTTGCTGCTCAGAGGTGAAACACCACGACTGATAGACGAATGGCAGGTAGCACCGGTATTGTGGGATGCCGTTCGAAATACCGTAGATGAGCGAAATCTGAAAGGCCAATTTATCTTAACCGGTTCTACTGTCGTTGAAGACCATAACGGAGAAATCATGCATACGGGTACAGGGCGTATCTCCAAAATGCCCATGTATCCCATGAGCCTTTATGAGTCAAAAGAATCAACAGGCTCCATATCTTTACGTTCATTGTTTGATGACCCTTCTTACGATATTGATGGATTGCAGTCAGACATGAGTGTGGAGCAACTGATTTATGCCGCTTGCCGAGGCGGTTGGCCTGCATCATTGGACGTCACTTCGCAGGAGGCACAATTGCTGATAGCACAGGATTATGTAAATGTGATTTGCGATGAAGACATATCAAGGGTGGATGGAGTAAGGAGACAGCCTGCATTAGCACGACTCATCATGCGTTCTTATGCCCGAAACATCTGCACCCTTGTCAAGAAATCCAAGATGTTGGCAGATATCACAGTAGAAATGGAGAAAACATCGATGCCCACGTTTGATGATTATCTTTCTGCATTGCAAAGACTGTTTGTCATAGAAGATGTGGAGGCATGGTGTCCGGCTATCCGTTCTGCCGCCGCTATCCGTTCGGGAGCCAAGCGTTGTTTTGTAGATCCTTCCATAGCAGTTGCGGCCTTGGGTATGTCGCCAAGAAGTTTGGAATTAGACCTTCGAACCTTTGGTTTCATATTCGAGTGTATGTGCATTCGCGATTTGAAGGTATATTCGCAAGCCTTGGGTGGCAGAGTCTCTTACTATCACGACCGCTATGGCCTGGAGGCAGATATTGTACTTCATCTTGCGGATGGCCGTTATGCCTTGATAGAATGCAAGTTGGGTAGTCGGGAGATTGACGATGGCGCCAAGCATCTCCTGCAACTACGTAATCTGATTCGTGAGAAAAACAAGGTCGAACATCAGATGCCGCTCAGAGAACCAGACCTGCTGATAGTCATGACTGGGGGCGAAATGGCTTATACAAGAGAAGATGGAGTAAAGGTTATTCCTTTAGCTACATTAAAAAACTGAAGCGATACCGCCGCCCTAACTATCTGTTTTTATATCGTTAAGGCGGTGCTATCGCAATGCATCCTATCCCCCTTACCCCTGCATCCTAATGACTGATTCTTGTTTTAAATGACGAAGATGAACCAGCGGAAAATCGAACTGTAATCGTAATCAGTAATCAGCCCCCCGTCAATGCAATAACTGGAGAAGTGGGATGGCAAGAAATGAGAATACAGAAAAAGGAAAGGTAAAGAATAAACATCCGATGAAAAAAGTAACATCCGTGCTTAAAAATAAAAATAATATTTGGTGATTTCACATAAAAACTATAACTTTGCAACAATAATTTATTAGAAAGTGACTTTGTGATAATGAAAAAACTATTCCTTAGTGCTGCTTTTCTGGCAGCATCGCTCGCATCTCAGGCACAGCAAGCCCCATTGTGGATGCGCTACCCTGCCATCTCGCCTGATGGCAAGACCATCGTTTTCTCCTACAAGGGAGACATCTACAGCGTTCCTGCCACGGGCGGAGAAGCCAGACAGCTCACCACAAATGCTGCTCACGACTCCTACCCCATCTGGAGCCCTGACGGCAAGAAAATAGCCTTCGCTTCCAACCGCGAGGGAAGTTTCGACGTATATGTGATGTCTGCACACGGAGGCGCACCTACACGCATCACCACCAACAGTGAGCGCGAAATTCCAGTTGCCTTCAAGGACAACGACCACGTACTCTTCTCTGCCAACATCATGCCTACCGCTGAGAGCAACCTCTTTGCCAGCCGGGAATTCTCGCAGGTTTACGAGGTAAGCACACAGGGCGGAAGACCGAAACTCTACTCCGTCATCCCGATGGAAGACATCAGCATCAACGGCAAGGGACAGGTGCTCTACCACGACTCCAAGGGATATGAAGACCAGTGGCGCAAGCATCATACTTCGCCTATCACTCGCGACATTTGGATGCTCGACAACGGGAAATACCAGAAGATAACTGCCTTCAAGGGCGAAGACCGCACGCCTGTATGGGCTGCCGATGGTGAGAGTTTCTACTACCTGAGCGAGCAGGCGGGATCCTTCAACATCTATCATCGCAACATCGCTACCGGCAAGGACGTTCAGCTCACCCATGAGAAGAAGAATCCTATCCGATTCCTCACCTCCTCTGCCGACGGACTCCTCTGCTACGGCTACGACGGCGAAATCTACACCGTGAAGGAGGGAGCACAGCCACAGAAGGTGAACATCTCCATCACCGCCGACAATGATGAGCCAAGTCTCGTACGCCAGGTGCGCAGCTGGGGAGCCACAGAGATAGCCCTCTCGCCAGACGCCAAGGAAGTGGCTTTCGTGATGCACGGCGATGTATATGTGACATCCACCGAATACAAGACCACCAAGCGCATCACCGACACGCCGCAGCAGGAGCGCAACGTGAGCTTCTCGCCAGACGGCAGAAGTCTCGTCTATGCCTCTGAGCGCAACGGAGTATGGCAAATATATCAGGCTAAGATCAAGAACGAAAAGGAGAAGAACTTCACCTACTGCACGGATGTGGAGGAGGAGCAGCTCACCAAGACCAATATGACCTCGCAATATCCAGCCTACAGTCCGGACGGCAAGGAAGTGGCCTTCTATGAAGACCGTGCCACCCTGCGCATCATCAATCTGAAGACCAAGGATGTGCGCACCGTGCTCGACGGCAAGTACAACTACTCCTACTCCGATGGCGACATCTGGTTTGAGTGGAGTCCGGACAGCAAGTGGCTCCTCTGCAGCTACATAGGCAACGGCGGATGGAACAATACCGATATCGCACTGGTGAAAGCCGACGGCAAGGAGATGCACAACCTGACCAACAGTGGATATAGCGACGGCAACGGCAAGTGGGTGCTCGGCGGAAAGGCGATGCTTTTCGAAAGCGACCGTGCCGGTTATCGCAGTCATGGTTCATGGGGCGCAGAAAGCGATGCTTATCTCATGTTCTTCGACCTCGATGCCTACGACCGCTTCCGCATGAGCAAGGAGGAACTCGAACTCGCTGAGGCCAACAAGGACGAGAAGGAGAAGAAGGCCGACGAGAAGGAGGAGAAGAAGAAGGAAGACAAGAAAAAGAAAGAGGAGAAGACTGGCAAGATAGAGGTGAACAAGGTGAAACCGCTCGAACTGGACATCGACAACTGCCGCGACCGCATCGTACGACTCACCGTCAACTCATCCCACATGGGTGATGCCATCCTCGATACCAAGGGCGAGAAGATCTACTATCAGGCTTCTTTCGAAGGCGACTACGACCTGTGGTGCCACGACCTGAAGGAGAACAAGACCTCGCTGATGATGAAGGGCATCGGACAGGGCGGATTCGTAGCCGACAAGGATGTGAAGAACCTCTATCTCTGCAACGGCAGCAATATCAAGAAGGTGGAACTCGGTTCGAGATCTACCAAGAATATCGACTTCGAGGCTCCGTTCAACTACAAGCCTGCCGAGGAGCGTCAGTATCTCTTCGACCACGTATGGAGACAGGTGGCTGACAAGTTCTACGACCCTAAGATGCAGGGCGTGGACTGGGAATACTATCGCAAAGTGTATGAGAAGTACTTACCTTATATTAATAATAACTTCGACTTCGCTGAGATGTTGAGCGAGATGCTGGGCGAGCTGAATGCCAGCCATACCGGTTGCCGTTATTATGCCAGCGGAGCCACCCTCTCTACCGCAGCATTGGGCGTATTCCTCGACCCATCCTATGAGGGCGATGGACTGAAGATCAAGGAGATTATCAAGCGCGGTCCTTTTGCCGTGAAGAAGAACGAGGTGACTCCGGGCAGCATCATCGAGAAGATAGACGGCACCGACATCAAGGCAGGCGAGGACTACAATGCGCTGCTCGACGGAAAGGCTGGCAAGAACATCCGCCTCACCATCAAGAACACCAAGGGCAAGCGCTTCGACCTCACCATCAAGGCCATCTCGCAGGGTGCCCAGCAGGAGCTGCTCTACAAGCGATGGGTGGATAGAAACCGTGCCATCGTGGACAGTGTTTCGCACGGCAGAATAGCCTATGTGCACGTGAAGGCGATGAACAGCGAGAGTTTCCGCACCGTATATAGTGAACTGTTGAGCGAGAAGAACCGCACCAAGGATGCCGTCATCGTAGATGAGCGTCACAATGGTGGCGGCTGGTTGCACGACGACCTCTGCACCCTGCTCAGCGGCAAGCAGTACCAGGAATTTGTACCTCACGGCAAGGTAGTGGGCAAGGATCCATTCAACAAGTGGACCAAGCCATCCTGCGTTTTGATCTGCGAGGACGACTACAGCAACGGTCATGGTTTCCCATGGGTATATAAGGAGTTGGGCATCGGCAAGCTGATTGGTGCGCCAGTGGCTGGTACGATGACTGCCGTATGGTGGGAGACCTTGATGGACCGCAGTCTGGTATTCGGTATTCCTCAGGTAGGTTGCCGTGACATGCGTGGCACCTTCGGCGAGAACACCACTCTCCAGCCAGACATCGAGGTATATAATTCTCCAGAGGATTACATCACCGGTCATGATACTCAGCTCATCAGAGCCGTAGAGGAAATGATGAAGAAGTAAGGAAGAGGAACTTCTTCCGTCGGAAAAAGTACCAAAAAGAGGAATTATTCCGTTAAAACAAGGTTTAAAAACAGGAATTATTCTGTTAAAACAAGGGATAAAAACAGGAATTATTCCGTTAAAACAAGGGGTAAAAACAGGAATTATTCCGAAGAATATAATTCAAAAGAGCGTGGTCGCCAATCGGGCAATCACGCTCTTTTATTTCATTATTAACATAAAACATTATAACATATGAAGACTCTCCCATCAAAGAGCCATCTCCTTGAAGAATCAAGAGGGAGAACATCCCCATGATATTGGGAGAGAAATCCTTATCTAATTTAGCAAACTTTCTTCTTCCGCTCGCAAAAGCGCTCGCACTGCGCACAAATATCATATCCCAACATCGCCCCAAGGATGAAATCCTCCTCAGGCGAAAGTTGGCACAATGGTTTAGTAACAATCATACGGATAGCATCTAGGCATTCCTTCTTACCAAAGAAGAGATTCAAACGGTCGTTACCAACCGGCTGAATGATATAATCAATGTTCTGACGCTCTAATCTTGTTATGGCAAAAGACTCATATTTCTTATTGAAGGTATATAACACCAGACGGCGCACGCCCTTCTTATATTCATATATATGATTCATCAGAACCTTCAGATCTACTGGTGTTGCGATTTCCTGCTGCATACTATCCGAATTTATCAAGTTTTTTATCAGGAATCAGAGATTTCAATGATTTAAAAATCCACGAACCAAAATGACTCAAGATTCTATAGTCAGAGATTTCAATGATTCCTGAAAAATTATTATTTTTAAATACTAAAGTGCTGGTTTGATAGCCTCAATCCAGGCATCGATGCGCTCCTCGGTCTTATCATCCTCGTTCACATCATCAAGAGCGAGTCCCAGGAACTTGTCTCCCTCCACAGCCTCACTATCATCAAAGGTATATCCGTCTGTAGAAACACCAGGCAATACGGTAGCACCAGCCTCCACAGCAGCATCATAGAGTTCCTTCATACCGCCGCAGAATGTGTCAGAATATGACTCGCTGTCGCCACAACCGAAGAGAGCCACAGTCTTGCCAGCCAATCCAGCACTCTTAAGCGTCTTCACGCCGTCATACCAGTCATCCTGCATCTCGCCTGCACCCCATGTAGAAGTACCGAGAAGGAGATTCTCGTGACTTGCGATAGTAGCCTCATCGATGTTAGCTACATCTACAGTTTCCACGCCCAACTTAGAGGCGATGGTTTCGGCAATCGACTGGCATGAGCCAGTAGAAGAGCCATAAATTACGATAGTTGTTTTCATTTGTCCTTAATCTCTTTTAGTTACATTTATTTTCGGGTGCAAAGATACTGCCTTTTCCCTTTATCTGCAATACCTAAAAATGATGGTTTCGGGAAAATACCTAGATATGGGGATAGGAGAAAAGTTTTAGGATGGTTTATCCTAAAAAAAAATAGTATCTTCGCAGCAAATATCAATGACCAATATCCTAAGTATATCCTTACACTTGATGAAGACCCTACTGCCGATTACAACGGTATCAAGAGAATCAATGCCATAAGATGGCTGATGGGAGAAACAGAGTTGAACCAAAAGAAAGTTTGGAAGTGACCTCTATGAGGTCACTTCTTCGTTCTGTTGGGTGCTTTCAGCCAGATATTCTGAGTATATCGCATACCTCTCAGATAGTGACACCAAGAATAACTGAAAACCTTATTTCGCAACCAAGAATATTCGAAAAATACCCTGTTGACTGCTTTAACCCTGAATTGTCCAGAATATGCAGCAGGATTCTTCACTGTCCAATACCAACAGTTGTGTAGGTTGATTGTGTTACGAGACACCAATGGAGCCTCATGCATCTTAGCCTTGAACCCGTTTGATGTCACCGGAGCATCCGCCACATCATAATTCCACCGTGCTCTTCCACTTCCACCATCCAAGGATTTGTTTGTTATAGTCACATCAGAAACATTCATTGTATAGCTTTCGGATATTGAGCCTCCTGCACTAAATCCAGCACTTGGTCCAGAAGTATCAAGCCCGATATTACCTCCAAAATCAACACTATATCCCGAAGTTGTACTATACGAACCTTCAGAAGTCGCAGGTCTAGGATCATGCACAAAGACTTCTGTTGGTGAGAAGCTTCCACCGTTTGGTTTAAAGATTTCGTGGTCATTGTCAATCTCTCCCAAGTAAAAACCATAGCATGTACCCTTGTTTTCCTTCCATTTATCAGAAAGCATCATCGTCGAATTGTTTCCAAGGATTTCTTGATGTACCATATAGTAATCCATGTTTTGATCAAAAGAGTACACTGCATATATGGTATATGTTACTTGGTACAATGCGGAGCGACCTTTAGCCTTGTCATGCCCTGGATACGTCGGGTAATATATGTACGTAATTGTCTGCGCCTTTGTCATGGAATGAATATCGTTTGAGCCACCGTTGGTATTGGGCTCGCTTACAACAGCTTGTTTTTCTATCCATGTGGCTACGGCATCTGCAAATAAACCATATGTGTAAGGCGTGTGCTCTTGGGAAAGATTGGCTTCTGCAAGCTCTGTCCTTGTGGTATCACCGTCCTCTTTGATTACCACTGACGATATTTGAGCCTCATCTGAGTCGTTCAGATCTTCGAGATGCATTTCTCCTCCCTTCTTATTGAAAGCATAAATATCATTGAAGTGCCCATTGCCATCATCGTCGTCATAGTCGTGCATAAGCGCATCTCCCAGTTTATATTTTTTTAGTCTTTCCATTGTGGCCTTCGACGGTTCAGTTATGGCTATTACGCCTCCTTTGTCATAAACCTGTTTCACTTTCTCCAACATATCGCCATCAATGGTCAAGGCGGTTTCGTTGTCGAGAACCACCACCCTCACGCTATTGTCATTTATTGACACGTTCTTTGTCAGGCGGTTTACAAGAGCAGAACCTGCTTCCTTAAAATTGTTACCCAACACTGCCGTTGGCAAATTGAGCTTAACGGAAAGTTGATCGGTCTTTGGCAGGACTTCTCCTGTTGGTGCGTCAAGTTCTTCCCAAGATTCGCTATCATCAGAACATGAGCAACATAACGAAGTCAACATTACCAAACACAACACAGACTTTACAAAAAACTTCATTTTCATTCTTATATTATAGTTCATATTTTAAAGAATTAAATGATTAAAGAATTCACTGGCAGCCTTATCAAGATTTTCTGCCTATTTTAAGTTGAACGTAAATTTATTCTTATAGTCTCGATTCACACAGACCGTAGCCTTGCGCTGAGAAAGATTATACACCACCGACCACTGGGTATGGCTCGTAGGATTGCCCGGAGTTTCTGCCTGACTCACGCCATTGAGCAGATTCATGGCTCCTTCCTCAGACAACTGATTGTTGTTCTGCTTGATGACGAATTCCATCATGTCATAGCGGGTCTTGCCGTGGTTCGAGAGCTTCGGACCTTTATCAGAACATGCCATGGTTTCAGATACATAGAAGTTGCTGGCATAGCGCTTTTCTATCACCTCGCGGGTGTTTGGTAAGATGTCAGGATATTTAAAATAAGTTTTGCCATCCTCACCCGTATATTCATCGTCTATGTACATCTTGCTCTGATGATCCTTGTCATACACGAATTCTACGATGGCATAACGGCCCGTGGCATCTGCCATGTAGAAATGATAGTTGCCGTCGTTATCCGGTATCCAGAGGTCATATCCGTCCAGAATCTTGAGAGCTTCATCCACAGTTCTGGCATGATCCAACATCATGCGCAAGGCAACGGTTGTAGTCAATTTCTTTCCCGTACTAGCCTGCTGGGTCGGTTTGCCGTCGAGATGGAGCACGGAAACGGCAAAGCCAGCCTCGTTCATACCGTCCATCAGGAGATATGGGAATGCCATGATATAGGATAGGTCTTGCGTCTTATTCTTCTCAAACTCAGCCTTGTTATATAGGATGTAATGCCAGAGATCCTGTCGGTAACCTATCCAGTAGGCATCCACCATACTGATGGATTTCAGTCCGCCTTTGGGTGCCGTACGAACCAGGGCAGCTGCTATCGGTTCGTTATCATGGGAGTAATCAAAGTTGCGCCCCATCAGATAATCGCCCGTATCGGGTGTCGTCACGGCAAAGGCACTGCAGCCTGCATCCAGCTTAACCCTTGCCTTGAGCCAGGATGGCGTCTTGTCGCAGAGGGTTTTCAATACGGCACCAATCAGATGGGTGTTGTCGGTGAGATTGAATCCTGATATGGTAGGGAGTTTGTAATCCTCCGTATAGTCAAGATAGAAGAATCTTCCGTCTTTCAAGTCCTGGATAGACCTTACCATCTCCAGTTTCTTGGCATCGGTCAGCAGACTGGCCGGTACGTCCTGATAGTGAGCCTGGTTGTATACTTCTTCAGGGTCATCATCGCTGCACGAAGACACCATAACCATGAAGAAGGTAAAGCAGAAAGTTAAGCATGCAAACATTAGCCACTGAATGTGCTTGCTGTTGAAAGTATTGTTTCTTTTCATAATTAGTGATATTTAAGAGATGAATGATTCATTTTATTTTTCGATGCAAAAGTAATGGAAAATAAGGTTCGATATGGGAAAAACTACCCTGAAAAATACTGATTTTTTAGGAAAACGGGAAAAAATAACCTCAAAAACCGTCAAAATCACAGATTTTTATTATCTTTGCACAATAATAAAGCAATGCCAAGCAAAGCTAAGCAATGCAAGGTTATGCTAAGCAATTCATCTATCAATAATGAATATATCCCTACGGAGTATGAAAGCAAAGAACTCAATAAGAACCAAGTTACGCAGGTTGGGATTCTCCTTGCTGAAGAGGGAATCCAATTACCTCGATCGCCAGCGCCAGTGGCTTCTGGTATGTTTTGCCGTGATGCTTTATCTAGGCATCCTGTCTAATATCCTGGGGTTGTCGGGAGCCTTCGATCCATTTTTTACAGCATCTAACATCGTCTTTCTGGTAGTTGTGGTGTCCTCGTTCGCTGCCTATCTCTTGGGTAAGATAGGGGTGGTGAAAGGGATAACCTTCCTTGCAGTAGCAACCCAGGTTTTCATAGGCATGGATATTCTGTATAGTGCCTTCGTGCCTACATTGAAAGATAATACGATGGTAATTCTCATCAACATGCTCATTCTTGCCGGCAACATGTTTTTCTCGCTGGCAGCTTATCAGGCTCGTCTTACCCGCTGGCTGGTAGGCATAGCCTTGGGAGTTTATCTAGTCTGTGTGATAGTTACGGGCAATGAATCGCTGCGTAATTATTTCTTTATGATGCTGTTGATACTGCTGTTTATCAGTGTGCTGAGTCTGGGCATTGCCAGGAATGGCGAGTATCTGGTAAATGCCAATAAAATATTGCAGCGAGAAGAGGAGGAACTGCTCCAGGTGTTGAGAATCAACAAGAAGCAGATTAAGGCATACGTGGCATTGGCCAAGGAGCGGCATGATGTGAAGCTGACCGAGCATTTGCTGGATTTGCTGGGTGAGGCATCGCAGAAGAATGTGATAGATAATGTATTGCAGTATATTCAGACCCGGGAATTGAGCAAGCAGAATCTGGAGCGTGTTTTTCCGGAATTGAGTTCATCTGAGAGGGAAATCTGTTATCTCATTCTGCAGAATAAGAAGTTGAGTGAAATCGGTATCCTGCTCAATAAGACAGAATCCAATATCACCACCCAGCGTGGCAATATCCGAAAGAAGCTGGGGATGAATCCTTCTGATAATCTGCAGAAGGTATTGGAAAAGAGGATAAGGGAATGAAAGATTTTGCAGCAATAGATTTCGAAACGGCCAACCAGCAGCGTACAAGCGTCTGCTCGGTGGGCATTGTGATAGTGAGGGATGGTGAGATTGCAGACAGCTTCTACAGCCTCATCAAGCCCGAACCAGAATATTACTCTTATTGGAACACGCGGGTTCACGGGTTAACTCTGGAAGACACGATGAATGCGGATGTCTTCCCGAAAGTCTGGGCAGAGATTGCGCCCAAGATAGAAGGTCTGCCCCTGGTAGCCCACAATGCCTCCTTCGACGAAGGCTGCCTGAAGGCCGTATTCCAGACGTATCAGATGGAATACCCCGGCTATGAATTCCATTGCACCTGCCGTGCCTCCCGAAGAAAGCTGGGCTCTCTCCTACCCAACCATCAGCTCCAGACCGTAGCCGCCTATTGCGGTTACGACCTCACCATGCACCACAACGCCTTGGCAGATGCCGAAGCCTGTGCCTGGATAGCAAGAGAGCTGCTATAAATAACCACAAATTTCGTATGCTGCGAAAAAAATGTGGCAATATTGCCAAAAAATCTTCGCAAAGAGAATTAATAGTCTATATCTTGCCGATAAAGTATTAAAAAGCATAATTGCGGCAGAATATAAACTGGAAGGTTATAAGATGCCAAAGTCCTGGATGGAAGCGTTCTTCTTGCTTGAACAGTTGCTACAAGGCCAAGACAAGGGCGAACGGCAAGTCATATTCATTGACGAACTTCCATGGATGGATACCCCTCGTTCTGGATTTCTCCCAGCCTTCGAGAACTTCAGAAATGGCTGGTGTAGTGGTAGGGACAATATCATGCTTGTGGTTTGCGGTAGTGCTACTTCCTGGATTCTCAGTAATCTATCAAGAAGCAAAGGAGGACTCTACGGACGCTTGACTGCAGAAATCAAGTTCTCACCCTTCACCACCACTTTTTCCTTTACCTTTAGAAGCGATACCTATTTCCTACATAATACTTGATTTTTAACACATTACAATATTATAAAATTTCAAGCAAACATAGGTTGTTTAAGTTTGAGCGGAGCGTGCTTGTGAAATCACGCTCCGTTTTTATTTATTCCTTAGATATTAGATGACGGTGAGCCAGATTGCCTCGTCTCTCTCCCTCGCCTCAGTAATGCGGTCGATGAGGCGTTTCAGCCACTGTCGGGAGTTCACCACCATGCCCTTGTATTTGTTCTCCCCCACGAGGATGCAGCCCTGCGTGTCGTCGGGATAGTTGCCAGCGTGGATGCGGATGCCCTCGAAGTTTGGCACGCCTTGCACGAGGGGAAGCCACGTCTTGAATCGGGGCGACTTCGTGATGACCACTGGGTAAGAGCCTTCGGGGATAGCCGTCTTGCCTGGTATCTTGCGAGCCTTCTTGCCCGATTGTCGGCTGTATCGGGCATCCACCTCTTCGGGCTTCAAGTCGATGCCGAGAAGGTTGCGCCAAGTCGGCTCCAAGGTGTCGCAGAAGTAATACTCCTTGGTGAGTTGGCTCTCGTCCACCTCATAGTGGATGATTCGCTTGTCGCCCAAGCGTTTGCCTGGGAGGATTTCTCGTTGCACCACTGGCTTGCTATCAGCTCCCTTAGCACATGAATTCTTCACTCTTCCCTCTTCACTCTTCACTATAAAGAGTCTTCCGATGGTATAGGTGTTCTTCTTTGCTATTCGTTTCAAAATGATTTCCATTGTCGTTTATTGTTTTAAAAATTTCAACTTGCGGAAAATCGGACTGTCACTGTCACCGTCACCACTTTCCATCCTTGCCACATACCCACGATGCACCCATTGCTTCAAGGCATCCTTGATGCGCTTGCGGTCGTCGTTGTCGAAGCCTTGCGAACGGCGCACCTTCACGTAGTCGTCCTCGGTGAAGCTGTCGGGCAAGAGGGTGAGCAGGTTCTTCGGGCCATTAGGGGCCGTGCGAGAAACCTTGTCTTGCTCGCCGTCGGCATCGTATATCATCTGCCCGAAGAGTTTCAGCTTGCACCATAGGTCGTAACGCTCGCTCCAGCGGATGAAGTCCTCGATGCTCTTCTCCCATTTCATGCCATTAGCCACGTAGAGGACGCACGCCTTTAGGTAGGCAATGACATTGGCTCGGAAGCTAAGATTTTCAAAGACGTAGTTCTGGGAGAGCCTTGCGAACTCGGCGTTTTCCTCCACCAGTTTCTTGGCGAGTTTCATAGCCTGAGGGCAATCCACCAATCCACGAGCCTTTAGGAGGTTGTCGATGTAGGGCTTCAATTCCTCGTCGAAGGCGGCATCGTACGTGCCATAAATGGGCATCGCCGAACCGCACGGTCTGCGCTCGATGGTGGCGAAGCTGATGCGAGAGATGGGACCATCCGTCACCACTCTGCGGAAGTAGTCACGGCATTTCTTCGGGGTGCAACAGGCGTTCCAGTTGAAGCGAACCTTTACCGTTTCGGTCACTGATTGCACGCCCACACGGTCTTGACCGTAATTGCCGATGTCGAAGGCAAGCTCCATGATGCGGAAGTGCTGGTTGGTCTTGCCTTTGAGGGCATCGAAGAGGTTCAGCTCGTTTATCTTCGCATAAAGAAAATGGTTCTCCGCCTCTTTCATGCGCAATACAAAAGCAGGGTTCGTCATGTCGATGTTCACCTCTTGGATAACCAAGCCTTCGGGACGCTCTCGCTTGTCCTTGTTCGAGCCTTTACGGTTGCATTCGTCCTTCCAAGCTCGTTCACGCTCTCGTTGCTCGGCATCTCTCGCTCTTATATCAGCCATGATATGATTTATCGGCTGGGTGATGGATTCCTTTCCGCTTCCAGTCGGTGCGCAAAGGATGCTCATTAAGGTCGCCTCATGCTCCACGTTGCCGATGTAGCGGAAGCGTGTGTCGCAGAGGTGGGCGGCAAGGCTTGGAAACACGGCTTGCGATACGGCTGGCTGGTAAATGGTCGGGGTTCTGCTCACCAACAGCTTTATCAGCTTCGGCAATTTGCTTGGCATTTCGTGGATGCGATAGAAATAGCTTTCGGGGTTGCCGATGTCGCCGAAATCGTCCGTGTCGTAGTTGGCGGCTCTGCCTCGTGCTTGCTCGTCCTGGCAGAGGGAGATTGCCTTGCGAACGATGCTCGGCATTCGGTGGCTTTGCTTGCGGTTGCAGGCACTATCTACCGTAGCGTAGGCTCTCTGCTGCTCCTCGCCGAAGGTCGGGAGGATAGCCTTTATCCAGTCTCGATTGTCATCGCAGAGGTAGCGCAAGTAACACGACAGCGTGAAGATGAAGCTGTTGCGTGAGCCATGCTGAGGCTCGCCTCCCAATAGCTCAACCAGCTTCGAGGTTATCGACGAATATGGGATTCCGTCGTATTCCATCGGGAAGTTTTTCTCGGTCTCCATTCCGCCATTGCCTTGATTCCCTCCATTATCGCCGATATGATTATCATCAGAATGATTAGTATCAGCAGGTTGGGCATGCTCAGCAGGAGAGCCAAGAGAAACAGCAGGATTGCCATTGTTGCCCGAAAGTCGATTGTCTTTGTCGTTAGTGTCATTGTTGATTTGGGTGTTGATTTGATTGTTGTTTTGATTGTTGATTGATGAATTGTGTTCTTTGAATAGCTCGCCTTCGTTGATGTAGAGGATATACTCCTCTGGCACGATAAAGGAAGGTCTCGCCAAGTCCTTTACGCAAACGTCATAGTCCGCATCCTCCAGTTGCTCCGACATCCACTTCTGCGCCTGAGCCAAGTCCATGCCATCGGGAATCGTGAAGACGAGGCGCAAGCCCTCCAAGGATGGCGTTACATGCACCAAGAGGATTCTCTCCAAAGCACTTGGATTCTTCACTCTTAGTTCTTCACTCTTCACTTCCCAATATCCCTTGGGATTTGGGATATGGTCTTTGTCATAGATGCTCAGTCCGCTCGGTATGGCGTCAGCGTTGAGGCGGCGACCATTCTTGAATGTGGCGTGGGGCGTGAGGATAGGGAGCTGGCTCTTCAGCTGAGTCTTCATCGCATCATAGTCCTCCTGGCAGATTTCGCCACGGCGCTTGCGTTCGAGTGCGTCCTCAATCTGCGCGCAAACGTCCTTCACCCGGCTACTCTGGATAGCTTGGTGGAAAAGCTCGGGGGTGCAGACCTGCACCCCTCGGCTTCTTACGCTCTGTGATATTCCAAACATTTTCAATGTATTTTCGATTAAAAAGTTCTTTTACCTTTTTATTTTTTTACCCTTTTACCTTTCTAATGTCCTGCACCAAGATGTCTTGGAACACCTGTCCTTGATACTCGTGGGTCTGAAAGCGGAGCTTCACGATAACCAACTCATCGGCATAGAGCTTAATCTGTGCGTTGTTGCCGAGCATCGCTGCCGCAAACTGGTTCTCATACTTGCCTCCGAACTCCTGCAACACGATGTTGCACTTAGCGAGCTTTCCGCCCTCGCTCTTCTGTGAATCAACAAGGAAGGTCTCTCCCTGCTTCACTACTCTCATGATTTTTGTTTCCATCTTTCGTTAATGTTAAATGAGTAATGTTAAGTGTTTACTGCTTATGGATAAAAATAAGGCAGAATGTTTTTTACCTTTTTACCTTTTGGTGAATGAACTTGCGCCCCTTCTCCGTCCACACGAGATACATCCTCGTACAGACGGTATCCCTTCCGACAAACAAGTCGAAGTGCGTGCGGCTCTTCGCCAGCCCACGGTGAGCATACTCCGCATACAGCATGTACTGTCCACTCTGGTAGTACTGCACACGCTCTGCGCAGAGCAGTCGGTTCAGTTCCTGCGCCGTCATGCCCAGCTCCTTGGCTATCTGCGTGGTGGTGTAGCAGGATATACTGTCCAGCACATTGTCGGCGTAGAGAGCCTTCGGCAGCAGGCGGTCGATTTCCGTCTCTTGCTCGGCAAGTTGCTTGTTCTTTTGTCCTAAGAGCATATTCTGCTCACGGATGAGCTTGTCCTTCTGCTCCAAGGTCGCTTTCAGCACTTCCTCGGCACGGCGGCGGATGTCCTCGTCGGTGTCTCCCTCGTGGGTGAGGATGTATCCACCATGCTTGCGGATGGAAGGAAGCACCTCTCCACATACCCAGTCTTGGAATGGCTCAGCCATCGGTTTGGTGGAGCGCATAATCAAGCGATAGAGGTTTTGCTCGGAGATGAAGGTGAGGTTGTCCATGAAAGCTATGGTCTTGCCATGTTTGTTGGTGAGTTCTGAACGTACCTCAAAAATTTTGATGCCCGTTGCTTTCAGCTTTCTCTTCGCCATGCTCGTGTTGTTGAGTTTCAAAACCTTGCAGATGTCCACGAGGCAGAAGAGAGGTTCATCACTCGTCCCCGTCACTCGGATTTCGCCGAACTGAGGATGCTTGAACACTTGAATCTTAAAATCCTTTGTTGTCATAATCCTATGAATTAAAAATGTTGTTCAACTTTACTTTCCCGAAAAGCCTTTGGCGATTCCTCGCCTCGACTTTCGTCATTCTCATAGGATGCTCTCTGTGTAAAATGGAGTCTAATTCCTTTCTCCCTCTCTGCGCGCTGAAATATATAGAGGAAAGAGAACTTCCTTAGGCACCAAAACAAAAAAAGCACCCGAAACCAAGAACCATCATTCCACAGATGGTTTCTGATTTCGAGTGCAAAGGTATAAGGGGTGTAGGGGGTGTGTAGGCCTACACCGAGAAATATTTTCAAAAAGTTTCTATCTGTACGGTTGAAACGGGCTGAAAGCCCAAAAGCTCCTAGCCCAGGGCATCGCCCTGGGTATAATAGCAATCAGTAATACGCCCTGTAAGGGCAAAAGCTTTGTTATAGTTTGGATCTTTAAAGCTTTTGCCCTTACAGGGCGACAGGTTTTCGTTCATGATTACCCAGGGTGATGCCCTGGGCTAGGAGCTTCTGCCCTTTCAGGGCGTATTGGGTAATTTCAACCGTACAGGTAGAAAAGTTTTGATTACGGCACGAAAGTCCCGAAAGAGGGTTACAAGGCTTTCAGCGAGAAAGCATAGTCGTAATCTATACGAGCGTGGCTTGCGATGTTGTCGAGCCAAGCCGACTCCTTGTGGCTGATTTCCGAGATGGTGCTTGGCGTGTCGTTCTTGAAAGCCTCATACACCGCTTCAAGACAGCCCTGCTCTTCCTCGCTGAGGCTTGCCGTGTCAAACTCCAACGTTGATACCAACTTGCTGCCGCTGTTGCCGTTCTTGCTTTCGATAGGCACTTGCTCGATGTCATCTACCAGACTATATACCCTGTCCCAACGCTCAGGCACAGGTCCGTATGGTGCAGCCTTGAACACCAAGCCTGTCAAGCCCATCCCCCTGCGGCGGTAAGAAAGGAAGTCGGCGTAGAAGAGCAACTTGTTCATCTGGGTGACGAACACGCCGCCAAACTTCTCGATGAAGAAGAGCATCGCATTCTTCAGTTTGCTCATCGAAGGCAAGGCGTAACCGTTCCATCGGGTTCTACCGTCAGTGGTGAACACCAGTTGCCTGATAATCTTATCGGTAGCGGACTCCTCCTCGGCTTCCTCCACGCACAGCATAATCTTGTCGTATTCCTCCGTACTCAGCACGTTCTTGGTAGCCTCCACGAAGGTGGCGAACACCGTAGGCACCTGAATGGTCTTCAATATCCTGCCGTTGGTGAGGCTCGGCATGTCGCCGTTCTCGTACAGGCGATACTGGTTCTCGCCGAAACCAAGTATCTGCGACATCTTGGTGGCGGACAGTCCGTACTTCTTGCGTATGCCTCTGATTTCGTCGGCGAAAGGGATGCCATACTTGGTGCGATACTGGTTGTACACCTGCATCGTATTGGCGGTATCCATCTCGGTGGTAGTAAACAATTCGCCTGTATCTACACACTGATAGCTGAGAAAAGTATATTCGAACTTCTCTTTTCTGAAGACTGCGGTTCTTCTCTCGGAGTGCAGCCTTGCCTCTCCTCCTGTAAATGGACTTCTCATCATTGTTTACTTGAATTGATATGTTAGTTTGTACTCGGCGATATGGAAAGAGATGCACACGGCACTGCTGCCAGTGAACCCCATCGAAATCTTGATATACACATCTTGCGATTTCACTTTCTTTCCAAACACCCACATGTCTGCCACCTTGTTGAGCGTGTCTTCCAAGGGACCTTCCACGAAATCCCCCACCTCCAGGTTCATGACGATTTCCAGTCGCTTGAGGGCGGTGATTTCCAAGTCCAAGAGGGCTTGCTGGTTCTTGCCTCTGTCGTCACGGAACACTACGCCGAAGACCTTGGCCTTGTCCTTAAAACGCTTCAAGAATAGCGAGACTTCATCTTCTTTCTTCATTTTATTATTGTTTGCGCTGCAAAATTACACTAATTAGTTGGAATATCAAAATATTTTCCATAATATTTCAACTTTATCATTGCTTTAGTCGCTATTGGCATTCATTCCTCCGCATCATTCCTCAACCTGCCAGCCACTCTCTTGCACACTGGCTCCAGCACGTCGGCGGCAACGATGGAGTCCTTTCTTGCCTGAGGTGTCTCGATGCCGTCCTTGGCGAGCTGCATGATGGTCTGTCGGATGCTCTCCTTGCTGCGCCCCGTGAGGCGGCTCAGAAACTGAGCAAGCTGCTTCTGGTTGGTGAAATCGGGCGAGAGCGAGATGTCGAGCAATCCTGCCATCATGATGACCACCTGGCGGTTGGAAAGCTGGCCAGCGTTCGCACCTTCGCTTTCCGAATCAAGAGCATCCTCACCAAAAGGCTTCCCAGTGAAAGTATCTGATGCACCGCCTTTCTTCTTTTCTTCGCTATGAAAGGTTTGGCTAATCTTGGTTCCCTCAGGGCTGACGGTGATAATTGAGTGAGAGTTGTCGATAAACTGCGCTCCCTGTTCATTCGTGAATTGATTGATTTGTGCCATGACTTATTGAATATTTGTATGTTCAAGTTTTGGAGCAAGTTTGGATGTAGAAAGTCCCTGCTTGGCGATAACCTCCGCCAAGGCTTGGCTGTCAATGTTGCTGTCGGAGAAGTCGAGGTATGAAGCTCCTGATTGGTTGGTGAAATGCTCGATGCTTGTCTGGTGAATGACTGGTTGCCGTCTTTGCTCTGCCTCGTGCGCCTTTTCTTCCTTTGCGATTTGGCGCAGCACCTCTTTAGCCTTGGCATCCCAAGCTGTACCCACGAGTAAAGTGTTCAAATCCTTGAACATCTGTCCACGTTCCTTGCTTGGCAATGAGAGTATTCTTTCGGCTATCACATCAAGAGGGATGGAGTTAGTACCAGAAGATTTTGCCACCATTGATGGGCGATGCTGCTCTTGTGCCTTTTGAGAAGAAACAAGATGTTCTGCATTTGGCGTAACTTGTGTAGCTGTGTCAGCATTAATGTCAAAAGTACCATAGCATTTCTTGAACTCCATCATAGCTGAATGTACTTTCTCGTAATAGTGGCAACCTTTGATATGTTCACGCAAAGAGCGCAAGAAAACTCGCTCAAATGAGGAGAGTGTCGGCACTACGGAAAGTATGCCCATCAATAGGCACGCCACGAACTCCGTGGCATCGTCATTCTGTAATTCCTTTTGCAAACGAGCATACCAATACCTCACGTACGACATATCCATTTTGAGCGTGGTGTAAGTACGTGGTTTGGAGCCGTGCAACAGGGCATATTGTCTATAGACTTCATTTAGCACTTTTATCTCGGTGCATTTACACATACTGGCTTTCTTGTTGTTTGCCAAGTAATGCTTGTAAAGATGATGCAGTTCAAGATTTAGTGCATTTCCTTTGAGAAAATCTTGAAGAGATGTCTTTTCTGTGTATAAGAGTTCTCTTTCCAATTTTGTTTTTGTTATAGGGTTTTGAGGAATATTCCTATTGTCTTCGACTCGTTTTCGTCGGCTGCCGTCAGGGTGATGGTCTTGTACTTGGGATTCAAGGAGCGCAACTCCACCTTGGCATTTTGCGAACGACCGTATGGGTTGAACGAGTTCTCGCAATGATATTTCTTGATGGTATAGAGACCGTCATAATCAGGGTCGATGGAGGCAAGCTGTGTCAGCACGATGCTGTTTTGTCGATTTCCCCCATCATACCAACGAAAGACACATAAGTCGCCATCATGAATCTCAGGCTCCATAGAGTCTCCCTTGGCATGGATAACAAACAAGTCCTTACTTGCCTTGACATTGATTTTCTCTGCGTCTATCCATCCCTCAATTTCGGCATTTTCCTCGTCCTCAAACCTTCCGCAAGCGGCACGAAGTGAATAGACTGGTATGTGCGAGGTATATTGCTGTTTCTTACCTACTTGTTCTATTATCAAGGACGCATTCTCTGTATCATTACCACCGAAGAGGGACTTGACCAACTCTTCGTCACTCAGTTCACTCTGTACGAAGGCTGAATATTCAGAGAAAGCCATCTTCATCTTGCCCTTTGATTTCTTGTCAGCCTCATTTATCTCGGTAATCTTCCAAATGTCATTCTCTACCTTCAATAGCGTAGAGCAATCTTTGACGGCAAAGATGTTGCGGAAGTTTGATTTGTAATAGTCTCTAATCAAGTTGCTCAACTTCTTCCAAAGTGTATTGGTATAAGTCGTAACCGTGTTCTCCGACTTTCCTTTCTTGCGCAAATAGCCCATGTAGGCATTCTTCTGCGCCTCTTCCTCTTGGGTAAGAGTGAAGTCCTTGGAAGATACCTCTTGCTTGCTGGTATTGGTCTCAGTAGCCATGCCGAGAGGCTTGAAGGAAACTTTCGAAGAGCTGCCCATATCTACGATAAAGGAATCATCAGGTATCTGACCTATCACCCAAAATGCTGCGAAGTTACTGTATGCCGTATCTCCAAAGAGATAGAGCTTGTAGGCAGTCTTCTTGGGTACAAATACATAGCGGATGATTTTGCCAAACACCTCTCTGTCAAATTGCTTGAAGTATGGTCTGTTGTCGGTGGACAGCTTGAAGAGAGACTCGAATGTTATCATCCCCTTGTCATCGTGCGACAACAAGGCGTTTACGTAGTTAGGATAGTCAAACAAACTGTCATCAAGTTGGTAATGGTCGTATGCCATGCCAGCCACAGTAAGCACATTGGCAGTCAGTACAAAGTGCTTGATGCGAGGACACAAGTCTTTTGCCTCAGGCTTGCCACTCCCAACGGCTTGTATGTATTCAGGAAAGCACTCTTGGAAGATGTTCATATTGTCTTCCATCAGATATACATGCACGGTTCCGTTACCCGAACCACTCTTTCGATTCGGCAGCAGGATTTCGTCCTTGACAAATTCCCAGTCGGAAAAGATGGCACCTATCGGCTTCGTGTAGCCACGACTTGCCATCAGCTCATTGATTTTCTTCGATTCCATACTTCGTGATGTCTAATTGTTTGAGAAGTGCGATAAGTACATCTACCACGATGCTATTGCCTGCTTGCATATACATCGCCGTGTCTGGCACGACGATTTTAAACCAATCCTTGAATCCCATTAGGCGAAGGCATTCCCTTGGGGTGAGCTTTCTGATGCGCCCCTTGTGGGTTACGTAGTTGTCTATGCCAGCCCTGTGCATCTTGTGCATCGACTGCAACAATGGACGAGCCACCTCCAAGTCGGTCTCCACCTTGGTATGGAAGTTCTTCGTACCTGTTGACAATACGTATTGCTTCACCTTGTCAGAGAGATAATATTTTTCCTCGACATCATCCACGTCAAAGATAAACTCGTCGTATGCCTCATCGCCTTGCGCCAATGGGTGATATACGAAGTCACCATGCCAGTTGAACTCTTGGTTTCGCTTTTGGCAGAGGGCTATCTCGCCATTGATTTGCGTGTATCGCTTCTGGCGGTTCTTGTGCGAGGTGACGAACTTGATGCCTTTGTCACCAAGGAAATAGTCGGAGTCGATGGTGTCTTGCAAGAAGTCGTACATTTTGTATTTCAGTTCGATAGGCTTCGGGAAATCAAACTCTGTCTTTCTACGGAAGCCGATGCAGAACAGTCGCTCACGGTTCTGTGGTATGCCATAGTCACGGCTGTTGAGCACTTGAAAGTGAATATCATACTTCAAGTCTTCCTCGAAGGTGTTCTTGATGACCTGCCAAGTGATACCCTTGTTGTGGTTGAGCATTCCCCTCACGTTTTCGAAGATGAACACTTTGGGCTTGCACTCTTTTACGATGCGAGCGAACTCACGAAACAATGTACCTCGTGTGTCATCGAATCCCAGTCGCTTACCCACAAGCGAGAAAGCCTGGCAAGGAGCACCACCCACGAGTAAATCGACTTGGTAGCGATAAGGTCTTGCATCCAATAGGTGAACATCCGAACACCAACGGTCTTCCGTGATGTCGTAATTGGCAAAATAACTTTTCTTGCAGTTTGGCTCGATGTCGCTTGCAAACTGTATTTGTGTCTTGATGCCTAGACGCTTCAAGGCGTGCTCGATGGCTCCAATGCCACTAAACAGACTGCCCAGTCTGATGGTACAATCAGGATGAGAGAACTCTCTTTGCGTCCACATCTTGTTTCTCTTAGTCATGTCTAAAATTCCCTCCCTATTGTTTCCTTAAATTTTTCGTTTATCCTGTCGAGTACATTGCACACTACGACAAGTTTTTTGTATGGCAGCTTGCTCTTGTCTTTCTGCATAGCAACCTTCTTGACGGCATTTGCCTCTTCCTTGTCGCATATACGATTCACCAGCAACTTGATTTTGTGCCAGTCTTCATCATTTATGTTTTGGATGCGCTTGAAGAGGGCTGCGGAATTTTTCTCCTTGCTCAGTGCGCTTTGAGCCTTTCGTGAAGGTTGCTCAATGCTCTCCAGTTTGCTTTCGGAAGACACCTGTTTGCGTTTTTCGTCCTCCCCCTCTTTCTTCATATCATTGGCGATAGACTTTAAGTCGAGTGTCAGCACAAACTTCTTGGTCGCTTCCCAAGTTTTCTGAGACTTGCAATAATCCCTGAAAGTAGTACCGTTAGGTTGGGCTTCGCTCAACTTGGCATAGAGCTGTTGACTAAGATTGTTGATGAAGTTTTTCAGATTGTCAGACAATCCTTGGTTCTTCCAAATCTTATAGAGGCTCAATTTGCCATTGGTCACATAGTAGAGCATCGCCAATGTATAGATGGTGAGCTGTGCCTTCACTTGGTGATAAGCCAAGAACACAGGGTTCTTTTTCTCCATGAATCGGTAGATGATGAGCATCGCCACGAAATCCTCAAAGAAGATGTTGTCTGGCAGTATGTCCTTGTTCTCCTTGATGAAGGATTGGTAGCACTTCTGAGGTCCATTGATGGAGATGTCAGGGCGTTGCTTCCATGCCGTATAAACCTTGCCCAACACGCATTTGTCAAACTTCTGTTGGATAGGATTTTCTATCTTGAACTTGTCCTTGTCTGCCTTGGTAGCTTGTCGGCTGAGGTCTTGGTCGTACTGTCCTGTCACTCGCTCGTAATACCAGTAGGAAATCTTTCCGCTGTGGGTGGCATCAGGAGCTTTCGTGGTGCGAGACAACTCTTGTAACCTATGGTTGAAAGGATTGTTTGAGCCATAGTCGGAGGCTGTCACCTTGGTCTGCGTGTTTGAGTACTTGGTGATGAGGGGATGAAATTCCTCAATGTTGTCTTGCAAAACGACGAGCTTCATCTGCACATACACCTCGCTCAAATCTACAGAAGGATTTTCCTTCTTGGCATAATAGATGCTGGCAGTCGTTTGACCACCATTGAGTATTTGGAAGTTCTCTATGTATTTCAGTACGCCTGTCTTTTTGTCCTCGTTATACTCAGTCAATACCTCCTTTGCCGTGGCTGTCAATCCATTGTTGTAGGCAAGGAAGCGATGCGGACACTCCTTCAAGGTCTCAAAGATGCCCTTGTTGCAACCTTTCTTCCCCTTGAAGAAACGCACATTGGCTTGCAACAGGTCTGTATTATATCGCTCGTACAAGCGATACAGAAACTCGCCTGGCAGCATGGCTATGTATGTCTTGTAGTTTTCCGTAGGTGTTTGGTACTCTATGAATGGGATGCTATATTTGAAATCTCCATCATCAAGCAGGTCTATATCTACCGACATGTGGTCTATAGCCGAGTGCATGTTGCTACATAGCAAGTTGATGTCCCAGCTGTCAAAGGTAACGAGCTTGTCGCTGATTCTTTGCCCTGGAGTTTTGAGACCACGTTTGATGGAGCCGTTGGTCAAGACGAAAAGGCGCACATTGGTGATGTCCTCTTCGTTCTCGTAGATATACTTGCAAATCTTGTAATCATCAGCGGATGGTTCCATCTCGTTGCAGCGTCCTGCCACGGCAGCGTTGTAATAACCTTGCAAGCGATTGATGGCTTTCTTGTATTGGTCGGCTGAAACTGCATAGATTTCATCGTCTTGTGGTTCGTAGATGGCGTAAAACAAAGTCACAGTCTCACCACTCAGGCTGACTGAGTAACCATTGATTTCTCCCAACACGTTATTGTTGTTGTCATTTCTAATGGCGGCATAGCAAGCCTCGCCCTCGCCAAGATTCGCCTTTTCGCTCATCTTTTCGATGACGTATCGAGTGAAAGCCTGTGGTAGAGAACCCATTTCATCCATCAGCTCCGATACCTCTTCTGCTATCTCTTTGGAATAGTTTTTTATAGAATCTGCCATAAACTCTCTATATCAGTTTTATTTTCTGTATCAAATCATTATATGTGACTACTGAATCGTCGCAGATATTCAAATCCACCACATAGCTTGCATCAAGCACGCCTTGCATCACATTGATGGACGTAATCTTAGGAAACTTGTCCTCAATCTTGTATGCCTCTTCGTAGGTCATGGCGTAACTTGCCTTGTAGGAATCCTTGTCTGAATCGTTGTATCCTACATTGAGCAGCTTCGACTCAAATTCCTCCAGATAGGGAGAGCCGACCAACAAGGAGCGAATCTCGTCTATCTGCATAGGTAGCGTGTTCGTTTCTCCGTTCGACTTGGCAAACGAATAGTAGTACAAGTAAAGTTCCGCATACCCAGCATCATCGAGTTGGCGAATATTGGAAATCTTCACCAGTTTGTCTTGCTTGTGCGAACTTTTCACCTCGATGCCGATATTTTGGAATTGGAAATCCTTGTCTTCCGCATCCGCTCCTTTCCAAGCGTCAATCACCTCGCTTGTGGGGAAATTTTCGTTTAGGAGGGTCTTAATGAACTCCAGTTCACCGTATAGGCCCACTTGTTCCTCGGTGCTGAGTGTCTGCACAGGTCCACGGCTAAAGATGTTGCGCCAACTATTGATTTTCAACGTGAAGATGGAAACAGCCTCCGATTCTGCCTCCATCGGCATGGTGGCAGAGATGACATCGGCTGCAATCTTGGAGAAAGTGTCGAGAAATCTTTGGTTCAGCAATGTGACAACAATCCCCTTGGTCTCGCTCGAAAGTTTCTCCACGGCGATGTTTACGTTGTAGTATTTCTTTTGCTTGATGTCCAGCTCACGCTCCATGCTTACAGCTAATAGAAATGAAACCGTTTGGTCATTGGCACGCAGATAGATGGGAGCCTTGCTCTCATCCATCTTCATCATGGTGGATACACCCTCATCCTTCAGGTTCTCCCAAATGAGTTCTATATGTTTGATAAGTTCATTCTTTTTCATCCTCGATTAATTTGAAAGCGTTATAATTGCCTCTGTACTCATAGCGGATGGCTTCTTCGTCGGCATCCTTGATTTGTGGCAGACTGAGTACATAGGTGAACACGTCACTCTTTTTGTCGTTGAAGTCCATGTTGAAGAGTAGAAGCAAGCCGTTGGTGCTCTTTCTCACAGCCTTGGCGCAGTTGGCGTAAGGTTGTGTAGGCTTCTTTCGCTTTGTCTTTCCTTCTGCATTGTCCTTTTCCCACTTCTCTATCGACATTTGCAATGCCTTTTGATATTCCTCGTCCGTCAGGTCGAGCGATTCGTAGGTAGGACCGGAGACCGCAGCATTGTTGGCGATGTAATACTCAGAGTCGGCATTGTTTCCACGAGTGGACGCTCCTACCAACAAGCTTTCCACCCCAGTGTCGAATGCCCATTTAGCGTTGGCTCTGCTTACACTCGCCAAAACCACCGTCCAGTTCGTCAAGTTTCCCTTTGCCATCTGGCGTTGCATGTAGGCTGTCACCAAGTCTGGCTTCAACTGCTCGGTAGAGGTCTTGAATGCATTGATGAAATTTACCACTTGCTCGCCTGTGCATTTCCAAGAGTAGTGATGGGATGGCACACCGAAACGCTTGCAAAACTCGGAATGTCCAAGGCTTCCCAAGAAGTCGAGCAACGCTTGCTTGTTGGCTTCCACCACCTTTGGGTCTTTCTTCAACTTGTAAGCCTGTAGGGTGGTTTTGTTCAGCGAGAGCCAGCCACGCACCGTTGCACCAAACTTGTTTCTTGCCGTGGCTTCCAGCACTCCAGGAAATCGCATCACCTTCATGCCGTATTGCTTAGGCTTAATGCCTTGGTAGTTCATATCGTCGAAATCATCACGCATGTGCTGTGTAGCTACGGCGATATTACGAAAGTTGACAGCCGTCTCTCGCTCGATATATAGGCGACAAGCATCTATGTATCCATCACGATAGCCAAACCATCTGCCCATCTGCATCAACGTGTCGAAGGTATTGCTGGTGCGGAAGAAATAGCTCACAACCAGTCCCTCCAAAGTGATTCCACGTGCCATCGTGTTTCCGCCGATGGCTATCACGTAGAGACCATTGGAAATCTCTTGCTTGTGGTTCTCATACTTGGCATAGTCGAGGCGAGTGGTGTTCTTGTCCTCATCCTCGTCGGTAGTGGAGTGAATCACTCTCACCTCATTGCGCACCTTTGCCGCCACGGTAGGTAGCTCTGCCTTGACTGCTTCCCAAGACACCATTTTGAGCCTTGATGCCCAGTCGGGATATTCCTTGCAGATGGTCTTGTTGCTTGGAGTTATCTTGTCGGTGTATATCTTTTTCAGTTCAGCCACGAAAGAAGGGTTGTCGCCCAAGGCACTGATGCAGTCGCAATATTCATTCACCTTGATGTTGACGAGGCGATATACGTCATCTTGCTTCTTGATGTACTGCGAGGTGTTGATGAGCATCGAGCTGTGCGCCACCTTCTGACCTCTCGCCCTGCGCAAGGCAGTACTCACGAAGAAGTGCTTAATAGCTTCTATCAACGATGGAGGCAAGTCTTTCAACAGTTTCTTCTTTCTTCCTTTTACGTTCTCCTCCAAATAGTCACCCTCCTTGATGTACTCGATGATAGGCAACTCTGGCTTTTCTTCCTCGTCAACCGACGAAGGTATGCCAAACAACACGTTAGGACCGATATAGTTGCTCGGTGCTGTGAGGTTGATGATGAAATTCTTCGGGAACAGGTCGTCTTGGCAGATACGGTATTTCGCCCCATCGCTTTCCTCAATGCACTCCTTGAACTGCGGAGACTCTGGGTCAATGAAGATGTTGGCATACGGTGTGGCGGTATAGCCTACATAACAACGACGCTCGAAGAGTGAGAGGATGGCTCTTATCTTCGAGTTGATTTTGGATATGTCTTCCTTGCTGTATTCGGTGTTGATGGAGGCACTGTCTGCCTCATCGTCGATGATAAACAGCGGTATGTTTTGTATGATAGGATAACCATCGTCGGCAGGCACGCCATGCTGCGAGAACATACGAAGGATGCTGCTCAATATGGAGGAGTTCTTCTTGCAGACCATGATGGTAGGGTCTTGCGAGGTTAGTACACCGCCTATGTTAATCTTCTGCGAACCGAAATCGCCTTTCAGCTTGCTTGAAGTCAAGTTGATGACGTTGGGGTGATTCTTGTACTTGCCCACGCCGATGGCTTTTCGCAAGTTTGGGTCATCTACATCGGTGATACGACCGATAGCTCCCTTGTCGAGGCGTGATTGCGTTTGGCTTCTGAGGTCATTGTACATACCTGTCAACACCAAGATTATCTTGTAGCCTACGTCCATAGCCTTGTTAGCCAATCCCACGAAATTGCCAGTCTTACCAGACTGCACGTGTCCCACGACCAATCCTGCACGATACCAGTTGCCTTCCATACTTGGGTTGGCGAGCTTGTTGAGCATGATGTCGGTCGTACGGTCTATTTCCAAGATGGCAGGAGCTGGCAAGGTCAGGCTTTTCTTGTAGTCGTTCCAAAAGCGGAATGGACATCCGCTTCTGGCTCGGAACTCCGTCAGCCAGTCGGCACCTTCCTCCTCGTCCTGCATGATGGTGGAGGGGAGCTGGTAAATCTTTCGGTCAGCAGAAATGATGGCTACAATCTCCACCTTCTGCATATCGGGGAATAGAGGCAATAATTTTTCTGCCACATCCTCCATGTCTTGGTATGTGGGCTGCTCGGGTAATAAATGCTCGGCTATTGCACTTATTTTGTTTGCGATTTCTTCTGCCATTGTTATAAATTCAGTGTGAACTCAGCCTGTTCTTCGGCCTCTTCACGGTTCATGCCTTTTCTCATGAAGCTCTCGACGAGTTCTTGCCTGATGGCGGTCAGCTCATCGGGAGTGTCCTCATAAGGCGGTGATATTTTCTTGCTTTCGCTCTTGGAAGCCTCGAAGCTAATGCTCTCGGCTGGTATGGTTTCCGCAAGCAACTTTAGGAGTTTTCTCAACTTGGAGGCTTTCGACTTGTCCAATTCGCCGAGCAATTCCTTCACATAGGGATAGTTCTCATTGATGGAGTAATATTGCTTGCCATTCCGTTCGCTTACGCTGTTCCAAAGCGGTATGTACGCCTTGCCTTTCTTGGGTTGGAATTTCTGTTTTGTACCTCGGTAGCTGTAGGTCTCGTATGCCATTCGGCGTATCTTCTTGGCTATCTGCCCCAAGGTCTCACGCAAGTAGTCGGGCGGTGTGGCTTTGGACTTTTTGATGTCAATGTCCCAGTCGAAGTCGTAGTTGTTCGTCAAGTCCACGCAGATACGCCCCAAGTCGTAGTGGTGTTCTTGGAGCATGGCTGTGCCGTCGGGCTTTAACCCAAGCCAACCTCCTGCTGTCAGCAATCGGTCTTCCCGATAGATGTAGAAACCTTGCATCTGCGTCCATCCTCTTCTGAAACCAGCTTCCTTGTATTCGGCATCGGTGAAGTAGTTGCGGTGTGGCATCACCCATCCCTTGATTACGACATTGCCACCATACAACGATGTAGGTGGCAACTCTTTCTTTAACGAACTGTTCATGTGTGGTAGGAAGGGATTCCAAGGCTCTACTGGCACGCCGCCGATGTGAATTTCCAAACGACCGTCTTCGATGAAACGATGGAATACTAAGGAGAGATGACGGCGAAGAATGCCTTTCTTGTTGTTGAAGTTTTTCTCGGCTTTTGCGTCTTTGTCGGAAATGATTCTGTCCAGTTTCTCCCAAACCACAAGTGTACCTGATGGTAATGTGGAAACTTTGTCGATATAGGCTTGTGGTGCATCTTTGAGCAGGCACCACTTGTTGTGCTTGATGATAAAGTCCAAGTCCCAGCACCTTGCGGAAATCTTGCCTTCATGCTTCGTGATGACCGATAGTCGCTTGCACTGCGAGAAAGTGGCGGTCTTCAGTCCAAGCCCGAATCGTCCCAAGTCTTTTCTCTTTCTCTTTAGCGAGGGGGAGAAGCTGCCCAGTCGCATTGCCTCCACAAGTCGCACCTCGCTCATTCCCTCGCCGTTGTCGAGTATGTAAATCTTCGTGTCAGAGCCTTGGAATGGGCTGTCGATGTCTATGCGAGAAGCCTTGGCGGTGATGCTGTTGTCTATCAAGTCGGCAACGGCAGTTTCGAGCGTGTAGCCTATCGAGCGAAGGCTTTCCACCATCGCCCCAGGGTTGGGCTCCAAGTATTCCAAGTTTTCAATCTCTGCCATTTGTCTGAAGATTTATTCGTTATACATTTTCTTCTTGCAAGAATCGACTTGCGAGAGAGAGAGACTTTATCTATTCTCTATCAAATCCAAGCCTTGCTCCCTGTAGAATGGGAAGCGAGTATCGCTCGATACCAAAGGCAAGTGCTCGGTGATGGCTTGGCTGATGATAACGTGGTCTGATGGGTCTTTGTGTCCCATTGCCTCGTTTAGCTGTAGATGGGCGTAAGTCTTCATGTGCTCGGTCTTCAAGGGCAAGACCGTCAAGTTGTACTCGTCGACCAAGGACTGAATCATATCACTTGCCGTCTTCCAGCACTTGGAAGCCAAAACCTTGTTGTTGAACGCCACAATCATCTCACGCAATGTCTCTGCACTGATGCAGAGGATATTGTCGTAATCATCTATCAGTGCCTCGACATCGGGGCAAAGTCTGTCTGGCTCTGCTATCATGTTCATGACCACGCAGGTATCTATCAAATATCTCATCTTCTCTTAGTAGAACAAGCTTTTGTCATATACCGTTACGGTGCCTCTGTATTTCTGCATGGCGAGCCATGTCTTGCTATGCTGCTTCTCGGAGGCATTGTATGTCTCCGTGGTTTGCTTTGTTCTTTCGTTTGTATCCATAGTCTTCGTTGTTAAAACGTTTAGTCTATATTGGATGACAAAGATACGCTTTTCTTTCCGTATCTCCAAATATCTTGTTTTATTTTAACGTTTTATTAGTAATCGCCAAATGTTTTCGGAGAAAACTTACTTCCACAGCGGCTCTTCCTCCCAATGGGCAGGAAAGCCCATCAGTCGAGTGCTGACGGAAGGATGCTTTTCAAGCATAGCCTTGAAATCAGCTACAAAGGTATTCTTGGGATAGATGCTATTCAGCCAATAAGTAATACAACACAGTTGGGGATAGATGGTCTCTTGGCGAAAGGAGAAATCGGAAATCCAATCTTGTGGCATTCTCCTTGGAGTCTGAGGCTTGACAGGGAATCGCCGGTTCCAAACTCTGGAGTGATGGGCGCAATAATTGCGCAACGCCACCAATGTCTCCATCCAACTCTTCAGAAACTTATGGTGGTTCAGACCAAACTCACGAGCTACTTGGTGCTTGGCAGTGGCATCCCTGAAATTGCCGAACAGCTTGGAAAGCGTGCCAAACGAGACAACCTCCAAAGTCTTCCATACAGGAGGTAGGTCTGGCTCTGCATATTTCAGGAAATGCTCTGTAATGAACTCTTCACGAGAACGCTTCACCTCGGTACGGATATGTTCCAAGTTAGAGTGGAAGAAGTCGGGATTGCCGGCAAGGCTTTCATCCATAAACCAAAATGCCCCAAAGGTCGGCGTGAAGTGCTTGATGATTTTCGTGCGGATGGCAACCTCAATGGTTTGGATGGCGGAAAACAACAAGGCTTTGAGTTCCTTGTCAAAGTAATAATAATCCAAAATCTCGGAGAAATGACAATTCTCCTTGAACTGGTGTGTGGTATGGTCAGCTTCCATATATCGCCAATAATCAGCCAAGCGAAAATAGCTGATGACATCCAAGGCTTCTCTTGCCTGACTCTCATCTTCGACAATCAGTCCTCGTTGTCTGAGAATGCTGATTTGTTCCGCTGTAGTTATGGCTTGCTTTGTATATTTCATACCCTCATAAAATAAAAATGTCCCGCTGGGTACGCTGTTCTTATGGGAAGCGAGCGGGATTTGTCGATGCAAAGATACGATGTTTTTCTGTAACCTCCAAATTTTCTTGCAGAAATTTTCTGAAAATATCATATTTCGCCTATTTGTGGCAATATATTCTCTCGAAAATATTGGTAGCAATCATCATCCCAATATGGTTCTTTTAGATTCGGACAGACAACGGATTTCATGCAGCAACGGCATCATAAAACGAAAAAAGCCGAGCTAAATCATAGCCCATCCTCCATTATACCGCTTTAAGTTACAAGCGTTCAAAATTCAATCTCGATTTCTTTGAGTTCGCCTTTACGTATTCTCTCGTGCATATCTTCAAGCACCATTTGCTTATGCGCCTTCAGCCTCTTCACCCATTCTGCCGCCTTGGGTGAATCACTCTTGATAATAATCGGGTCGTTGACACGAAATGACCCTGTATTTGATTTCTTCATATTCCTCTGTTTGTTGGTTCATACTCATTTCCAAACACCTCAGCCCACGACAGCACTCTCGGCTTCGGCGCAGGTCCATTGAGTTTCATGTACTTCACTTGTGCCAATCCCGAGCTAGGACGAGAACTTATCTTCCTTTCATATTCTGCAATCACATTTCCGTTTTCATCCTGCACTTGGCATTTCGTCTTACGAGCTTGCTTGTGCGCCTCGCCCACCTTGTAGGCTTGCACAGCTTCCTCCACCTCTTTCTCGAAGGCATCACGCTTGAGCGTGCCTATCTTACTGGTGTACTTATCTTGGAAGTCATCGAACGAAATCATTTTCATCTCTTCCATTATTTTTGTCATGTGCGTTTTGGAAAGTATCTAAGTAAGAATAACTTCTCCATCCTTAACCTTGTCAATAGTGGCTTTTCTATGATAATCATTTTTTGTAAACTCATTTATCCAAATAAGCCTTCTTGTGCCATCACCATAAGGTTGCAATCTGAAATGCCCACTTACCTTGAAAGACTCGTCATTGCATATTTCTGTATACCACTTGCTATCAAAACGGTAGTAGTCAAGTCCTGCCTCTACTATAGTCTGAGTTTTCTTGTTCTTTTTTACCTCTTTTCTTATTGTGGTTGACACTTTGCCTAATTGAACTTCTGCCCATTGTCTTAGACACAAATAGTCCAAGACCATATCTATATAATCTCTGATATTTAACTCAGTACAACCATCTATAAGTGGTAAAACCATACAGTCCAACTGATGCCCATTTCCCTTAATCTTATCCTTTGGTGAGACACAGATGTAGTATGTTGGTATAGACAAATATTTGTCGAGATTATCTTGAAACACCCACAATGTGAGACAGCCATTCTTTATGCTATACACGACATAACACCCTGACATAAAATATGGACTGCGAACAATCCCATTCTCATTATCAAGCTCTTCGAGAATATCCATGTGAAACTGGGTAAACTTCATATAGGATTTATCCATTGTGTCAACAAAAGTTTTCGAGAATACCACCAAATTGCGACAGTTACCCCTTAGAACAGAGAGTTCTCTTATTGCGTTCTCTCTGTCTGAGTCGATACCACTACCATGGTTATTACACCAATTAAGAATACTTTGCGGCAAACCTCTTTTGTCGAGATTAAACAAGTATCGAAACAATGTGATGTCATTTATGCTTTTGCTCTTCATATTCCTCTGTTTGTTTTTTATTCATATTTCCATAATATAAAAACAACCCGCACATTTGAGCATCAGGGAGAGGCTTGGCGGGTTCTAGTACTGCAAAGATACTATATTATCTTTGAATTGCCAAATGTTATTGGAGAAAACTTATGAAATCTCTTGCATATTCGAGAAAAACTTCTTACCTTTGCAACCAAGAAAAGAAAGTGTTTGCAGGATGCCCCGATGCGCCTGCCAGCACTCTAAAAAAGATAACAGCGAGTTCCGATGGCATGCCTTTGCCGGAATTCGTTTTTTATGTCCAATCAAAAACAACAAAGGACGCAAAGCATCTTGGCCTAACGTCCTTTGATTTCCTTCCGTCAAATGATGGATGAACTCTGCTGCAAAATTAAGTATTTTTTCGCTTACGGCAAAATATTCCAAATGTTTTTTGATGCGACACGAGTTATTTTAACAGTTTTATTAGCTTTCACACCGCAATGCCACTACGCATGACATCCTCGTAAAGAGGAGAAGGGTGGCTCTCGTCTATCACCACAGGCTCTATCGAAGTGTCCACGCCCAGGGTAGCAAGCCAAAGCGAGGATGTGGTGGCAAGCCAATCTCCCTGAAGCTTCGGGATAACGACCGCCACGTCAATGTCACTGTCCTTGTGAGCCTCATTGCGACTGCAAGAACCATACAGGTACACCTTGGCATCGGAAAGCAACGGAAGTATTGCCTCCTTGTAGCTACGCACTTTTATCAAAGCAGACTCTCTATCCTTAATTTCAGTTCTTTGGTTTTGTCTATTAATACCCTGCAATATTCTGGCGTTAGTTTCTTGACCAGCTCGTCCTTGTAAGAAGGATACTTTGCCTCTATGTTCATTGGCATCAACACATAAAGCCGACGTACAGCCACCGACCGCCGTTGTACATGACTTCCGCCGTGTCAACGTCGTAATCCGCCAACTCTTTCCAATATGTAACTTTGTCAACTCCCATAGCGTTATTGCAATTTTTATTGGGCAAAGATAAGATTTTATTTGTAATCGCCAAATGTTTTCGAAAGAATATTCTGATAGTTGTCAAAAAAGACTGAAACTTGGTGACAGGTGACAGTGACAGTCCAAAATTCCGCAACTCCCCTCTGAGTGGAAAAAGGGTGAAAGAGAAAGTTTATATTTATATATAAATATAAAAATTTAACATTAACAATTCTTTACTTTTCTCTTCGTCCTCCAAGGCGAAGGGTGCGCAGAAGGGAGGGGTGCGGAAAATCGGACTGTCACTGTCACCGTCACCAAAGTTTCAAAGGTAAAAAGGTAAAAAGTAAAAAGGTAAAAGGAGCTTTCTTGCTTTATGAAGATGCCCTTACTTGGTAAAGATGCTCCTGCTTGATTCTTGCTTGATGAGAACTCTATGTTTCTTCCTCGACAAAACTATGTTTCTCTGCCCGAAAGTCGTGCCTCCCCTACCCTCAGCGACGCATTTCGGCGGAAGTGCTGAAAATCGTCCCTTATCACATGTCGAAATTTGGTGGTGTCGGAAAATTGTTGTACCTTTGCATCGTGATTCAGAGAAAGATGCATCGCTCTTATGGACACCATGCCGCTAAGGCTAAATTAACCACAAGGGGAGGCCTCCCCGATAAAGGAACACCCCACTAAGTAAACACTAAACATTAACCATTAAACACTTAAAATTATGGCAACTAACACTAAAGGAACTTTGAAGTACAGAAAGATTCAGCGCACCCCTCAGACTGGCGAGAACGCTGGCAAGAAGAAGTGGTACGCCACCGCAGTGACCGACCGGGAGATGTCGTTCGAGGACTTTGTAAGTCACATCTCCGACCACGGCTCCCCTTACTCCCGTGGCTGCATCCACGGCGTGCTGATGGATGCCCTCGACCACCTTCAGGAACTGGTACTCGACGGCAAGAGCGTCCGACTTGGAGAGCTCGGTCTCTTCTCCATGGGCATGACCTCAAAGGCGGAAAATACCCGCAATGATGTGACGGCACAGAGCATCCTGGGCGTACATCTCATCCTCAGAAACACCCGCTCCTGGAGCAACTCTGAGCTCAGCAAGAAATGCAAGTTGCAGGAGTATGGCACCTACGGCACTACCGAGGAGACCGACGGCGACCCTGATTCTCCATCTCAGGGCACAGGCAGTGATTCTCAGGGCACAGGCAGCACTACAGGTGGCGACTCTAAGGGCGATAACCCTTCAGGCGGTTCCCAGACTGGCACAGAAGGCTCTGATGGAGGCGGTTCTGATGGAGACTATGAACTTAAGTAGCGCCTGAACTCTCTTAACCCTAAAATATTAACCCTTTAAAACTTTTACCACTATGAAGAAAGAAACTTGGAAAACAATTCTGCAAATCGCGATCAGCGTACTCACTGCATTGGCCACCACGCTCGGTATCACGAGTTGCACGGCAATCTAACGTGAAAACGCAAAGGGATAGACAAAGAGAAAAAGCAGCAACCACACAGATGGTTTGCTGCTTTTTCTTTCCTCCTTACAATAAATTCTTGTATCTCAACCTACTTACCAAGGGAAATCATCAGGGTCGTTCTTCTCGTATGTACGTTGATTCTTGTTCAACCCACTAATCGTTTCCATGTCTTTTGGCGACAACTCAAAATCAAAGATTCTGACATTCTCGTCAGTGTAGTCATCATTGTCGCAACGAGGTATTGTAATGAGGCCTCGCTGCATATGCCAACGCAAGATGACCTGGGCTACAGAAGCAACAGACAACTGCTGAGTAAAAGATAAAGAACAGTTCTGAAAAATAACTGTATCTAAAAAGAGAGGACTCCGAAAAGTCCTCTCTTATTTTATCCTATCCTTCAATATCATTTATTCTATCACCCAATCCTCTATGCTTCGCTGGTCTTCCGAGAAGTTAACAGCCACTTTCACAACCTTCCGCCCATCATCGGCAAAAGCCTTGGCATAGTCCTTGCCGCTGATTTGCGCCATGGCAGCATTGGCAGACTTCTCATATTTCAACTCAAAGATAAAGATACTCTTATCCGTCTTGAGCACAAGGTCTATTCTTCCATCCGAAGTGGTATGCTCCACCTTCACATCTTCGCCAAGCATGGTAAAGATGGTGAACATCACGGCTTGATAATGACGCTCATTATTATTGATAATCGTATATGGGAACTTATCATAGAATGCCTTCAAGTGAGGCATAAAGGCTCCCATGTCGTCATTGATGAGCACATTCTTGGAATAAGCATACACGATGGCATCATATCTTTTCATGTCTTGCGCAGTATAATACCAGACGAGACTTTCCGAGAAACCTTGTCTTACTTCATAATTTGGGAAACAGAGATGATACAATTTACCATTTTTTTCGTATCCCTTAATAGTTAGATAGCCACTTTGGAAAAGGACAGGAATAGGATCAGTAAGCCTTTCCGTAGGTGTATCAAAACGTGATGCCTGTATCCACAGATCGTCCAGATTGAGCATGTCCAAATTCTTCTGCTGCATCAGTTCTATCAGGAACGTAGGCGTACCAGATGGTAAACCAATAGCTATTAAACTCCTTATCGTCCAAGGCATTGATAATGCTGTAAGGATTGAAGATATCCTCGCTATTGATACTGAAATGGTAGCCATCATAATGCTGCTTGAGTTGCTGCAAGGTCTCCTCATAAGTGAGTCCATTATGCTCAGCCATCTCCTCGATGCCCTCACGGAAATATTGAGTCAATTCACTCTTGGTTATACCACAACAGCTACTGTATTCATCTTTCAACGTGAGAATCTTGAGATTGTTCAACTCGCTAAAGATGCTGAGCTGACTAAACTTGGAGTCACCCCTCCAGAAGTTCCTGCCATGCTCTCCAAGCGGTCCCTCGGGGATCACGTGATGGGGAATCGATGAACATGAGATGAGCAGCCGTTGCTCACGAGGCGGGCAACAAGTGCCCAAACTAAGAACCCAAATTTGGCTGTAGTTTCCTATATTTAGTTGACTACATAGTTCCTTATTCCTATTGTAAGTTGACAATTATTTTCTCTATTCCTAATTCTACTTGTCAATCTTCTATCTTATTCCTAGTTAGTATTTACATACTTCATTCTAGTTCCTAATAGAAGTAGACAAAGGACCCACCCCTAGGGGTGGATCGCGGTTTTTACAATTTTGCTGCAAAATTAATCATTTTTCCTGAACTGACAAGGATTTTATGTACTTTTCCCTATAACTTGTCCAATTTTTCTTTAAACTTCCCTTTTGTTTCGCAGCTTCCTTTGGTGTTAGCATCCCGATACTTCCATGAGGGCGTAACTCATTGTAAAAGTGTACTGCCCTTTCTAAAGCCTCTTCTACTTCCTGTAAAGAAGTAAAAGAAAGCCCCATGAATAACTCGTTCTTCAACGTGTTATTGACACGCTCTGCTACAGCATTATCCTTCGGATTGCCACATTCTGTCATGCTAGGTATGATACCGTATTCCCTTAGTAATTTGATGTATTCGTTACTAGCATATTGTACACCTCTATCGGAATGATGGATTGGTGTAATAATATCCTTATAACTTTCCATGCGCATTAAGGCCATGTTTAGGGCTTTCAAAGGGAACCTGGTGGAGAGTGACTCACCGACAGAATAGCCAATGATTTCTTTTGTGTAATAATCCGTAATCAAAGAAATGTAGCAGAAATGATAAGTGCCTTGTTCGGCATCATCCCAAATCTTCTGATATGTAATGTCGCTCACCCAAACTTCATTGGGTGATGATGGTATCAGTTCTTTTATCTTGTTGGGGTATGTGGGTAACCCATGACGAGAGTCCGTTGTACGAGGTTTTCGGTTGGAAGAACGCACTCCCAACTTGTACCTTGATATTATATCCTCGAAACGGCAATGTCCCATGGCGTTCTCTTCTCCAAACTCCTTGCAATACATCAGCCAGAGTTTACGACCGCCGATACCTGGATCTTGCTTTCTAATAGACTTAACATACTCTATTACAAACGATTCCTCTGCCAAGGCTGCAAGCATATTGTCTTCGTGCTGATAATACGCTTGACGAGTAAACCCAAACAGTTTACAGAGGCCAGAAACACTATAGTTTTTGTCCTCTGCACGAAGTTCCTTTACTGTTTGGGTCCAGATTTTTTTCGCACAGGAATCTTATAAAGACGCTCTGCAATATCAATCATCTTGTTATAGGCGGCAGCTGCCATCTTTGCCTCATGGAGTTCTTGCTCCATAGCTGCCAAGCGTTTCTTCAATTCAATGTTCTCCTGCGAGAGATTTTCTGGTGTTGCATTTTGCTTCATTTCTTCTACGATTTGTGGATTATTGGTTGCAAAGTTACCAAGAATTCTGTAAACTGAAGTACTGCTAATTGACATTTTTGCCATAATTTCTCTAACTGGTACATGATACTGATAATAACTGCGAGCTATGCTCAACGCTAAATCCATTTTGTCTTTGTCCATATTTGTTATTTTTAAGTTGATTTATACTGTGTCAACTTTTTCTAGGACAAGACAGGCAACACAATAATGATTGCCAAAATCAATCATCAACAAGAATAACCTTTAACCAGATATTCCATCATAAATAAATGAGACTTCCCAGCATCAGAACCGAGAAGTCTCATTCTTTTTATCTTATTATCTATCAAGTCTTTAAGCCGATATTTTCAACAGAAAATGAGACTATGAGACTTTTCTACATAAACTTTTCACGTAAGCGAAAACTATTGTCCCTTTCAACAGAAATGCTTATCCCTTAGATTGCATAAAGGAAGGTGCGGATGAACCAGTAGCAAACGATACCTGCGATGTAACCTACGAAAGCAATCCAGGAGATGTGCTTCATATACCAGCCGAAAGTAATCTTCTCCAAGCCCATTACTACCACACCAGCAGCACTACCGATAATCAGCATAGAACCACCTACACCGGCACAGTAGGCCAGCAACTGCCAGAAGACACCATCCACAGCCATATCGCCAGCGGCAGCCACAGGATACATTCCCATACATCCAGCCACCAGAGGCACATTGTCCACGATACTTGAAAGCACACCGATGATACCAGTTACGAGGTAATGGTTGCCATCGAATACGACGTTCAAGCCCTGACCCAAAACAGTCAACACACCAATCTCAGCCAAGCAAGATACTGCCATCAGGATACCGAGGAAGAAAAGGATGGTACTCATATCTACACGAGAAAGCAACTTGGTTACTCGCTTCTGAGTTCCTTCTGCATCCTGTCCGCGATGCAAACCGCGATAGAAAATTTCGGTAGCAGTCCAGAGAACACCCAATACCAGGAGGATTCCTACGAATGGAGGCAGGTGGGTGATACTTTTGAAGATAGGCACGAAGATCAGACCGCCTACTCCCAACCAGAACACAGCCTTGCGCTGACCTTCGGTGAAATCGCTGACCGCAGCATTCTGCTGGGCAGAAACCTCAGGCATCACGAGTTCGCCCTTCAACATAGTCTGAAGGATGAGAGCAGGAATCACCATAGAAACCACAGATGGGATGAAGATCTCTGCGATAACACCGGCTGCAGTAATCAATCCCTTGTTCCAGAGCATGATGGTGGTAACGTCGCCGATTGGTGAGAAAGCACCACCCGAGTTAGCTGCGATGATGACGAGGGATGCATAAACCATGCGGTCCTTGTGATCGGTGACGAGCTTGCGGAGAATCATGATCATCACGATACTGGTAGTCAGGTTGTCGAGGATGGCAGAGAGGAAGAAAGTGAGAATAGCAATACGCCAGAGGAGCCCACGCTTAGACTTGGTTTTCATCACCTTGCGAACCCAGTTGAAACCGCCATTCTGGTCTACGATTTCCACGATGGTCATCGCACCCATCAGGAAGAAAAGTGTAGTAGCGGTATCGCCCAGATGCTCCTGGATGATTCCGGTCACCTTCTCTACCATACCTGCAGCGCCGCCTGTATAATCAGGGTGCATCAACTGGAGATACTGCATCGGATCCACCATGTAGAGGGTCCAACAACCTACCAACATCAACAGGGCAATCGCTGCTTTGTTTACCTTTGTCAAACTTTCGGTAGCTATGAGTGCATAGCCGAGCACGAAAACGACAATAATAGAAATTGTAAGTGTAGCCATTACTTTTTATTTATTATTAGATATTCTTTTCCTTTAGATATGATTTGGTACTCACAATTGCCAAACGGCTGCAAAGGTACAAAAAGAAAAGCAATAACCACCCTTTTCTGTATTATAATTATATAAAATCGTTTACTTAATTACGGTTTTAATCTCATAATAACCGATTTCGACCTATGAGGTTGAGGCATTTCATAAATTTACACATGCTTGTTGAATTCGGGGAAACTGAAAATGGCATCAGTATAACTAGTAAAAAATTAATTAGTAATAAAGTTCTTACTAATATATCTCTTACCTAAAAGATTATTACTATCTTAACATTACGCAACTTTGATGGTATTCGCAACGACTCACCCACAAAAACGAAGTTAGCTTCATCAGGCATCGAAAGTAGTTTCGGTGCCTGATGAAACTACTTTCGATGGACGATGAAGCTAATATACTTACGTTTAACAGCTGAATAACCCATTTGTTATCTACGGATATAAGGGAACAGAATACTTCTGCGACCGCAAGAAAGAGACGGATCTCATCATGAAGGCTTTGCAGAATGAGCGCAACATTGTTCTCATCTCTTCCCTCATCAACGCCAAATTCTCTGAAACAGTTTACTTAATTACGGTTTTAACCTAATAATAACAGATTTTCTTTGCGCATCTAACTGATTATTCTTACTTTTGCACATCATTAAGTAGTTTTTTAAAGCATCATCAATATGAAACATCATCATTATTATATGAAATATCTGTTTGTGCTTCTCCTCTTCCTTCCTACCAGTCTCATGGCACAGAACAAGGAAGAGAAGATGCCTGGACATATTACCAAAATACAGAAACTGGAGGATGTGAACGTAACAGGGCACCGTCCTCACTTCATCAGACTCAAGGGATATTATCGCAGTTACCAGACCAACGACTCTGTAATGAAATACTTCAACGACGGCATCGTGGAGTATTACATCAACCTGAAGAATGGAAAGACGGATCTCAATGCCTATTCCAAAAGAAATCTTCACAACAGCCGACTCGTTTCCGAAGACAAAAAGCGAGCATTCATGGTTAGTGACGAAGGAACCTTCCGACCTTGGCCGGAAGAGAAGACACTTATTGAGCAATATCGAAAGAAATATCAGCTGAAAGATTCACTGGGCTCTCAACTCGTCCTGCTCAATCAGCAGACAATAGGCAGTATTCAAACGGACAGCAGCCGGAATATCTGTCAGATAGAAATCAACCAGCTTCCTACCTACAAGAATCTGACGCACCAGCTTTTCGGTTATACCCAGACAGATATCTACGACCATGTGGTGGAAACCTATCAGATAAGTCCTGAAGATTACTATTCCTTCAAGGACCTGCTCTTCCAGAAATCAGACAACAGCTATCTTTTCTCTCATAAGAAAGACAAGCAGCAGCAACTCATCCATGTGATTACCGAGCTATATATCACGGAAAAGGAGTATGTAGAAAAGAAGCAATCCATCAAACCGGATTCTTCTACTCCCAAAGAATCAGCTGCCGCCATTACCGATTTCTGCATCAGAAACAAGATACCTTCCTTGCCTGAAGCAACAGAGCAGGAGATGCAGCAGTTGACTCCCTATAATCCTGCAAACATGAAAGAGATAAAGGAGTAAGGGGGCTAAAAATATTGCCTGATGAAATCGCTTACTTACGGATTTCTTCCAAAACCCGTTCTATTTTGCGTATCCAGTGCTCATCGATTTCCACTTTTTCGGCATAAGACTTGAAGTTCATCACCACGTCTTCCACTTCTTCTATGATACTAGAAGCATTTCTGATATCCTGTCTTTGTGCAAAAAGCATCAAATCCTGCTTCGTTATATTCTTTCGCTTGCCAAGAACCGTAAGTTCATGGTTACGATAGAAATGCGAATCAGGATCGGCGGAAAATACGATGTCGTAAGCTGGCGATATATGCCATTCTCCATTGGGATACATCACAAATGAGAAGTTCTTGGTATGGTCATCAACATTCTCTGCAAGAACATTAAACACCATTCTTCTATACTGCTGGGTTTGCTCTTCTGCAGACAATTTCAGTTTTCTACCCACCACAAACAAATCTTCGTAAGTATCAGCCAAGGAACTCATGGCAGCTAAAGTCTGAGTATATATTTTTCTACCCTCCACTCTATCAAAGCGTTGGGTCAGGAAATTCTGGGTCCCTTCAATCTCTACCAAACGAGAAGGCATCATGTTGATACCGGCATCCTTGGCCATCAGATAATAAGCCATTTCTACCCTGGTAAAAGGAAGTTCATTTTTCCTGCTTGTATCAAACTTCAATATATAGTGCTTAAAGTTAGTTGGCAAATCGGCTTGGCCAGAACGAATAATACCTGTAGCCTCATCCATACCGATAATAGCCTTAGGACGCTGACCACCAGCGGAAGTTCCCACCTTGTACAGATTTTCCAGAATAAGACTGTTGCTCATATCAATGTTCACATCCTGCCTGTCCAGAAATATCTTATTGGCAAGTTCATAAAGTGAAGCCAACTCGATATTTACAGATGCATCCTCCTGGATATGAGCAGGCTGAAATTCCAAGGCACCCATTGCTCTCTTACCGATAAAAGACAGTCTATCCACTGAATTTACCATTTTGGATTGCAGATGATTGGCTTCCATCCATTTCTGGAAGACCACATTTCCCCAATGGTCAGGCAGAGAATCTGCTATGAACTCAGGCAAACCTGCATAAAGTTTTTCTCTGTTTCCAGACATAGGGAAAGTTCTTTGGACATAAACAGAATCCAACGGTGCTACCAATGGAGCAATATTCCATCCATACTGCATAAAATCCTTGTCGAATTGGAAGACAGAGCAGCTGCGCTTGTCATCCCAAGACAACAAGCCCACATTCTTATCCCACAAATTCACCTGCACAACATTATCTTTCATGTCTTACCCTTTCCTTCTTTTCATTCATTTTCTTCACTTGGCTAGGCAACATTGGCAGCGGCGGCAAGAGTTTCTCTGCTTCCTGCAGGAATCCAATGCTCCTCAACAGAGAAAGAATAGTGCCAAAGCCTATGTTCTTAGCTTCGCCTTTTTCAAACTGGCTAATGGTGAAAATGCTCACACCAGCCTTTACAGCCACCTCTTTCTGAGTGAGATTGCTGAACAGACGATATTGCTTGAATCGTCCTCCCAATTCTGATATAATCTCAGAATTAGACTTTGCCTCTATACCATATTCCGTAATCATGCTGCAAATATAGTTATTTCTTTATTTATCGCCAAATATAGGGTTAAATATTTAAATATCTTTAGTTATTGCAATAAAAAATATTACTGAAGATGCTTTGCAGATATACCATAAAGAGAAACGCCCAAGGTTACTGGCAAATTCTTTTTTCTATCAGTACACAGATTTCTTACGCAGCCCTTCTTGAAATAAGCAGGAAAATGAATTTCGCCATTACCGCTACTTGCCATAACAGCTACACCTATATAATATTTATGATTGCGCTCCAGTTTCAACGGTTCTTCTATCCAAACAGATAAATCCTTCTTATCTGAAATTTCGGATAATCGGACGTACAAAGGTCGATGCTGTACAGGCATAAAATTTGTTCCCTTTACTTCATAAATGATTAAACGAATTGTGCATGAAGCAAAAGTACATTTTTGTACTCGCAACTTGGCTGTTTTCACATAATAGTCTTTATTTACAACAAATAAGGGGCCCGTTTCATATTTCGTGTTTCTAACGTTATGAAATGCAACATCACCTGGTGCCCGAACTCCTTTCCCCAGAATGCCTTCCTGCTTTTTACTGGAAACAACAGTTACATCAGACAAATCACAGGTCTTTTCCTTCAACGTAAGTTGCAGCGAAGTCTTTTTGCTATATACATCATAAGGAATTTTACTGGTCTGATAACTGATATGACTAATCACAAGTTCCTGTTTCATACCATCGGGCACCACCAGAGAGAAATTTCCTTCCTTGTCAGATACTGCATATATACTATCTACATATACACTAGCGAATTCAACGTTCTTACCAAATTCATCTACAATATGTCCTTTTATAATAGTCTTATTTGCAGCAATACATGCCAAAGAAAAGAACTCGCAGACAATCAGAAAAAATATAAATCTCCTCATATTCATAGCTTTAAAATTTTATTAGAAATTATTTTATGCTTATATATACTGAATCATGATTTAAATATAGCAGCGTAAATCTTGCTCTTGATGCCAAGCCCGCCTTCTTCTAGCGGTTGGGATGCAGCCTGCAATGCAGCAGAGAACAGTTCCCGGTTTTCATGTAATCTCATATGATATTCCAGTTTCTTTTGTTTGACAATACTTTATCAGAGATAGGGAGTTTATAGCTCGTTACTCCATTCAGTGTACTACTGATAACCTGTGTATCAAGCTCCATATTTTCATATATAGCTCCAAGCAATGCCCTTACATAAGGGGTGTATGCCAAGGACAATTCTGCAAGTTCTTGCTTTTCTTCCTGCGAAAGTACTTCTATTGCCTTGCAGATGTTTGTTACACATTCATCGGGTGATGTTGCTGGAATTTCCTTTATCAAGCGCAACGCATCCAGTATCCTAAGCAATGGGATATTGCTTGAAGTGATAATATTTTCCTGCAAGAGGAAAGAAACCTTCACGCCATTTCGGATAGTAGGGCGACGATATTTGTTGGTACCTATTAATATAGATGAACTTATCTGAGTGGTAAGTCCCATAGATGCAAATGCAGCTGTTCCTGTTATGTAACCAACTATTTTTCCATCTTGCTCCAGAAAGTCTTTTACGAGTTCTGAGTCGGAAGGTTTCAGCGTTCCAAATATTGTTTTCTTAGGGATATAGTATTTCCCCTTAGCTATCTTCAGCAATTCGCCTTGGAGCACAAGACGGCTGAGGGCCTTGGCGAGTGCAGGCTGATACCGCATCTCCACACCAAAGTCTCGTGTTGTCAGTACAACTCCAGCAGGAGTTGATGACAATTTTTCTTTTATCTGTCTTGTTATAACCATATTACGTTTCTTTTTTCGATTGCAAAGATAGCAAAAAGTCTTGTTTTTTACGTCAAAAACTTGACTTTTTGCGTTTATTTAAACTTTTTTATCCCATTACATCACTATTGTTTCATTCGTTATATACAAAAACAATTATCCCGATAGGCAACAATATGCCTATCGGGATAATCCATATATATATATATATCTACATTTTCAAAAAATCTGCTTTACTGTGGCTGCAAAGTATAATCAATCTCACCATCCTGAGGACGATGAATGACTACCAATGTCTGATAGGTATCAAAGGTCTCATCCCAACCATCAAACTTCATCGGCAACTTGTCGATAGGGAAATAGCCATCGCCCTTGCCACCATAGCCATAGTTTACATGCACACGTCCCTGCTTGTCATAACCATCGATGACGAAAGAATGAGAGAAATAGTCTGCCTCACCATTCTTATAAGAAGTACCGCCATAAAGCACTGGGCGACCGGCACTCAACTCGCGGAATACAACCTCCTTCCAAAGCTTGGCATCCTGCGCATTAGGATAATCACGATAACCGTAATACTTCACTATGTAGCCAAACTTGGCAGGAAGTCCCGTTGCTGCCTCGGATGGATAGGCGGAGCTGACGCCCGAACCATAAGTGGTATTCACTGCCTCTCCACAATGAGCCATCAACTGAGCCACGGCATTTGCCTGGGCATCGGTGTATTCCACACCCTCGTAAGTAGGCAACATCTGGTTCCAATCAATCTTGGTGCCATCGGCATACTTTTCAGGATACTGATAATAATTCATAATCTGAGCCAAAGCCGTAGCCACACAGCCCGTAAGCGATGGTTGACCATTATCTAATGGAGTGGCATTATAATAAGGTGCATACTGATTCCAGGTTGTGGTGAGAAGCGCAGGAACTTCTTCCTTGCAGCCCTCAGGGATGTCATCACCCTCGCTCCAGGTGAATTCATCGTAACCACCTTCACCTACCTGGTTGCCATCATAATCGTTCAGGTAAGAATAGAACCAGACATCACCCTCTTCCTTGGTGCCATCAAACTCAGAATAACCGCCAGCTGTATAAAGACTTACATAATACTGGCTGCTTACATAGAAAGCATAATAGCCATTGCTTGCCGTACCCACAGGAGTAATCTCGGTAGAACCCTCCGGAACGGTGAAGCTGATGCTATAGCCTTCCTCGCCAAACGGTTTATCGATGGTATAGGTACCATCATCGTATGCCACGATGGTTGCCTTGAAACTGGTGCCCAAACCTACGGATGTATAAGTACCGTCAGCTCGCCAAAGCTCACTCTTGGTGCGCTGGAAGGTGAGCGAGATAGGCTCAGAATCGGCATAGTTCTCATCGTTGCTCGATGCGATAATCTGGATGGTATATTCGCCGATAGGCAGGTCGGTAAGGGTCACACTGTTAGTTTCCACACTACCCGTCTTCACCTCGCCATCTACGGTATAACTGTACTTGTAGTAATCGGCATGCTCCACTGCCGGCCATGAAATCGTGACACCGCCATTACCGGTTTCAGCCGTAGGAGTAGGCTTAACCAGCGGAGTCTTGGCATTGGTGGTTGCCTTGAGGGTTGCGATAGGCGAAGTGGTCTTATCGCTGTTCAAAGGCGAATATGCCCATACCTTCAGGGTGTAGGTGCTGCTAGGCTTCAAGCCCGTGGTAACTACAGATGTGGCAGCGGTTACACCACCCTGCACTACCTTTTCATCAGCATCGTAAAGTTCGTAGGCATACTGGGAAGCGCCAGCCACAGGCTGCCAGTTGAAAGCCAGCGAACTTACCGTCTTGCTTCCTTCGGTAACAGCAGGAGTCTCCAACTGCGTCTTCACCACATCGTCACTGCTGCAGGCAGTGAAGGTTGTGGCAAGGAGGAATGCTGCCATCAGCAGCATCCCCATCTTGCGTATTATTGATTGATTCTTTTTCATCGTTTTCTTTCTTTAAAAAGTTTCATTACTCTGCGGCTGGAATATTGGTGCTGTCCCAATACATATATATATAGGTATAGCCCGATTCATTGCCGTCTGAATAATAGATATAAGGAGTCTGGAAGCCGGCGTATGATGTGGTTGAACCACTCATGTCGATGGATGCATAGTCATCGCTTGTGGTATCCAGATAGAAGTTGATGTAGCTGATGCCCTTGTCAGCTCCCTCTGGTGTCCAGCTGGCATACTCATAGTTATCAGCATCCTTCATCAGATACCAGTAAGTACCGCCATCAGGATCGTTCATATAATGGTCGGCTGGCATGAAGATACCCTTCCAGGTGCTTCTGTCGGAAGCAGAGAATGCCGAAGTGGTCCATGTGCCGTTGGCATCCTGCGGAATAATATAGAAGCCCAGGTTGATGCCAGAACCCAGATAGTTCTCGATGTAGAACTTGTTCTGACCCTCCAACTGATAGATATCTGACTTGACTGATGGGAAGATATCGCTCTGATACATGAAGGTGGCATTCTCCACTACCTTGACCCAACGGGCCACCATCACCGTGTAATTAAACACCGGAGAACCATCTACCTTGACATAAGGATTCGTGGCAGCCTCATCCAGATGGATGGAAAACTGATATGACTGAAGTGCCTGGAGACCAGGACAAGCTACGGAAAGAGTTGCCTCTGATTCACCATCCTTAAACTCCACAGCAGCAGGAACCTTGAACACGGCATCTGCCTTATCCACAACCACAGGGATGGAAACATCGCCCTTGGTGTTCTGGCGCTTCACCTTTAAATCAACCGTTGGTCGAGCCGCATATTCCTCAGGAGTAAGCACCTCGCTGGCTGCATTGGCTGCAGCAAAGTAGGCTCCCATATTATCCTCCGCCACTTTCTGGGCAGGCTGATAATCATCATCGTCGCTACATGCAGTGAAGGCAGTGATGGCCATACCCACAAGCAGCATATATAATAAATGTTGTAACTTTCTCATTTTTCTTGTTCTTTTTAAATAAATTACTCTGCCGTGATGGCACCAGATGGATTTGGACCAAGCACCACTGCCGGGTTTCTATCCTTCTCATCCTCAGGAATCATATAGTTCATCCAAGGTGCCACATAGCCGGCATAAGAGTTGAGCTGATAGTTTGGCTCGTAGTTGCTGCCTGCATAATGGCGCTTGATAGGGAGATTGAGACGCTTGTAATCGAAGAACACCAGGCCCTCACCCCACAGTTCGATGCGACGCTGCACCATCAGGGCTGTGATGAAATCGTCCATGGTCTTTGCCTTGCACTTGTAGGAACCGTCGGTGTAACGATACGTGTTCACGAAGTCCTGCAAAGCCTGGGCTGCTGCCTCTACACCCTGGGTGTGAGCAATGGCCTCGAAATAATCAAAGTACATCTCCTCTACACGCATCAGCGGCAGCGAAGCAATCTGACCGGTCTCCAGGTCGTTCTTGGTGATACCGCCACTACCTGCACGGAACTTCATGTTGGCATACTGAGGAAGCTTGGCCCACTGCTCACCCGTCATCTTGGTCTTGTAGCCCGCAGGCACACTGTCCTTGCCAGCCGCATTGATCTTCTCTCCGGCATCAGCAGGATTTACCCAACTCTGGCGGCGCCAGTCTTTCACGGAAATCTTGTCGTAGAGTGCCTTGCTGATGCAGCGGTATGAGTTATACTGAGCCATGCTCCAAGCTGCCTCCGAGCACATCCAGCCCCAGAAGGTGTACCACTCTGATGTGTTAATCTGCTCCTTGCTGTTAACAAGCGTACCGAACATCCAGGAATCGTTGGCAGTGTTGAAGCCCGTATTGGTATCCGACCACTCCGCTTCTGTCAGTGGCTTGTAGGTATCGGCATGGATGGCCTTCTGCGCATATTCAGCAGCCTTGGCAAAGCAGTCGTTAGCAGAAGTGATGCCCAACTTGCCATATCCGTCTTCGTTCTTATCGGCCTCAATCTGCTTGGCAAGGTCGTCGGCACTCTGCTCAAAGCGGGATGCCATGGCAAGCCACAGACGGGTTTTCAGACCATAGATTACACTCTTGTCCATGAAAGCCTTGTTGCTTCGGCTGTAACCGTCCAGCGCCTCCTCAGCCAGGTTCAGGTCGTTCATGATGAAACGGTACATGGTGTAGAAAGGCGCACTAGGGTTGTTGCCCAGTTCCGTCTTGCTGGTAGTTTCCTTTACGATAGGCACCGTGAGTCCATATACTCCAGCCTTCTCAGCGGCATCATCCAGAGTAGCCACACCCGTCTTGCGATATTCATAGAGTCTGTACAAGTCGAGATAGAGCATGGCACGATAGCCGTAGCCCTGTCCCATATAAGGCGCTGCACTCTTGTTGCCACCCTCCACCGAACTCTTGGCGGTAGAGATGACATTATTGGCATTCTTGATGAATGCATAATAGTAGTAGAATGGATAATAATATGCGTAGCGCAGAGTAGATCCATCCTCTGTATACGACCAGTAGTTATAGCCATTGTCGCTCATCGGGAAATCCTCGCAGAGCAAATCGCGCATGTACATCTGGCAAGGATAACCCCAGTCCTGGGTATAGTCGCTACCGCCGTAGGTATTCCAGGTGGTGAGGAAAGAAGGAAGACTGTTGGCAAGATATTCCAACGACTTGCTTGAGGAACTGATCTGCCCAGGCACCGCCTGATTGTTCGGATAGGTTTCCTCTATACAGCTGCTGAGGCTCAGCACACCCAGTGCCATCCCCATCGCTGCGATGATATGATTGATATTTCTTTTCATTTTGTTCATGTCTTATTGTTTTTGTCGTATCTTTAGAACTGCACAGAGATGCCTCCGGTGAAGGAACGAACCTGCGCATAGGATGATTCAGAAGAAGTACCCCAGAAGCCGCCACGAGGGTCGAAGCCCTTGCGCTTGCTCCAATAGTAGAGGTTGTCGCCCGATACATATACTCGCAGGTTGCTCAATCCTAAACTATTTACCCATTTTCGTGGGAAGGTGTAGCCCAGGTTGATATTCTGCAGGGTAAGCGTGGAAGCATTCGTCAGGAAGCGGTCGGAAGTGATGGCCGAACTGGTATCCACATCCTTCACGGCATACTGGAAGCGTGGGATATCAGAATTGGTATTGGTTTCTGACCATGCCTTCAGGATATCCTTGTGCAGGGAGAATCCGGTGTTGCCGGAAGATGGATTACCCATCAAAGCCTTGTAACCGTAGTCGATGGCCTTGCCGCCCAGACTGTAGTTGAAGGTGATGGAGAAGTCGAAGCCCTTGAATGCCAGGTTGCTGCTGAAACCTCCATAAAGGTCTGGGTCTGGTGTACCACAGTTGAAATAAGAGGCTGCGGTGGAGGATGTAGTTGTGGTCAGTTCGCCGGTAGCCTCATCCTTCACATACCAGGAAGACTCACCATCTGCCGTAACTCCGGCATATTTCTTCAGGCGGAAGGTGTGCATAGGCAGACCCTCGCCATAGAAGTAAGGATCGCTTACGTAACCAGGATGTCCATCGAGCATACTGCCCTTATTGTCGTCGTTGAGCATCGTAATCTTGTTCTTGTAGTGGGTGGCGTTAAGGTTGATCATCCACGAGAGGTCCTTGGTGCGGATAGGCGTAAAGTGCAAATCTACCTCCACACCGCGGTTGACCATATCACCCACATTGTCATAAGAACCGGTATAACCGCCTGAGAATGGCACATATACGAAGCAGAGCATATCGGTGGTCTTGCGACTGAAGTACTCGATGCTACCCGTGATGCGGCTCTTGAGGAGTTCAAACTCGATACCTGCATTGAAGTTGCTGTTGGTCTCCCAGGTAATATTCGGATTACCCACGGTGTTCTGCACGAAACTTACCTCGCCATTGAAATTGCTGAGATAGTAGGTATCGGTGTAACGGTAGTCGCCGATGGCATCGTTACCCTGCTGCCCCCATGAAGCCTTCAGCTTCAGCATATTAATCCAGGAAGACTGGAACCATTTTTCCTTGCTCAGAATCCAGGCTCCGCCGAAGGAATAGAAGTTACCCCAGCGATGGTCGGGATGGAAGCGGGATGAGGCGTCTCTACGGTAAGATGCCTGCAGGAAATACTTGCCATCGTAATCGTACATCAGTCGGGAGAAATAACCCTCGGTGTTATAATTGCTGGTGTTGCTGCCGTTGGAAATCACCTTCACGGCACCATCCAGTTCCTGTGCTCCGAAATAAGAGAACATCTTCTCCTTGTCACCACTCAGGTAATTATACATGTACTTATAGTTCTCATGACCCAGCATCAGGGTAAAGCTGTGCTTGTCAAACTGCCTGCTGTAGTTGGCTATCTGCTGGAAGTTGACCGTATAGGTCTGATAAGCTGCCTTATATACATATCCACCCGGATAAACCGTTGCAGTATTTCCATAGAAAGGCTGGGTGGTCTGTGTATTCTTCCACTCATTGTCGGTCACGGTGCCGTTCAGTGTCAGCTTCAAGCCCTCGACAGGGGTGATATCAGCAAAACCATTGAGGGTGAACACATTGGTAAAGGTCTTGTTGGCGTTGAGTCTATCCGTCTGCAGGAAGTTTCTCAGAGGTTCCAATCCCGTAGGACGGTGTGCACCGCCATTTCCACCATCACCATAGTCATACATCTTGCCATTCTCATCGGTCATGATGTTGCCTTCGCCATCACGCAGATAAACCGGATAGATAGGTGCAAAGCGGGTGGTGATATCGAAAACCGTCTGGCTACCATCGCTCACATCATTCTGGTCGGTATGGGCAAAGTTGATGTTCGTGCCCACCTTCAGCCAGTCCTTGGCCTGGTAATCAGCCTTGACACGGGCTGTATATCGCTCGAAATCAGAGTTATATACGATACCCTCGTTCTTCAGATAGCCCAGGGAAGCATAGTAGGTCATCTTGTTGCTACCACCGGTAATACTCATGTTGTATTCCTGGCGCAGCGCATTGCGGAAAGCCTCATCCACCCAGTCGTCAGGGGTAAGAGTATAGAACTTGCCGTTGTTATAAACACGATTGCCCAGGGTGGCATTCGGGTTCAGGCGGCCGTTGGTTCCAATGAGATACTGTCCCTCAGGAACGGCATAGACCACATAGCCCAATCCGCCCTTGTCGCTTGTCTTGCCCATAGTCTCATTGGCAGCAACATGCGCATCGAAAGCCGACATGCCCTTGTCGCGTACATTATAATTATAGAGAGCCTTGTAATAGGTTTCATAATACTCGGCAGGGTCGGTGATGCGGTCGTAATCGATGGTGGCACGACTGTTGCCGCTCCACTTAGCCTCGAAGCTGATGGTAGCCTTCTCAGCCTTACCCTTCTTGGTGGTAATCATGATAACACCATTGGCACCACGGGCACCATAGAGGGCGTTGGATGCCGCATCCTTCAACACGGTGACACTCTCCACATCGTTAGGATTGAGGTTGTTCCATCCGCCATCGTATGGAGCACCATCCACGATAATGAGCGGAGATGTTCCGGCGTTGATGGAACTGAAGCCACGGATGGCAAAAGAAGGAGTGGCTGTTGGCGAACCGGAAGTATTGGTCATCTGCACACCGGCTACCTCGCCCTGCAATCCGCTGAACACATTGGTGAGCTGCTTTTTCTCCAAAAGGTCACCTTTCACTACGCCCGCAGAACCCGTGAAGGATGATTTCTTCTGCTCGCCGTATGCCACCACGATGACCTCATCGAGCTGACGGTCTTGCGACTGCATGTTGACCTTCATACCCGGCGCCGCCTTCACGGTCTGTGAATCCATACCAAGATAAGTGATTACAATTGTTTCTCCTTGTTTAGCACTCGGCAAGCTGAACTTACCATCAATGTCGGTCACGGTTCCGGTTTTAGAACCTTTCACCATGATCTGTGCACCCACTACAGGGTCTCCATTTTCATCGAAGACCTGTCCCCCGACCTGTCCGGAAGACTGTGCCAGCACTTGCCCTGAAGCAGCCAGCAACAGGGAAGCAAATAAAACCTTCATTTTCATATATCTTCTCTTCTTATATTATTATCTCTTATGATACTCGTCTCTTTTCCTCTCTTTATCTTGAATACACCTATTTTATATATTACAACGTTATCCATTACAAGTTTTACATAAAATATGTATTCAGATGCAAAGGTAATACAAAATCCGTTAACAGCCAAACATAAATCACAATAATTGCTGTTTTGCATAGCAAAAAGATACATTTCACTCAAAACCAAGGTATTAATGCCATTTTTCAAGATTCAAATTCCCGAAAAAGGCAACAGATTTTCGCCCGTAACACCATTGTCGCAGCTTCGTCAATGCCTTTCAACCTCATCGCAACCCCAGTGTAATAAAACCACTATACCTTTGCAACCGTAATCAAACGATATAGGTTATGAATATTAAAAGGGGAATTATTGTATTAGGATTGCTCTCGGCGGCTAGCATGCCAACGTGGGCGCAACAGATTAAGGGTGTGGTTATCGACCAGAAATCGAAAGAGACACTCATCGGTGCAGTCATCACTGTGGATGGAACCAACGTGAAGGCTATCACCAACATCGACGGAAACTTCCAGATCGATGGATTGGATAAAGAAAAGACATATACACTATATATTAACTATATAGGATATAAGACTCAAAAAATTGACGGGGTTCAGGCGAAGGACGCAGACCAGGTGATTGCGCTGCAACCTGATGAACAGCAGCTGAAGGAGGTGACCGTTACCGCAGTGGAAAGGCGTAATACGGATGCGGCAATGATACAGGTGGCCAAAAACAGTCCCGTCATCGTGAGCAATGTTTCGGCACAGGAAATATCTCGTACTCAGGATACGAATGCGGGTGAGGTGATACGCCGAGTGCCAGGCGTGAGCCTCATCGACGATAAATTCGTGATGGTTCGTGGTTTGTCACAGCGTTATAACAATGTGTGGGTGAACGGAGGAGCTGTGCCTAGTTCTGAGGCTGATTCCAGGGCATTCTCCTTCGACATCATCCCAAGTTCGCAAATCGACAACCTCACCATCGTGAAGTCGCCAACGGCTGAATATCCCGCAGACTACTCGGGCGGTTTCATCATCGTCAACACCAAGGAGATTCCGGCAGAAAACAGTTTCAACATCGCCGTAGGCGGAAACTGGAATACATCTTCTGCCTTCAAGGACTTCTCTTACTCAAAAGGTTCCGGAACCGATTTCCTAGGGTTCGACAATGGCTTGAGAAACCTGAATGGGGGCATCCATGCTGACTTGAACCCACAGCTCGATGCCAACGGGAAACCGGTGGGCGATTATGCTACTTCGCTCCTGGGCAACGGGCTTAATAATGATTGGCTCATCAAGAACAGGAAGCCTTTGGGCGACTTGAAACTGGCGGCCAGCCTGAACCAGCGCTGGATGCTGGGCGGAAGAACACTCGGCATGCTCGCCGCCCTGAACTATACCAACGAATACCGCACCTACGAGAACATGGAGAACAATCTCTATGGCATCTATGATGCGGCAAACGACAAGCCGAACTATCTTCGTCACTCTGTTGACGACCAGTATAATAATAACGTGAGACTCGGAGCAATGCTCAACTTCACCTTCCTTTCCAAGGACGGCAATCACAAGTATCAGCTCAAGAACATCTTCAACCAGTTGGCTACCAGCCGATATACCTGGCGTGATGGCGTGAGCGCCCAGTCGAACCTGGAGCGAAGCGCAGAGTATTACTACCGCAGTCGAACTACATATAACGGTCAGCTTACCGGCAAGCACACCTTCACTAGCGACGCCCTTGACTGGAGCATCGGGTATGCGTATGCCAACCGTCATTTGCCTGACCGTCGCAGATTTCTCATCGACGATGCTCTTGAATCGGGCGTTTATGCCCTGAGCACCGGCAACGACATATCCCGCGAGTGGACTCAACTCGATGAACACATTCTCTCTCTTGGTGTAAATGACAAGCACCACTTCAAGTTTGGCAACTTTGAGCCAGACTTGCAAGTGGGTGCCTACGGAGAGTATCGCAGCCGAGAATACCAGACCCGCAACTTCATCTACAACTGGAATGTTTCAGCTAACAACATGCCATCCGACTTCCGCCACAGCGACATCCCAACCCTGCTCTCCAACGAGACAAACATGGGTTACGACAAGCTGTATCTTCTGGAGGAAAAGCAGATGCGCAACAACTACCGCGGACACAACACCTTAGGCGCAGGATACCTGGCGATGTCTCTCCCCTTTGGCAAACTCGGCATCCACGCCGGTGTCCGCTTCGAGCATAATGATATGGAACTCATCTCCAATTCCCGTGACTACGAGAAGAGTGAATCGAGCCGTCATTACAAGACAGACGATGTTTTTCCATCTCTCAATACGACCTATAAGATCAGCAACCAGCATCAGGCTCGCCTCTCGTATGGACACAGTATCAACCGACCAGAATTCCGCGAGGTATCACCGGCGGTATATTATGACTTCGATCTTGCCAGCAACGTACAGGGAAACACAGAACTGAAGAACTGCTATGTCGATAACCTCGACCTGCGATATGAGTGGTATCCATCCCGTGGAGAACTCATCTCATTAGCAGTTTTCTACAAGCATTTCGATTCTCCTATCGAGTGGACCTACACGGTGGCTGGCGGCACAGACTTGATTTATTCTTATAAGAATGCAAAGAGTGCCAACAACTATGGTGTGGAGCTGGACATCAGAAAGAATCTCGACTTCATCGGACTGAAAGATTTCAGCTGGTCGTTCAACGGTGCCCTGATTAAGAGTAAGGTGCAGTTTGAGAAGGGAGCGAAAGAGGAAGACAGACCGATGCAGGGACAGTCGCCATACCTTATCAACACAGGCATCTTCTATAAGAATGAGCCTTTGAAGATGGATATCGCCCTACTCTACAACCGCATCGGAAAGCGAATCATCGGTGTGGGAAGAAGCGAGGGAAGCACAGGCGATGACTCCAACTCCCGAGTGCCTCACAGCTATGAGATGCCTCGCAACACCATCGACCTTTCACTGGCTAAGAAATTCGGCGACCATCTCGAACTGAAACTCAACGTAAGAGATCTTCTTGCAGAAAAGATATACTACAAGCAGTTTGCTGATGTAACGTATAGCGACGGAAGCAAGAAGGAAGTGGAAGAAATTGCAAGATGCTACAAGCCGGGCAGAAACATCGGTTTGCAGGCGATATACAAATTCTAAACTATTCTTTAATCGATCATAAATGAGATTTTCGGTTATTCGGCTAATAAATCAATGAATTAGATTTACTAATAAATAAATGAATTAGATGTTTGTTTAATAAATACAAGAAACAATGATGAACAAGATGTATTTCTATGGATGCATGGGCATCCTCGCAGCATCTGCCATATTGAGCAGTTGCAGCAGTGACAATGACGATCCAACTCCTTCTCCAAATCCAGGATTAGAAGTTGTTTACAAGTGGTCAACCAATGGCGGCTTGAAGGCTTGCGACCAGATTCTCTTCGGTACAGACGACAAGGAGAACGCCAACGGAACACAGATTGGAAACGGCGACCAGGAGTTCGTTTTCACAGGCAAGCAGACTTTGAAGAAAGGCACTTATCTCCTCAAGGGATGGGTATATATCGCAGATGGCGCTGAACTTACCATCGAACCGGGAACTATCATCAAGGGCGACAAGCAGACCAAGGCTGCACTCATCGCAGAGCGTGGCGGTAAACTCATCGCCAAGGGTACAGCTACAGAACCTATTGTCTTCACTTCTGAAGAGGCTGCTGGCAGCAGAAAGCCTGGCGACTGGGGTGGCATCATCCTTTGCGGTAAGGCTAAGAACAACCAGACTGATATGCAGATAGAAGGTGGTCCTCGTACTCACCATGGTGGCAGCGATGATGCCGACAACTCAGGAGCATTGAGCTATGTACGCATCGAGTTTGCGGGTTATCCATTCCAGAAAGATAAGGAAATCAACGGTCTGACCTTCGGTTCTGTAGGTTCAGGCACACAGATTGACCACGTACAGGTATCTTATTCCAATGATGATTCCTTCGAGTGGTTTGGTGGTACTGTGAACTGCAAGTATCTCGTAGCCTACAAGGGTTGGGATGATGATTTCGATACAGACAATGGTTTCTCAGGAAAGGTGCAGTACGGTCTTTCTCTGCGTGACAGCAAGATAGCTGATACCTCTCAGAGCAATGGTTTCGAGAGCGATAACTGCGCTGATGGTGCAACAGGAGATCCTCGTACCACAGCCACTTTCTCCAATATCACCTTCGTAGGTCCTAAGGTTTTGGATAGCCAGTTCCAGAATACCACAGATTATATCACAGCAGGTGCATACAATCCAAACAACGGTTCTGCTCTCGGCAAGTTCCAGGCTGCGATGCAGATCCGCCGTTCTTCCAACCTCAACTGCATCAACTCTGTAGCCTTAGGTTGGCCTATCGGCTTGATCATCGATGGTGAAAAGGGTGAAACTGTTCAGAATTCAAAGGACAAGAAGTTCAAGCTCCAGAATATATACTTTGCAGGTATGGATGCGATAGGAAGCGATGCCAACAAGATTTATGGCGACTATCTCTACGATGCAGCAGCAAAGAAGGATATCGACAAGAATCAGAAGTCATACAGCAACACTTTCTTCTTCTCTGAGCCAAGCAACAAGTACTTCGACAGCTGGACTTCACTGGTAGGTGCTGATGGATATACTCCTATCGCAGGCAGCCCATTGCTGAAAGCCGCATCATTTAGCGGTTGGACAGGTTTCGATGCAGTAACTTACATCGGTGCCTTCGATGGCAGCAACAACTGGCTGAGCGGCTGGACCAACTTCGATCCACAGAACACAAAGTACTAAAATAAGTATTGGACAAATTCTATTATAAGCATAAGAATTGCTAATTTCTATTTTGACTATAAGGTTTTCTTTATTAGGGCATGGCGCAGCGATTTGCACCATGCTTTTTTTGTTGTGTTATGGAGGGAATGCATCTATCATCAAGAGCAACTAATACTTTAAAAACAGGACAAAAACAAAAATAACCTCCCAAAAGTTTGGTATCTTAAAATATTAGTCGTACATTTGCAGAAAAGAACATTTAAACTTTCGAAATATGGCAAGACCAATTAAAGAAACCCCAATTCTTTATGGCGAAGATGCTAAAAGATTTGAGGAAAGAATGAACAAAGTTCAGAAGGAAACTCCTGAACAAAGAAAGATAAGACTGGAGCATTACCATGCTATGTTAGCAGCCTTACAGCGTGGTGAGCAAATGCGAAAAGAAGGCAAGACAATCCCTGGAATCATAAAAGTATCATAATGAATGGAATACAATGATATCTGTATCATACGCCTGGAAGAAGACGAAAAGGTAGAAACATTTGATTGCGGAGATGAAGACTTAAATGATTTTATTGTCAATGAAGCTCAGCCTTACCGCAAAGCACTTATAGCTACAAGTTATGTCGCACAAAATAAAGAAGGGGTTCTTCTAGGCTTCTTCAGTTTGGCTAATGATAAAATCTCATTATCCAATTTTGCCAGCAAAACAGAATACAATCGCTTTAGAAAAACTCGTTTTGTCAACGAAAAACGTCTAAAGGGATATCCGGCAGTAAAACTGTGCAGACTGGGTATCAGCACATTAGCTCATGGACAACATATAGGTTCATACCTATTAGATTTCATTAAAAGCTATTTCGTTAATGATAACAAAACTGGTTGCAGGTTTCTTACTGTTGATGCATATGCCAATGCTGTACCTTTCTACATAAAAAATGGCTTTATGCCTCTAAATGACGATGACAAAGACGATTCTACCCGCCTTCTATATTTTGATTTGGCAACGTTATAACCAAAAAGTCTCTTACTCAAATTATATGAGCAAGAGACTTTTTTATTACTAGCAAAGCTCCTCCGTCAAGTAACGAGAGGCCAAAGCTTCGATGTCTATCCTGTCTGATTTTTGAATTTCTTCAATGACAGCGTCTGTGCAATCATCATTCATTACCACACCAACTGCTTCACTTGGCGTAAGGTTACATTCTTTTGCTATATAACAAGCAATTTCACCTAATACGTATTCATAATTATACTTATTTTCCATATTCTCAATCTTTAATGAGTTCATTTATACCCTCTTTTTCTTAGCTTTTACGATATGATTATTGCAGATACGAGTCAAATCCTCTATGATCTGTTCCCTTGGCAGAGTCTGCTCTATTTCCCAGTTCTCCTCCAAAAATCTGATGCCTTGATTCTTTTGAAGGAAGTTGAAAGCTTTCTGTTTAGAAATTTTTTTATCCTCAGCAAACCAGCAAGCAGCAACCGTGACAAAGATTGTCGCTTTCATCATAGTCTCAACTGGAGGATACTGATTGCCTATGTGTACACTCAGTTTCTCCCCCATAGCCTCCAAGAGAACAGAAGCATCATCTATAGAAATATTGGTCTTTCCGCTTTCTATCTTACTGATGCTGCTTTTGCCCAATCCTACATATTTTCCAAGAGCCTCTTGCGATAGCCCTTTTTCCTGACGGACTTTTTTTACTATGCCCCCCAGAATATTATCTGTATTATCGAATTTCTTTTTCATATCTGTTCTTTTTGGAGCAAAAATAGTCAAAGTTTCCCAAACGAGCAACTTTTTTAACTTAAAGTTGCATAAAAAAGAACTTGAAGAAGATGTTTCATGTTTTGCATACAAGTCTCAAAAAGATGCATATCTATCTTCAAAGTTTGATATCCTGAAACAGGACATCAAACTTCATTTGTCTTAATCCATGAACTTAATCATATCCTGGCGTCTTGGCTTTGCCTCTGGCGATTCATCAGGATAACCTAAGGCGATGCAGTAGAGCAGCTTGTAATTCTTGGAGAATGCCATACGGTCGAGGTAAGGCTTGGCTGATGGCGAATCCAGTATCCAACGGGCTGAACTGCCCAGGCAGCAGGAACCGATGCCCTTTGACCATGCTGCAAGAATGATGTTCTCGCCAAGCAAACCGCAATCAATCTGTGCCATATCATAAGTAGTATCGTAGGCGATGCAAAGCACGCATGGAGCATTCACGAAGATGTTCTTGAAGCCCTTGCGCTCTGCTATCTTAGGATTATCCTTTACCACGGCTTGGGTTATCGAATCGATGAGTGCTGGAGAATCTATCACTCTGATTTCGTACGACTGCAGGTTCTGACCATTTGGCGCATGAATGCCGCATTTCAGAATCTCGTTCAGGGTATCGCGGCTGATGACGGAATCCTTGTAAGCACGGATGCTTCTGCGACTCATCATCAAATCGGTTACCACACTTGCAGAGTCAACGCTGGTCATTGCCTCCGGCTGTCTGTTCTCGTTGCAGGCAGTCAACATCAGTGCAGCTGCCAATCCTAAAAATATCTTCTTCATATTATTCATTGTATGATTAAACCTATATTTCAATTAGTATATACCGTGCAAAGATAGCAACAAATACTGATATTCAAGAAGATACGTTATAACTTTTTAGAGTTTTTATTATTCATTCTGCCATTCTTTTAATAAGAATATATCATAGCCAAACATTTTCCACCTATTTTGCTAGAATTTTCCAAAAACTTCGTATCTTTGCAATGGTTTTATGCAAGATAAGCTGTTTATAAAATCATCAAACGTAGAATTATGGAAAGAAAAAGTTATTCTATAGATATAAATCGCATTGCACAATATGCCATGTATGCATATTGCATTTTCGCATTGTTTTCGCTGGCATTTTCTGTTTGCGGACAAGCGGGCTTATCCTTCAGAACAAGTCCCATCCTGATTCCAATAAGTCCCATCCTGGTTACCATCAAGCAACTGGTCTTGCAGCTCGCCCCTATAGCTTTATGGGGAATATTTCGCTTCACGCTACCAGCAGGCGTCAAATTGCTACGGCGCTGCAGCGAGTTGATGGTACTTTACTATGTGCTCTCATTCATCCTGGGCCAATGCTTCAATCTTCATCTCGTAACGATGATGCAGAACGGACAGATAACACCCACGACAACGATTCTCACCTGGATACAAAGCACTATGGTATTGATTTCCGTCATCGCTTCCCTGATAGCCGGCTGCCATCTGTACAGCAAGCACAGAGGTAACATGCGCAAACTGGGCATAGCCCTTATCCTGGTTTTCATGGTATGGCTGATATGCTCAAATATACTCCCTGTTGCAGTGTTTTATCTGGCAGGTAACACCCAGCAGGCAGCCATCACCAGCATGAATTTCATCAGTATGATAACCACTACATCGGCTTATATATACGCATACTATAGGATGTATCGGGCAATAAAAACTATAGGATGTATCGGGCAATAAAACTAAACAAATACAAATTCTCGGATATACAGATTACAGAAAGTGTTATCAGTTTTACAGAAAGAAATTTGCAATGCACTGCAAATTTCTCGAAAAAGTTTCGTATATTTGCAGCGCATTTCATTTTTAGCAATCAAGATAGAATGCAAAATGAATAGCAAAGTGAATAAATAGAACATAAAGAGAATATGATAGAGCGCAAAGAATACATGAATCTCCTGGAGAAATGGAGAGATAAGAAGGCCATCAAGGTAGTAACAGGCATACGACGCTGCGGCAAGTCATCGCTACTGAGGATGTTTAGGGAGAAACTTCTCTCGGATGGAGTATCCGAAGAACAAGTACAGAACTTCAACTTCGAGGATCTCGACAACGAACCGTTCCTCGACTATAAAATTTTGTACGCGCACGTAAAGCAGAACCTGTGCCCAGACAAAATGAACTATCTCTTCTTTGACGAGATGCAGATGGTGGAAAATTTCCAGAAAGTGATAGACAGCCTGTTCCTGCTAGACAACGTAGACATTTACGTTACTGGCAGCAATGCCTACCTGCTCTCCGGCGAAATAGCCACCCTGCTCACCGGAAGATACATCGAAATCAAGCTCTTCCCTTTCTCCTTCCGAGAATTCATACAGACGCAGCCTGCCCATACTTCCCGAGAGCTCGCCTATCGCCAATACATCGAACTGGGTTCCTTCCCATACATTCCCCAAATCAGCCAAGACCGAGAGATGGTGCGTGAATACCTGTCAGGTCTCTACAATACCATCGTACTGAAAGATGTGGTGAGCCGCAAGAAGATAACCGATGTGATGATGTTGCAAAGTGTGGTAAGATTCCTTGCTGACAATATAGGCAACATATCCGTAATCAAGCGCATCAGCGACACCATGACCTCGCTGGGAAAAAAGACTACATCTCATACGATAGAAAACTACGTCTCTGCCCTCACCGACAGCTATATCTTCTACCCTGTACAGAGATATGATGCCAAGGGTAAGCAGCTATTGAAGACTGGACAGAAACTTTATCTTGCCGACGTAGGTCTGCGCCAAGTCATCAATGGCACCAAAGGTGGCGACTTGGGGCACGTACTGGAGAACATCGTGTATCTGGAACTAGCACGACGAGGCGGAGAAATCTATGTAGGCAAAGCCGGTGATGCAGAAATAGACTTCGTGGTAATCATTGGTGAACACAAGGCATACTATCAGGTATCGCTCAGCGTAAGGGATGAGACCACGATGCAGAGAGAATTGGCCCCCCTGAAGTCCATCTCCGACAATTTTCCAAAATATCTGCTCACCCTGGACAACGACCCCGTCCAGTTTCATGATGGAATCAAGCAAGAATATGTGCTCGACTGGCTTATGGAATGCTATGATTCGCCTAAAAGAATGCAATAATTCGCCTAAAGACAAGAATAAGACTCACATAGAAAAACAAAGATGGAAAAGAATCAGATTTTTGAAAATATTATGAGCCGTACATCGGTGAGAAGTTATACAGAAAAGCCTGTAGAACAGGAGAAGGTGGAGATGATGCTGCGTGCCGGCATGGCAGCTCCATCGGCCTGCAACAAGCAGCCTTGGCATTTTGTGGTTATCAACAACAGAGAGATTCTTGACCAGATACCACAGTTCAGTCCTTATGCTGGCATGGTGAAGCAGGCACCGCTCGCCATTGTGGTTTGCGGATGCATGGACAAGACGCTGGAAGGCATCGAGCAGGAGTTCTGGATTCAAGACTGCTCGGCAGCCACGGAGAACATCCTGCTGATGGCTCACGGCTTGGGGCTTGGCTGTGTATGGACAGCCCTCTATCCTCTGAAAGAACGATACGAGGGAATGCAGCAACTGCTGCATCTGCCCAAGACGATGATTCCGCTCAACACCCTCATCATCGGATATCCGAAGAATCAGGTGACAGCAAAGGATAAGTGGAAAGAGGAGAATATTTCCTATAATTATTATCAGAAATAATCTCCATCAGGAATCATATCCCTATCATCTTATATACCCCTCCTGCTCATATCCCCTGCGATAATGATGAATCATATTGACCAACGGCTGAAGGCGGATATCCGTTACTGCCATATTCTTGAATCTGGCATATTGCTGATTGTAAAGCGCAGCATTGCCTTCGGCCAATCTTTCCTCGATATCAGATGGCACCAGGAAGGAAGACCGATTACCCAGATGGGCATAAATTTCTGAAAGATAGATATGAACTCCTGCCAGATCGAAATCGCCAAAATGAACGTAACGATTGGGGATGTGGAGAAGCCATGACCTGAGATTCTCCAGGTTTTCCTGTGGATAACGGCAGACAAACAAGAGTTGCTTATCAGGAAACAGGGCATCGAAAAGCCAACGCTGCGACCGAATCTGCATGAAATTCTCAGCATTCTCCATACCCACAACTATCACATCTTCCAGTATCTCGAAAAGATCCGGCTGATTGATGAAAACAGAGCTGCCCTCCATCGGCTGAAGTCTGAATGGCTTTCCATTCAGCATAGCATCTATCCGAACATAGCAATCTACCAGAAAGCCACGAAATGTATTCACCTTCTTAGCCTTTGAATCACCTACCATCCTAACCATATCTGCCCTCGTCTGCATAGAGGAAGAAGCAGAAATCCATTCTTCTAAAGAACATTTCAAGCCAAACTCCTGCGATAGCAAGGTACGGCAACCCTCTCGCATGGCCTCGACAATACGATATTTGCATCTACTCCCATTGCTCTTTAACATCAACAATCCTTCCTGCCTCAGCAAAGCCGTCATGCGAAGAGACAGCTTCGACGAAGCAATCTCCTCACCCTTCAACATCGCTAATATCTGTCGGGCATCGCCCAATCCTAACTTTTCCATATCATCAAGTATTTCATATCATCAAATGTTTCATATCATCCGATATTTCTACACGCAAGAGGTTTTATAATCTCTTAATCAATTGAGTAACCTTAGTATTTGCCCTATTGTCTTTGCTGAGCAGATAGGTATATTTATAATCCTCCACATTATAGGTAGTTGGCGAACTGTTCACCAGCAGGATGTTGCGGCGATTGGCAAAGTCGAGGATTCCCTTCACGTTGTTAGGATGCAACTTGCCTATCTCGTCCATCATGCAATGAATCTTGAAATCGCCCGATTTCTTCGATGCTTTCTCCTTAAACACATTGATGAGCATGATATTAACCATCGCCTTTACCAAAATGTCGGTGCCATCAGAACCCACATTCGCTATCTTCTCTACCCATCCCGTATCATTGTCATTTTCTTTGATGCGGAACTCCAACTTGAAGGTGTCAGCCACCTGCAACTGCTTGCGGTTAGGCTCATCCAGAAGTCCCTTCATAAAGGCAAGCAGATATTTCACCGCCTTGGCATTCACATCCTGTCGTGACTCAGTGGCAAAGAGATCCATCTCTCCCATATTGAATTGATTTTCTTCTGCAAAGTCTCTGATACGCAAGAGGAGAAGCATCAACTGGTCGTTGGTCTTCAACGGGCGCAAGGCGATTTCCCTGATAACACCTGCGAAATTCCGCTCCTCGAAATCGTGGTTGATATCGTTGATGGTCTTGCCGATATCGCCTTCCCGACGGGTCAGATCGCCCACTTCCTTGGAGATTCGGAAGATGATATCGGTATATCTTCCACTGATGCGCTTCTGATATTCCGAGATTTTATCATTCTCCACAAACTCGCAGAGATTGGATGCGAAAGCGATGAACTCCTCTTCTGTTACCGGACTTACATTGAAGTGGAATGTGTTATGAGCAGAGAACATACCTAAGAATTGCTGAGATTGCTTCTTGAAGTTGTCGAGCGAACGACCATCCTCATAGATTTGGCGCTTCAATTCTTCCACGATAGTCAGACAATCCTTGGTGGTGATCTTTTCCTCTATTTCATTACTTTCCAATGGGCACAAGGTTTCGTCACGTCTAAAACTCCTCACTGCATTCAATCCTGCATCCAGCTTTTTCAAAGCAGTCTGCTGCTTAGTCAGTTGACTCTGTGCCTCAGACAAATGCAACTGTAGGCGTTCACTGCGCTGCCTGAATTTATCCTCAAGCATAGTCTTAGCCTCTGCCTTGTTTTTCCGATTCTGTCTTACGGCAGGTTCTTGGTCAAAAAGTTCTATCTTTTCATTCCTGTAAACCGCCACCACATCACGATTCTTTCTGATATATGTCAACTCAGCATCCAGTTCTGCTATGCGCTTGTTGTAAGCATCCAAAGCCTGGGTATCCATACCCTTGCCATGCAGTTCATCGTGCTGGGCCTTCAGAAGTTCCTGCTTGCGAGCATCCACCTGGTTCTGCTTCTCTTCTATCTGCGCCCGAATATCGTTGGCAAAGACTTCAAAAGTCTGTGTTTCCTGCTTAACCTGTCTGTTGTATTCCGTTTGGAGAGCTTTTAGCTTGCGCTGCAAATCCATCTCCAGTTGGTGTTTATTCTCTTCCTTCTTCACCTTATCGGCAACCAGCGCATTCTGCTTATCTTCCAATTCACCCAGCTGTTGGTTACGCCATTTCTCCAAACGTTTTTCCAACTCCAGCGCTTGCATTTTGAGCTTCTTTTCCGTCTGAGGCAACAGTTGCATTTCAGCCTTTTTAGCATGAAGCGATTCATTCAGCTTTCTTATCTGAAGCAGATATTTTCCCTTCAAGGTTTTATGATTCTCCTCATGCTGGTTCTGCAAATCATTCAGCAGCTTGATAATGTCAGCACGAAGCTGTTCCTTTTCTGCGAGTTGCTCCTTCAATTCCTTGGGAGTTCTGAATTTTCGCTCTACGGCAGTCAGATTGATCTTTACGCCATAGAGAGAAGCCGATGATGAAGATGAAGACAATGCTGATGAATCAGCAACCAATTGCGGATTCAATACATCATTATATAGTATCGTTTCTTCATCCACCACTTTTCCGATATTCTCCTGCCATCCCTTTCTGTTCTGGTCGAGCCATTCGGAAAACGAGCCCTTGCTCTTTTCCAGGAGACTCTGGAGTTTTCTGATTTCATCCTCCACCTCCGCTTTCTGCTTTTTGGGAGCATCGAGCGATGCCTGATATTTCAGATCAGCTATTTCCAATTCATTCTGAGCTTCCTGACGCAAGGTTTCAATGCGCAGTTCCACTTCCCTTTTCTCGGTTTCTACCAGAATTTGTCTGGCTGTAAATTCAGCATACTCCTTTTCGTTCGTCTCCATCTCCCGGGCAAAAGGATTTTCGTGAGCCACCTTCGCCTTCTGTATCTTCAAGGCAGTTTCATCATGCACCAGTTGCGCAATCATCTCATCCACAGACGAAGTTTTTTCCCTGAACACCTCACGGGTTTCCATTTCTGCCTTTCTCAATTCTTGCAACAGCGTTTCCTTCTGGGTCACCAAGGCAGCCTGATGCTCATTGAGCAAGGTGGTCTTGTTGTTTCTGAAAGCACGCAAATCCATATCGAGCTGTTCGAGCAGAGCCTTATACTTATCCACCACATTCTGATAAGATTTCTCCAGTTCCGCTTTCATTGCGAGCTGCCGCTTGCGCTCTTCTTCGATGATGGTTTCCTGCTCTACTCGCTGCAAGATATCTTCTATATGAATTTCCTCATAATACTTGCGTTTGGTGGCGGTTGTCTTCAGTTTATCATCAAGCACTCCCAATTCACGAGAGAGTTTATCACGCTCCTTTCCATATTTTTCCTGTTCCTCACTTATCAGGCGATTAACCCGATTACACTCCGCTTCACTTTCTTGAATATCAAGACGATATTGCGGCAGGAGTTCCTGGGCCACACGCTCTGCATAATTGAGTTCCCTGCGTCCCTCACTAATCCTTCGCCGATTATTCAGCAAGGTGCGATAAGCATCTATCACTTTGTCCGCCATCCTGCGAACCAGCACCTCTCCATTCTTCTCCTTTTTAGTCCAAAGACTTACGTCCTTATATTCCTGTTCAAACTCCTTAATCTGTTCACGATAAAAGTTGAGGTCAATGCTGTTATCCTCATCACTCATCGAGCGGATAATGGTATTCTTGATGAAATCGGCATCCAACTTGGTGTTGAGGAAAACATTCTGGATGGTGCGGGGGATATTCTGATACTTAGCACTCTCTACGATGGCATACTTGCGGAAAGACAGGAGTTCCTGGCGTCGATTGTTGCCGAAGATGATGTCACGATACATCTCATAACTGCTTACGAGCGAAGATATATCATGCTTACCCACCTGCTCACGTATCTGGCTCCACTCGCCATACACCTGTTTATGCTCATCGATAAACCATTTGTTATCAAACGGGGCATCGATGAAACGGAACATCACTCGTCCCTGATTCTTCAAGGCAAGCACACAATAAGCACCATTCTCACGCATCACCTCATAAACGATGTATGAATTGGGATAAGGAAAATAAAAGGCATCAAACGATTTCTTCTCCTTCGGGATGCCCAGGCGCAACTTATCTGCATTATAGAAGAACAGCAACGCACGGAGCAAGGTACTCTTGCCCACACCTTGTGTGCCAATGAAATGAACATTTCCATCGAGCTTCACCTCGGCGTATGGAATATGGGCACTATTCAGAAATATGATTTTATTCAGATATCTCATAGCTATTCCTCCTCTTCTTTTTCATCAGTATCATCGGTAATCGATATGCAATCTATCAACTCCTCGATATAATGGAATGAAGCCAGCACCTTCCAGGTCTTCTCCACTTCATCCTGCTGCTCAATGAATCCCATTCGTTCCAATTCACTGATCAGTTTCTCCACTATCTCATCATATGATTTTTTCTCGCTGAAGAGTTTTCCTGCCAATTCCTTCAGTTCCATATCGCAATTGATTCTCACCACGATGTCTGCCGCAGAGAATACCAAACCAGATCCGAAGGCAGAATTATAAGTCTTCAGAAAGGTGAGATAATCTATCCACTTGCTCACCGCTTCCAACTTGCGCTGCAAATCCACCTTCGTTTCCTTGCGAGTAAAAAAGAAATAACCATCACCCGCCTCCAGATGAAAACCGATACCATTATAATACTCATCATATTCAGCCTGTTGCTCCTCTATGGCATCATAATATCGCTTAATTTTCGTCTGAACACTATTGTTGGAAATAAATCCGCCTCTGCTCAGAATATTAAAGATTTCTTCTGTATAGTTCAATTTATTCATTGTTCTGTCTTCTTTTATCGTAGAAAGAATCATCTTGCTATCTCGGAAGTATCACAGGATATTCCACTCCGTCAGCCTCTGCATAATTGCCAGTAAATTTCAACTTATCCACATATTGTGAAGCTATCTGGCAAAAATATACAAGTTTATCCTCCCTGCTTTGTTTCTTATCATATTGATAATTCATCACGAAGGCAAAGAGATGGGTACTCGATGCCGAAAAGGCATTATAGATTTCCTGCAGATTCACAGCCTCCAACTTCAGTTTGTTACCTTTAAGATAATCATCTGGGATAGGTTCTGCAAGATGATCCAGCCGTCGTCCCTTTCTCTTTTTTAGCTTTTCAGAAAGAATATTGATGCACAGTAAAGCCTCATCGGATGTACGAAGATTATCTATCGACAACTTGATGTAATACTTAGGTTGCGGTTCCATCCAGACAGCATTTCGGGCAGCAACGACCTGTCTTACATCCGTGGCTTCCTCCCACCGAAACTGATCTTTCAAATATTTCAGTTTCTTCACCTTTTCGAAGATACGATTCTGATAATCTATCATATTGAGGTATTGGATGATTTGGCGTTCTATCTCCAGGAGATTGTGATAAGACTCGTTGAGTTGCAAACGCACATCATTCACCACATTCTTCATCTGCACATCCATCGCCATGGAGAAGAATACATGTTCGGTATCTATCACCCGTTCACTCTCGGTGATGAGCTGGGAAATGTTCTTCATTTTCTCGCCCAGTCGCTGGAGTTTCGATTTTTTGATTTCGTAATTAGGCTCATTCTTATAAGTATTATCCATATTACGCTTCAGGTCCAAGACATTACGAACGGTGGCCAAAGCTATCGTCTTCAGACATCGGCGCACTTCCTTGAGATACTTATATTTGCGAGTTTCATTATTTTCCTTGAGATAATAGTCGATATTCTCCTTCAAGACAGAGATATAATCACGCACCGAAGAAACATTGATTTCCTCATTCACTTCCAGTACATCCTCAAAGAATTTCTGATACACGTCCTCCATCTCCAGACAGTCGCCCGTGTCACGAATCACCCCATTCTCTATCAGGAAACGGATTCGTTCCTCCTTGTATTCAGTCATTTCCAGAGCATAGTCATAACGAAACTGAAGGGAATGTCGCTTCGCAAACATTTCCTTCAGCAAAATCTTTTCTCGCTCAAGCGTTCTGATCAGTTCATCTATAGATCGGAAAGTTCCCATTGGCCTGTCTATTTAATATCTATTTTTATTTTTCAGCAGAAAATATTTTCACTCAGCCACCCTTCTCCAATCAATCAATCCTTTTCCCAAATCATCCAGTTCTATGGCAAGTGCAATCACTTTGCGCTTGTCTGCCTTGAAAGGTTCTGTATATAGCTTGGCTTTTATCTGTTCTGTTGCAGCATCTACACCGCCATTATTGCTTAATTTCAGTTCCAGAACATACACAAAACCAGTAGTTTCTACCACCATATCGATTCTGCCTGTAGCAATCATTTTTTCTACTTCCACCCTGCATCCGATAGCATTAAATATGCTACTCAGAATTAGGCGGTATCGCTCTTCCATATCCATGCTCGCCAGTTTCTTATTGCTGTAAGGAACATCGGCTATGAGAGCTTTCAGACATTTCATGACTTCAGGAAGATTGCCAAGCTTCAGGGAGTACAACAACATATTTTGAGTAGATATTACTTGGGCATTCGTTTTCAATGTCAAGGCAGGTAATACTATCTTATAGAGAGCCTTGCGAACTTCATTGTTTGGGATGCCTAACAAATAAATCCCTTCCATATATCCTTTTATTGTGAGATAACCAGACTGATAGAGGAACAGTTCTGCTCCACCACCTGTCACATCAGAAGTCTCTAATGTATCATTGTCTATAGGACAATTCTCAAAATCTTTCATTCTAATTTCTATATTGTCCACAAACTTAGGTAGCAGCGAGGTCGCCCCGGAAGAAGCCCAATAGTTCTTTAAATCAGAATCAGAGAGGGCATTGATGAGACTGAATGGATTGAATACATCTACCATGTTTTCATGACTGAAATGATAACCGTCATAGTAAGTTGTCAACTGTGTTACGGTTTCTTCAAAAGTCCATTCTTTTTTAGCTGCCAATTTACTAATTTCAGGCTTAAAATCACGGAGAGCTTCTTCTTTGGTAATACCGCAGAGAGCTGCATATTCAGGATTAAAGCTGATGTTACTCAAGTTGTTGAGCACAGAGAAAAGGGAAATCTGTGTAAACTTAGTGACACCCGTAATGAAGACAAACTTCTCGTATTTGTCCTGTGCTTTCAAGACGGCAAACACTTCTCTATAGACACTTGTGCACGCCTCGTGCTCAGGAGTCTTCCAAGAATGCTGCAATGGAGAATCGTATTCATCGATAAGAATTGCTACTTGCTGGCCTGTTTTATTACAAGCAGTTTCTATGATGTTCTTAAATCTTACAGCAAGTGAACTATCTGGACGTACAACTATTCCATACTCCGTTTCAAAAGTATGGAAAGCATCATCCAAATAGCTTCTTACACTTTTTGGCTCTGCACCAGCCTGACTCATGTCGAGTCTGATAACAGGTCGCTTCACCCATTCTGTCTCCAACTCCATGATTTTCAAGCCCCCAAAGAGTTCCTTCTTTCCCATGAAATAGGCTTCAAGTGTATCGACAAGCACAGACTTACCAAAGCGGCGCGGGCGACTCAGGTAATTATACTTTTTCCCTCTATTGGCAAGTTGCCAGATGATATCAGTCTTATCAACATAAAGGTATTCGCCTTTTCTAATTTCTTCAAAAGACTGGATGCCTACAGGCAATTTTCTATCGTTTGTCTCTACCATAATTACTCATCATTATTTCTAAGTGCAAACTTACATATTTTTTTTTGAATAAAATGCTTGTTTGATAAAAAAGTTGAAATTACAGTATTTTTTTCCAAAATCAAGTGTTTATCTGCATATATATCATGAGAAAACCTTGTGACAAGCCGATTGTGAAAGTAGGTATCAACTTGGATTCTTCGAAGGGTAATATTGAGGATTGGGAAATCAAAGGAGAATAAAAGAAATCGCCCTGAAAAGGCTCAAGCATTTCATTTCTAAATAGCGATGAATGCTCAGCCTTTTCAGGGCGATTAATTATTTATAGAGGGATTGGTGGGTTATTCCCAGGAATCCCAGGAGTCTATACTACCCCAGTGCTCCTTGGCAGTATCTGTTCCTGGCGTTCCGTCTTCAAGAGAAGGTTTACCATCAGTATTGCCAGTATTGTCAGTAACTTCAGGACGCGATAAACTTGCCAGCAAGTTTTCCATCGGTAACGGAGCACATTTTATCTGTGGCTGTAAATATACTTTTTTATTCATGATTATAATCGTTCTTACTTAATATATTTCTTACCATTAATGATATAAATACCACTTGGTAATGATTGGAAGCTACTTGCATCCTCACTTACCAGCTGACCATTGATATTATATACTCTGCTATTAGCAGGCATCAATTCACCATCAGTAGTGATAATCAAGTCTTCAATGCCTGTTGTTTCGCCATCGTTACCATCAGTAATGCTACTGGTACTGATGCTCAACATCACAGGTTTTGCTCCTGCAGGAAGATTAGCTTTCAGGAAGCCGCGGAAGCCTTTGACTGTTCCAGAATTTGCAGAATAAGCCTTGAACTTGCCATCAGAAGCACCGATGAAGTAATCGTTCTTAGCAATATTCATGGTGTTGTAACTTGATGTCCAAACATAACCATTACTCTTGCACCAGTCATTTGGTTCAATATTTTCAATGGTAACGTATTTATAGTCAGTAACATCTGCGGTATTGATGCTCTCAATATTCTTAGTTGGCTTGATAAGGAATGGCTTACCAGCAACGATTGTATTGTAAGCGTGACGTACGAAGTATGCCTTGTTGCCCTCAATATGGTCGAAGTAGAGAATCTGAGTACCTTCCTTCGCTGTTGCACTATAAGCAGGACCAAAGATAGCGTCCACCTGCTGTCTGTTGAGACTGAAAGGAAGAACGCAAGTCGTCCAACGATTAGCTACCATTTTACGTTCAATCTTCACCTGTGCCACATGACCCTCTGCAGTTTTCTCAACAACATTGTTTGCATTCGCATCGTCAGCATTGTAATTTACCGGATCAACAGTTGGCTTTGTTTCACCCTCATCGAATGAGAAGCCATAGAAGCCAATCTTCGAACCGAAGTTGTAGAGATAGTAGGTCTTACCTGCCTTTACCTTAAAAATATAGGTAACAGGGGAGTCTGCGAGAACAGACCAGCCCAGAGAACCATTTCCCTTACCTGCAGCTGCATTTGGAACAAGATCATTACTGAGGAGACTCTCATAAACATCATTTTTGAATGCATTAGCCGTCATATCAAATGTGTTAGGTATGCCATTGAAGTGACTTCTTACCTCCTCAATAGTAGGAGCAGTATCTTTACCCTTTGGATTCAAATCCCACTTGTAGCTTGAAATAGGCTGAATGCCACCAGTTGGCTTACCACTTGTAGTTTCGATATGAGCCTCGGATTCTACGAAATTGCCGGCCTCATCCATGACGAACACACGACGCTGAGGACGATAAACTCCACTATCAAATGCACCATTCTGGAAGATGTGTACAGTTACCTTTCCGTTTGTAGCAGGGTTGAACTCAAGGAATGAACCTGAACATGGTACATTAAACATATTATCCTTGATGGTTCCTGTATATGACTTGAAGTCTGCACTATAGATATTCGTTGTCTCAGGGAGAGCATTAGAACCATTCTCCTGACGTGCATTCTTGTTTTTATCACCAACTACATAGTAATCGAAGCCTGTAAGTTTCCATTTTGGCAAAGATGACAAATTTTTATCTGTTCCCCAATGAGAAGCTGCAGACAGTCCTTCTGCTGATGGACCTTGTTGTGGAGAACTTTCAGGGCCATTAGTCGCAACAGGATTAGGGAACAACCATCCACCAAGAACTACAGACAAGGTCTTATCCTGGTTCCACATTCTTTTCTGGTTACCATAATCACCAGTTCCCCTTACACGATACATAGCAGGATCATCAACCAAGACTTTCAAGAAAGCAGTAGTGCTCTCCATTTTGTCACCCTTTACAACAACTCGAATCTTACCATCACCTTCACTGACGGCCTCAATGTTGCCATTGGCATCTACCTTACAGATACCCGGAGTAAAGGTTGTCCAAGAAACGTGATAGTTACTCTCGTCGATGACCTTGCCTGTATTATAATCTGTGATCGTAACATCTGGAGCATCTTCTCTTGTTCCTGTGTACATGTTGACACTGACAGGATTGAGTTTCACTACAGGACGGATATAATTTGCTTTTACATCAAGAATGAACGTGATGCTGGAAGGAGCTGCATACACATCAGTATAGTCCAACGTAGGATCTTTTTCGTTCTTTTTAACGGTTGCACTCACTTTGACTGTGTAAGTACCAGCATTCTTAGGATAGTAAGTCAGCATATTACCATTCACATTCTGCGTGTTTGCAGTTGAAGTAGATGTTATTTCGTAAGTATAGTCGAAATAGCTACTAACATCTTCTCCATCATAAATCAGAGGCACAGTGAAGGTATTGAAATTGTCCTTGCCACCTGTCTTTACAGCCAACTTGATATTTGCACCACTAAAAACATCCAGGAACTTTGGTGTAATCAAGCCCTTGGTGACAGTATAGGTAAAGTCAACGCTTCCTGCCGTATAGCCTTTGCCCATACTTTCTGTTGGTGTGGCAGTCACAGTGATAGAAGAAACACCTACTGTCCAGTTGTATTTACTACCAGCTACAGTCAGTTTTCCGTCAGGGAATGATACAGGACCACCATTAGAAGCCGAATATGACAAAGTATAATCAGTACCCAACTTCAACAGCTGATCATTTTCGCCATAAACTTTCACAACTGGCTCTTTGATTTCAGCATCTGTGGTATTCATATCAATATCAGTTACTGAAATATTCAGAGGAGTTGGATCTTGGATGAGAATCTGATAGTAAGCTTCCGTTCCCTCGTATTTTGTTGCATCCTTAGGAGTTACCTTTGCCGTAATAGTAACCAGTCCGGTCTTTCCTGATACGAAGTTCACCTGAGTACCATTCAAGGTTGCTATCTCGTTTGCATCAGACTCATAGCTTACAGAGTAATCGCTTGTTGCAGTAAGTTCTGTAGAACCTGCCTTAACGGTGAGGTTAGGAAGTGTAATGGACGTAGTACCTGTTACCACCTTGATATTATTGGTATCGAAGTTGGCAGAAAGACGCTGCTTTGCCGAAGCTGCAGGACGAACCACCTTCAGTACGGTTACATTAGGAGTAGCTCCACCATAGCGACCGAAGAAGAGTGAGTCACAGTCTTCAGTAAGTGTATAGGTATAAGTCTTAAGTTCCTTATCATAATAAGGTGTGCTAAAGACTGCCTTGCCATCTCTTGTTGTATGGATTTCCATACCAATACCTGTTGTTTTAGGACCAGTATAAAGGCCAGTGATAGTGATAATATCGCCTACCTTAAAACCACCATTATACTTGTCCTTGATAGACATATAGGTATATCTTCTGACATCATAGTTACTACCGAAGTTTATACATGGTACAAGAGTTCCATTTATATTTTTTGTTCCATCTGTAACAGCGATATTCTCTTTCTGGCTACCGATGGTATTCCAGTTGTAGATAACATCATCTCCAGTTGGAGTTTTAGCCTTGAAGTTGGCTGTAAGTGAAATCGCAGCAGTTACAGTTGTTGTGTAAGTTGCATTTGCGCTAACGATCTTGTTGCTTGCATCTGTCCAGTTTACGAACTCATATTCCTCGTTTGGTGTTGCAGTAAATGTAAGAGAGGTGTTTTCCTCTACTTCTGAACCTGAGTTGACAGTTGTACCTGCATTTGCAATGGTTACAGAACCACCTGTTCCTGCTGTAGCAGAAACTGTGTATTTCTTAACAGAAGAAATAGTTCCATAAACAACTTTAATAGATGTAACCTGAATTCCGCCCTTATTGGCACTATTTGTTGCTGTTACAGTACTGAGTTTATTGTCTGAATAGTTGTATGTATAGGTAAGTTTATCAGAACTTGTGACTCTTTTGGCATCTGTTGGATCAAAAGTCAGTTCGCCTTTACCACTATTCATTATTGTATAGGTAATACTTTTGATGTACTTTCCTTCTGCAACTGAAATTGTAAATGCTGCGCTATTTGCAACTTTGATATCGCCACCAGATTCTTTTTTAACAGAACCTGCTAAGGTAGCAATTGTAACTATTTTTGATGCATCTGTCATTGGTGAGGAATAGTTTTTCAGTTGATCAGCTGAAAAAGTTACAGTTCCATCACTCGCAGATCCATTATCACTACCACCATTATTATCTGTGCTACCATTATCAGTATTTGAGTTACTTTTGGCAGTTACAGTTGTTTCGCTTGTCTTAATAGTAGTGTTACCATTAGCAGTAGCTTCGCAGTAATAATTTCCACTTTCTCTTGGAGTATAAGTAGCAGATGTGGCATTTGCAATTTTTGCATTATCCTTATACCACTGATAAGAAACGGTACCATCACCATAAGCAGTTGCATCGAGGGTTCCTGCAGTAGTAGTGAAGTCATAACTTGGAGCTAAGTCCTTGGCAAACAGAATCTGCTTGCTGTCCTGGTTTTGGTAAGCACGCTCGTACTCAGTAGCAGCCATGATGAAGCCACCGAGAACCTTGCCCTCGGTATAATAATATTGAGATGTTGGTTCAGAAGATGTTACAACACTTGCATCTTTACCTTTCAGGTAATAATTATCATCTCCAGCACGACCATCTTTTCCTCCAAGACCTGCAGAAGTACAGCTATGAACCAACTGAATCGTACTGTTGTCTTTATTGTCATAAACCATAAATTGATTTACCAATCCTTCGTATGCTTTCTTTGCGATAGGCTCGTAAGTTGCTTTGTCGAGAAGTCCGAGACGGATAGCTTTGAGATAACCGGCAGTAAAGATAGAAGAACAAGATGCCTCAAGGTAATTACCAGTAAGTGAAGCTGGAACCTTATCCATCACCTGATACCAGCAACCTGTAGTTTCATCTTGATATTTCTTTATTCCTGCAGCAAGGTCTGTCAAATAACCTTTGAAAGTGTTATAATAAGTATTATCTGTTGGCATTACTTCGAGTATGTCAACCAATGCGAGGAAATACCAAGCGTTGGCACGACCCCAGAAGGATGCAGAGTGATAGATTCCCTTTTCCTTGTCGATGCCAGCCCATGAAGAAGAAGCATTATCACCAGGATTAGCAGTAAAACCATGATAAAGCAAACCTGTAGTTTTGTCGTAGAGTTGCGCCCATGTGATAGAAAATTGCTTAGCAATAATATCCCAGTCATTGTCAGAAATATTATTTGTCTTGCCTGTATGCTTGATAATCTGAGCAAGCAAGGCAGGTCCCATATACTGACCATCACACCACATCTGATCTGTATAGTCTGTAGATTTGTGGAACCATCCGCCAAACATCGTTTTCTGAACATCGTTAGCATTAGTGTTGTCCAATGCGCTTTTTCCACTACCTATAATGTATGTTGTATTATAGGTTTTCATGTGTTCGATGACAGCATTTATCGCAGTATTAGCAACAGTTGTAGCCTCTTGAGATTTTAATTTTCCTGCAAGAATAGGAAAATACATCTTGGCTGCATTCATGTTGTCAAGAGTTATACTCGAAGTAGCATAAGGTGTGCCAGTAGCATAACCTTGTGCAGCATAGAACCAAGGCTTTGACCAGTCGAAATTCTCATAGAAATCGGCTGCTTCAAGAGAAGCTTTACCTACAAGACCAGCTACATAGTCGAAAGATCGACCAACTTCAGTCGTTCCATCAAGTTTGTACCAAGTAACGGGTGTCGTTTTATTACCATTATTGTCGTAATAATCAAAACCGAACTTCTTTTGATTTCCATAGAAATCGTGAAGTCGTGAATTAATCGCCCACTGCGAATAGCGGACGCCAGAATTGAATTTTACACTCCCATTAGTATCTGCAGCCTTGACTCCTATGGCACAGAAGCACAGGAGCATTAGGGAAAGATACAAATAAGTGAAACCGCCCCCCCATCTCGAGAGGTTACGGGACATACGAGTTAGGTGTCTCATTTACTTTTTGTATGGTTTTTATTCAATACTGCGTTAAATTAATATTTAATCGTCTGTAAATCAATAACTTATATTAAGAAGTGCTTATGAAAACTTAACTGTAAAAAGTTGGTCAAGTCGCTGATTTTCAGTAACTTTGTAGATCACGACAAATACAATATTACATGAATACAGGACTTGACCAATATATGGATATCTTTAAAGATGCAGTTGAAGATTCAGCTGCAAAGATAACAAAAAGTTTCGAGAAAATACTCATCGAGGTGATAATTTTGTTCATGGTAATACCAAGAAAGATAAATTTCACCCAAATGGGGAGGTATGGCTTGCATGTTGAGCAAACCTATCGCAACGCATTCGGCTTGAAAAAGTCGAAGTGCATTGATTGGCTCAAACTTAATGTCTCACTTGCCAAGCGCTTCTTGGGTAAACAGGGAAGATGGGCTATTGCCATTGATCCCAGCTACATCAGTAAAGCTGGCAAGAAAACACCACATATCGGTCGTTTTTGGTCAGGATGTGCTCAGTCTGTTAAACATGGTCTCGAAATCATGGGTATTGGCCTCATTGATATTGATGCCAAAGACTGCATGATGTTAAAAGCACACCAGTCGCTAAGTAATAAAGAACTGAGTCTTAGAAACAAGACTATGGTAGATTTCTATATCAGCGTCATTAAGCGTTACCGCAAGGAACTTCTTAAACTCTCAACCCTCATAGTTGCAGATGCTTACTTCTCTACAAGTACATTTGTTAATGGGATAAAGAAAGAAGGGTTCTCTTTGATAAGCCGCTTTCGTGACAATGCTTGTCTCTTTTATGTCTATGCTGGTCCACGTACTGGAAAACGTGGTCGCCCCAAGACCAAGGATGGCAAGATTGATATGAAGAATCTTGACCTCACTCGAATGGAGAAGATGGAGATGAAAGATATAGAAGGAACAGCTTATACTTTGATAGCCTATTCCAAGGCACTCAGGTGTAAAGTTAGACTTGTCATCTGGCAGATGCCGAATGGCAAGAAGAAACTATTCTTCTCTACAGACACCTCACTTTCGGGTGAAGAAGTACTTCTTTATTATAGAACCAGGTTCCAGATCGAATTTTGCTTTCGTGACGCCAAAGGCTATACTGGTCTTATGGACTGCCAGGCTCGCGATAAGTGGAAACTCGATTTTGCTTTCAATGCTTCGTTCACATCACTAAATGTTGCCAAGGTAACTATGAAGGAGATGGGAATGGAATATTCTATGTCTTCATTCAAGTCACTGATGACCAACATTTATCTGGTGAAACGAATTTTTAAAGCAAGCGGGTACACCCCGAACCGAACTTTAATTAGCAAGATTTTCAAAGATCTCTCGTGCTTACAGCGTATAGCTGCTTAGCACATTATTGAATTATTAACGAACTATTGTTTATTGAATTATTGAGTTTATAACATCATCTTGATTATATCAATCATCATGGTGGAAAAGCACACCCCTGTGCAATTCCGACTGCAAAATTACAAAAAAACAGATTATAATATATTTCAAATACGTTAAAAGAATACGTAATCGTTTACGAAAACGTAACATTCACAAGATTAAAAACTTAATCGAGTAGGAGGAAAACGAAGTAGTTTTTCTCCTACTTTTCGTTTTCCGACCTCTCACACCACCGTACGTGCGGTTCCGCATACGGCGGTTCCTATTTTTGGGTGCCATTCGATGTATGAACCCATCAGTGTAGCATAGCCTGCCATGCTCAACTTTTCGTTGGTTATCGCATGACATAGTATATAACTGCCAGCTATGCGCCAATAACCCAAACGACTATTGCCCCACATGTAAGCTTGGTATTTGTCTATACCGCACTTTACCAAGTTGGCAACTCTCGTTTTCACCCTCTTCCACGACTTCCATATACACATACGTAGCCGTCGCCTTAGCCACTCATCCATGTCTATGAGAAAACGTTTCATGTTGGCAAGGTGATAGTAACCTACCCAACCCTTTATGTACTCTTCAAGTTTTTGCTTCCTCTTGGCATATCCCCAACCATTGCTTCGGGAAGTCAACTCCTTGAGTTTGGCTTTCATCTTGGCTTTGGCTTTTGGATGCACAGTGAGTTGGCATTTGCCTTTCATTACATAAAAGGAGTAGCCAAGGTATTTCACACCTTGCACATAGGACACAAATGTCTTATCCCTGTTCACCTTTAGATGAAGTTTTCCTTCGATGAATCGGGTTATGGATTCCTTCACGCGCTTGGCTGCACGCTTGGACTTACAAAATATCATCGAGTCATCGGCGTAGCGAACAAAAGGGAGACCTCGACGTGTGAGTTCCTTGTCCAACTCGTTGAGCATGATATTACTCAAAAGCGGACTTAACGGTCCTCCTTGTGGAGTGCCTTCCTCACTTGTCTCGAACATTCCTTTGTTCATCACACCACTGCGGAGATATTTGTGGATAAGGCTTATTACCCTGCCATCCTTTATCGTGCGGCTGAGGATTTCTATGAGTTTGCTGTGGCTCACCGTGTCGAAGAAACGCTCCAAGTCGAGGTCAACCACATAGATGTAGCCTTCATCGACCATTTTCTGCGCACTTCTCAGGGCATCATGGCAACCTCTTCTCGGACGAAAGCCGTAGCTTCTTGGAGAGAATTGGCGCTCATAGATGGGGGTTAGGGTCTGATTGATGGCTTGTTGAACCAGACGGTCTATGACCGTGGGGATGCCCAACAGGCGCATCTTGCCATTGTCTTTGGGTATCTCTACCCTTTTAACTGGGTTCGGACGGTATGAACCGTCAAGCAAGGAACGGATTAGGACATCCTTATTAGCCAAGAGCCAAGGGAGCATTTGCTCACATGACATCTTGTCGATACCGCTACAGCCCTTGTTACGCTGCACTGCCTTGTAGGCTTTGAGCAAGTTATCGGGACTGATGATGCGCTCCAATAGGTGTTCCTTATCGAATGGTACTTCCACGATGTTGTCTTCACATATCCACATGAAGGTCTGCGCTCCCACATATCCTTCGGATTCCGTCCTATCTTTCTGTGGGCAGCCCTTGACTTCTGCCAATGTTTTCTGCATTCTTTCCTTCATAAGGTACGTTTCAATTACTATCGTTTAATTTATAGGTTCTGCCCTTCATGGAGTGTTATCGAGAACTCCACTACTATGGCATCTGCTGACTTCTCACGGCAAGCTTTACTCCATGACTTTCGTAAAAGCAACTAATCGCCATGTCCGTGAGACCTCCTCGGATAAGGGCTTATTCTTTCCATCTTATACCCACTTCATTTACACCAACCATTCCGAATAGCTATAGGACTTTGATTTGTTTGGCAATCTCATCCATGGTCAAATGCCTTGTATGAAGTTTCTGTGCGTTAGGTCAGATGTTTGCCGCAAGCTTCTTTCAGATTCCACCTCGCAATGGACACCCTTGCTATTGGCTATACGATTCCCGCTATTGGGGCTCGTTAGGGACTTGCACCCATTAGAATAAGCTCATGCCGAGCATACCAAAAAAAAGGAATGACCGAAATTCAGCCATTCCCTATATTCAAAAATTCCACAATATTTTCTGATTATTCCTCAATAATCCTCATTACAGTGCCACGCTATCTGAGGCATTATAATTCCACACTTTCCACGCGGAATTTGAGCAAGCCAGCAGGTACCTTTACCACTACTTCTTCGCCTGCCTTCTTACCCAAGAGAGCCTTGCCGATAGGAGACTTGATAGAGATTTTGCCATTATGAAGGTCCGCCTCATGAGGATTGACAATGCTATAGGTCATACTGCACTTGGTGGAAAGATTGGTAATTCTTACCTTGCTCAACAGTCCTACAGTATCGCTCTTAAGACGGGACTTGTCAATGACACGGGCATTCTCCAAGACCTTCTGCTTGAAGCTGATCCGACTCAACAGTTTACCCTGTTCACGCTTGGCAGCATGATATTCAAAGTTTTCACTGAGGTCACCCTTGTCACGAGCCTCAGCGATAGCATCACGCACGGCTGGCAACTCCACATTCACCATGTGCTGAAGCTCGGCTACGAGTTCGTCATAGCCTTCTTGAGACATATATTCCATAATCTTCTAAACTTATATTTTTTCTATCGTTCTTATTGACTGATTATAATTCTGGGGTGCAAAGGTACGGGGAATAAATGGAAACACAAAGAAAAATTCCACAAATATTCGCATAAAAGACTTAAAAATAGGTAACTTTATTTGGTCAGCTTTGTTTTTATCCCTATTTTTGCACCCCATAAACAGTTTATCATCGTGCCATCATCTATCGCTGATACATGGCAAATAAAACAAGCAGACAATCATGAATATCAAAGAGAATTATCAGAAATACGCAAATCAATATGCTTCGGAGTTGACTGCCCTGAAGCGCAAGAATACGGGATTTATCACAGGCGAACTGTTGGCTTTCGGAGGCATCCTAAGTTTCCTGATCTGCTATTTTGCATGCGATGGCGACACCCGTCATTTTCTGGTGGGAGCCGTTCTGTGCCTGGCAGTCTATTTCATTATCCGCCGCATCGACGACCGCCACAAGGAGAAGATAGAACAACTGGCTGCCCTGCTCAAGGTCTATCAGAATGAAATCAAGGCCTGGGAGGGTGACTTCTCTCCTTTTGAAACAGGCGGACAGTATCTGAACCCGCAGCATTCCTATGCCTTCGACCTCGATGTCTTCGGCAAGGATTCCCTCTTCAACCGCATCTGCCGCACCATCACATCGGGCGGTTCTGACAGATTAGCTGCCAACCTCACCCGTGAAACCCCTCTCTCTCTGGAGGAAATTCGTAAAAGAGCGGAACTGCAGAAGGAAATCGCAACCCCCGACTGGCGCATGGACTTTCTGGCACTTGGCGAAAGAAACTGCAAGAAGATAGATTCAGCAGCCGTGGCTGAGGCGATGCAGAAAGTTTCCCAGATGGAAGTACCGGGATGGTTTGGTTCCCCGATTTCACTCGTCCTCGGTTGGCTGGCAATCATCGGCATCATCGGTTCTGTCGTCCTTTCTATCTGCTCCGTCATCTCCATCAACATCCCCCTGTGGTGGGTCATGCTGCAGTACATGGTGGTATTCTTCGTTTGCAAGCAAACCCTCGACAAGATAGACAGTAATGGCGGTAAGCTCCGTCATCAGCTCATCGCCTACTCACAGATTCTCCGTCTCATCGCCCAGCGCGATTTCCAGAGCCAGTTGGGCAGGGAGATGCAGGAATCGCTCGCCGATGCATTGCCATCATTCGCCCAACTGGAAAAGATACTGAAGGGTTACGACCGACGGGGCAACTTCCTCGGTCTGTTCTTCACCGATGCCTTCATGCTCAGCGACTTCTTCCTGGTGCGCAGTTTTCTGAAATGGAAGAATACCTATATGGTGAAGATGGAGGAATGGATGAACGTGATCAGCGAGATGGATGCAATGGTTTCAATGGCCGACTTCCGATACAATCATCCCGAAGCCAACGAACCGGAACTGCAAGATTTGCCAGAAATCATCTTCGAGGGAAAGAACCTTTATCATCCTTTCCTCGGTGCCAAGGCGGTGAAGAACGATTTCACGGTCAAGGACGGCAACTACTATATCATCACGGGAGCCAACATGGCGGGCAAGAGTACCTTCCTCCGTTCATTGGGCGTGAATTATATCTTAGCGATGGCAGGAATGCCTGTCTTTGCCGACCATCTGAAGATTTCCCGCTTCAGAATGTTCTCCAGCATGAGAACTACAGACGACCTGACGCATGGCATCTCTTACTTCAATGCAGAACTGATCCGACTGGAAGAACTGTTGAAATTCTGCAAGGGAAGTGCAAGCGGTGAGAGAAGCGAGAGACTGAAAACCCTCATTATTCTTGATGAAATTCTGAAGGGCACCAATTCGCTGGACAAGTTGAACGGTTCCAGAAAATTCCTCGAAGCCATCGCCAAGTTGCCTGTTAGCGGCATCATTGCCACCCACGACCTGGAACTCTCCAAGATGGAGAATGACCCGTCGGGCAAGTTCCACAACTTCTGTTTCGAGATAGACTTAGGCACGGATGTCACCTATACTTATAAGATACAGCGAGGCGTGGCAAGAAACCAGAATGCCACCTTCCTGCTAAATAAGATTCTGGAGAAAAACTTCGGGGAATAAGCAGAAAGGTTCCCTGCCCATCTCACAGAATAAATACGGCGCAGGGCTTGAAATCATTATTTTTAGGTATTGCACGAATCGGGGGTTATCAGTACCTTTGCATCCCAAAAAATACAAAAGATAATGAACAATAGAATGAACAAGCACTTTACATGGAAGAAATACCACCGCTGGTTCGGACTCGTACTGTCCGTATTCATGCTGGTATTCTGCGTTTCAGGCATTATCCTGAACCACCGCCAACTATTTGCAGACTGTGCCGTGAGCAGGAGTTTACTGCCTCCTGCCTATCATATCCGCAACTTCAACAATGGTATCATCAAAGGCTCTACCCCATCGCCTCTGGGCATCCTGGCGTATGGCTATGCAGGCGTATGGCTTACAGACAGCAATATGCAAAACTGGGAGGATTTCAACAGAGGACTTCCGAAACAAATAGATGAGAGAAACATCCGCCATCTGGTCTGTACCAAAGATGGAAGAATCTGGTGCGCTGCCCTTCGGGACGTTTATTATTTCGAAGCTGACAAGGCGAAGAGGAATGATGTTCATGGGAAGAATACCCTTGGAGGAAGATGGATCAAGTTCCCTCTCCCTAATCATCATGAAAGGATGGCAGACATCACACTTACTCCAGACAGCATGAATGTTATAGCCCTGACTCGCTCTGCCATTTACGAAATTACAACCCATAAAAAATCGGACAATTTCGCAAAAATACAATCCGCACATTCTGAAAATAGTTTTTACACAAAAAGAAGTATTATTGCCCAACCAGATGGTTTTATTCCAACGGAATCATTATTCAAGACTGTCTGGGCTTTGCACAGCGGAGCCTCCTTCGGACTTACGGGCAGACTGGTGGTAGATGCCATCGCCGTCGTACTCATCATCCTATCGCTAACGGGTATCGTCCTCTTTATTTTACCCTATCGCATCCGCAGACAAAAACGTTTGTTAGTAAACGGACTGAAGGATAAGAAACTGAAGGAAAGCGAACTGAATCCTACAGAAATCAAGGAAAGGATGAAGGTTCTCGGCAAGCGGATGGTGTGGAATGCGAAATGGCACAACAAGATAGGTTATACCACCATCATTCTCACCCTCTGGCTGGCGATTACCGGTATGTGCCTGCGCCCACCATTGATGATTCCACTGGCTCTCAACAAGACTGAGCAGAAGATAAAAGACGGCAATGTATGGCACGACAAACTCCGTGCCATCCGATGGAATGCGGCTGAGAACAACTGGCTTGTATCTACCTCTGAGGGTTTTCTCTATGTAGATAAATCCTTCAGTCAGAAGCCACGACTGCTCGACAAAAACCAGACTCCAAAGGTGAGTCCGATGGGAGTAAACGTATTTGAAAGTGACGGCAAGGGCGGTTGGCTGATAGGTTCATTCAGCGGTTTGTTCCGCTGGTATCCGGAGCAGGAACTTATCCTGGACTACTCCACTGGGAAGCCTCATCATGACAATTCGATGATTCCGATTTCCAGTACACTGACCAGCGGTTTCTCCAAGGATTTCTTCGGTGGCAGAGCGGTAGTTTTCGATTATAGCAAGGGCGCAGACATTCCTGTTTCCACGCCTGAATTACTATCCCGCACTCCCCTTTCTCTCTGGAATGTAGCCCTCGAACTGCATGTGGGCAGATGCTATTCTCCCCTCTTGGGTCCGCTTTCCGACCTCTTCGTCTTTATCTCCGGACTGCTGATTTCCTTAGTATTAATCTCCGGATATATTATTTTACATCGAAGAAAGAAGAAGAAATCAAAAAACAAGGAATAATTTTACACAAGAACAAACATAAAAAGAGGGTGTGTCGTAAATCCATGACACACCCTCTTTTTATGTTTATTCATACTTTTTGTGGAAGACCAGCAGGCAGACGGCTCCCATCAAAGCCATAGGTACACCGATAAGAGCAGGGAAATGATAACCCAATCCCATTGCCACAGGTATTCCTCCGAAGAAAGCACCAAGCGCATTTCCCAAATTGAATGCCGCCTGAATGCAGCAGCCTCCGAGCATCTCGCCACCCTCGCTATGCTTGACTATCAGGAACTGTTCTGGCGAACCGATTCCGAAAAGACAGGCACAGCAGATGAACATCATGGCAGCCGAAACCCATCCTATGTGGGAAAGGAAGAAAGTGGCAAGCAGGGCTACAGCTGCCAAGAACTGGAGATAACAGGTAAAACGTCCTGGCTTAAACCTATCGGCAAGCAAGGCACTCACCTGATTGCCTACCACCATACCCAATCCTGCAAGAATCATCAGTACAGAAATGCTGGCAGCACTGAACCCGCCGTTCCACTGCAATAAAGGCGAGATATAACTGAACCAGCAGAGTATGCCGCCATTGCCTAAGAAAGTGGCTGCGATGATGAGCCAGGGAGCCAGATGGCGCATGAACTTGAACTGTGCTTTCATTCCCTTATTGGGCAATGCCTCTACATTAGGTACCCAGCGATAGATCATATACAAAGTGAGCAGTCCCAATATCACGGACATCAGGAAAGGAACTCGCCAGGACATCGTATGACTGAGAAATGTACCGAGCGGAACACCCATCAGGTTGGCGAAAGGCATTCCGGCGCACATCATTGCCACCGCCTTGGTTTCCTTGCCTTCCTTGGCCATTTTCACTGCCACGATCGTTGCCGTTCCGAAGTAAGCACCATGTGGCAAGCCCTGGATAAAGCGGGCGCAAAGCAACAGCCAGTAGTTAGGGGCAACAGTGGCAATAATGGCTCCTATCACCACCAACGACGTAAGAAAAAGCAGGATATTCTTAGGGCGATACTTGTGCATCAGTATCAGGGAGAAGGCTCCTGCACAAACGCCCAGGGCATAAATGGAGATGAGATGACCCACTTGCGGGATGCTCACATTCATGTTGTGTGCCACATCTGTGAGAATTCCCTCGATAATAAATTCCGCCATTCCGAGGGTGAAAGTACCCAAGGCGAGAGCAAACAATCCTTTTTTCATTATTCTCTGTGTATTATCCTTTTATATCAAATCAATCTTATTTTTTCGGGGTGCAAAATTACAAAAAGAAAATGAAAAGCAGGGAGGAACGGATTGTTTTTTTATCTAAAAAAGTTTCGCAAGTGAAAATCCACAAGCGTGATTTAACGTAATTTTGGAATAAAATATGATTGTCCCGGAGGCTTTTTGGTTATCGTTACTGTCATGGCATATATCTATTAATCAAAACAAAAACTCCCTGATAATATGAACTGTAATTTTTAGTTGCACAAAACAGCCTTTTTCCGAAAAGAATCAGATAATCCACTAAAATTTTACATATAATCCACCATACTTAGCCTCTTTTGGCGTAATTTTGCCATCACCAAACGTATTTTCTGAAAAAGGAAAGCATTGAAAAGTCGATGCTTGATTACGGATTAGCAAGAGAATAAACAATTACAATTTCATATAAACCGAAAGTAACCAATGAAAAAGAATGTTTTAATGACGGCTGTTATACTGCTTGGCATCATGTCAGGTTGTACCGACAGCTTGGAGCAGCAACTAGCTCCTGCGGCAGAGGTAGAAACAGAGTTGGCAACAAGAGCTTCTTCAGGTCGCCTTAGTACTTACACTCCTCCATCGTATATTGATGATTATGCATCAATGGCAGGTTGGGACCAGCGTGGCAGTTGGAATTTAGCCAACGTGCATGACCCTACAGTCATGAAGGCTGATGACGGCTACTATTACATGTATCAGACTGATGCCTCTTATGGTAACAGTTTGGATGGACATGGCCATTTCTTCTGCCGTAAGAGCAAGGACTTGATCAACTGGACTTGGGTAGGCCCCACCATGAGAAGACAGCCTTCTTGGGTGGCAACCAAGGTGAATGAATATAGAGCAAAGGAGGGCCTTCCTGCTATCAAGCATTTTCGTTATGGATTTTGGGCGCCATGTGCTCGCAAGGTGAGAAATGGCTTGTACCGAATGTACTATTGCATCGTGGTTGATAATTACATCGGCAATGGCTTATATGCCGATGCAGCCAATTTTGACAACACCTGGACAGAAAGAGCTTTCATCGGCATGATGGAAACTTCCGATCCAGCAAGCAACCATTGGACAGACAAGGGCATGGTGGCTTGCTCTTCCACTGACCGTGGGTTCAACTGGGGAAGAAACGGTCAAGGTGACTGGAATGCATATTTCAAGTATAATGCCATCGATCCGTCATATATCATCTGCCCTGATGGCAAGCATTACCTCATCTACGGTTCATGGCATTCTGGTATTGTTGCCATGCGCCTGAACCCGAATACAGGTATGCCTTATGAGAATATCGGTGACCCATGGGGAGACATCAGCAAGTATGGCAAACGTATCTATACTCGCAATATCAATAGTCGCTGGCAGGCATCTGAAGCTCCGGAGATCATATATCACAATGGCTACTATTATCTTTTTCTGGCCTACGATGAACTTTCTGTGGCTTACAACACTCGTGTGCTGAGAGCCAAGAACATAGAAGGTCCCTACTATGGCAAGGATGGCAGAGACTGTACCAACAAGGGTGGAGAGGCATATCCAATTCTGACACATCCGTACAAGTTCAACAATAGTCCAGGTTGGGTAGGAATCTCTCATTGTGCTGTCTTTGATGATGGAGAAGGTAACTGGTATTTTTCATCACAAGGTCGTTTGCCGGCAGGAGTAAATGGCAATCCATATTCAAACGCCCTTATGATGGGACAAGTACGTTCCATTCGATGGACACAGGATGGCTGGCCAGTCATTATGCCTGAGAGATATGGTGATGTGCCACAGCTTACCATTCTCGAAAGTGAATTGAAGGGAACCTGGGAGAATATCACCCTGGAGTATAATTTTGGTCAGCAGTGCAGTTCTGAAAGCATGACATTGGGTAGTGGTCATAAGATTACTGCAGGTTTCCATGCTGGTGGCAAGTGGTCCTACGACAAGGCAAATGCCATTCTCTACATAGATGGCATACCTATGTATTTGCAGAGAGAATGTGATTGGGAATCCAATCCTAGAAAATATACTATTGTATATTCCGGACTCAGCAACTACAACAGTATAAGGAACCGCAAGTCATATTGGGGCAAGAAGAATTAAGACATCAAAGGAATTAAGGTAAAAAGTAGATGACAAAAAGAAAGTTGCTGACTTAACTATCAAGTCAGCAACTTTCAGCTTTTGCAAGGGTTAGCACTTCGCACCCAGTTTTTGTAATTGCATGATGATGGAAGTTTGCCTTCTGATCAATGACGCAAATTGTTGATGGAAGGAGAAACAGATATCCATTTTTTTCGCAATGCCGATGGGTGACAGGGGTGACAGACCCCTCCACAAAAAAACAGAAAACTCGTGTCACAGGTGTCACCCAACAAACTGGCTCCAATAAAAGGCTCGGCAGAAAACGGTGACAGGTGACACTTTTATATACTCTTTTTTTTATGACTTACCGCGCGAAAATAGATAAAAGATTGATAATCAGAGGGAGACATCCAAATTGGAGGGTAGTGTCTCCAATGCATAAAAAAAAGATGAAAAATAGGTGTCACCGTCACCTTTTGAAAATTTTGTAAAACTTTACGCTTCTCAGAAATAACCTATTTGCAGGAGCGAAATGACTTGTTTGCAGGTTCTAAATGACTTGTTTGCGAGTCCTAAATGACTTGTTTGCGAGTCTTAAATGACTTGATTGCAGGTGCTAAATGACTTGTTTGCAGGTGCTAAATGACTTGTTTACGAGTCCTAAATGACTTGTTTACTGGTGCCAAATGACTTGTTTCCAAACACACTTCTTTGGGAGAAAAGCATCAAAAGGGATAGAAAAGCATAGAAAAGCATCAAAAAGGATAGAAAAGCATCAAAAGGGATAAGTAACTCGGAGAATATGTGTAACTTTGCACCATCAATCGAAGGATTGGAAATATTAACTTTCAAAACGAACTCAGAATGAAGAAAACGAAAAAGAACATTTTATCGGCTGAAATATGTCTTCTACTCCTCCTGTTATCCTGCCTCTCACTGAAGGCTCAAAATCCGGGGGAAACCGTTTCTGCGGCAACCATCAGGAAACTGGGCGAGGCGCATTTCTTCTCCGTTTCTCCTATACCTGACAAAATATTCCAGTTGATGCAGGGAAAGACATACAAGAAGAATTGTAGCGTGGCAAGAAGTGAACTGCGATATTTGAGATGCCTCCATGTGGATAAGGACGGCAGAAACATCGTGGGAGAGATGGTGGTAAACAGAACGATAGCAGCCGACGTGCTTGATATCCTCCGCAAACTCTATGATGCCAAATATCCGATAGAACGGATGCGGCTCATCGACTATTGGGATGCTGATGACGAGCGGGCGATGCGGGACAACAATTCCTCCAGTTTCAATTTCCGATTCATCTCACATACCCACACCGTTTCAAAGCACGGCAGGGGACTTGCCATCGACATCAACACGCTCTACAATCCTTACCACAAACGACTCAAAAACGGCAAGGAAGTGGTAGAACCTGCTACAGCCCGTTCCTATCTCGACCGCAGCAAGAAACATGTGTACATGATTCGGAAAGGCGACCTCTGCTACCGCCTCTTCAAGCAAAAAGGATTCAGATGGGGTGGCGACTGGAAATACAGCAAGGATTACCAGCACTTTGAGAAATAAATAAATGGGGAAAGAGGAAGCGGAAGAAAGAAGCCTCAACAAATGAAAAAGCAGAAGGGGGAAATAGGAAAAAGACTATGTATCAGTTGGTGCAAGTCTCAACTTCAACATAGTCTTTCTTTCAAATCTATTATCCTATCATTGATAATCCAATACTTTCTTACAAGTAAGCAGGGACCTGCTTAGGTGTACCATATTGAATTATATTCTCTGCGCTCATCGTCCTCATTATAGACGTTCTCAAACTCAAGGTTGTTGGCCTCGAATGCTTCCAATGTTCGTTTCATAATCGGCCCTCCCATTTCTTTAAGTTAATAATCTGTTCTACGTTTGCAAATTTACGAAAAAAACAAGCAAGTTATGTCAAGGATTCCGAATACTTTTGTAACTTTGCAGAAAAAAACAAAAATCAGCTACATGATACGACTCAATTCACTACATATCAGCCGATTGAAGTGGCGCCACTGGGTATTGCTGGTGTTGCTCTGCCTCATCACCCTTACGAAGTTGATTCCTTTATGGGGATTCATCTACACCACCCGTATCTATCCGATAATCGGCACTCTTCTCTCTCCCATCTCCGGACTTTTCCCCTTTGCCGTTGGCGATATTTTCATCGCTCTCAGCATAGTCTGGGTCATTTTCTATCCCATCTACGAAATAAAATGGAGGAAACAACTGGCCAAGCGGTTCTTTTTTCTTGCTGCAAAGAGAGGCAGCTATCCCAAGAAGAAGGTAGTTTTCGGAAGAGTAGCCGAATATCTGCTGTGGGTATATGCCTGGTTTTATATAGCCTGGGGACTGAACTACTCGCAGCCGAATATCTACTGCAGAACGGGCATGAAGCCTGTGGAAGTATCTGAAGCCAAATTTCGGGAGTTCGCCTACAGATATGCGGATAGCATCAACAGTTTAAGTGAAGAATTCAATGGTATGGTGGATGATGGATTGAAGAATCGGGTGCGGGATGCAGTTCTGAAAGGTTACAACGAAATCGGGGCCAAGGAAGGAATCAATGCTCCCTTCAACCAGCATCCTCATGCCAAGACCATGCTCTTCACTCCACTGAGTTCGATGTCGGGCGTAACGGGCAGCATGGGGCCATTCTTCTGCGAGTTCACCCTCAATGGCGACATCCGTCCGCACGACTATCCTGCCATCTATGCCCACGAGTTTGCCCACTTACTCGGTATTGCCAATGAAGGCGAGGCAAACTTCTACAGTTACATCGTATGCACAGCCTCATCCGACAAAGCAGTGAAGTTCAGCGGATATTATCACATCTTCTTCCACGTTCTGCGCAATGTCTTCGATATTTTAGGCGAGAAAGAAGGAGAGAAATTCCTGAAATACATCCGACCAGAAATCATCCAGTTGGCAAAAAGTGACCGCAACTACTGGCTCAGCAAGCGATGCAAGGTGCTCGATGCAGCCCAGGACTTCATCTTCGATCTTTACCTGCGGGGCAATCATGTGGCAGAAGGAAGAAAGAGTTACTCGGGAGTCGTAGGACTGATACTGGCATGGGAAAGCCGTCATGCGAAACGACCATTCGACGAATGATGCCATTGTCATTTATACTCATATTCGTTTATTTTCTTGAACGTTACGATTATTTGACCTTCAGAAAAGGGAAAAGTAAAAAAGAGGAATTATTTTTTTTGATATCAGCTTAATTTTCTCCCTACTTTTTTCTTTTAATACTATGTAAAAACGAAAAAAGGAGCAAAAACTCCTATTTCTCAAAGAAAAAGTATATATTTGCAAATGAAATATCGAAACGATATGGGGAAAGAAAAGGATTTTTCAAGGAAGTCTAATCTCTCACAACTGTCTGATGACGAGATTCTTCAAGGCTTCAAGGATGCTAATGCAAGAATAGTAAGGGAGTATTACTACGGATACTGCCGGGTGGCTTATTGCATCTACGACAAGCGATACGACCTGCAATCGAAACCAGGCAAGGACGTAGCCATGCAGTTGGGCATGACCGCCTCCGCCGTCACCCAGCGATGCCAGAAGATGATGCATGATGTGGTGATTCCTTATTTCAAGAAATACTTCGATGCTTCGAAATACAGAAGCTATCTGTCGATTGCAGAGGAAGACACATCCGTTTCAAGTGCTCCTAAGATGTCAATGCCGAGCATGATGGCTTCGAGAATGTGCTGCGAGGAATCGGCTGATAATGGCAATAACATATTTAATAATAAGAAGAATATGGAAGATATGAAGAAGGGAAGAATCACTCCTCGCTGGATTGATTCTTTGAAGGGAAACGAGATTTTTGTGTTTGGCAGCAATCTGGCTGGCATGCATGGTGGTGGTGCGGCACGTATAGCCCGCCTGCATTTCGGTGCCGTCATGGGCAAGGGTGTAGGCTTGCAAGGTCAGAGTTACGCCATCCCTACGATGCAGGGCGGCGTGGAAACCATCCGTCCATACGTGAATGATTTCCTGGATTTTGCCAAGCATCATCCAGAAATGCAGTTCCTGGTAACACCTATCGGTTGCGGCATCGCCGGCTTCGAAGCCGAAGACATCGCCCCATTGTTCGAGAGCGCAAAGGAGATGAAGAACATCAGTCTGCCGGAGAGTTTCTGGGAAGTGATAGAGTGAAAAATGGAGTAAGAATCATTAAGACATAAGATAATGTTAGGAGCAATGATTGGTGATATTGCTGGCTCAAAATATGAGTTCAACAATACGTTTGATTATGATTTCGAGATATTCGGTGGGGGATGCGACTTCACCGATGACACCATTTGCACGGTGGCGATTGCCGATGCGATACTGAACGGGCGAAACTATCAGGAAAGTCTGTTGGATTGGTGCCGCCGCTATCCTTCACCTAAGGGAGCGTATGGCGGAAGATTCGCAGCATGGATTTGCTCTCTTAATCCGCAGCCATATAATAGCTTTGGCAACGGTTCTGCAATGCGAGTATCGCCAGTAGCTTGGCTCTTCGATGACCTGTCGCAGGTTTTGGAAGAGGCTGAAAAGACGGCACTTCCTACTCATAACCATCCCGAAGGAATCAAGGGAGCCCAAGCCGTGGCTCATGCCATCTGGCATTTCCGCAAGAGCAGATTCTCAGAAGAATCTAAGGATTCTGAGAATGAGGAAACGAAGGGATTGAAAAATGAGAATGCTAAGGCTTCTAAGGATGAAAATGAAACAATACAGGGGTTCATGTCCATCGCCCGCAGCTATTACGAGGATTTCGACACACGAGATTATCCAAAGGGCAAGTTCGATGAGACCTGTATGGATGCCGTACCCTTATCCTTCTATCTCCTCTCGCAAGCCTCATCTTTCGAGGATGCCATTCGCCTCGCTATATCTCATGGCGGTGATAGCGATACCATCGGAGCCATCGTCGGCTCCATCGCCGAAGCCCGCTTCGGTATTCCGCAAGAAATGAAAGAGAAAGCTTTGAACTATCTGCCTAAGGACATGACAAGAATATATCAACAATTTAAAGCCAACAATGAAATAAAGAAAATAGATAAAAAATACAAGAAATAGTTGTTTGTAAGCGAATCTTTCTTACCGACTTTCATCGCCAAAATACATTAAATGCTCTTAAGGAGGTTAAGGAAATGCTAAACCATTCATATACCAGAGAACAAAAATTGGAGCAGATTGAAAAGATTCATGCTCAGAGCCAACGCAATAAATAAAGCCCTCAACATTATTAATAAAGACATAGGTATAAGTGCTCAATGTACTTGTACCTATGCTTTCATTTTCTAAAATCTCTTAGTAAGAAATTCAGCTAATCACTCATATTAGCAAATGGCCGTTTTCCCTCATGGCTCAATTTAAACGCTTGAATCATTCGCCACTCAACCATCCTTGAATTTTCCAAAGTCTCTGCCCAGCAAATCACAAAATCATCAACATCTGTCATTTGCCAAATCGCCCTTCCTCCTCCATGCGAAGCTCGCTTTCCTTGACCGAACCTCATGTATGAACGCAAACGACTTCTCATATTCGTTGATTTTCCTATATACAAAATACAGGTTCCGTTAACATATTGTTCTTGTAAATAAGATAGTGAATAACAAGGAGAATCATTTGGAACTTTCACATAACCTCCTAAACTAGAAATACTAAATATCGGTTGTTGGTTATTCCTCCTCAACACTAGGTACACACCATTAGAAGAAGGGACTTCTGAACAACTCTCTTTTAATTCACGAATGGTTTTAAACCCTTTGAATTGCAACGTACAATCCAATTCTTTTGATATTTCAGCAACCATATCTACATTATTTTTATTATAGTGATAACTTTTGCTTGCACTATTTTCTTTTACTGTGTTATTGTTCAAAAAGACATCATCTATAAAAGCACCAAAAGCACCCAAGAGCATTATAATATGTACACCAAGTAAAAGCAACAATTCAGCCTTTGTTATATCATCATATCTTATACCATAATATATTACTGATAAAGGCAATATTACAGAATAAGTCCATAATATTTTATTATACCATTTTCTAGAAAATGCATATTTTCCACCTTCATTTGGATGGAAAATCAAATATAATCCCACAAAAGGGAATAGCATTAATCTTAATAGGCAACCACCCATTACAACAGTTTGAATAAACTTGTTTGAAATATTCCAAGAGTATCCATTAATATTTCCCTTTGAATCTTGGTAAACCTTCATATCTCTACCTCCATTTTTCTGCAAAAATACAAAAGGTTTTAGAATAATCCTATTTTTTCTGCTTATTTTTCTCATTTTGTATAGAAGAAAAGAGAAATAATTTGTTTTTTCGAAAAATAGTCTTAACTTTGCCCCACATTAATAAAGAAAATTATGCAAATGCAAGAATATCAATTGGATTTCGTAACCTATTGCGTTGGCAACTTAGCCGACCGATTGAACATGAGTGCCAGTAAGGTATATAAGATGTTACGGTCAACAGATATCTTAAATGGCTATATGATACCCTGCTATGATGTACTCCATACTTTCGGCAAGGAGTACATCATAGACGATTTGATTAACTTGTTAAAGAAACGAGGAGCATTGAAATGACAGTTTATCATGCATCAAAATTCATCATAGAATCGGCCATTATCCTTTATTCCTCCTCAAAGTAACTACCCACTTCCATCTTGCAATCCATCGCACGGCACTTGACATAGCGCTCTCTCGCCCTATTCTCTCTTGCAAACATCTTCTTGGTGCCTGCCTCATCTTCCGAGAACTGGAGATGATTGTCAATACCCATATCCATAGCGATATTCTCCACATCAAGGTCATCGGTACCGATGAAAGTAAAAGTCCAGTTCTGCTTCTTCAATTTCTCGATAAGATTCTTGATCATCTTCAGACTGTACTCCTCTAAAAGAAAAAGGAAGAGGAAAAATTAAGCATGCTATTTTATTTTTTCCAGAAATCTTTTGCCTAAGAGAAATAAAACATGTAATTTTGCACTGCAATAAGTAATCGGACACCGGCAGAAAAGGCTCTGCTAACTTGTCCATGCAGCAATCACAAAAATATAGAAATGAAAGAATTATTACTGGTCAGTATCGGCAGCTTCTTCGGAGGCGGCATGAGATTTTGGATTTCCAAGATGGTGCAATCATATACATTCATCGCATTCCCCTTCGGAACGATGACGGTAAATGTATTGGGATGCCTCATCATCGGTTTTTTATCAGGATTGAACTGGAATGGAGGAGGTCTTTTATCCCCATCCGTCAAAATGCTCCTCACTACAGGCTTTTGCGGAGGTTTTACCACCTTCTCTACCTTCATGAACGAAGGTTACGGACTGATGAAGGATGGAAGTTATACCTATATGATGCTCTATCTCTTCGGAAGTCTGGCTTTGGGACTTTTAGCTGTCCTCGCAGGACATTATTTGGCTAAATGCATCGCATGAAAAGAGGAAAATCCACACATGAGGAAAGAGTGCATCTGCATCATAGAAAAGAAAAAAATATATCATTTTTATTATTTTATCCATAAAATGGGGTAAGTTACGAAAAAAAATCGTATTTTTGCACCTATGAATTCATTAGATACAAACAATATAAAATGGAGCGAGAATGTTATCATCGCTGACGCTGACTACATTGACAGAGTGGCTTTCGACCTGACTGTCAATTTCGAGCGTATGATCAACCGTCGCATCCAACCGGCCGACATGGCTCAATGGGCAGTCTGTATTGCCCTTGACGGCGGTCTCAGAGAGGGTGAGCACGAAACCCAAGTAGTGCTTATCCACGACAAGCAGTCTATGGCAATGAAAAACTTCCGCCCTTCCAATTATGAGAAAGATCTGAACGCACAGGCTTTCAAGGACAACAAGTTGGGCGAGTTTATCATATCTTCTTATCCTACAGAGGAAAAGATGGTGGGCAAGGATGATTTCCTCGTGGATGTTGCCCGCACGGTTTGCAATGCCAAGGAGGTAAAGCGCGTCATGATCATTCCCAACTCGGAAGATGGAGATGCCTACGACCGCCTGCGAGAGATATTGAGAAAGGTAGAGGATGACGACAAGCGCATCACGCTCTTCGCCATGCAACCAATGCCTGGCGGCAATTTCCGACAGGAGATTCTCGGATATTCACTGATGAGTGCCTTGGGCATCTCTGCCAATGAAATAAAATAAACAACAGACGATAAACATTAAAATATATAAAATATAAATGAGTAGAGTACTTATGATTGGCGCAGGTGGCGTTGCTACCGTGGCTGCCTTCAAAATCGTCCAGAACCAGGACGTTTTCACCGAGTTTATGATTGCTAGCCGTCGCAAGGAAAAATGCGATAAGTTGGTAAAGGATATCCACGCCAAGGGTTACAAGATGGATATTCAGACGGCTGAGGTGGATGCCGACGACGTTGAGCAGTTGAAGGCTCTCTTCAATAGCTACAAGCCTGAGCTTGTCATCAACCTCGCTTTGCCTTATCAGGATCTTACAATCATGGATGCTTGTTTGGCTTGCGGTTGCAACTACATGGACACAGCCAATTACGAACCTAAGGACGAGGCTCACTTCGAGTACTCATGGCAGTGGGCATACAAGGACAAGTTTGAGAAGGCTGGTCTTTGCGCTATCCTCGGTTGCGGTTTCGACCCAGGCGTTTCCGGTATCTTCACCGCATACGCTGCCAAACATCACTTCGATGAGATTGAGGTGCTCGACATCGTGGACTGCAACGCTGGTAACCACCACAAGGCTTTCGCTACCAACTTCAACCCTGAAATCAACATCCGCGAGATTACCCAGAAGGGACTCTGGTATAAGAATGGTGAATGGATTGAAACAGACCCTCTGTCTATCCACAAACCTCTCACCTACCCTAACATCGGTCCTCGCGAGAGTTATCTGATGCACCACGAGGAGTTGGAGAGTCTGGTAAAGAACTACCCTACCATCAAGGAGGCACGCTTCTGGATGACTTTCGGTCAGCAGTATCTCACCTATCTCGACTGCATTCAGAACCTCGGCATGAGCCGTATCGACGAGATTGAATACGAGGCTCCATTGGCTGATGGCTCTGGCAAGACTGCCAAGGTGAAGATCGTTCCATTGCAGTTCCTGAAAGCCGTATTGCCTAACCCACAGGATCTCGGTGAGAACTATGACGGCGAGACCTCTATCGGTTGCCGTATCCGTGGCAAGAAGGATGGTAAGGAGCGCACATACTATGTTTACAACAACTGCAAGCACCAGGAGGCATACAACGAGACTGGCATGCAGGGCGTAAGCTATACTACTGGTGTACCAGCTATGATTGGTGCCATGATGTTCCTCAAGGGCATATGGAAGAAGCCAGGTGTATGGAACGTAGAGGAATTCGACCCAGATCCATTCATGGAGCAACTCAACAAGCAAGGTTTGCCTTGGCACGAGGTATTTGATGGTGATTTGGAAATCGACTAATTGCAACCTCAAACAAATATAAAATATAACAGTTTAAAACTATTATTACAATGGCGAAAAAGGAAGAAATAAAGGAGGGTACTTTAAATCCTAATGAAGGTAAACTGAAGGCCCTTCAAGCTGCCATGGCGAAGATCGAAAAGGACTTCGGCAAAGGCTCTATCATGAAATTGGGTGATGAACAAATCGAGAATATAGAGGTGATTCCTACCGGCAGTATCGCACTCGACAATGCGCTTGGCGTAGGTGGTTATCCTAAGGGACGAATCATAGAAATCTATGGTCCGGAATCTTCTGGTAAGACTACTCTGGCCATTCATGCCATCGCAGAGGCACAGAAAGCTGGCGGTATCGCTGCTTTCATCGATGCTGAGCACGCATTCGACCGTTTCTACGCAGCCAAATTGGGTGTAGATGTGGACAATCTGTGGATTTCACAGCCAGACAATGGTGAGCAGGCTTTACAGATTGCAGACCAGCTGATCAGTTCTTCTGCCATCGACATTCTGGTGATTGACTCTGTAGCAGCGCTGACTCCAAAGAAGGAAATCGAGGGTGACATGGGTGACAACGTGGTAGGTCTTCAGGCTCGTCTGATGAGCCAGGCTCTCCGCAAGCTCACCTCTACCATCAGCAAGACAAACACCACTTGTATCTTCATCAACCAGTTGCGTGATAAGATTGGTATCATGTTTGGCAACCCGGAGACGACTACCGGTGGTAATGCCTTGAAATTCTATGCTTCTGTACGTCTGGATATCCGCAAGGCTTCTGCCATCAAGGATGGTGAAAATGTTCTTGGCAATCTGGTACGTGTGAAGGTGGTGAAGAACAAGGTTGCTCCTCCTTTCCGCAAGGCTGAGTTTGAGATTACCTTTGGTGAGGGTATCAGCAAGATTGGCGAGATTATTGATTTGGGCGTAGAGCACAACATCATCCAGAAGAGTGGTAGTTGGTTCAGCTATGATGGTTCTAAATTGGGTCAGGGTCGCGATGCAGCCAAGGCTTTATTGAAGGATAATCCTGAATTAGCTGAAGAAATCGAGGCAAAGGTTCGTGAAGCCCTTGCTGCCAAGAACGAGAAATAAAGTTTTCTAAAAGAGGGTGTGTCATTAGTCCATGGCACATCCTCTTTTTCGTTTCTTCATAGTTTTTCTTCATGTACTTATGGCAAAAGCTATAATAATCGAGTAGGAGGAAAACGAAGTAGTTTTTCTCCTACTTTTCGTTTTCCGACCTCTCACACCACCGTACGTGCGGTTCCGCATACGGCGGTTCCTATTTTTGGGTGCCATTCGATGTATGAACCCATCAGTGTAGCATAGCCTGCCATGCTCAACTTTTCGTTGGTTATCGCATGACATAGTATATAACTGCCAGCTATGCGCCAATAACCCAAACGACTATTGCCCCACATGTAAGCTTGGTATTTGTCTATACCGCACTTTACCAAGTTGGCAACTCTCGTTTTCACCCTCTTCCACGACTTCCATATACACATACGTAGCCGTCGCCTTAGCCACTCATCCATGTCTATGAGAAAACGTTTCATGTTGGCAAGGTGATAGTAACCTACCCAACCCTTTATGTACTCTTCAAGTTTTTGCTTCCTCTTGGCATATCCCCAACCATTGCTTCGGGAAGTCAACTCCTTGAGTTTGGCTTTCATCTTGGCTTTGGCTTTTGGATGCACAGTGAGTTGGCATTTGCCTTTCATTACATAAAAGGAGTAGCCAAGGTATTTCACACCTTGCACATAGGACACAAATGTCTTATCCCTGTTCACCTTTAGATGAAGTTTTCCTTCGATGAATCGGGTTATGGATTCCTTCACGCGCTTGGCTGCACGCTTGGACTTACAAAATATCATCGAGTCATCGGCGTAGCGAACAAAAGGGAGACCTCGACGTGTGAGTTCCTTGTCCAACTCGTTGAGCATGATATTACTCAAAAGCGGACTTAACGGTCCTCCTTGTGGAGTGCCTTCCTCACTTGTCTCGAACATTCCTTTGTTCATCACACCACTGCGGAGATATTTGTGGATAAGGCTTATTACCCTGCCATCCTTTATCGTGCGGCTGAGGATTTCTATGAGTTTGCTGTGGCTCACCGTGTCGAAGAAACGCTCCAAGTCGAGGTCAACCACATAGATGTAGCCTTCATCGACCATTTTCTGCGCACTTCTCAGGGCATCATGGCAACCTCTTCTCGGACGAAAGCCGTAGCTTCTTGGAGAGAATTGGCGCTCATAGATGGGGGTTAGGGTCTGATTGATGGCTTGTTGAACCAGACGGTCTATGACCGTGGGGATGCCCAACAGGCGCATCTTGCCATTGTCTTTGGGTATCTCTACCCTTTTAACTGGGTTCGGACGGTATGAACCGTCAAGCAAGGAACGGATTAGGACATCCTTATTAGCCAAGAGCCAAGGGAGCATTTGCTCACATGACATCTTGTCGATACCGCTACAGCCCTTGTTACGCTGCACTGCCTTGTAGGCTTTGAGCAAGTTATCGGGACTGATGATGCGCTCCAATAGGTGTTCCTTATCGAATGGTACTTCCACGATGTTGTCTTCACATATCCACATGAAGGTCTGCGCTCCCACATATCCTTCGGATTCCGTCCTATCTTTCTGTGGGCAGCCCTTGACTTCTGCCAATGTTTTCTGCATTCTTTCCTTCATAAGGTACGTTTCAATTACTATCGTTTAATTTATAGGTTCTGCCCTTCATGGAGTGTTATCGAGAACTCCACTACTATGGCATCTGCTGACTTCTCACGGCAAGCTTTACTCCATGACTTTCGTAAAAGCAACTAATCGCCATGTCCGTGAGACCTCCTCGGATAAGGGCTTATTCTTTCCATCTTATACCCACTTCATTTACACCAACCATTCCGAATAGCTATAGGACTTTGATTTGTTTGGCAATCTCATCCATGGTCAAATGCCTTGTATGAAGTTTCTGTGCGTTAGGTCAGATGTTTGCCGCAAGCTTCTTTCAGATTCCACCTCGCAATGGACACCCTTGCTATTGGCTATACGATTCCCGCTATTGGGGCTCGTTAGGGACTTGCACCCATTAGAATAAGCTCATGCCGAGCATACCAAAAAAAGCACACAACCGAATCGTTTCCTTTTCAGTTGTGTGCTTTAACTATATATTAACTTAACAACTCTCTTTTGAGAGAGAGGAGCATCAATGAGAGGCTCCTCATCGGCAGGAGATATTACTTAACCTCCTCGAAAATAAAATGCTCTGATAAACAGTATTTTAAAACTTTTATGGTACAAATATGAATGATAATTTAAGGCTTAAAAGCAAGTAAAAACAAGCTAAATATAGATGTTTATGCTCCCATTATGTATTTTCAATAACAAAATATTGTTTTTGGGGGTAAAAGATAGAATATAGTCCTATTACACCTATTATATATATATTTGTTTCTTGTAATCGTCTCTCTGAGAAAACTCGCCAAGCATTCTCAAATGTTAAAAACCACCATAAACACAAAGATTTCCACTCTAAGAATCTCTATATCTCAATCTTTTTCCTTATCTTTGTGTTCAATATTTGGCAATTCTTAAAAAGAAAAGTCAGTCGGTTTTTCATCTAACCTCTGGATATAACATTGGAAGATAAAATCAAACAGCCTTTAACGGCTAATGCTTCATTGTATAATGGGCAACCTACCGACACAGGTTCATCGTGTCCAAGTGCAAGACTTACCTCTTGTACGCCCTCCATCTCAAAGAACAAAGGTGGGGTGTCGGTAGAGAATGTGCCTTCACAAGACAAGCAATGGTTCGTTCTGCGCGTTTCGTATGGGCGTATTATCAAGGCAAAAGCATTGGTAGAAGCTAAAGGATTGGAATGTTATGTTCCTTTGCGATATAAAGAGGTAAGAAAGAAAGGAAAGAAGCGAATCATAACGGAGCCTCTTCTCTCCTCTTTTCTCTTTGTTCATGCAACCGCAGAACAAGTAGATTCTCTTTTGCAAGATAAGAGCATCAAGGCTTTTGAAAATAAAGCTTTGTTGAGTTACTATTACGACCATACCTCACATTGTGAAAATGCACCAACCAAGAATCCACCCCTTATCATCTCTGATGCTGATATGGACAATTTTATCCATTTAACCTCTATACATAATCCTCATATCATCCCTGTTACTTCAGAGAATATCAAATACAAGCTAGGGGATAATGTTGTGATTACAGATGGAGAGTTTAAGGATATTCGGGGTAGAGTGGCAAGAATTGCTGGACAGCAGAGAGTTGTTGTAGAATTATTTGAAGGATATTTTGTTGCAACAGCATATATTCCGAAGGAGGCTATGAGAATAGATGAGTTTTTTTATAAACAAAAGAGGTCTTCGGGGAACCTTTAGGGCATTTGAAAGCCGAGTTGTACACTATAGGGCTTAGCACCAAAGGAATGACAGATGAAGATATAACTTGGAAATATCCCAATAGTATAACTCTCTATAGCGATTTTTTCAAGACTGTCATTGTAAAAGGTGGGAAATCGGAGATTGGACAAATGCACAGATATGATGTTATGTATAGCTGGGGCTGTCCTAAAAGACAAAGGTGTTAACTTCACATTTATTGCTCAGAATTTCAAAAATTGGACAATGGATGAGCTAATGGCCTGGGGGAAAACAACCTACAAGGTGTTGAGTCTTGCAGATTTTTAAGAAAGATATTTTATTATGGATATTTCGCATTTGAATAAACAACAACAATTAGCCATCTGTTCAACAGAAGGAAAAGTACGAGTGATAGCTGGTGCTGGTACAGGTAAAACACTTGTACTTGTAAATCGCTATGCTTATTTAGTCAATGTTTTAGGAATCGACCCACATAATATATTATGCCTTACATTTACCAACAAAGCGTCCCAAGAAATGAGGAGCCGCCTTACTGATATGTTTGGAATAGACATAAAGGATAGTTTTGTCGGAACATTGCATAGCTTCTGCTTGAATTTTCTTAGAAATAACTATGCCCAGGTAGGATTATCGGAAGGCTTTACAGTTATGGACAGGGAAGACTGCGTGGCTTTGGCAAAAGATGTTTTGAAGGAGAAACGTGGTGCTAAAAGTTTTGTTTATGAAATTTCAGATTGGAAATATTCTATTAAAAACGATTATATTAAAATCATAGACAATGCAAGGAAGCAAGGAAAAGGTGATTCCTTTTCAAATCCAAAGTGTCAGTTCGTTTGCAGACAACAAGAAATGAATATGGCTGATTATGATGATTTGCTTCTATATACATATTCCATACTAATGAGCAATAAAGAAATATGCCAAGAATGGTCAGAGAAATTTGACTATATCATGGTAGACGAAGCTCAAGATTGTAGTATGGTAGACTGGAGTATTATTAATAAATTATCTTCTGTATCTGGGAATTTATTTGTTGTTAGAGATCCTGATCAGTGCATATATCAATGGCGTGGTGCTGCTCCACGATATCTTGTTGAGTTCAGACCGGATGTTGATATTATTCTTAACGAAAACTATCGTTCTACCCAGAGTATTTTGAATGTAGCTAATGATGTAATTTCTCATAATAAAATGAGAGTGCCTAAGGATCTGTATTCAAAAAAAGACAAGGGGGCAAAGTCTGAATTATTCTACCTACAAAATGATAATAAAGAAGGTGAAGAGATTGCGCATCTTATAGAAAAGGAACACAAAATTGAACCTTACAACAAGATGGCTATCCTTTATAGAAACTCTTCTGTTTCTAATCACATAGAGCGAGCTCTTACTTCTGCCAAGATTCCATATACAATATGGGGTGGTGTGCGTTTTTATGAAAGAAGGGAAATTAAAGACATCTTAGCTTATTTGAGATTGGTCACTTCAAAAGACGATTTGGCTTTTAAAAGAATCATTAATGTACCATCAAGACATATTGGTCCAGCTAGTCTTAATAAAATTATACAAACAGCAAGTGAACATAATGTATGTCTGTTTGACGCATTGCCTTATGCTGAATTGAAAATGGACAAGAAAAAGAGTCTGATAAGATTTAAAGACGATATAAATAATCTCATTAGGTTTTCTTCTACAGAATCTATTGCGGATTTGATAAGCAAGATAGTTGAGATGTTTCAATTGAAGGAATGGTATGAAAACGACGAAGACCGCATTGAGAATATAGAAGAACTGAAACGTTCTGCTATATTGTACATGACCAAAATGAAGAATCAAAATAAGCAATTTGACTTAAAAGGTTTCTTACAAGACATATCACTTTATACAAATGTCGATAAAGAATTTACGAACGACACAATTCGGCTGATGACAATACACCAATCTAAAGGTTTGGAGTTTTCTTGTGTTTTTCTGTGTGGATTGACAGATGGAATATTACCAAGTATAAGGACAATAGAAGAATCTGGCAATATTGGTATGGAAGAAGAAAGACGGTTGATGTATGTAGCTTTGACACGCGCAAAAAGTAAGTTATACCTTACATGTGCAAAGGGCTTTTCATATTATGGCGAAATGAATCCATCCAGATTCCTCAATGAAATTAATCAGAAGTATTTAGATATTCATATGGATATGGAAGATAAAAATACGACAAATGAAGATGGCATCATATCCGATATTTCTGATGTTGGACATATTCAGAAGTCAGTCCAAACAAACATATCTACCATTAACTATATTTTTGGGCCATATAAACATGGGGATATCGTCAAACATTATAAGTATGGAATTTGTGAATTTGATAAATATATAGATAGCCAGAGATGTACAATCGTTCAACGCACAAGATCTATAAATGTTATGATTAGTCAACTTTTTAAAATCAATAAGGAGAATTTTAACTTTATGAAAGGACAATATGTTGAATGTCCTGGACTTGGTGTGTGCAGATACGTTAGAGATTTGTATGCTTTAACATGCATTGTGGAACACAATGGGCATGAATGCTCTGCGAGTAAATACGATTTACATAAAGTTGATGAGAATAGTTTCTTTAAGTACCATCGAAAATATATAGTTGGAGATATTATAAAATATGAAAACAAATTTGGTGAAGTGTCAAAATGTGAAATTGAAGGTGTAAAACTTCATTTAAATAATAATATTGAGGATGATATAACATTATCTGTAGCAACACAAGGCATACGTCTTGTCATGCATCCGTCTGCCAATAAAACATATTGGGCAAATGATAATGATGAGTTACGTGTCCTTGCCTATAGAAAGACGGAAAAAGATGAAAATGGGATATGGATAATTGGAGAAGATGAAAAAGGGAACGAGATAAGACTACGTCCAAGTACTTTCTTGTCTTCAAAATATATGGTCTTGAAGAAGGACATTGCTTTTTTGAAACGGATATATGATAAAATATCAAAGTTAAATGCTTTGATAAGTTCTAATTCTTCTCAATTTTCCAAATTGAATAATCCTTTCAAAAACTTAGATACTCCTCAGGAAGGAGATATCATAAGAATTAGGACCAAGTACTACATATTTATAGCGATGAGAGCGGGGAAATTGGTCTGCAAAAAACTTTCTTCTCAAAAACAACTAGAGATAACTTGTGAAAACATGGAAATCATTGTTTGTCCTAATGACAGTATGTTTTATAAAGATAAAAATAAGTATTATTATTTTGATGGGTTTAGGGTTGTTGGTTCGCATCTCCAGTTAGCAGGTGTAATTATCGAAAGAGGTAAATGTAAACCTTCTTATATTGATATTCGAAAAATGAGCATAAACACCATGGAAGTATGCTCCGAAAAAGATTTCTGGGAAAATTGCAAAGACAAAGTGGGTTATGTTACATATCGTTTTAAAATAAAGTGACTATGACAGACTATAGATTAAATACAAAGCAACAGGAAGCAGTTGAGGCAACAGAGGGACGAGTTAAAGTTGTTGCTGGTGCAGGATCGGGAAAAACTTCTGTACTTGTTCATCGCTATGCATATCTCATAAATGAGTTAGGAATAAATCCTGATAATATATTGTGCATGACATTTACCAATAAGGCTGCAGCCGAAATGAAAAATCGCATCGCAAAATTGACGAATTCGTATAATGTCAATGATTTCGTATGCACAATTCACGGTTTTTGTGTAAAGTTCATACGTAAAGAAGGATACCGTATCGGTTTTCCAAAGAACTTTTATATTTTGGATGAAGAGGATGAGAAGGCTCTCGCTATTCAAGTTATGGACGAATGTGGAATAAGGCGAAGTGAAGAAACCGTAAAAGGCTTCTTGAGAGATATTCGGGGAGGTAAAAGTAATTCTCCTTATATTTCAGACTTATGGATTGGAAAAACAGAAAATATTTCATCTTATTCAGAATCGTTTTGCAAATATGTAATGAAGCAACTGAAGTTTTTTAGCTTAGATTTCGAAGATTTGATAAAACTAACAATCTACATATTGAAAAAATTTGATGAAGCACGTCTTTTTTGGCAGGATAAACTGAACTATATCATGATTGATGAAGCACAGGATTGTAATGTTGATGAATGGAGAATCGTTAAAATACTTGCTGCTTTTTACCAAAATCTTTTCATTGTGGGTGACCCTGATCAATGTATATATGAATGGAGAGGTGCAAAACCAGAGTATTATGTAAGTTTTGAAGCTGACAAACTAATTATTTTAGATGAGAATTATCGTTCAACGCCCAATATACTCAACGTTGCCAATTCAATAATTGTACACAACAAGATGCGTATCAAAAAGAATTTGACAACAAATCTAATTGAAGGGAAGATAGTGTTGCACTATCATGGCAAAGATGAGAAAGACGAGAGCGATTGGATTGCAAAACAGATAAAAAACTTGATTGATGCAGGGACAACTCCTAAAGACTTTGCTATACTTTATCGTGCCTCTTATTTGTCACGTTCTATAGAGCAAGCTCTTGTGAAAAAAGATTTAAAATATACAATATGGGGCGGAATACGTTTCTTTGAAAGAAAGGAGATAAAAGACTCATTAGCCTACCTTAAACTCTTAGCTTTTGAAGATGATTTGTCTTTCATTAGGATAATCAACCTTCCGAAGCGTTCATTTGGCAAAGCATCTATGGAAAAACTTCAAGCAATAGCCGAAGAAAAGCAATGTTCGTTGATGGATGCATTGCGTCAGAACATAGATAGACCTGAGTTCAACAAGGAGCCTTTGAAAAAATTCTTGGCTCTCTTTAAAAAAGCCAAGAAGTTATCTAATAAAGTCTCTTTATCAGACCTCTTTGATTATATGCTAACAGAAAGCGGCTTAAAAGAAGAACTTCGCTTTACTGCTGATGAGGAAAGACTAGAGAACATCGCAGAGTTAGCATCTTCAATTAAAAATTATGAGGAGTTGAATGAAAATGAAGATGATGTAACTTTGGAAACTTATCTTCAAGATATTGCATTATATACTAATGCAGATTATAAGAAAGAAGGAACTTCGATTAAATTAATGACGATCCACCAATCAAAAGGTTTAGAGTTTCCATATGTATTTGTTTGTGGGTTAAGTGAAGGTATTTTCCCAAGTCATCGCTCCATTCGTGAACGTAGAAAAAATGGAGAAGAGGAAGAACGTCGCCTTATGTATGTAGCAGTAACGCGAGCTGAAAAAGCCCTATTTCTTACAGAATCAGAAGGCTTTAATCGTGCTACAAAATCAAATAAATATCCCTCAAGGTTCCTTATGGAGATTGGTGATAATCTACTGAAAGTTGAAGGGAATATAGATCCAGCTTTACTAGAAGGAACAAAAAGTCTTGTGAAACAAATAGATGAAGAAATAACCTTGCACACCAATAGCACAAAATTTGCTGTTGGTGACAAGGTTGAACATAAGGTCTTTGGTATAGGAGAAATTATAGAGGCTATACCAGAAAGAGATTCCTACAAAGTGTTATTTGAAAAAGGAAAACGGAACTTAGTAGGTAGGGTATTAAGACACATATAAATATTAATTATGGATAGTAAAAATTCCAATTTTCAAAAGCTTTATGCGGTATGTAAAGAATTTAGAGAAAAGATTGATAAATGTGTTAACGAACATCGAAATTTATTTATCAATTTTCCTCATGGCTATTGTGACCATATCTGTATCTGGGCATATGACTACTTGACATCAAAAGGTTATACAAACATAGAATTTCATATTCACGATCCGTTTTTACCTGACAGAGTTGGAAGTCATGTCTGGCTATATTGGAATGATTTCAATATGGATTTCTCTTGCGACCAATTTAGCTTAAAAAGTGGAGAACAATATGCTTCTGTTATTGTTGCAGAAACGAAATATGATAAAAATGGGTATGTCATAAGAAATAGATATACACCAGAACATGTAACAATTTCAGACAGAAAGAGTCAGGTATTATTAGAATATAATCCTTCACGGGTATTATATGCTTGGCCAAATTCAATAAAAGAGCGTGATATTGTTTACAAGGAGTTAGGATTAGATTTTGAGTTTTGATTATTGACTGGTAAGGTTAATCGTGGATAAAAACATATGTGATAAACAGAAACTTTTCAACTGTGTATTAAATCAGGTCGCAGCATCTTTTAAGAAGATATATCGATGGGAGATATGCTAAAAATCATCGTTATAGCAAACATCATTTGGGTGATTTTTTGAAAGAACTTGACCTCACGGAGAACCGTTTCACAGGTGTCCCAGTAACCCAAAAACAAAGTTTGCGGAGAATATTCTGTACGTGACATTTTCGAAGCGACTGATGATTATTTAACGTTCTTGGGTACAGTTCCTGATTATGAAGGGAGTTGTGATAGTTCGAAAACATATGCACTTGGTTCGGAAACAAAAAGTTTGGAAACAAAGAACTTAATTATTAATATTATAAGACATGCCCCATACATGATTGCCGCAGAAATTGCAATGCAATTAAATATGTCTTCACGAGGGATAGAAAAGCAAAAAGGATAAAATAAAAGGGAATGGAATATATCACTATTTCAACTCTAGTTAGTAAGACAAGTAAACTCTATAAGAAAGAATAATATATGATAGAACTCGAACTACAACAATACCTCCTTCGCGAGTACCCACAAGAAAATGCTCACTGCGAATGGAAGGAATTTAAGAATCTGAAGAACTCGTTCTGTGGGGACGAGAAAGATGATGTCGTTTCCTACGTGTCAGCTATCTCTAACATGGAGGGAGGACATCTTGTGATAGGTGTAAAAGATAAAACGTTGGAAATAGTCGGAACTGATATTTCGAGACTTACTTTCAATGGACAACCAGCTAACACGCAGTCGGCAACGTTCAAACTCACAGAACAATGCACTTATCTTTCATCTGAAGGTCTAAGCATTGAGGAGTTTATAACCGATGATACAAATAAGCGAATATGGATAATACATATTCCAAAGCACTTGCCTCGTCGCCCTGTCCTTGCCCACAAGAAGGCATGGCAACGCATAGAAGATTCGTTGGTGGAATTGACCCAAGAAAGAATGGCTGTCATTCTTGAAGAACCAATCTATGCAGCGAAGGACTGGTCTGCAGAAATTGTACCTGATGCTACAATGGACGATTTGGATGAGGTAGCTACTGCCAAGGCTCGAATGATGTTCAAGAAAGTCCATAGTCGCATACCTGCAGAAGAAGTGAATGCTTGGAATGTTCAAACATTCTTAAGCAAGTGTGGATTGACAAGAAATGGTGGCATAACTCGGGCTGCTATCATTTTGTTGGGCAAATATGAATCGGCTTTCAAACTGCGTCCTGCAGTTGTACAGGTTACTTGGACACGGCGAGACAAGAATCAGGAAGTGGTTGACTACGAACACTTCACCGTACCTTTTATATTAACGGTGGACGAAATCCTATCAAAGATTGAGAATCTGACATTACGTGAAATGCCTGGAGGTACACTTTTCCCCGACACGATGAAACAGTATGATGACTACACCATTCGTGAGGCACTTCATAACTGTATTGCCCATCAAGACTACACTCTTCAACAGCGTATCAATTTCGTGGAGAATCCAGGATATCTGTATTATTCCAATGCTGGCACATTCATTCCTGGAACTTTGGAGAATGTTTTGAGGAACGAAGAGCCTCAGACGCATTTCCGTAATGAATGCCTGTGTAGGGCTATGGTAGATTTCAACATGATAGATACCGTAAGCCGTGGTATCAAGAAAATGTTCAATGAGCAATGGCGCAGACATTTTCCTATGCCAGACTATGAGATTGACCAAATCAAGAAAAAAGTCGTTGTCCGCATTTATGGCAATGAAATCAACAAACGATACACTGATTTGTTGAAGACCAATGACACCCTTTCACTTTGGGATTGCATCTCGCTTGATGCTGTACAAAAAGGCAGAACCATTCATGAAGATGTAGCACATGACTTGCTCAAACGTGGACTGATAGAAGGGGAGGCTCCGCATTACAGCATTTCTCTTAGCATTGCCAAGAACACTCACCAGCTGCCTTCTTACACAAAAACAAAAGGACTGGATAAGGAGAAGTTGCGCCAAATGGTTCTACAATATCTCGGCAATGCAGGAGATGAAGGTGCCAAACGAGATAGTATATACGAATATCTGAAGGATGTACTACCAGCCAATAAGACGGAGGAACAACAACTTCGTTATGTTGGCAGACTATTAGTAGAATTGAATGAAGAAAAACAGATAGACAGAATCGGGTTAAAGTGGATATTGAAAGACTACAATCGGTCGGTTTAATCATAATCCGACCGAAAAATCCAAAATCCGACCGAAAATCCGACCGTTTGAAGATATTCCGACCGGAAACTACCCAATAGAACGCTATATCTAACACAGATATTCAATACAAACCCAAAGAATAGGAAATATGTTATTAGGAAACAAGATAAGGTCTCTTAGAGACGAACAAGGAATATTGCAACGCCAAGTGGCTGCATATTTAGAAATAGTCCTTCTTTCTCAAGACAAAAAAAGCACACAACCGAATCGTTTCCTTTTCAGTTGTGTGCTTTAACTATATATTAACTTAACAACTCTCTTTTGAGAGAGAGGAGCATCAATGAGAGGCTCCTCATCGGCAGGAGATATTACTTAACCTCCTCGAAGTCAGCGTCCTGAACATCCTGAGCGCCACCATTGCCGCCCTGTGCCTGCTGACCGCCCTGAGCACCCTGTGCACCAGGACCAGCCTGCTGACCACCCTGATACATCTGCTGAGAAGCTGCCTGCATTACGGTGTTCAAGTTGTTGATGGCAGTATCGATAGCTGCAACATCACCAGCCTTGTGAGCATCCTTCAACTGCTGCAATGCCTGCTCGATACCTGGCTTCTTGTCTGCAGGAATCTTATCACCGTTATCCTTCAAGAAGTTCTCGGTGGTGAAGATCATAGAGTCTGCCTGGTTCATCTTGTCAATCTTCTCGCGCTCAGCCTTATCAGCAGCAGCATTCTGCTCAGCCTCAGCCTTCATGCGGTTGATCTCATCCTCGCTCAAGCCAGATGAAGCCTCGATGCGGATGCTCTGCTCCTTACCGGTAGCCTTATCCTTAGCAGATACGTTCAAGATACCGTTAGCATCGATATCGAAGGTAACCTCAATCTGAGGAACACCACGACGAGCTGGAGCAATACCTGTCAAGTTGAACTGACCGATACTCTTGTTCTGAGCTGCCATTGGACGCTCACCCTGCAATACGTGGATGGTAACCTCTGTCTGGTTATCAGCTGCAGTAGAGAACACCTCGCTCTTCTTGCAAGGGATAGTTGTATTAGCATCGATGAGCTTAGTCATCACACCACCCATAGTCTCGATACCGAGAGTCAATGGAGTAACGTCGAGCAATACGATGTCGCCAACACCCTCTTCCTTATTCAAGATGGCACCCTGGATAGCTGCACCAACTGCAACAACCTCATCAGGATTTACACCCTTAGAAGGCTCCTTGCCGAAGTAGTTCTTAACGAGTGTCTGAACGGCTGGGATACGGCTTGAACCACCAACCAAGATAACCTCATCGATATCTGATGTAGAGAGCTTAGCATCACGAATAGCATTCTGGCAAGGTACGAGACAAGCCTGAATCAAGTTGTGAGCCAACTGCTCGAACTGTGCACGAGTCAAAGTCTTAACCAAGTGCTTAGGCATACCGTCAACGGCTGTGATGTAAGGCAAGTTGATTTCGGTAGATGTAGAGCTTGACAACTCAATCTTAGCCTTCTCAGCAGCTTCCTTCAAACGCTGCATAGCCATAGGGTCCTTGCGGAGATCTACGCCTTCCTCAGCCTTGAAGCCATCAGCCAACCAGTTGATGATTACCTGGTCGAAGTCATCACCACCGAGGTGAGTATCACCATTGGTAGAAAGAACCTCGAATACACCGCCACCGAACTCCAAGATAGAGATATCGAATGTACCACCACCCAAGTCGAATACGGCGATCTTCATATCCTTGTTAGCCTTGTCAACACCATAAGCCAAAGCAGCAGCTGTAGGCTCATTGACAATACGCTGAACGTTCAAGCCTGCAATCTGACCAGCCTCCTTAGTAGCCTGACGCTGTGAGTCAGAGAAGTAAGCAGGAACTGTAATAACTGCATCTGTAACCTCCTGTCCGAGATAATCCTCAGCGGTCTTCTTCATCTTCTGAAGAACCATTGCAGAAATCTCCTGTGGAGTATATTTGCGACCCTCGATTTCAACACGTGGATAACCACCCTCGTTTACTACTGTGTAAGGCATTGCCTCAGCCTCTTTCTGGCTCTGAGCGTATGTCTCACCCATGAAACGCTTGATAGAATATACAGTGTTCTTAGGGTTTGTGATGGCCTGACGCTTAGCAGGATCACCTACCTTGCGATCACCATCCTTAACGAAACCTACTACTGATGGAGTAGTACGCTTACCTTCACTATTAGCGATTACAACTGGTTCGCTACCTTCGAAAACGGCAACACAACTGTTTGTGGTACCCAAGTCAATTCCAATTACTTTTCCCATGATTATATCTTTTTTTATTTTTATCGTTATTAATAATGTTTATCATGTGAACGCTGTCTCAGGAAAGTCTGCCGAAGATATGCATCTATCAGGAACTCTCCCCCGACGGTCACGCTAACATAGTTAACAAAGCGTGTGCCAAGGAAAAGACAGAAGGGCACAACTGACAAAAGAGCGAGAAATGTCAGATAAGAGCATAAAAGAAATGACAAGATGGCAGATTTCGTATGTCATAAGCGCATTTTTCCAGATAATTACTTGGCATTATCAAGGATTATCTGTAATTTTGCAGAGAATTATTCATAAGATTATTATAACATCAGTTTTTTAATGGGAAGAAACAAATACTCCGCAGGAGAAATCAAGGAAATCGGCAAATTGCTCCGATTGAAAAACGCTGGTAACAGACTCCAGCAGAAGCAGATTCGCCATGACCTTCGTGTAGATTACGAATTTAATATATCCGACTTCAACGAACCAGGCAAGGCTTTCGGCGAAGAGAAACTTCAGGCTGCCATCAAGCGTGGTGCCATCCAGATTCTTGATGATGCTACTATCGAGGCGATGAAAGCCAAACGTGCCCGTGACAAGGCTCGCGACGAGGCTGAAAAACAGAAGGAAGCTGTTGCAAGCGGAGAGCAAACCGACTGGAAGGAAGCCATGAAAGAATGGAAGGAATATTATGAAAGGTAAAAAGGTAAAAAAGTAAAAAGGTAAAAAGGTAAAAAAAGGGCTGAATAACTGAAGACTGAAGGGCTGAAGGGATGAAGACTGAAGGACTGAAGGTTATAAAGGACAAATTAAAGAACTATACTGATAATTAAATATTATGGCAAAAGTATTGATTAAGACTTCTGAAGGCGATATCAAAGTACGCCTTTATGATGAGACCCCTCAACATCGCGACAACTTTATCAAGTTGGCTAAAGAGGGATATTTCGACGGCACTCTCTTCCATCGTGTCATCAAGGATTTCATGATTCAGGGCGGTGATCCGGAGAGTAAGAATGCTCCTAAGGGCAAAATGTTAGGAACAGGTGGTCCTGACTACACGATTCCTGCAGAATTTGTTTATCCTCAACTTTTCCATAAGCGTGGCGCACTGAGCGCTGCGAGATTGGGAGATGAGGTAAATCCTGAGCGCGAAAGCAGCGGAAGCCAGTTCTATATCGTATGGGGAAAAACCTACAAGATGAATGAACTCAAGCAGATGGAGAAACAGATGGGCATGCAGATGGAGCAAAACATATTCAACCAGCTTGCCAAAGAACACCACGATGAGATCATGAACTTCCGTCGCAACCGCGACCGCCAGGGATTGATGGAATTGCAGGATCAGCTGGTGGATGAAACCAAGAAACGCTGCAAGGAGGAAGGTTACCCTAAATTTACCGATGAACAGGTGAAAACCTACACCGAGATGGGCGGTACTCCTTTCCTTGACAACCAATATACTGTATTCGGCGAAGTAGAAGAAGGTCTCGACGTCGTGGAGAAAATCCAGAATTGCGAGACGCTCAGAGGTGATCGTCCGAAAGAGGATATCAGCATGGTAGTTTCCCTTATCGAGGAATAATCCTAAAGAAATATTGGCAACAGAAAATATTGTCACTTTGTCTGTATCGGCAACTATTCATTCGTATTATATATAATAATGTACGTAACGAAGCAAGTTCGACACGTAAGAAAACAAAATTAATAATAACTAACAAATCAGAAACAATGATGACAAAAACCAACATGATGAAGAGTGTCATGATGCTCTTGGCGATAGCCGGTTCCAACTACAGCTATGCCCAGCAAGCAACTGTGGTAGTAAGCAACACAACTGCTGCCCAGCGAATGGAACTCGTAGAAGTAAGCATGGCTGATGTGAAAGCTAAGCTATCAAATGCAACTCCTGGCAAAGGACAGGCTTATGTGGTAAAGAATACCCGCGGACAGCAAATCGGTTCACAGATTACCCACGATGGTAAGTTGCTCATCGACGCCAGTGTGCGTCCTCATAGCGCAGCTACCTTCTATATCAGCATAGAGAAGCCATATCCTCAGAAAGTATGGACTACAGGCGCTCTCTATAAGATGAGAAAGGACGACCTGGCTTGGGAGAACGACCGATGCGCCTATCGTGTTTACGGACCAGCATTGCAGCGTTCTGGCGAGCGCTCTTTCGGCACTGATGTTTGGGTAAAGAACACGCCTGATACGGTGGTAAACATCCGATACATCAAGAACCAGAAAGCCTGGGAAAACATGTGCAGAGTGGATGCAAAGAAAAAGGCAATAGAAAAGCAACTCAAAACAGAGAAAAATCCTACTAAGATTGCCAAACTCAAAGATCAGATTAAGGCTGTAGAAGCAGAAGGAAAAGAGGGTAATATCCGCAACTCATTCCACCTCGACCAGGGCAACGGACTCGACCCATATCGCGTAGGTGCTACTTTGGGTCTCGGTGCACCAAGTCTTATGATTGGTAACGAACAGATATTACCTTATTGCTATAAGGATTACAAGATCTTAGACAATGGTCCTCTCAGATTTACCGTTGAACTGACCTACAATCCTTCTACCGTGGGCGATCAGAAGAACGTAGTAGAACACCGTATCATCTCTCTCGACAAGGGCAGCAACTTCAATAAGATGACAGTCTGGTATGATGGTCTCACCCACCCTACCGACTTTGCTACAGGTTTCCCTATCCATGAGGAAGATACCGAGACTAAAACTTTCGCAAAAGACTACGTAAGTTATGCAGACCCTACCGACAATATGGAAGGTAACCAGTCTCAGGTATATGTAGGTGTACTCTTCCCTTATGGCATTGACAATACCTACTACCAGCTTTTCGATAAGAAGCACGACGGCGCTACCGGTCATGCGTTAGGCATCAAGACTGGCTTGAAGGACGGAGAAAAGTTCAGCTATTACTTCGGAGCTGCATGGAGCAAATATGATGTTCGCAGCTATACAGAATGGCAGATTCGCATCAAGGATTATCTTGAAGCATTGAAAACTCCGCTAAAAGTTGAGATCAAGTAAAAAGGAAACTTTAAAGCGAAAGAGATAAAACATCCCCTTAGTGAAAGCCTGATTCAGGCTATCTCTAAGGGGATTTTTCTGCTATATAAATAATAGCAATATAATCATTACTATATAATATCTCAATAGATGAATGAGAAATTACTTACTCATCTCAAAGCCTACACGTACGCCATCATAGTTCTTGGTGATATTGCCGATAGTGCCAAGTGTAGAATTACCGCTGAGAGCAGTCAATGTCTGAACCAAGGTAAGGAGTTTCTTGGATTCAAAGAGAAGGCTGACACCATTGGTTGTCTGGGTAGCATAGCCGGAAACGCTGAACAGGAGTCCCTTCATTGTGATGGCAGGGGGTGTAAATTAAACTGTGTCAAGGCTTGTTCTTAACTTTCATTCCCACTCCCTGCTGGGGGCATGCCCCCAGCAGGGAAGCCTTTTCGGCTGCAAAGTTACATAATTTTAAATCTATCTCCAAATTTTATTGCCAATTGTTGAGAAAGTTGTCCCCAATTTGCCAGTGGCATAGTCCATTTCTTACGGATGTTGCGGTAAGCTAAGTACACAAGCTTCTCCAAAGAATTATCCGTAGGAAAGACCCCTTTAGTCTTTGTGACCTTTCTTACCTGTCTGTGATACCCCTCAACCGTATTGGTCGTATAAATGAGTTTACGGATGGCTGGAGTATATTGGAAATACTCTGTCAGACGTTCCCAATTGTCACGCCATGACTTGATGACAATTGGGTACATCTCTCCCCACTTAGACTCTAACAGGTCTAAATTAGCAGCAGCGGAGTCTTTGTTTACTGCACCATATACTGTTCTTAAATCCTTGATAAACTCCTTTTGATGCTTACTGCCAACATACTTGATAGAATTGCGTATCTGATGGACAATACAGAGCTGCACAGAACTCTCAGGAAATACGCTTTGGATGGCATCTGGGAAGCCTTTGAGACCATCAATACAACAAATCAAGATGTCTCGAACACCACGGTTCTGAAGATCCGTAAGAACTTCTAGCCAGAAGTTAGCTCCTTCACTCTTAGACACATACATACCTAACAGTTCTTTTTGGCCTTCCTTGTTGATACCAAGAATGTTGTAAATGGCTCGTGTGACAGCTCTGCCATTCTCATCCTTTACCTTATAATGGATAGCATCAAGCCAGCAAATGGCATATACAGGATCGAGCATGCGAGACTTCCAGACGGTGATTTCGGGTAATACACGGTCTGTTATAGAGCTGATAGTATCGGCTGATAGAGTTGTGTTGAACTCACGCTCAAAGTAGCTGCTGATGTCACGTGTGCTGGTGCCCATGGCGTACATCTCAATAATCTGGTCTGCCATGCCATTGGCAAGAATAGTCTCACGCTTCTTTACGGTCTCAGGTTGGAAAGTTCCGTCTCGGTCACGAGGAGTCTCTATAGTGACCTCACCATATTTTGTTTGAACCTTCTTACTCATCTTACCATTACGACGGTTGCCGGAAGAGCGTTCCTCTTCACTTAAATGAGCGTCCATCTCACCTTCGAGAGCTGAGTTGAGAATACGCTCTAACAATGGAGCTAATGCTCCGTCCTTGCCAAATAAGGCTTCACCACTACGCAACTGCTGAGCTGCTTTCTTGTAATCAATTTCTAAGTTGTCCATAATATAAAAACTGTGTTAAACTACTTTTATTGTAGCTTGACACAGTTTAATTTACACTCTCTGATGGCATGTGTCTTCTCATCAAAAGTATAAGTACCTCTCCATGACTTGCCATCTATTTTTGACTCAAAACTTCCATCCGTATTAAACTTGAAGTAAGTGTTTGAGCCGGAGAAACCTGCTTTCTTGTAATAACCTTCCAACTGCTCCTCTATCTTATTAGCTGCAATTTCGCCGCCAGCTTTGGCAAGCAGATTCTCTGAAGTAAAAGCACAACCTGGCTTGCTGTATTTCCATGTATGAGCGCAAAGACTCTCTTTGCTGAAAGTACTAGAGCCGATTACATTGTTCAGAATTCCATTGATAATGGTTCCTGCAGTACTGCCTGTGCTACCAGATGTGCCTCCACCAAGCAATCCACCGAGGATACCGGCTATTGCTGAACCAGCTGAGGTAGAAGTAGCAGAAGTTGCTGTTGTAGGAGTTGTTGTTTCTGTTTTTGTTGCTGCAGAAGTACTGGTGGCAGAAGTTGCCGCAGTAGAAGTCTTAGTAGAAGACTTAGTTGAGCTTGTCTTCTTGCTTGTTGTTTTCTTGGTTGTCTTTTTTGTTGTCTTCTTTGTTGTCTTCTTTGTAGTTTTCTTAACAGGAGTACTGATTAACTCTGAAAGAGAGCACTCGCTGAGTTCATTTGCCATACTGCCAGTAGTGCAAGCCAGCACCAAAGCAGTCAATAGAATTACTTTTTTCATACCTTTATTATTTTATATATACCTATATTCCTATGGAATTCTTCATTTCCTTCTCTCTATTTATGCATGGAATTATCCCTGGAAGAAAACAATCTCTTTTAGAAGAAGAATCCATTTTCGACTGCAAAGTTCGCAAAAAAAAATGAAATTTCAGAAGGATTTCCCCATTTTCTCATAGTAATATCCCTATAAATACTACGAATCGTATGAATATAACATGAAAATTGGGATACAAAAGGCTTTCAAATTGACGTAAATCAAAAAATCAACTAAAAGCAGTGCATTTTAATAGGTTTTTCTTTCATTTTCTCTGAGAATGCTCTATCTTTGCAACGTATTCAAATCACAATAGGTTTATCAAAACACATTAGGTTATGAACGATTGTTTAGTAAAGGTTAACGAAGAAAATCAGAATCAGGCAATCAGCAGATGCCAGAGCATTCTTCGTGATCGCCGCGAGGCTCTTGCCTCTAAGGCAAAAAGCAGAAATTAAAGAGATTATCTTTTAAGAGAGATTCTCGTGTGCAGCTTTGTTTTTCTTCCTGAAGGAAAAGGCACTCGTATGTGGTAAATTCCATTGATCTGGAAGAAGGTTATGCTGTAAGATTATGATCTTTATCCCCCGCTCGATAGAGAGTCGAGGACATCACGAAAAAAGTCCCGCTGTAAGGAATTTCATCCTAACAGCGGGACTTTTTTGGTTTCTGAAGGCAAGTTTACATTTGCGGCTGCAAAGTTACCTATTTTTCTAAAACAGCCAAATATTTTTGCAATGATTTGCCCATCTCTGTCATTATCTCAATTAATTAGCGAGAAATTTGCCAATTTCCTTGATGGTAGCATTGGCAATTATTCCCAAATATTGCTTTGCTTTTCTTCCTCTTCCTCGTCGTCAAAGTTCCAAGTGTTAAATTGCTTGGCTTGCATATCCGTGGAGGCATCAGCACCTAGAGAAGCATTTCCGACTCCTGCGCCTTCTTCCATGACAGAAGAGGAAAGGTTGAGCTTGATGGTCTTAGCCATGGGTGATATATATGTTCTTTTCATCTTTTTACTTTTTTATTTGATTATTATCTTCTTACCATTGATGATGTAGATACCTTTCTGGGTAGGACTTGTTACTTTTCTTCCATCCAAGGTGTAATAGGTTTTGCCACTGGTGACCTGTGATGGAGCAGTCATGTCATGGATACCTGTGGTATCGCCAAACCAGTCCAAATAAATAACGGTCTTGGCATTGGCATTGCTTGGATTCTTCAGCTGCAAGTATGCGGAGTTGCTCTTGGCATCGCCTTTTACCCATTTATAGAAACACTGTCGGTTGCCCTCTATCACCTGATCTTCCTTGCCCAAGTGGAAATACTTGGTGGTCAAGATGTAGTTCTGGCAGCCCTCTCTCTTCGCTTTTTCAAATTCAGTCGCTTTGTCACCTGTTCCTACCAAAGCATTGCTTGTGGGCTTTTGGGGAGTAGTGTTGACATCCGTGGTGAAGATAGGATGGCTCTCGCCTAAGTTGCCGGAAGTCTTCAAGATGACACCTTCGTCAGAAGCGGATTGGTTGTTCGGTAATTCCGTGAATTTCACAAAGGTGGCATTCGACTGATAGTCGGCAGAGACACTGTAGGCAGTGACTGCCGTTCCGTTGAGCCTCTCGTTCAAGCTGTAATCTACAGGGTAGCTCTGGCTATATGTGGCATACTTGATGTAATCATTTTCGGCACTTCCTATAGTCTTGTTGTCCTTGACGATGGCTATGCGGTATAGTTTGCAGTTCTGTACACAGAAAGTTAAGTCCTTGGTCGTATTCCCGAGTTGATAGACAGAAACGCGATTATCATTACGGTTTATAAATGTTTTGAGGCTTTCGACGTCTTTTGTGTTCAGATTGAACATCTCATTATTGCCATTGTGCTCTATGTAAACCATTGCCTTGGCAGGAACCGACTGAAGGGTGACGTAATGTGTTCCACCATTGAGGTACAGATAGGTGTCACCTTTGGCTTTTGACCCATTTTTACATACTATTTGGAATCTGTCGCTATAGTTTTTCACTAAGTTGAACAGCAAGCCTCTTAGTTCTCGCAGAGGGGTATTGCTTGCACCTGCTTTTATCTCTTGTCCTTGTGCAAAGCTGCTCTGTTTTGCATTGCTACTTCCGTATTCATGATCACCATTTTTTGTATCTCTCTCCCCCCAATAGGTATTTTTATTACCTACGCTTTCTTTGATTTTAGCGAAAGTGTCGTCTAAGATATTTGTGAAATCCCAGGTATAAACATCTTTTCTATCACGAGAGTCTTTGGCCTCTGCAGACTTAGGGGTCTCGAAATAGAACTTGAAGTTTTTCTCCATTGGCAGCCCGCCTTTTCCTACAATGGCGTATGTAGGAATTGTCACCTCATAGCGCATGCCATAGAATAAGTCCTGGCCAGAGTACTCAAACCACAATTTGTTTCCTTTGACATGAATCTTATTGTACTGATCGTAACTGCCGATTCTTGCGCTGTAGTATTCTATAGATTGATAGCTTTCGCTACCACCCATAGGGCGACAGAAAATCAAGGCACCATCCAAAAGTTGGATGTCTTCATTGAATTTTATTTCTATCTGCTTAGATGCACTCGGCTGAACATCTCCCACTGGTATGGTAGATTCTGCTGCAGGGGACGTAGATTCTACTATTGGTGCGTTACCTATCACTTTGGCTGTTGTAAATACAAAGGTGTCATCGTCCAACGCTCCCTCTTTAAGTTCTGCCTTTTTGCTCAATTTTAAAGTATAGGTATAGTTGGGAAGAAGCTTCTGACCTTCTGTGGGCGTAAATACAAGTTTGTTGCCATTTGCGATACCCGTCACAGTTCCTATGTCGTGGGTCTTCTGGCTTCCGTCTGCGCTTTCTCCCTTGAGAGTCGCTTCTACAGGGTTCAGGATATTTGTATTTTTTCCATCTTTGGTTGTGGCAGACAAGATGATACGTGTGGTGAGAGGAGCCTCGTCCTGATTGTATGGGGTGGTCATACTCAGGCTTACACCCTCCAAGGAACTAATCAAGTGCAATACAATCTGATTGTTCTTCAAAGTAGAGCCTTCTGTAGCATCTTTCAAGCTACCGGCAGTAATCTTGATGGAGTAATACTTACCTGCTTTTAATTTAACTGGCACGTAAAGTGCCTTGTGATCAAGGCTAATGGTGCATTCTGGAGAATCCTTGGTATATGTATTTACTGTCGTACCGTCGGATACGGTAACTTTGAAGTCGGCTGTTTTCTCAATTTGTTCATTGAAAGCAAACGCCACTCGGTTGTTGTCGAGTGTGGAAACTGTATATGGATTAGCTTCAATTTCTGTACCTCCATTGTATGCTCCCAAATAGTTCAATCCCTTGGTTGAGAATGTGAAGCGGCAGTTTTTGTTGCCCGTACCCGAAGTCTCCATGATCTCATTTTCAGGAATATTCAAGGTATATGTGGTAGCTGACTCCAACTGCTTGTCTTGGGGTAGTTTAAAGTTGAGTTCTTTCACGCCAGTTTCACCTGCGGTAAAAGTGGCAGTTACTTCCATGTTGTTGGCTTCGTCATCAGAGTTCAATGTGGCCTTGATGGTTTGTTCCGTAAGAGTCTTGGTTCCATTGACATCGTAAGCCCACAATGCTTTATCAGAAGTCACCTTGATGAATCTGAGGTTAGGATCGACTCCTTTTTCTTCGTTCGCAGGTGTTGTCATGGTAAGAACAGGTGCGGCATCAAGTACAGAGATTTGCGAAATCCATACTCCCCAAACTGCTCCGTTCGGGTCAATGGTTAGGATGGCATCACCATCTTGAGGCACTTTGTATATTTCTATATTGTCCTTTCTTTCTTGAGAAACTTTCAGGTTGGTCGTCGGAAGAATGTCTACACCCGTATAAGAAATCTTTACCTTCTGTCCTTTATGAAGAGAAGGAATGGTGATGGTGGCATTTCTTGGAATGGAAACGCATTTGTTTTTTTTATCTGCGCATACGTGATTTGTGAAGCGAAGACCACGAAGCAAATCAACATCATAACCTGTGGCAACAGTAGGTGAGTTTCGCCATTCATCGGCTCCATCGACAGTTCCATGTGTCCAAATTTCAGATACGAATTGGCTTTCTGATTTTTCCCATAAGTTCTCGTCTTGGAAATTCCATGTATAAGGGTAAGCCTGTACCGTATAATTGTCCAAGCCACCTGTTTTGTAAGTGATATCAATGGATGTGATGTAGGCCTTATTGTCTGTTTCATTAGTAAAGGAGACAGAATTTGCACCTTTCTCCAATGACCAGGTTTGTGTGTTGACCCAACCTGTGGCAGGCGTTGGTTCTAAAGTGCCGCCTGTAGTTACAGTAAAGTACCCTTTATTCTTATTGTTTTCAAAAGTGAATACAATTTTTGTAATCTTCATTTCTGCTGATGAGCTTGAAATCGTGATGTTGGCACTTGTCTTTAGCGCAATCGTTTGTCCATGGTTAGAACCATCAGCAACGGCAGGGTTCCAACTGGCATTGTCATTGCTTGCTGCAGTGATTTTCAAAGTAATGCCTCCATTTTCAATCGATTGGGAACTTCCTGCGAAAACGTTCAGTTTGGCTAGGTTACAATCGCTTGTCGGATATGTGGCACTGAATGTCATCGTCTTGTCCGCCCAAGCATTGCTTCCCCAGAATACCATCAGGAGAAGCAAGCAAAAGTCAATCAATCTTTTCATTTTACTTTCATTTATATTTATAATGTTTTTTGTTTTATTTAATCATCGCTTTCTTATTGCCTATATCTATTGAATGTGATTTATCAAAACAAAGAATGAATCTCTGTATTGCACTCAAATGGTTTTCAGATACGGCTTGACAAGTTCATTTTATTATTATATTGCAAAATTACTTTTTCCCATATAGATAAAGGTGCAATATTGAAATTTTATAGTGGACAATAATGAAAGTATATTCGAATCCGATTCATAAACTACATTTTTTCTTCTCTTTTCGTGTATTTCCACCAATTTCTATTCGAAAATCCACCATGCCGATTCTTTTTTGTTGTAGTTTGCCATCACAGAAAAAATAGTTCTATATAATTATTCACTGAGCCCACTTAAAAAAAAAGGGCTCAGTTTATTACTTTTCTATTTTGCAACCGGCATTGCGGAGCAACTGGAGAAGACCATTTTCTCCACCTAAATTGGCGGCATCAACAACAAAGAAGGTTGGCTTCTCTGCCATCACAGTCTGCACCTTTGCAGCCCAAACCTCAAGAGTTGGTTGAGAAACATGAGCGCCAGTAGCCTTGAAAGCAGCATCTACGTCCTGTGCCTTGAAAGCACCTACAGCCTTATTCAACTTGGCCAACTCTGTAGGCTCATTCTCCAGAAACTCTACCAAGCGTGCCACTTGCAGCTTCAGGTCACTCTTATAAGTATCGTTGATATAAGCATCCACATCACTTAAACCGCCTACAGTCTCATTGTTTGCCTTTGCCTGTGCTTCAAAATACTGGTCGAAAGTATGAGTAGGATCATACATACCCATGTGGTTGGCCACAAAGAGCAACTGCTCCATATCTTCCATCAAGGCAGCAGGAGTCAGGTTACCATACTTTTTCTGCACATAGGAACTACGGAAATCCACCTCCATGTATTTCTTGAGGAAAGCATTAAGCTTTGTCTGCTGAGCCGGAGTAAGCAAACTGAGGAGAGTCTTGCCGTCAGCCAGTTTCTTAGCGTCATTGATGGTCTCTTGATAAGCCGCCTTGTTTACCTCGAAATACATCTGATCGGTATTAGTAAGCGCTTCCTTCAACTCACCACTCAGACTGACAACACCCATAGGATTCATGAGTCGGTTGGACGCCATGATATAGGAAGGCTTCAGATTGGTACTGTCCTTACTGATCTTGTAAAGAAGCTGTGCCTGTACACTCACCATGCTTACACTTATCAGCATAAGCGCTAAAACAATTCGCTTCATCGAATTGAAATTCATTGTCTTGAAAATCATTTGCTTTAAATTCATTTACTTTTAAATTAAAACATGAAACTTACCTTTCACAAAACTCTCTAATTTGTGGACAAAGGAACAAAAAAATCCCGATACAACAACAATTGTATCGGGATTTCATATATTTATGTGACATTTTTCTTGTTACTTAGCCTCACCAGCCTTTGTTGCATGCATGATAACCTCTACGTGGTTGTCATCCTTCATCACTACATTCTTGAGGAAATCGCTCACTGCCTTTGCATCTACAGAGCTTACCTCCTTCTTGTAATTGGTATGAGTATCAATACCATAAAGCAAATACTCAGAGATAACACCCATCCAATAGCCATTTTGCTTACAGTTTACATCAGCCTGCTTCAGAAGGATTTCCTTCACCTTCTGGAGGTCATCCAGATTAGGCTGCTCCATCGCATCCTTCAAGCCAGAATAGAAGTAAGGAATAGCATCCTTAGACTTGTCTGGGTTCATCATTGCATTACCAGTAAAGCCTACACGCATGGTCTTGCCATCAAGTTTTACACTTTCCATAGCATCAGCACCTGCATAATAAGCAGCACTCAACTTCTCACGGATATTACGGTTGTAATCCATATTGATAACGCGAGCTGCGATATCAGCAAGAACTGAGTTGCGCAATGTATAAGGAGCCTCTGAGCACCAGATCTCAACAGCTACATCCTGTGGATTCTCCATCGCCTTGGTAAACTTGTTGACAACTTCACCCTTCACTGGCAATGTCTCTACGTTCTTAAACTTCTTTCCGTTGCTTGGCAAAGAAGCGATATACTGCTCGATAAGAGGAAGAATCTTAGCCTCATCGAAGTTGCCGACAAAGAAGAAAGTATAATCCTTCGCATTACCGAAAAGCTGCTTACCGAGTTCAAGTGCGCGATCGTAGTTTACACTCTTCACCTCATCCACTGTCATTGTGCGGAATACTGGATTACCAGGATAGAGCGTACTGGTCAATGAATCCTGGAATACAGCCTGAGGATTGTTGCTACGATTAGCGAGTGCTGTTACCTGATTGTTGATCAGGTTGTTGACAGCCTTCTCGTCCTTAGTCAGATTAGTGAGCTTCAAATAGATGAGCTGCATCAAAGTCTCCAAATCCTTTGGAGTTGAGCCACCAGCCAAACCATGACGGTATTTTGAAACACTGAATCCGCAAGAAGCAATCTTACCAGCCAAGATCTTCTCGAGATCATTATTGGTAAAGCCACGCAAACCACTTGAGTTCATCAAGGCACCCATCATCTTCACCTCGTTGAGATCCTTTGTTCCGAAAGCAGAAGTACCACCATCGGCAGTGGCAGCAAACTGTACCTCGTCGTTCTTGAAGTCAGTCTTCTTGAGCACTACTTTGGCACCATTAGAGAGGGTAAGCATCTTGTAACCGAAGAGCTTATTCTCTGTAGTCTTCTTGATTTTACCAGCCTTAGGAAGCTCTGTCATCAATGGTTCCTGCTTTACATTATCAACGTAAGCTTCGAGCTTTTCACCACGCACCTGCTTTACGACGTCAGCCAACTGCTGCTGTGTTGGATAAACAGCACCCTCAGCATCACGCATCATCAGAAGTGTTACGAAGTTGGTATCAGTCTCGCAAATCAACTCCTTGGCATAAGCATTGATAGCCTCAACAGGAATACTTGGAACCAGCATCTTATAGATCTGATATTCATCCTCTACAGAAGGGATTGGCTCATTAGAGATGAAATGATCTACATACTGAGAAGTAAACTGCTCATTCTTCATCTTATCACGGTTAGAATACATCTTATCCAAACCGCTCATGAAATCCTCTTTATAGCGAACGTACTCTGTAGCCGTGAAGCCGAAGTCCTTAGCACGCTTAGCCTCACGGAGAACAGCTGCATAAGCCTCAAGCATCTTGCCAGGCTTGGCAACTGCAGTAAGACTGAAAGCATCCTTTGTGCGGGAAACCAAGTAGCTGCCATTATCACAACCAGCCTGGAGATATGGACAGTCAGCCTCCAATGACTTTTCGCCCAAACGAGAGCTAAGCATGCTGGAAATTGCACTCTGAACATAAGAAGTAGCGAAGTAATTGAGATTACCCTTCAAAGAGTCAGGTGTAGCATCGTGCTTCATGCTGATCATAGCCACATCGTAGTTCTGCTCCTTGTCCTTGTCAACTACATAGATAGCTGTATCATTGTCAGGAACCAACTCAGGGATCACCTTTGCTGCATTAGCAGGAACCTTGATGCCGCTGAAGAGTTTCTTGATCTGTGCCTCTATGTGATCAACATCTATATCACCTACTATGATGATAGCCTGATTGTCCGGACGATACCATTTGCGATAGTAAGCACGGAGAGTTTCAGGATCGCAACCATCAATGATACTCATCAGACCGATTGGCATACGATAACCGTACTTGCTGCCAGGATAAAGTGCAGGAAGTGAACGCTCCATGATACGCTGCTGACCTACCATACGCATACGGTACTCATTGTGTACAACGTCACGCTCATCGTCGATAGCCTTTTGGGTAAGAGAGATACCATTGCTCCAATCCTTGAGGATGAGCATACAAGAATCTACGGCTGTAGTACGAGTAGTTGGTACGTCGGTAAAATAGTAAACGGTCTTGTCGATACTTGTGTAAGCATTCAAATTCTTACCATACTCCACACCAATGCTCTGAAGATAGTTCTGAAGGCTATTGCCCTGGAAATGCTCAGAACCATTGAAAGCCAAGTGCTCCAAGAGGTGAGCCAAACCACGCTGGTCGTCATTCTCATTAATAGAACCAACCTTCTGTGCAATGTAGAAACTTGCTACATGCTCAGGAAAATTGTTGTGGCGAATGTAGTAGGTAAGGCCGTTGTCAAGGTGACCTATTCTCACATCCTTGTCAACAGGAACCTGAGGCATCTGCTGTGCCACCATTGAGCCTGTAGCCAGCAGCATCACTGCCGCTACAAAAAACTGCTTTAATCTCATGTTTTATTATTATGTTAGAATTATTACTTACATTTTATTATTTAATCTATACACATACATATTATAGAAAATGGATATTTTCTGAATATACATTTATAGTATAAAACGAAATCCCCCACGCCTTCGGGTAGCTTTCAGAATGCAAAAATAACATAATTAAAGGGAGAAAACAAATATTTTGTAGCTTTTTTACTCTTTATCCCTCATTTTCACGCTTTTATCGCTATTTTCACACTTTAGCCTGGAAAATCATGCACTAACTCAATGAATCGGAAGTCCTTTATCCATGCACCTGAAAGCTCTTCATCCAAGAACCGCGGAAAAGGCGTATGAGGAAGAGAACTCCACGGAAAGTTAGTTCCGTAGCCATCGCAATCCACACACCTTCCAATCCGTAGCTTTTGGATAAGGCATAGGCAAGAGTGAGTCGCACGAGCCACATGGTACCGAGATTGATAGCAGCAGGCTTGAATGTATCACCTGCTCCCACACAGACACAATAGGTCACGATGCTCGCAGCAAAGAACGGTTCGGCAAATGCTTCGATGCGCAGACAGGTAGTACCCAACTGTCGGATGGCCTCCACAGGAGAAAGCACTCCTATCATTTCTGGCGCAAAGACATACATGATGACTCCCATCAATGCCATCACCAACATACCAAGGCCAACGGTCATATAAGCAAAGTTCCTGCACAGGTCTATGCGCCCCGCCCCATGAGTCTGTCCTACCAGAGTAGTAGCAGCATCACCGATACCATAACCAGGCATATAGCAAAGACTTTCTGCAGTAATCGCAAAAGAATGGGCAGCAATGGCTATGTTGCCCAATGGTGCCACAATCATGGTGCTCACAATCTGTGCTCCACTCATCAGAATATTCTGTATGGCGATAGGGATGCTGATCTTGCAGGCTCTCTGCACATATTCCTTTACCCAATGAAAACGCACATGGTCCTGACGGAGATTAAGCATCCGGTTCTTACAAGCCGACAGATAGAGATTGGGTAGTGAAATACAGATATATGCCAAGGCTGTACCCATAGCTGCACCCACAACCCCGAGTTTGCAGATATAAATGAAAATATAATTGAAAATTACATCACAAATACACACCAGTATAGCCATCACGCTCGGCGTATGCATATTACCTGCCGACTTGAGCATCATCTCTGAAGTATGATAAAGATACACGAAGGGAAGCACTAAGGAATATATCAGGAAATAACCAGAAGATGCTGAAGCGATATCAGCACCACCACCCAACCAGTATGGAAGATGTGAATGTATTCCCACTCCTATGAGCGAGAGGAACACACTGAAAGCCAGTCCACAAATCAAAGCATGGCGAAAGACCTGCCGCGCCTTCACAAAATCATTGGCTCCGATAAAATGAGCTACCTGCACTGAGAATCCTGTGGCAGCCGCACTCAGCAAACTGCCAACCAACCATGTGGTAGATTCTATCAGACCGATACTGGCTGAAGCCTCAGCACCCAGATGACCAACCATAGAGGCATCAATAAAAAACATCAGGACGGTGGAAATCTGTGCCAACATAGACGGGATACTCAATCCCACAATCAGATTGAGTTTCTCGCTACGTGCCATCGTTCTACCCGAACGAATCGACTCCATCAGATATTCTGTTTTCTTACTATATAGCATATCTATTTTTATTTTCCTATTTTTGTTATTATCTATTCTTTTATCGATTTACGTCAAAACAAAATACACGGAAAATGGCGACTCCATGTTGAGGAACCGCCATTTCTTATTAACATAAATAATTATTACCTTCAATCAATATTCCTAAAATACATACTTTCACCTTTATGAAAACTAACCTAACCTATTTGTCGTCCTTGAATAAACAATCTTTATTTACCTTTTCTTCTAATACCTGTCGTCCTTGAATTACAATCTTAATAACCTACCTTTTAAAAAACCAAACCTAGAACAATTTATTACCTAACTAAAAACCTAAAACTTATATTTCTGATGCAAAGGTACTACATTTCTTGGAACCCACAATATTTTTATGAATAAATTTGCAGCTTTCTAACATTTTTTTGATATACATCAAAGGATTGTGTACGAACACAAACACTAATTTAGCCTTCGCAACATATTTTTAGAATTGAAAATCATGGAATCATAAAGGAGGAAAAAGAGGGGAAAAAAAGAAAGCCTTGAAAGTATCACTACTCCCAAGGCTAAAATTTCATCATATCTTTCAGCAGTCATCAAATGCGAGTATATTGCTATACATATAAAGCATATTACTGCCTGATATTATTCTTCCGTTATCCAGCTACCTTTACCTCGCTTATAGGCAGTCAATGCCATTTCGAAGCGAAGCATAGAATAAGCTGGGATGGTTGATTTAACGCTACTGCCATAAGCGAGATTAGCAGGAATGAATACCTGCCAGTGGTCTCCGACATGCATGCCCAAAAGGGCTGTGGTGAAACCATCTATCCAACCATAATTAATAGTCGTCTTTGTTGGCTTAGCCGTTTCCGGACTATACGCATCAGCAACAAAAGTCTGGTCAAAAACATAACCATTGGCATAAGAATCGGATGGAATCAATCTACCACGATAACTCAACTGGATAGAATCGGTATAGAGCAGATTAGCATCGCTATTACCCTCCTTCAGTATATGCACCACGATATAATCATCGTCATTATACTTTAGGGTAGAAGCAGCACCTTGTCCTTCCGTAGTGGATGTCTGGTTCTGAAGTGTCCAGCTACGTATCACCTTCCACTCCGTACTTCCATTGGCAATCTGCTGTCGGGCTTTAGCTAATGTATCAGCAAAAGCCTTATCATTACGCTCCTGCCAATTTCTAAACTCAGAATTCGACTCGTCCTCATTCGTCTCACTGCATGATGACAGTACGAAAACCGTCATCAGCAGAAAGAACAAATATTTAATATTCTTAAAGTTCATCTAAATCTTTTGTTTTGCTATATCATATACCTTATTATATATATGCATATCACTCAGACTACACAAATCATACAGGTATATCCCGAAATACTGGGGCAATTAGAAATTCTTGATTTCCTTGCCAAGCTTTTTCAATACGCTTGTGATGCTCACACGCTCCTCGATGATACTGCGCAAGTCGCTGATAGCAACACGCTCCTGCTCCATAGTATCACGATAACGGAGAGTTACCTTATGATCATTTGGAGTCTCGTGGTCAACGGTGATACAGAATGGAGTACCAATGGCATCCTGACGACGATAACGCTTACCGATAGAATCCTTAGGATCGCCATAGTGAGTATTGAAATGGAACTTCAACTCATCTACAATCTCGTGAGCCAACTCTGGGAGACCATACTTCTTATCCAATGGGAATACGGCGCACTTCACTGGAGCCAAAGCCTCAGGCAAACGCAATACAACACGTGTCTCACCATTCTCCAACTTCTCCTCGCAGTAAGAGTGGCACATTACGCTGAGGAACATACGGTCAACACCGATAGAAGTCTCTACATCGTAAGGCACATAGCTCTCGTTCTTTTCAGGATCGAAGTACTTGATAGAACGGCCGCTGAACTTCTCGTGCTGAGAAAGGTCGAAATCGGTACGGCTGTGAATACCCTCTACCTCCTTGAAGCCGAAAGGCATCTTAAACTCGATATCTGTAGCAGCGTTAGCATAGTGAGCCAACTTCTCGTGGTCGTGGTAGCGATAGTTCTCATTACCCATGCCGAGAGCCTCGTGCCATGCCAGACGAACCTTCTTCCAATACTCAAACCACTTCATTTCTGTACCTGGCTGGCAGAAGAACTGCATCTCCATCTGCTCGAACTCACGCATACGGAATACAAACTGACGGGCAACAACCTCATTACGGAAAGCCTTACCAATCTGACAGATACCGAATGGCAACTTCATACGACCAGTCTTCTGAACACTCAGGTAATCTACGAAGATACCCTGAGCAGTCTCAGGACGGAGATAAACCTTGCTGGTAGCATCGCTGGCAGCACCCATCTGGGTAGAGAACATCAGATTGAACTGGCGAACATCAGTCCAGTTCTTAGTACCGCTGATAGGGCAAACGATACCCTCATCCTCGATAATCTGCTTCAGCATCTCCAGGTTAGGACCCTGCATAGCCTCAGTATAGCGGGCATGGAGATCATCAAACTTCTTTTGGTTCTCCAGAACGCGAGGATTAGTTGCACGGAACTGAGCCTCATCAAAGCTGTCGCCGAAACGCTTCTTTGCCTTAGCAATCTCCTTAGCAATCTTCTCTTCGTATTTAGCCATGTGATCCTCGATGAGCACATCAGCACGATAACGCTTCTTAGAGTCGCGGTTATCAATCAATGGGTCATTGAAAGCATCTACGTGGCCGGAAGCCTTCCAAACAGTAGGGTGCATGAAGATAGAAGCATCAAGACCAACAATGTTCTCGTGCAGCAATACCATGCTCTGCCACCAATACTGCTTGATATTATTTTTCAGCTCAACACCATTCTGTCCATAATCATAAACAGCTGCCAAGCCATCATAAATTTCACTACTTGGGAATACAAAGCCATATTCTTTGCAATGGCTTACGATTTTCTTAAAAACATCTTCCTGTGCCATGATAAAAACTTATTTTTTTCAAATTTTCGGCAAAGATACGCTTTTTTCTCGAAATTTTGTTGTATTTTTGCCATAAATTATCAAAATAAGTATTAAAAGCTATCTATGAGCGACGAAATTAAAGATAAAGACGGAATAGAAGGTCAAAATCCTGACAACTTGCAAGATTCTCAAAATAACGACCTGCAGAACACCTCTAAAGACGATTTGGGGGATTCGCAAAAGGACGACTTAGAGGATTCGTCAAAGGATGATTTGAAAAATCAGACCGAACAGCATTCCGATTATAAGCCGGTGAACCGATTCGACGCATCCGCTGTACACCATCTCAGCGGTATGTACCAGAACTGGTTCCTCGACTATGCCTCGTACGTAATTCTGGAGCGTGCCGTGCCTCACATCGAGGACGGATTGAAGCCTGTACAGCGACGCATTCTCCACTCCATGAAACGTATGGATGATGGCAGATACAACAAGGTGGCAAATATCGTGGGCCACACCATGCAGTTTCATCCTCACGGTGACGCCTCCATCGGTGATGCCCTGGTACAGATGGGACAAAAAGACCTGCTCATCGACACACAGGGTAACTGGGGAAACATTCTCACTGGCGACCGTGCGGCTGCTCCCCGCTATATCGAGGCACGACTTTCCAAGTTTGCACTCGACGTAGTATTCAACCCGAAGACTACCGACTGGCAGCTCTCATACGACGGCCGCAATAAAGAGCCTATCACCCTGCCTGCCAAATTTCCTCTGCTCCTTGCACAAGGTGCAGAAGGTATCGCCGTAGGCTTGAGCAGCAAGGTGCTGCCCCACAACTTCAATGATCTCTGCGATGCAGCCATTCACTATCTGAAGGGCGAACCATTCACGCTTTATCCTGATTTCCCTACAGGTGGTGCCATTGATGTAAGCAAATACAATGATGGCCAGCGGGGCGGTGTGCTGAAAGTTCGTGCCAAGATAGACAAACTCGACAACAAGACTCTTATCATCAGCGAGATTCCATACAGTAAGACTACAGGAAGCCTCATCGAATCTATCACCAAGGCTGTAGAAAAAGGTAAAATCAAGGCCAGAAAGGTGGATGATGTGACTTCTGCCAACGTGGAGATTCTCGTCCATCTGACTCCTGGCACGTCGTCAGACAAGACGATGGATGCCCTCTATGCCTTCAGCGACTGCGAAATCAATATTTCACCCAACTGCTGCGTCATCGAGGACAACAAGCCAAAGTTCCTCACCGTCAGCGATGTGCTCAAGCATAGCGTAGATTGCACGATGGGACTGCTCCGCAAGGAACTCATGATCCGCAAGGGCGAATTGGAAGAACAGCTCTTCTTCTCCTCTCTGGAGCGCATTTTCATCGAGGAGCGCATCTACAAGGAGCGCAAGTTTGAGCAGAGTAAGAGTCAGGATGAGGTAGTGGCATTCATCGACTCAAAGTTGGAACCTTTCAAGGACAAGCTCTTTACTGCCGAGGTGGATGGCAAGGGAATGGTACAGTATGCTTTCCATCGCGAAATCACCCGGGAAGATATTCTCAAACTGCTCGAAATCAAGATGCAGCGTATTCTTAAATATAATAAGGATAAGGCGGATGATCTCCTGATGAAGATTAAGGCAGAACTGGCTGAGATAGAAAACGACCTTGCCCACATGACCGATGTGACCATCAACTGGTTTGAATACCTCAAAGGCAAATACGGCAAGTTACATCCTCGCAAAACCGAGATACGCAACTTCGACACTATCGAGGTGACCAAGGTGGTAGAAGCCAACCAGAAATTGTTTATCAACCGACAGGAAGGATTCGTAGGAACCGGACTCAAGAAGGATGAATTCGTATGCAACTGTTCCGACCTCGACGACATCATCGTCTTCTATAAAGACGGAAAATTTAAGGTCATAAAGGTGGCCGACAAGATATTCGTAGGAAAGAACATCCTCCACGTACAGGTATTCAAGAAAAACGACAAGCGCACCATCTACAACTGCGTTTATCGCGACGGAAAACAAGGTGATTATTTCATCAAGCGATTCAACGTGACGGCGATGACCCGCGACAAACTGTACGACATCACCCAGGGTACTCCTGGCAGCCGCATCATCTACTTCACCGCCAACCCTAATGGCGAAGCGGAAATCATCAAGGTAACTATGGAGCCAGACCTGTCGAAGAAACGACAGAGCATCTTCCTGGAGAAGGATTTCTCCGAAATACTCATCAAGGGACGTGCTGCCAAGGGAAATCTCCTGACCAAGCGTACCATCAAACGCATCGGACTGAAGAGTCACGGTCACAGCACCTTGGGAGGAAGAAAGGTTTGGTTTGACCCAGACGTAAACCGCATCAACTATGATGAGAACGGAAGATTCCTCGGTGAATTCAATGACGACGAAAGCATCCTGGTAGTACTCGACGATGGCGATTTCTACATCACCAACTTCGACCCGAACAACCATTACGAGGACAATATCCTCCGTCTGGAAAAATGGGACGAGCACAAGATCTGGACCGCCATTCTCTACGATGCCGACAATCAGGGCTATCCTTATATCAAGCGCTTCACGATGGATGCCATCAAGCGCCATCAGAACTTCATGGGTGAAAATCCTAACTGCAAGCTGATTTTGCTCACCGACACGGTTTATCCGAGAATCAAGGTTACCTATGGCGGCGTGGATGCTATCCGACCTGCCGAGGAAATCGATGCAGAACAGTTTATCGGACAGAAGAGTTTCAAGGCAAAGGGCAAGCGTCTCACTACCTGGAAGATAGAAAGCATCGAAGAACTGGAGCCAACGAGATTCCCTGAACCAACTGGTGGGGAGGAAGAAGGTTCTGTAGATGATTCTTTTAAGGGTACTCAAAGTGGCGGGAACGATGGCAATTCTTCTGAAAACACCACTATGGAACTACGTGAGAATCTTGATCCTGATGCAGGCAAGAGTGAACAGCAGGTTATCGACGAGTTGACAGGACAGACAAGCCTTTTCGATGACAAAAGATTCACAGAAGAGAATGAGAAAGATAAAGACTGGTTGAAAAAACAATAGAATGAATTGTTGAAGAACAAAGAAAAAAGTAGTCGTGCTATCAAGCTGTTGCTACTATAGAAAAAAATTAAAAGCCGCCCCTGAGGAATTTATTTTTCCTTTTTGAGGCGGCTTTTTGTATAAAAGGTTTACATAATTTAAGCTCCCTGTTACTGAGGACTTTACTCTACAGTAATCTGAACTCTGCGACACTTTATGTCTGGGCAGCCATTGCTGTCTCCCACTGCTTTCTCCAACTTGATGGAGAAGTCCTCTATGCCTTTCTTCTTGAGATAATCTACGACATTGTTCAGACGCCCCTCACTGAGCTTGAAGTTCTTGGAAGAAGGACCATCTGATGATGCTTCACCGATGATGGTCAACTTATAGTTCTTCTGCTCCTTCAGAGAAGCAATGAAATCATTTAGGCGAATGCGTTCCTGCTCGATAATTTTAGTCTTGTTGACTGGGAAATAGACATCATGACCATTTACCTTCGCATTAGCATTTTGGCAATCCTCCACCAATGCCTTCAAGTCGGCATTCTCCTGTTGGCTCTTGCGCAACTTGCTTTGCAAACCGTCATTCTCCCGTTGCTTATCCTGCAGTTGTCGCTCGTAAGCGTCCTTCATCTCCTGCTGTTCAGCAAGCGTGTTGTAATAGAGTGCCTTGTTGGTTGGCATACGTTTGCCCACAAAGTTGTAGCGAAGAACCAATCCACCACTAACTATGCCCTTAGGCGTGAGGTCGTTGTCGAGAGGTAAGTACTTGTACTGTCCTATTAAACCGATGGTCCAACGAGGCGTGATGTCGTACTCGAAGCTCAGGGAAACCGGGATGTACAAGGCATTCACCTGCTTTTTCTCCACATCTGAGGTCAGGTAGTTGTGGCTATAGACATTATAATATCCCTCGCCCTTCGCTACTGCCAACTCCCTATAGGAAGTAGTGGCAGAGAATCGGTTCCAGCCATGTAGGTAACCCGCTCCCACTCCTAACCACAAGTTGAACTTCTGTGCCTTACGATTGTGCCAAAACTCCATGATATTGAAATCGAAGTTGAGGTCGGCCATCGCATAGTGCATATTGTAGCGGTTCTGTATGCGGTCAATCTTTGTCTCCAATGGCGCAGGGTAAGTTTTGCCTGTAGAAGGGTCTGTAATCACAAAGTCATTCTTTGTGACAGTAGAGGAAGCCACATGCTTGCCAGTAGCTTTTAGCATGGTGTATTCCAAGTTCAGGCCAATTCTCACCCATGGCTTGATGTTATACTTCAAGCCTACCGCTGCGTCGGGCGAAATAGGTCTTCTCGAATCCGAGACATCCGCTCCTCGCATACCATGATAGTAGCTTACACCCCCCTGTCCGTAGATGGACCAGGTGTGGGTTCGCACCGTATCATTGTAGGTCTGGGCTTGAAGTGTGGTAGCCGTCGCTATGACGGCCGCCACTATAGTTAAACGTTTCATTTTCATAATCTCCAAGCTTTAAGTTTCTACTCCGGCCAAGTATAATCTGGTATGCTGGTTACAGTCGCATTTGGCTCAAGATAAATGTTGCACTTCACAAGAGAGGTGATAATGCCCTTAGCGTATGTATAGAATGGCATTGATACACTCGTACTAGAAGTAGTCGCTCCTAATTTTCCCCTAGAATCAATGTAATTTATCCTCTCTATATTTTTGTCAAAGGAAATAAAACGATATCTTATATAAGAAATAACCTTGGTCACTCGTATTACCTGCTTGCCATTTGCCAAATCCATTGGTTGGAGGGTTCCAGCAGCTAATGTAGCAGGACCATTTTCTATTTTTTCTGCCCAAACCATGGTGGATACATTCTCCAATTCATTATCACGTACAGCGTATGCGGCAGAATAGTAAAGAGATGGTTCTTCTGCTACAGTCAGCATATTGGCTATGACACCACCGAGATCTGTATATTGGATTGCCTCCCACAAACGTGGATCTACATAGATGGAAGAGTTGTCGCCTGGAATCTTATAGATACCATTGTCAGCCAGCATCTTTTTCAAGAGGTCAATCTGCGTCTTGGCGTTTGCGTCCTGCTTATTCTCCAGTGACTTGATGGCATCTTCGATAGCAGTCTTCAATTTACCATTGGAAGCAACCACGGAAGCAGTACCATCTGTTATAGCCTTGTTGAGGTCTGCGGTTTGCTTTGTGATAGCATCTACGACACCAGCAATGGCCGTGCTGATAACATTGCCGTTCTTGTCGATAGCAGCAACAACTACTTTGCCGTTCTTGTCGATAGCGGTAACGATATCGCCTCCCTGCTTATCTACAGCGTCCTTCAGGCTCTTGAGATTATTCTTCATGCTGCCTTCCATATTGACGATAGCAGTCGTGTTGTCGGCAAGTTTGACAGACAATTCACCAGACATCTTATTGATGCTATTCCCCACCGTCTTGAAGCCAGATACTAAGTTCTTGTTGAGATCCTTCAAGGTGGTGTTCAGTGTCTTCAACTGAGCATTTGCGTTTTGCAACTCAGTGTTGGTACCTTTCAACTGGATGTTGATGGCAGTTAAGCCAAACAAGAGCGTCCTGCCGATCCTCCTTTCCTCTGCTGTCACCTTTGCCAAACCACTTGAGATGGCGGTGTTGATAGCATCCAACTTAGATTCCAACAAAGCATTCTGACTCGCAAGAGTTGCATTCAATGTATTGATGCTACCTACAATCTCTGTTGCTATCAGTTTACCAGACTTCGTGATAGTCATGCGCAGCAACTTACCTTGCTTCTTGATAGCTTCTGTTTGTGTACCGATGGCATCAGTTTGTGTACCGATGGCTGTGACAATCTTGTTGCCCTTGTCGTCCACGGTCTCGTTCAATTTGTTGAAGCCATTCAAAATAGTCGTATTGAGAGTACCCAAACTTGCTTGTGTATTTGTATCTAAGGTCTTGATGGCACCTGTGTTCTTGTCAATCTCCACCTTGATATCTGCCAAACCTGTAGAAAGAGCTGTGGTGAGTGCTTCAAATCGGCTACTCAAAGATGCAGTTTGGTCGTTGATAGCCTTGGCGAGCTTGTCAGTTTGAGTCACGATTGTTGCACTGAGAAGTTTCTGCTGCTTGTCAAGTTCCAGACGGAGCAAGTTGCCGTTCTTGTCCAATGCTGTGATGATATTACCACCTGTGGTAGAAATCTCTGTCTTGATAGCCTGGAATCCAGAAATCAAAGTTCCGTCAATCTTACCCAAGGACATGTTGATACCATTGAGGCTTACCTGTGTATTCGTGTCGAGCAACGTGATGGCACCTGTGTTCTTATCTACGCTGACCACAACATTCTTCAGACCAGTCTCCACTACGGTACTCAAGGCTTTAATGCGCTTGTCCAAAGTGCTGGTTTGGTCATTGATGGCAGCGATGAGCTTGGTTGTCTGACCTACGATGGTGGCACTGAGAGCCTCCTGCTGCTTGCCCAATTCAACACGGAGCAAGTTGCCGTTGTTGTCCAATGCGTAGATGACATCATTGCCTGTCGTAGAAATCTGCTCTTTGAGCAACTTAAAGCCATCTGTTAACGAACCGTTAATCTTTTCAAGGCTTGCGTTTGTATTCTTATCCAACAAGGTGATGGCGCCTGTATTCTTATCTACGCTGACCTTCACATCGGTAAAGCCAGCCTTCAAGGAAGCGTCCAAGATGGCGAAGCGCTCCTCCAACGACTTCGTCTGGTCGTTGATGGCCTTCACGATGGCATCCGTTGAGTTCAACAAAGAGGTAGAGAGCAACTTGCCTGTCTCGTCAATCTGGAGACGCAGCAACTCACCGTTGTTGTTCATGGCAACAACAATGCTCTTGCCCTGTTCGTCAATTTTGCCTGAAAGGGTGGTGAATCCATTGAATATGGAGGTGTTCACGTCCTTCAATCCTTGCTCTGTCTTCTCGCTGAGTACCTTGATGGCACCCGTGTTGGAGTCAATAGCAAGTTTGATATCTACCATATTGCTCTTCAGCAGTTGATTGAGGGCATCAAAACGCTCTTGTAAAGTCTTGTTTAGGTTGTTCACAGCATCGACCAACGCTGAATAGTCGTTGATGAATGTGTTTCCACCATAGTCCACGTTAGGTTCTAAAACCTCCGTACATGCCGACAGGCTCAAGGCTGCGACAAATAGCATTGGATAAATTTTCTTTTTCATAATCTTTTAGGTTTAAAACTTCTTTATTTTACTTATACCTTATATAAACATAAAATAACTCACAATTACATTCACATTACCAATATAAAGCAATCAGAAGCAAAGTTAATAATCTTTTACTTTTTTGTTGATAACCTTGTCGTGTCATAGTCAACGCTTGCAAATTTATGAAAATAATCTCAAAGTGTGGTGAACGTGAGTTTTTTCTCGTGAATATCAGTTTTTCCACATGAACGCGCGTTGGATTATACATCTTTTAACTAAATCCGCCTCATATTCACAGAAAAAGCACATTGAAATGTAAGTATTGGTGTAATTTTTAGTGGTGAGAAATAGCAAAACAACAAAAAAAGGTGCGGAGAACACCACACCTTTGTACAAACAAAACAGTTTGTCAAATATCTTTATGAAACATATTCTTCTATCAAACTATAGTCAAAACCCTCCAAACGCTTGCGGGCGTTAGAAAGTGCCCAACGGTTCTTGAATCCACACAGCTCTGCAGCCATGTCCTGACTCAGATTTGAGTTGGATGTCTCCATCAATCTCTCATAATGTCGAACACGAAAGGCATTTACTAACTTGTAAAAACCCACCTGGGTAATGAAAGTGCCAGCCAGGGTATGTTTCATCAGGGTAACATCACGAATGACGTCCACTCGCTTCAGACTTGGCTCTAAGTAGCGACGGCTCACGATGGTAAGTACCTCTTTCTTTACGGCTTCCCAATCCTTCTCTGCCATCTGCTTTAGCAGGGCTTCCTTGTCGATGCCACCCTCCACATCTAAAACTACCTTTTGGCAAGAACTTACTTTTTCGTCTGTTTCGGACGAGGCAGAATTTTCAGGTTTAAAATCCTCGTTTCGCCGCATTATATTTTCAAGGCATTCCTTTTCCATACATTCCAGTTCCTCTTTCACCAAAGGAGAGCGTATGGCTTTGTTGGGATGGAGAATCTGGCAAAGAAAAAACACCATGAACACAGCCATGAGGATATTTACCCCCATATAGACCTCGCGACTTTCCGAAAGAAAGACTATCCACATGATAGTAAAACCTATGAGTGGAAGCCTAAATACTTTCTTGGCAAAAGCATAAGGAAAGTCATCTTCATTGGAATAATTCTGTATGTTGAAATTATCCAATTTACGACTTAACCACCAACATTCTCTCATAAAGCCGTAGGATAGTAAAAGGCTTATGCCGCCCAATCCATATTCCCATTCCTTTTGATAGGGGGTAAAGACATCTCCATTACGAAACGTTACAAAGAAAAACATCACAATCAAAAGAAGAAAGGGCAAGATGAAGAGTAGGTTGTAGAGGGCTTTCTTATTCAAGTCTTGTATATTGCATATAGTGTTCATTCGAAAATATCGGAAGAACAAAACTGCAAAGCAGATAGGGTAAAAGATGATTCCGAAACTTCGTGCGAAAAACCAAGCGTCAGGATCTGATGGGCATAGCACATATGGAAACTGTAAGACTACAGCTCCATAAAAGAAGGTTACTTGGCGGCGTGCAGGGTAGAAGTAGTCGCCTTGTTCACTATAAGGATGGCACATGTGGCGCCATCTGATGATGGCACCGAACACACCTGATAAAATATAAGTGAAGCAAGCCAAGGAATAGTAAATCTCCGGGCTTGCAAAACAAGTAGATAGTTCCATATGTTATAATCTCTCCTATTTCTATCTAATGATTTTCTTGTCGTCTCTTTGCATTGGATAAGAGTCCAGCTTTTTCATGCAATATGCCTTAAAATCATTCCAATGATAATAAGGAGCCACATCACTCTTGATAGGCAAGGTAGCCTCATCCTCATTCAGAAGGACCTTCACCAAGATATCATTCGGCTTCTTCTGATTGCGATAGAAGACAAACTGCAGGTTGGTTGCCATCGGAGTAATCTTATAATCAAACCACATTTTGGCAATATTCTCAGGATCCTTGATAAGCGCACCATAACCATTCAGGTTGAGCAGACAGGTAAGCGGAGTCACCATCGTATCATGACCATATCTCAGCGTAGCGCCCGGATGCTGGAGAGCGATGCAACTGTCAGCCTTCTCGATGATATTTCTCAAGAGATTGCGCTGAGAATAAGGCTGTTCGGCACCAGTATAAGGAGAATATCCGTATGACATCTGCCACCAGGAATTGCTTACCACCCAATTCTGATAGATTTCCTCCTCATTGAAGAGGTCGTAGAGAGAAACCTTGCCACGCAGTTCAGTACCCTGGATAGCCCCAGCCATCTCAAAGAGTTTCCAGTTGAGGTCGCGCGGATTGATATTCTGCTTCACCCAGTACGGATCGTTGAAGAGTTCCTTCATCACGCGGTCATAGCAGTCGTGCTTCTTGGTAAATTCCTCCTGCACCGTCTTTCTTCCGATACAATTCTTCAAACTGTCCAGTCGCTTATCCGACAGGTTCATATAATACATATCGTGATAACTGGCATCATGGAAGATATGGAGTTGAGGATTCATGCGAAGCATCTGCTGCAGACCGTTTTCCATCGAGAGAATGCATCGGATAACAACGGTACTTCTCGCCTCGATATTGGTTTTACCTGCAAAAATCTCCGGGAATCGCTCCATCATTCTCTTGGTAATTCCCTGATGCTGGATAGCTCCGAGCGGCGTCAGTTCGCCATCCCTACCCTTAGCATCATCACGTATCAGTTTAACTTTTTCCAATGTTTCCTCACCCTTGGCAGTCAGTTTACCCTCCTGCTTCGCCTTGAGCAAAGAAAAGTAAGGCACATCGTAGGCCTTATTTCCTATCATATAGCGTGAGCCATGGCGACCATAGTGACTCAGATAGAATGGTTTGTATCCCTTAGGAGCAGGAGTAAGTTGCTTCTGAGGACCACGATAAGCCACATAGTTACTTGCAGAGAGCGTAATATCCCTCTTGAAATCCTCCTGTGGAGTCTGCGCCAAGGCACTGTTTCCTGCCAGCAATACCGCAGCAAACAGCAATACTTTTTTCATTTCGTTTTTCATTCTTTATCTGTATATTTTTATTTCAGGCATTTAGCCCAACATCGATTTCTTCAGAGAACATGAGTGCCGAATTCAGCCGCATCGGTTAAAAGACTTACATCTTCTTCTCAGCCTGCAAAAATAGTAAAAATTCAGCAAAAAAGCAAGTAACTTCAAAGTTTTTTATATTTTTCTTCTTTTAATTGAAATATAAGTTGTATCTTTGCAGCCACAAATGCGCTTGTGGCGAAATTGGTAGACGCGCTAGACTTAGGATCTAGTGGTTCAGGCCGTGTAGGTTCGAGTCCTATCAGGCGCACTGAAGAAAATCCTAACTGCTTGATAATAAGCGGTTAGGATTTTTTCTTTTCTATTTTTGGCAACATTTTGGCAACATATTTCAATGCTAATCTATAGTAACAGCCAAAAGCAAGGTATCATTTTACATACTTTCACACTATTTCATGCCATTTAGTAACGCTCTTTTAATACGAATATTCTTCTAACCTATTTAAACAAAAACTAAATGAGGTATTCATCCATGTTTGTCCACGTTTTGCCAAAATGATACAACTGAACAAATATTATTGTATCTTTGCATTCTAGAAATGTTCAACTCTAAAATATATAAGTAATGAAGAAACTAGGAAATCTTTTATGTACAGCCATAGCCTTAATAGCTATGACTTCATGTGGTGCTTTCAAAAGCTATGTAGCAGACTATTCTATTGGATTAAAAACTGTAGAGAGTCCTGCTAATGCAAAACAGCAGTTTGGAGATACTAAGGTAGTAAACTTCCAGGATGGAACAACCAACAAGTATCGTTATGAAGATGATTATATTAATATCGTATGGTATGTTGGCTCCAAACAGTTTAATTTTGATTTAACCAACAAGTCCGGACATACCCTTAAAATTAATTGGGATGATATAAGCTATGTTGATTACAAAGGCCAAACTGGTCGAGTAATGCACTCTGGTGTGAAATACAATGAGCGCAACAACAGTCAACCAGCCTCTACAGTACCTAAAGGTGCAAGTTTATCAGACCTACTCTTACCTACAGACAACGTCTATTTCGTATCTGGTCAATATGGAGGATGGAGAGAAAAGTACTTGATACCATGCGTTTATAACGATGCTGCCACAAGAGATGCACAAGCTTCATCATATGTAGGCAAGACTATGACTATCATGATGCCAATCATGATAGAGAATGTACAGAATGATTATACCTTTACATTCAGCATTGACAAACTATTAAATAATTCTAAGTAGTTCCACAAACTGTATAACAAAAACAAAGCCATCTGTTCAAACAGATGACTTTGTTTTTGTTTATTGCATTTTCAACTATTAACAATCTCTATAACTTTGATCTCTCCATTAGTTCTATAATTGCCAACATTTAACCCTCTAAGCACTTTATTCGCCTCCAGGATATCACCCTTTTTTATTTTACAAACAAAAAGAATATCCCCTTCTTTCAAACTGCTATTCTGGGTTGAAGTAACTTTAAGAACGTTTTGCCCATCTATTGCACATACTTCAAAGTTCACAACTCGGTTCAAATACTGAATCATTATTCTCGTACCAACCTCTAAGGCATTGATATAGACAGTTTCATCTTTATATCCCCATTCACTATCTAGCATCTTTGAAGAAGAATAAATGTCCCAAGATTTGTACCCCATATACAATGCTATTGTATTAAGAGTGTACTCGCTCGTTTTTCTCTCATCATTGATGTAATTAAATAGGCGCTTTAGGGTTGTTACGCCAATAGTTCGTCCAGTATCCTTATATATATAAGATGATAACAGACCAAAATCTACGGCCTTATCAAACATAAGTCCAGACTTTCTTTTAATATCATCAATTATAGTATCATTTAATATCATACTTCAATCTTTATGAATGAAAAATTATCAGAAACACGAGGAGCAAATGAATCAAAATCATCCTTCTTGTTTTCATTATAATCCACTACTCTTGTCATGTCAAGTTCTTTATGAAGTCCATCCGTACAAAGGATAAAAATATCACCTTTTTCGATTTTGACTTTACGTATAGGAGCAACATCTACCGGAACATCGCCCATTATAGACTTTGTGACAACAGAAGCATACTTATCATAACTTGATGGTACAAGACTCCTTATCTTAGCTAATTCATTTATGACAGAATGGTCTTCCGTGCGATAGACTTCTTTACCATCCCTATACATATATATACGACTATCACCCAACCATGACAGATATGCATACCCCTTAGTAATAAAGAGAACAGTTACAACACATCCCATCTTTGAGACACCAAGCGCTATACGTTTCAGCATAAGTGCATCGTTAGCAAATGAAATAGCTTCCTTCAACAAAATGGCAGGTTCAAAACTTGTATAGTTTAATTCGATAAAGTCTAGCAAAGCGTCACCAACTACCTTCGACGCCATAGCACCTTCAGAATAGCCTCCCATGCCATCAGCAACAACAAATGCACAAGATTCTTCAGAAAGAGAACCATGAACAACATAGTCCTGGTTCTCTTCCCTACTACCTTTGTTTGTATATTCAAATACCTTCATATATTACTTCACCGCTTGAATCGTATCACCACCATGTTTTGTTACACGAGGGCGTATGCTTATCTTTATTGGACGTTGAGTAATAGCTTTGTCTGAAGCCTTGTTTGCCCACAGATAAGCTTCTCCAGAACCAAGTGCAGCCATTTCTGTTGCAGTAAGCGTTTGGAGCGGAGTTATTGCCTTTTGAACATGTTTTACCCATGCAGGAGAACTGAATCTATGCATAACAACAATAGAACTTAGCTCTATAATCTCCGTTGGAAGACTCATTGGATCCTGACTGGCAATCATGATAGAAACTCCTTTATGACGCATCTCACGAATGGCTGTTGTTATAGAACTAACCAATTCCTTATTGTTCATATACTTGTGAGCTTCATCAAAAACGATAAACTTGTTGAATGCCTGGCCATCAACCCTCATCACTGAAGAGAAGATATTAAGCATTACCACAAAAAGCCCAAGAGCCTCATCTTTTTCAATGAATTCATCACGCAAGTCAACAATGATAAGCCTTCCTGGTTTCAAATACTGTTGCAACTTATTTCCATCCGTGATATATTCTTCAGCGAAATCAAGTTTTTGTTCTGCAAGAGAACGCTGAGAAGAACTCATGTGATTACTGTTTGCCACACCATTTCGGATGTTTACTAAACTCATATCATTACGACATGCCTTCATTATCTGCTTTAACTCCTTTATATAAGTAGAGTCATTTCCCATAGCACCAAGTAAAAACATCCAGTCCTTAACAGACAATTCTGAAGAATCAAAGCCAATAGAATGGACTTCAAGATCAGGATATTCCGACTTTCTGGTTTCAACCTGGCTTTCAGGAGCCAATAAGATTACATCCTTAATATTGCCTGGCTTTGCACCATATTCTGCTTTCAGCTTAGCCAATTGACCAGACTCATCGTTTGGATATACCATAGAAGTAAATTCTGGAGCATAATCCATACTGTCACTATAGTGGAATATGACACTTGCCATCGGAGCTGGCAGCTTATTCACCTTGGAAAATTGACGAAGTACCATCTCTGTTATGGAACCAATAGTATAGCTCTTACCGGCACCCTGAACACCAAACAAGCTAACTGTATTACACTCGTTCAAATCCAGACCTATGACACGCCCATTACTAATCATCTTACCCAGCACACCATACTGAGGAGAAGCACCATTTTTTCCTATGATTACATCGCAATTTGGCTCTTGATAATCCGGATCCGAAATTTCTTGCGATACATTTTCTATAGTCACATTACCAGCACTGCCATTCCCAGATTGAGACTGCCCAACATGAGACTGTTCTACAGGTGTAAACGAAACTGACGGCTGTTCATTTTGTTCATTTGACGAAACAGCCGTATGTTCAGAACTCGGTTGCGTTTCTACATCAGATGTAACTGTTGTTTTCTTCGGAATGACAATCTCGCATTCATCATTTTGCTCAGATTCTTCAGTATTCTGATTCTGCTGAAGAAGAATGGCATCATCCACATGCACATTCACCGGACTATATGTAGGCTCAAAATAATCAACAAATTCTTTGTCCATAGCCTCAAGTGCCTGTGTATCAAGAGAGCCTTCTGTATTTAGAATTTCTCCTATCACAGGTTCGCCCATAGTATAAATCACAGCATCCCCATAGAAATCTTTCTTCTGACGTTCCATTTGGGTAAAGTCGAAAACCACTCCTAGTTGCTTGAAACGGATTGTATATCCATCAGCCAATTTGCTCAGAAATTCCAAATATTCATGAGCATATAATGGATCCAACTGTCCATATCGCATTGCTCGGCGGATATAGAACTCCAGAAAAGACTTCAGTTCAAGCACCTTTAACTCTCTATCGAGACGGTCGTACCCATCGACGGCCATTTCAAAGTGAGAACGAAGGGCAAAGATGGTATTTTCTATTTGATTAACCATCTTAGCATGAAGTTCTTCCATATTGTAATGAGCATTGCGGCACTTAATTTCAACTACTGTAAAGAGTATCTCTTTCTTTGCAGAATCAATTTTCACAACAAGATTATCTGCACGCTCCTTATTTTCGTTATCCAAGTCCACAAACAGCTCCTTATGGAGGTCAATCGGAATAAGGAAAGACTCTTTGGTAATACCTTTCTTTTCTAAGAAGCGTTTACACAAAGTTGTTCCTATAACCTCAAATCCCTTACGAGAAGTTGCGTTAACCTGCATGATAAGCGAACTACTTACAGAACGTACATCTTCCAGTATCTGCTTGAAATTCTCATACTTTTCCAGATTAATACCATATTCCTTGAACAAAGGTATCATCAGAGCTCCAATTTCGCTTGTAGGCTTTGTGGTCAGATATGATGACACACCTGTTGCTTCCTCGCCTGGAATATAGTCGAGGAGATAAAGATTATCATTATCACCCAAACAAGGAAGATCATAGAACTCTGGTCCCATATTCTTATCAAAGGTGATTACCCAGTCGCTACTGTCATGTACGAAAGATAGAAGCATCATGTCATTCTCCTTCAAGCGGAGAGTTGTTGCCGGAACAGATTCTTCAAGCGTTGAAGAAAGCAATTTACCTGTAGCCTCTTGCAGACGAGCGAACAGGCTGACTTCCATATTTGCCGACTCAGATACCGGATTTGGCAAAGTCTTATTTGAGAAATAGCGATTCCAAACAAATGACTTACCTTCCTTTACGGCATTAACCACATTTCTGCAAATCGTACCATTCAAATAGAAAGAACGGCTCAATTCATCAGGACGTACTAATTCGGTATTGACGGCAAATGGATTTACCAGAAATGACAGATGTGCCTGATACTTGTTATGATCATCTATAAAATCGCTAACCCTATTCAACGAGAAGCGCAGTTTTGGGAACAAGCGATTAGCAGAAACTTGTGAGAAGACCTCTGCCTCAGGAGCACCAGCAGCATCAGGATCAAGTAAATCCTTAAAGGCTTCACCTGATTGCAACATGTTGTTATCTGAGAACAAACGCACTTCATAAGTCAGTCCTATTCCCAAACCGATTTTCTCCAATTCAATAAGAGCCTGTGCAAATACCGCTGCATCACCGGCATTGAACAAGTTGATAACCAGTTTATCTGTATAAGGATGAGATAGTCCGTAATTGAAAAGATGACGAACAACCAACTCTTTACTTACATCGCTGTCTATTCGTTTCTCACGAGCCACATTCAGCAACATTGCTGTATATGATTTCAACTGGCGGTAACCTGAAGCAAATGATTCCTGACCAAAGGCAGGTTGTGCATATGCACCCCAACCGAAAGTAATCTCTCCGATGTATTGGTATGCCTCTTTCAAAGAGTTCTCACAGAGTATCAGCGGAGCAATTTCCATTGGCAAGAGACCTAGGAATAACTTATCCAATTTTCTATACCAGGCCTTACGATACAACGGGTGCTCCAGTGTCTTTTCTTCCCAGTCTTGATATAACTCATAGAGATTTACCATCCAGGCAAGACGCAATGGATGAAGTGGTGTGATGAGTTTTACATGGGTATTTGAACCATCTGGCAACTCAACAGTGAGACGAACAGTATCAAGATTCTGGAGAGTAATAAATTGCTCTTCATTCAAATTCTGTTCACCCGCATTTCTCAACCATGTATCATATTCAGACAGATATGCTTTTACAAGACCCATATTTGTCGTGAAATCAGTAGTACATACCAAACCTGCTCCATGATCTGCAGATTCACGAATCACGGCAAACAATTCCTCACGCAATGCCGAAAGTTCATTTGGAATATTCAATCCTTTTGCTTCGACGAACAATGGAAATTGTCTTGCCTTGTCAGTTGGGTCCAAGAGTTTTGTATCTGTAGGATTTCCACTAAGAAAAGCCTCCACATGTCCGAAAGCCGAATCATTCTGCAAGAAAGTTGTTTCAAGCTGAATCAGCTTCTTAGGCAACTGTATCTGATAAGCATAAGCTGCGCCAAAATCAAATTGGTATGTATTGTTGAGAGACCCCTCTATCCAAGCATTTCTATCCGTTCCTCCCTGAGGGAGTTCCAACTCTTCACCCTTATAGAGATGGGTACTGCGATAATGTATGATACCCTGAGTAAAACTGTTTACTTTTCCACGCTTATCAACAGTACCATCATCTATGAAATCATCTTCTGTGATAGTAAAACTTTCTGATTCGTTACAATACGCCACATGCTGCTCCAAACGAAACTGTTCCATCTGGAGATTTGGATTTTGCTCTTTAGCATCAAGCCAGGCAGCCTGTACTCGCTCTTCCTTAAATTCTTTCAAGGCATCAAGAACGATTCCATTTTCGTCAAGAGCACGAACACGGAGCAGATATTCACCTTCTTCAAACATACCATGAGATATATTCAAGGAAAGTTTTCGGGAGGCACGCTTATTGGTTCCTACCTTTGCCTTTTTCAAAACCCCTACTTCTGAGAAGTCATCGATTTTCACCAATGCGATCTCAAAAGAAAAGATATCAGGATAGTCTTTTGGAGATGGATCTGTAGTGATGGTAAATGATACCTTACCTTTCTTTTCCTGTGGGATACCCAAAACCAAAGTTCCCGTATCAGCATCACGAACGAGTTCTTTCTTTGGTTCCTTTCCAGGAACAATATCCACCTTAACCTTTATAGGCTTATCCTCAATACCCTTATCAATCCATGGCAATTCTGCATAGTTGAATTCTGGGTGAAAATCATGGATATTCTCAAAAAGAGACAGTGCATCCTCTATATGATCTGTCATCGTAAAGTCTTGCATTAATTCCTTCTGAACGGTATTTCTAACCAGAGGTAAACTTGCAATTCTATCGGCTGCAGTTATAGAAAAATCTGCCATCACAGATGATACCTTCTCTTTATTGAGCATGAATCTTCTTCTTACAGATCCCTCGTTTTTTACAAGATCCTTATCTGGCAACATACCAAACAGATAGAGCCCATTTCCCCAAGCTTCATCGGCATACTGCTCTATTTCGAGATAAAGCAGATATTTTACCACCGCTGATCTTGAAGGCTTAATCTCTTCAAACAAATCTGTCATCTGTTTCCATAAATACTTTTTCTCCTCAGGCAACTCAACTATGAGTTTCATCATGAAAGTATCTTGGAGTTTTGCCACAGAAAGATTCTGGAACGTAGCATCACCATAAGAGTCTTCTGCTGATGTACGACTGTTTGAAGGTACAAGAACCAATACCGACTTATCTGGATTGTTTCTTAACTCAATCAGTTTCGTTGCATGTATAAAATCGTCACCCTTCTCTGTTTCCGAAAGAATGAATACTTCCATATTACCATTCAAAGGACGGAGCAGTGGAAGCAATACACGCAGTTCTTTCATCGCCAAGCCTGTAATCTTCATGCAATGACCAGGCTTGGCAGCTTTCAGCTTTGGCGAATAGCTTTCAACGACATGCTGAATAAAGCGTTCATAATATAATGTTTTAATATTTTCCATTAGTCTTCCAATTTATAACGTGGACGAATTTTTTGAAGGATACAAGCATCGCTCATATCTGTGTAGAATCCAATCTGACGCAACTTGTTCTTGAAAGCTTCCATATTCAGATGGAATGCTGCATTCATTTCTACATCAGCATCAGCAAAGCGCTCGTCTTCTATACCATTGATGATGAGACCGTAACGCTCACGGATAGCACTAGCCAACTCATCGATAGAGAGTGAACGGGTTTCGTAACCACCATTCGGTTTTTCTTTGAGCACCAGAAGCTGAACCATTGTTTCCAGCAACTTGCTTCCAAGAGCACCTCGACGTGGATGGCGCTTAGAACGGCTGTCGGCCATCAGCATAGAAGAACTGTTCTTCATCGATACTGCATCTATGAACTCTCGAAGATAGCGATATTGGCTGGCTCCTAAGTTTGACTTCTCCAAAACATGTACAAACATATCAAAGTAGTCATTCTCAGGGAAGAACTCCAGCATTTCACGGAAGTCGTTTTTGTCAAACTCCTTTTCATCACTGTTAGGAAGATTATTCTCTATATCCTTGAGTTTCACTTCATAGTACTCACCCTGCTTATCATTGTCTTCTTTCAATATGCGGAGAGCCTCATCCACGCTACAGGATTTTCTATCCTGTATGATGTCAATCATATAAGTAGCACGAATATACTTACCATAGCTGTTTTCCATACGCTCTATGTCCTTACAAGCATATGGAGCTACGATGCTATCCAAGTTATCTGTTACATCTACCACCATAGACCAGTCATCCTCTACCTCACGAGTGCCTGCCTCTATCATCTTAGGCAGAAGATAAACAACCTTCATGGTATAAAGTGTCAGATGCAATCCGCAAAGGATTCTGAGATAATCGATGAAGACGGCTCTCGGGAGTTTATCCTTGTAAATCAGCAGTCTGCGGATGTCATCTGTAAACAAGGCCGCCTGCTTCTTCAACAATGGCAATGGAATGACATCCACCTCCTTGTTCATACTCTTGCGTTCGCGCAATGGCTTGGTTATGTAGAGAATGCCTGTAGTATCTACATCAAGTTCCTCCTGCGTATTAATCTCACCAGAAGATTTATCCCAACCCTTACTCAGATATTTTACTAACCCATTCATTACCTCTGGATTACTCTTCAGCATCAGGTAAAGTTGGTCGGAAGCACGATAGTCTCTACAATATTTACTGTTCTGCACACGGAAACTAAGCAGGTGGAGCGGCTTCAAGGCAGATACATGTTCCTTGATAACATTACCACGGTTCACCAGTTCCAACAATGAGCTACGAAGCCAGTCTTCTACACCATCAGGATTGTCAGTTACACCATTGAGAACATCCTGGGCTTCTAATTTTTCCAAGTTATCTTTAAGTATATCGATGGTGTACTCTTTTCTAAACGCCAACGATACAGGCTGTCCACCTGCATACATCTTAGTAAACAGATTGGTAAGAACACGATCCAATTTTACCGACTTAAAATCCACATAGAGCAAGTCTTTATTCAAGAATGGGACGGTTCCTTTCTTTAATTTCAGTATCATAATCGTATTCTCCTTATGCTTTAAGAGGTTCTATAACTATATGCTTATTATTGTCCAGACGAACTATGGTGAATTTTCTGTTATTCTTCGTAACGAGAATTTCCGAGTAAGTCTTTGCCTCCAAGAGGTTCTTGAATATCTGAAGTTCTATGAAACGACCACGCAAATCGTTAACGGAAGGACTGAAACCTGCACGAATATATTGCAACATTTCATAAAGATCAAGACTGACTGTCAACTGGATGAATTTATCCATCTTGTGACGGAAAGTCAAGCTGTCACTCTCATACTCAATATACTTTGTCAAATGATCAGTCTTATTCACAAACAGTTCAAACTCATCTAGAGGAAATCTGCGATAACTCTTTGATATAGGATCAGCCACATTAGAACTTGCCAACAGAAGATATCCCTCCGTCAACAGAACATTGTCACAGCCTTCACTTGCCGAGATGGCACGTGCCAGATCCTGCTTGGTTTCGTTCAGTGATTTTTCATCTTCAACACGGAGTTGCTCTTCAAACTTGCTGGCATAACGATACGGCAAACGTCTGCGGTAGTCGATGGTGCCCTCAAAATACTGATGACGCACAAAAGTCTTGTGGCGACTAGTAACCTTCATTCTTATTTCGTCAGACTTTACTTCGTATGCAGGTATAATTACATTATTTTCATTGAAATCATTCAGCAGACTATGCTTTCTGTCGCTGAATATCAGATATTCATCAGGGCGCTTACTGCTGTAATAGAGATCACGGTCGAATGCAGGCAGGGCAACACCAGCTACATCAGTTTCACGGAGCAATTTAACCAGACGGTCATTTGAGTCAAGTGACGGAAGTATGAAATCATCCACAGTTCTTTCTACTGGCGCTGTAAGATTAAAATAATAGTATTGCCAATAGTATTCTGGAATACGTTCTGTCTGAACATATTCTACCAGCTGCTTTACTTCATCACAAGAGTAGTCACGAGTAAGCATCCATGCTATCATTGAGCGGAGATCACGCATAGTAATGTGAAGTTCACGCTTATATACGATGGTTCTAACCAACCATTCAAGACGGCTGATTACCTCATCTCCAGCACTGCTGTCCTGGAACGTATCTACATTATATTTGATATAGCATCGATCAGCTATCGGACATCCTTCACACTTTGACCACAATTCCGGACGAGTAAGTTTCTTAACCTGCTGAGCCAACAGACTTGGAGTCTGACCATCCTTTGCAGTTACAGAGCGAAGGTTCAAATTGATAACCATTAATCCCGGAAGCAGTTCTACATGTCCTTCTTTATAAAAGTACTCCTCAATGTTGTCTTGAAGCTTTTTAAACTCCTGTCTCGTAGAAAGGAAATCAACCAATCTACCTTCGTTAATGGCAATTACACGCCCCTCAGTAGCCTTTGTATAGTCTGTCTGATTTGTAAAAGGAGCAAGGAACTCTGCCAGCACATCGTCATTTGCCTTATCATCTTCATCCTGAGAACCATCATAGTTTGATTCAAAGCGCACTCCATTGAGATAGAAACAAGATCCATTGTTCGAATCATACGCCTTCTTGTCTGTACCTTGACTTTCAATTCTATGGATGAATGCGGTCTTTCCGTCTCCGGCATTACCGGTAATGATTATCAGCTTGTACTTCAGATTCTTGATATCCTTGATCAGTTCCTTATCAAGCTTTGTCTCAGAATAGGTAAGATCATCAAAAGCATGAGCTTTTGAGCCAGCACGAGTACCGCTATTGCCATGACGACTTTGACTATATAGAGAATTAATATAGTCAACAGGATTTGCATTTACCGTAGGAGAATCGAGGATGCATGAAGTATCCTTCAATATTCTGTCAACACCAATCTTCTGTAATGCTTCAAGCATCTCTTTTGCAGAAGTAAAACGCTTGGTTCTATCTGTTATGATAGACTTCATCACAAACTCTGCTATTTCATCCGTCAGCTTATCATTATACTTACGGATATCTGTTGGCAATGTATGAATACTTGGACGCATGTTGCTACCTGGCCATGGATAAGCATGAGCCAACAGTTCATACATAGTAATACCCAAAGCAAAGGTGTCGGCAGACTTGTCCCAATCAATCTTATTGCCACTTACAATCAGGTCTGGAGCCATATATGGAAATGTACCGCCAAACGACTTGTCATCTGTAGTAGTAGATATATTGAAATCTATCAGCTTATAAAGTTGACGCTTATGCCACATGATATTACTTGGCTTGATGTCTCTGTGATAAACTGGCGGATTTTGCTCCTCCTGCATATATTTCAGTGCTCCAAGTATCTGGATAGCCATCTTATATACCTCATCAACAGGCAAACGAAGGTCACCCCTGGTATAGTTCTGAAGGTTTTCTCCTTCAAGAAGTTCCATCAGGGTATAGAACAATCCTTGCTGAGTTCTATCAATATATTTAAATTCAACGATATTAGGATGATGAAGCGATTTCAATGCCTCAAACTCGTTAATAGCATTATCCACCGATGCATCACGCTCAAATATCTTGATGGCAAGATATTGCTTCTGCATATCATGCCATACCTTGAACACACGTCCAAAGCCTCCCTTACCCAGTATTTCATGAAGTGTCAATGAAGGAGTTACCTTCACTCCTGGCTTCATATCTTTCAGATACCAGGTTTTCTTCTCTTCTGTTTTTCCACCAGTTGTAGAATGAACGGTCTGGATTGTCTTCTTTTCCTCTTCTATAGAGTTATTGATAAACGTGATAAACTCATCTGCATCTTGCCATCGTTCGTCTAAGTTTGCCACTATCGTATGCTTCACGATTTCATCCATCCATGCCGGCAAATCTTTTGAGACCTTACTTGGCAACAGGTCATCTGGCAGTTTACCTCCCATTACTGCACTGAAAATCAAGCTGCTATCAAATGGCTTTTTACCGACCATCAGCTCATAGAAGATGACACCCAACGAGAATATATCACTACCTGCACAGGCATCGTTTTCCATAAATTCCGGTGCTGAATAGGGAGATTTCATGTCAATGTCATTCTTCACCGTAAAGCTGAAGTCAGAGTGTTCTACAAACCATGCCATGCCAAAGTTGGCAAGAGCAGCCTTACCACCTTCAAACACATATATATTCTCCGGGCAAACGTTGCGATGGAATACCTGTTCCTGATGAGCAGCCTTTAATGCATGCGCCACATCAAGGATAATACTGATCTTATCTGTCTGCTTAAAGGTCTTCAAACGCAGTTTGCTGCGGAGTGAACTTTCATCCTGATAACGGCTGATTTCATAATAGTAAGTCTGCTCCTCATTCATACGACAGATGGTCTGAACGATGTATGGAGACGTACCTATCTTCTCCTGGGCAAGACTTGCATTCTGAACCTTCAGCGTAAGTTCCTCCAGTTCCTTCGGACTCTTTCCTACAACATCAAGAGGATATTCACGAATCTTATAATGTGCTGTGGCTATGAGCTTTGGCACACATAGATATTCTGTAAATTCTTCCGTTTCCTGAAGTACTTCCTCTATCTGATAGTTGAAAATTTCCGTACGTTCTGTTTTGCGACGTTCTACAGATTGACCGGTCAGTAAATCGGTCAATTGATTCTGTAAATCGAGGATTGCCCCTGCTTTTCGTCCTACCCTCTCTGGATTGGTCAAGAAATCAATAAGCTCATTACCCAAGGTAAAGGTTTGTCCGTAACAGTCGCAGGTAGGATCAAGTCCGAACTTAGACTGCTGCGGATGACTCAGAGTTATAGCCGTCTGAATCAGACCGAAATGCCAATCTGGATGCTGATTTTTTATTTTACTTGCAAGAATACGACTTTTAAGACCTGCTGTCTTATGTGGATTAGCCACCTCCTGACCACTACGGAACCAAGCCCAATCATCTCCTTCAAGATTGCCAGCCCAGTCTTTGTTCTCAAGGTGATAAACTGCATGCGGAGCTACCACAATACAGTCATACTCCCAATATTTCATAACTCGGTTGGGACCTGTTATCGGGATATTGAGATTCGGAATGACCATATAGTTGTCTGGCAGTTTCACACAAAGAAAGTCCAGCAAGCGCTGTTCTCCAGCGTTCACAGGTCCATCATCATGTATGGGTTTTCTTAATTGTGCCATATTGTTTTGTTTTTAAATTAATACCTGCCACTCTCCGTGTTTTCTTCCGCCAACACGTTTCAGCAAGCCTTTCTTCTGTAATTTTGCTATAATGAATTTTACTCCATCCTCCGTAATATTACCTAGTGCATTAGCAGCATCTACTCTGGTTGCCTTAGGATTGCCTTTAAAGTATTCCAATACTTCCTTTTGGGTAGTATCCAAATTCTTTTGGGTAGCGATTTCTCTCTTTTGGGTAGTACTTATATCCTCAAATTGCTCCTTTTGGGTAGTAGAATCACTCTTTTGGGTAGCGTTTTCTCCCTTTTGGGTAGTACTTATATCCTCAATTTGCTCCTTTTGGGTAGTAGAATCGCTCTTTTGGATAGTTCTCGGTATTGTTACCTTAAACTCTTTTCCGTTTACATCGTTTTCCAACCGAATATCAGGATATTCTGCAAGAATACGGACGATGCCCGAACCTATACCTTTATAATATAAGGCATTGGTGGCAAAGGTGGCCATATATGGATTACGCTGGTAGGTCTTACCATTGCGTATATCCTCTTCTGTTAGTCCGCCAGCCAAAGCTCCAGGACTGATTACCTCCACTCTGTCGTCAAAGACGAAAAGGCGGATGGGAGCAGGACGAAGCAGATCACGATGCACAAGTGCATTCTGAACAACTTCTTCCAAAACCTCTTCTGCTATCTCCAACTTGCCTAACGTATTGAACGATGCTCCTTCTTCCTGCACATTGTGCAGATTGGCTTTGAGAAAAGCCATGCTCTTGTTGTAAAGCTGCGACATATTGCCCAATATTTCTTTGGAGTCACGATATTGTGTGCCTGCGAGATCATTTCCGAAAAATGATACGGCTTTTACCATGCAAGTTGGACAATTGTACTCTGGATGTTTGCCAAAGAACAGGTATCCGGCAAGTGTCGGTACGCCATGATGGTTAAGAATATGTATATTCTTTAACACCTGCTCTGCCTTACCTCCAAATCCGTCTAACGTCGTAGCATAAACCTTCTGAAGGTAATCGTCAATGGCGTAGCGGTCAAGATCATCAAATGTCGTACCATTCACACCTGCGGCATCTGGTTGATAACTGCCTGAGTCTTGAAACAGGGCAAGAATCTCCGAGTTCTCTGTAATGCGGCGTTTGTCGGCTCCTTGCTTCACCCAAATTTCTCCGTTGAGATTCTTGTAAGGCTTGTTTTTACCTTCCTCGACAGAACATATCAGGAAATGCTTTTTTTCCATGCGCACAACCTCCGTTTCAATATAGATAGTTGGGCGCACTTGCTCATTGGCAGCATTGCCAAGTTCACGACTGATTACCTGAATCTCATCGTATGACAGACCTACAAGCTTGCCACATTTGTCTTCCACACCAAAGAGGATTACTCCACCTTTGGTATTGGCAAAGGCAATCATCTCTTTTGCTATTTCCTTCTGCGAAGTAAACGATTCCTTAAACTGTACCTTAGTGGTCTCACCACAAAGACACAGGTCTTTAAAAGTATCTTCTGTCATCATACAATCATTTAATGCTTGTTCCACTTCTCTATTTCTTGCTCGACCATGGTGATGGCTTTGCGCTCATATTCTATGGCTTTTCCCATCGCAGAACTATATACCATAACTTTATCATGAATATCATCCATAACCTTTTTATCTATAATAGGTACAGGAATCAATTTAAGGTGTGGCGGCTCTACATGCTGTATTACAGAGCCAAAGATATATCTTTGAATCAGTTTCTTACCATATTTAGAAGCCAGAAAAGCATATACATAGCCTGCTCTGAGGATGTCATTCGGAGTTATCCGAATGACATCCTCAGAAGCAAGCTTCTGAGCATGTCCGGCATGCGCCCAAGCGACATTACCAATGGTACCAGAGCGTGGCAATAGTATAGTACCTTCTTTGATCATTAGAGCTTCTATATTTGCTGTTTTTTTAGAAGACAAGCGTTTCTCACTATCAGGAGTAGCAAGGAATATGTCTGCACCCCCCAAGAAAGTGATACCTTTTTTAACATAATATCTTTTGAATATGTCTGGGCGTGAAATATTTGAACATACTTCGCCTAACGATTTCCACTCATAATGTTCTTTTATATATTTATCAATATCCTTACCTTCAGATATATGAAAAGAAGCTTCAAATCTTTTATTTATAGAGGTCAGAATCTCTTTAGACGACACCTTACCCAAACAGCTTTCTTTAAACGGCATAAGAAACAATGTGTCAAAATAGCCAATCGCATATTCAAGCGCATCTGATGCATTCTCTCTTAATCTCGCCGCCTCTTGTACCAAGTCATTTACTTCTTCTTGGAAGAATTCGGCAAAACAGGGTACTTTGATGTTTCGTACATGTTCGGCATTGATATGTTTGACTACACCGCCAAACTGAGATTGAGTAAGTTGGTTATATCCATATTTCGATGCTAAAAAAGCATACAGATAGCCTCGAAGATTTTTTTCGTCATTGGGTACAATTCTAATTAAATCGTGAGTTGCTATATGGTTCTCAAAGGAAGAATTTGTATATGTAACATTGCCTATAGTTCCAGAACAAGTAACAACTATCCAATCTTTTTTCAGCATAAGATACGACAAAATAGATGCTTGTTTTTTAGACAAGTATCTACCTGTGTCCAAATTAGCCAATACCGTATCTGATGCTGCTAAATAAGGAATGCCATGTTCTGCATCTTTTACGAAAATGCGGGAAAAAATATTTCCAAGGAATACATTTTCTGTAGCATCCGCAATAGACACTTTCTCAAAAGGTACATTTTCAACTTTTTCTCTAAGAGTGATAGCATCACTTAAATGAAAAGAGGGATCAAATCTTTGAGTAGAATGTACGTTTTTTGTATTTACAACATTATATTTCATACTTTTCCCTCCTTAAACTCCTTATATGCCTTCGCCACCTTCGGTAGATCATCCGCCAAGTGCTTGATACGTTCTCTACGTTGTCTTACTACCTCACGTCCGTTATCAGCGTATGTGAGCCATTTTTTATAATGTTCAAACAGAATTTCAGCTCCGTCATCGTCCTTTTCATATACAGGAACGCCACGACGATCTTTGCCTACCTGTTCTACAATTGCCATAAATACGTCATAGTCCTCATTTGCAATAGGCACAAGCATTTCAGCATCCGTCTTCTTCTGAAGGAAGAGGAGCGATGCCTGCACACCTACCTGTGGCAAGAATGTCTCTACTGGCAAATCCACACTTGCCAGGAGTTTGAAATGCTGGAGAATCCACAAACGTACACTCTCTGTATTTGGATTGCCCAAAATACCATCAGGCAATACGATTGCCATTTTGCCGCCAGGCTTCAAGAAGTTGTAACATGCCTCAATAAAAAGTACTTCTGGAGCCTTGCTGCTCAATTCATATCGCGCAGCAATCTCCTGATCTACTTCTACTTTCGTACCAAACGGAGGGTTCGTAAACACCATATCAAACTTGCCCTGTGCGTTTGTTGCAGGAGTTTCAAAATGGAAATCACGGTCGGCACTGTGACTGATACTTTCATTTACAGCCTCAGCAATATGAGGAACATCCGGTTTGCTACCAAAAGGATAATCCAGAGAGTTGATGTTATAGATATTTGAGTGTCCGTCACCGGCCATCACCATATTCATACGTGCAGCCTTCTTCAAGTCCGGGTCGAAATCGAAACCGAATATCATCTTCTCGGCATACTCTCGAACAGCATCATCCACTTCAGCAGAGTTCAGTTTGGCTTCAAGGTGCATCTCGTCCAATTCCGGATAGAAATTACGGGCTATCTTGTGGCGCACATGGTCGAGTACCATCACAAGGAAACCACCCGAACCACAAGCAGGGTCGAGCACACGACAATTCTGATCGGGATCAAGCATTTCAACCATACATTTGATAATATTACGAGGTGTAAAGAACTGACCAGCCTCCTGCTTCAGCGTGTTGCTTACAATGGTTTCATAAGCTGTACCCTTCACGTCAACCGTAGCATCAAGGAAAGAATACTTTGCCAGTTCACTTGCTACAAAAGCAAGACCACGGTCGGAGAGCGTAATTTGCTCACTGCCATCGAACACATCCTTAAAGACATGACTGTCCTTCAAATCCTCGAAGATTCCCTTGATTCGCTCAGCAACAGCATGCTGACCTTCTGGAGTATTCTGTTCTTTCACACCCACCCAAAAACGACGGCGATAACTATTGCCCTCTCTTGCATCAGAGAAGCGACGTTTCTCGTCATAGAGCTTGCAGAATATCAGGTTGAGAAGTTCCCAAAAGGCAGTTTTCTTCATACCCTCGTTACCATAGATATAATCATGACAACGCTTAAAGGTCTTGACAAGCGATTCATTGGCAGGTTTGCGTGGCACAGCTCTTTCGCCTTGTTTTTCAAGGTCTTCAAGTGTCTGTCCCTCGGCAGGGAAATCAGAAATGGCCTCACAGGTTACCTGTCCGAAATCATCTTCAAAGGCATGTACATATTGCAGGTCTTCACCGTTTGTCCAACAGGCAAACTCGCAATCTGTAGTACTCAGAATATTTTCTGTTGTAGCCTCAACACCGGCCTTTTTATCAGTTGGCTTCACTTTGGCATTTTTTGCTACAATGATAAAGCGGATTAGCTCATCTTCATCATGGGCACGACCAGCATTAAAGATGGCCAAATCCACTTTTTGAGTTTTGTTCTTACCAGTATCAACATCCTCATACTTCACCTTATAGTCACGCTCCATATCCTCAGAAGCGAAACCATATTCTTCCGTCATCATTGCAATCATCGACTGCAAAGTCATTTCTTTTTCTGTGGCTTTCACCACACGATTAGTGAGTGAACACACCATTTCATTCTCACCAAGAACAATCTCGTTATTATGAGAAGTCTCTATGTTTTTTTCTACTGTTGCCATTTTATTTGCGAAATTAATAAATTAATTCGAAGCACTATCCATTTTGCTTCATCCAAGTTGGTCCAAGTTTAAATCTATCTGTTTGACCTGAAAATTGGCATACTCGCATCATTTCGTCGCAATAGGCGAAGGCATCTTTATATAAAAGGCATCATCTGTTGAGGAATTAATCAGTTCCTTCACATCAACCTGTAAAGCCTTCGCTATTTCAAACAACGTTTCCAAACTTGGCTGTGCTGTATTTGTACACCACTTAGATATGGTTGCAGGATCTTTGTGTAATTCTCCTGCAAGCCATTTGGCAGTACGTTTTTTCTCTACCAGCACTAGTTTAATCCTATTTAAGTCTTTTTGATCCATGACCTTTATTTAAATTATGCCACAAAGTTACAATGATATTTCTAAAATAACAAATAAAAATTGTATATTTTTCATAAAATATTGCGTTTTAAGCAATTTTTATTGTTATTTCGATTAACAACTACTATCGCTATTATATCAATTATTATTTTCAGATTTACCTTCGAAAAGCATTTTGAATGCGATATTTTCACTTTCAAGCGGTTAATATAACTTAAATTAAATTATAATACGCTTTAACTATGTGATATTTTCACTATCTTTGCACAAAAATAAATTAAAATATAAAAAATATGATTATAAGAGTCAGAATTAGAAATTTCCTTTCATTCAACAAAGAGATCGAATTCTCTATGATACCAGGACAAGGAAGACTAAAAAAAGAGCACAAAACTACGCCTATCGGCGGATATTGTGTATTAAAAACTGCAGCCATATATGGAGCGAATGCAGGTGGTAAAAGTAATTTGGTAAAGGCTATCGCTTTTATCAAATACCTAGTACTTCATGGTACCCGACCAGATAGTCTCATTGACTACCATAAGTTTCTATTATCAAAAGAATCTCAAAACGAACTTTCAAAAATAGAAATAGAGTTTCAGGCTGGGGAAAAGAATTTTGATTATGGAATCGAATTCAACAATGAAGAAATCGTCAATGAATGGTTGTATGAATTTACCAAACGTTCCGAGTCTATGATATATGACAGGAAAGAAGGTAAATTTACTTTAGATGGTCTATTCAAACGCAACAAATCAGACGAATCCAGACAATATTTACAGTTCTTTGCACAATCAACTCCAAAAAACCAACTCTTCCTCCACGAGGTGTTCTCAAGGAATATCAAAGACAATGTTGATAATATAGAGGATCTCACAGCTGTTACAGATTGGTTTTTAAATACATTAAAAATAATTTTTCCAGGTACACCATATAAACATGGAGTAATGCTACAGGCTGCAAATGACAGTGAGTTACAACGTTTCTACGCTGTTCTTCTTCGCTATTTCGACACAGGCATAGATAGTATCAAGCTAAATGATGTTGACATTGACAAATTGGGTATTCCCCAAGACTTACTTCGAGATATAAAAACAGACTTATTAAAAACAAAGGACAAAGATGCCTATGGCACCCTTTCGTTTGACGATGAGCTGTACTTGGTGTCAGCAGAAAATGGACTAATCAAGACGAAAAAACTCATCACAATCCATAAAATGATGAATGGTGACAAAAATGATATAGCAATGTTTTCTCTTAGCAACGAAAGTGATGGAACCAAACGTTTGTTTGATTATATTCCACTCATATTAGACTTAATAAGAGGAGCAAAGGTTTTTGTTGTGGATGAAATAGAAAGAAGCCTTCACCCATCATTGGTTTACCGAATTTTTCAACTATTTCTCGACACATGCAGCCAAACCGACAGTCAACTCATCGTTACAAGTCACGAAACGACATTAATGACTCAAAACCTTCTAAGAAAGGATGAAATCTGGTTTATGGAAAAAAGCGAACTAGGTGAGAGCAAATTGGTTTCTTTGGAAGAATATAAAGTTCGATTTGACAAAGAACTTCGTGGTAGCTATTTAGAAGGTTCTTTCGGTGGCATACCAAAGTTTGACGACAAAGAACTTCAATCTCTTTCTAACCAAATTACAAATTCAAAAAGTAGTATATGCCAAGAGAACGTAAAGCATTAAAACGTATATCCAACAGAAAGTTACCTCAGAAGAAGCGACTTTCGGATTATAGCAAAAACATTGCTAATGAAGTAATAAAATTAGTACCAAATAGAAACAAGAAAAATGAATAAAGATTTTTACATATCAATTTTTGGTGACAGGTACGATAGAGAAGCAGTACTTTTCCCTGCATCAGTAACTATTCTTCTGATAGTATTTGCCTTAGGAAATATACTGCATGGGTACTTGGAACACATAGATGTACTGGATTCTAAGGTACACATGACTATTTTTGCAGTACTTATACTCATCATTACAAAAATAATGATGTGGATAATTCGTACACTATCAAAAAACTCAATAGAAAGGCTTACTTATGGGAAAGAGAAGTTAAATTTTCCAACAATTTCAATGTTGCTACCTTCATCAAGTATATTGAGCAATGAGTACAAGAATAGAATCCTTTTAAAAGCACAAAAAGATTTTGAAATTGATCTCAACACATCAATTAGTAATCAAGAAGATGAAACTAAGGTAAGGAAAGTTATTGCTGAAGTTACAAATTTAATCAGGAAAAAAGTAAGCCGCCTTGAGAGAACAGAAACTTACTTAATTAAGAATATAAGATATGGTAGATGTCGCAACATGATTGGGGGAAGCACAATTGCAATTCTGATACAATTGGTAATAACTATCTATAGTGCAATAAAAGGCTATTCTTTGTTTTGTCCAATTATAAGTATTACCATCAGTTGTATGTTGGACCTATACATGTTCTACATATATAAGCAAACTGGTATAGAGTATGCAAAAGAACTTTTTGAAAACTATTTAATTTGTAAAAATAATGAATAACACAAAAATTACTTTTTATCCAGTATCAAATGGAGATACTAATCTCATCGAATTTTCCGATGGGAAGAAGATGTTAGTAGATTGCAAATTTAGAGCTTCATCAGAAGAGGATAATGATGAATACAATGTAATCGAAGATTTGTTAACAAACAAACTAAAAAAGAAGGTATACGATTTGCCATATTTAAACGCATTCGTATTAACCCACCCAGATGAGGATCACTGTTTGGGATTTTCCTCTAAATTTTTCAATGGAAAAAACCCTGCGAAAAAAGAGCCTAGCAAGTCTGAAATAGACAGTAAACTTATCCTTATTGGAGAGTTGTGGTATTCACCACGTGTTTTCACGGAACAACAGCAAGAACTATGCGATGACGCAAAGGCTTTCAAAAAGGAAGCAGAACGCCGTATGAAGTTATGGAAGGATAATGATTCCACGAAAGACGAACCAGGAAATCGAATTAGAATCATCGGATATTCAGACATAGACGATTTGAACGGCATACCTGACAAACGTATTACCGTTCCAGGAAATGAGCTTAATGAACTTGATGGCAAATCAACAAAAGATTACCGCTGGTTTATTCATGCACCTTTCAAAGAAGCCATTGAAGGAGATAACAGAAATGAAACAAGTATAGTAATGCAAATAAGAATTGATGCTGGGAGCAAATCTGATGTAGGAAAAATTATGCTTGGTGGAGATGCCGAATGGCGAGTTTGGAAGCAAATCATGGAGAAAACAAAAGATAACAAGCATATAGTTTGGAATTTATTCGAAGCTCCACACCATTGCAGTTATACATACTTTGCAGATAGCAGAGATGATAAGCCTAGCCAACAGTCAATTGATTTCTTAGATAAGATGGAAGGTAATGGTTATGTTGTCAGTTCCTCTAAAACTATAAAAAAGAACAATGATAATCCACCATGCCAAAAGGCAAAAAATCGTTATCTAGAGCATTTGAAAGAAGAAGAACATTTCTTATGTACAGAAATAGATGGAGTCCAAAAGCCTGTAGTCTTCGAGATTAAATCTGACGGAATTCATCTCATTGAAACAGAAAAGGAGAACGATGATCAAAAGCAAAATTCCATTGCACAAAAACCACATTATTATGGATAAATTTTCAGACAATTATTCTCACAAGATATCAAATGAAGTTGTTCTTAAATTAAAAGAACAACTTCATTCATATGAATCGTACGAATTACTCGGAAACTCATATGAAATTTTCGAAACGCCAAACAAATGCTACGCTATTAACACTAAAGTTAGAGTTGATGCAGGTTCTAATTCGCTACTGCGAACTAACGAACCTATCATTATAGAATTCTCCAATATTGAAGACATAGAGCTCTCTTACATTAATGTGTATCCTAACAGAAAGGATTTCCCCTATGATAAGCTTCCTCATATAAATTATGCTGTAGGAGAAATGCCTCCTTCCTTATGCCTTACCAGAGAGAATTTTCTTGATTGGTATGCAGAACACAACTTTGATGATTTCTTTAAATTAATTTCAGAATGGTATAATGATGCTGCTCATGGTAATCTTATAAAATTTAAAGAGCATGACGCTTACGAACCATTCAGAGCAAGCAAAACCGGCATAATTCTTTTCAAAAAGCCCTGGGAGGATACTGTTTTAGAAAAGAAAAAACATGCTGGTTCTTTTGTATATTCTGTCAAACGCATTATAGATGATTGTGAAGCATATGAAGGAACTATCGGAAGTCAAAAATACGAAGGAGATAGTCTTGGCATTCTTCTATACAGAAACTGTGCAATTATTTGCAAAGAATGGTTTATACAAAAGCCTAAGACATGGGGAGAATTGTTGCATTTCATTAAAGAAAACGGCTTTGACTTCAATATCAAAAATGTCAGACAAACAATAGAGAGACATCATTTAAAAGACATCAAGAATGTATTTTTCCAGTTAGCATTTGTCAGACCAGTGAAAGTACTTAATAAAAATACGAGAATAGACTATTTGTATTTCTGCGTAAAATATATAGATGTCAACACCAATAATACGGAAGGTATAATCCAGGAGGTTATAACTTATGATATTGCAACAAAAGATCTTGCAAGATACATATCAGCTACCCCAAACAACATATCAAACAAGAAAATTTTAATACTTGGTTGTGGCGCTATAGGTAGCAAACTTGCGTACCACTTATATAGAAGTGGTATCTGTAATCTTACAATTTGCGACAATGACATAATGGAATCACATAATGTTTGTCGACATGCACTTTCCAATTGGGACTTTCGTTCCAGCAAAGCTCTTTTGGTAAAAGAACAGCTTGACTCGATGTTTTACCATAACAACAAAACAGTTGATGCTATAACAGAGAATATCCTCACATGGTTACCCAATCAAAATTTAAAAGAGTACGATTTAATCATTGAGGCTACTGCTTCTACTGCAGTATTTCGAATGCTCACAAAAGTAAGCACAAAGTGTAACGTTCCTATTGCAAGATTTGCATTATCTGATGCAGGAAAAATCGGTTTGTTGTACTTAAATTACAACAGAAAGAACCTGTTATCAGACTATCACATACAGATTGCTTTAGAATCATGTAATAACGAGGACATAAGAAAATGGCTTCAAGATGAAGATAAATATAACTATGATTTAATCAGAGTTGGAGAAGGTTGCCATTCCAATTCTATGATTTTAAGTGATGATACTATTAGTACGCATTGCGGAATCGCTTCTAATATAATACGCAATATGTTTGCCAAACCTGCACAAGAGAATAAAATATACATATCATTTGCAAACATTGAATATATCGGACAAGTCTTCACAGATGTAATAGATCTTGAAAATTATACGAGTATAACATGCGAAAATGATATCTCTTGGACGGTAAGAATAAAATCAGACATTTTAACAGAAATCAGACATAACACCAAAGTTGCAGGAAGAAATGAGACAGGGGGCTATCTAATGGGTTCTATTGACCTAAAATATAAAATGATTTATGTCACCCACAACTATACTCCAAGTCATTTATATTCAAACGAGACAAACTTAGAGTTGCCTATATCTGAATGGAAGAATGAATATTTGAAGGTTTACACTAGTTCTAACAAAGTGATAGACTATATTGGAGATTGGCATAGCCATCCTACAGGAACTCTTAAGATGTCAGACACAGACAAATATACATGTAAAGAAGTCTTAAGAGATGAAATAAATGCAAAAATTGGAATATGCATTATTACAAATAAGAAGAAAACCCTTGCATATTTATTACATTAAAATAAGCATAAAAAAGAGTGAGTAAGCAGATACAGATTAGATAAACACTTCCCAATTAACATTACACTATCAAACCCAATCTTAATTTATACTCTGTGTTTAAGGAGGGTGTGTCATAAGTCTGTGACGCACCCTCTTTGTGTGTTTTTCTGTATATTTTAGTTGAATCGTAGTCTTTCTTTACAAGGGGAATCTTATTATATTGTATAGAAACTTTACTTTTCTTGTTTTATCGATAACAAAACTGCGCAAAAGCTCACAAAAGGGCATAATTGTCCCATACGGTAAAACTGCCCAAATTGAGTTTTATCGTTTTATCCCCAAATGTTTCTTCAAATTGAATCCGATACCGAACAACCCTATGTCCATGTAAACCTTGTCCTTTCCGAAATGCCTGAATCGCTTGTAATGCATGTCTTCCTTCATCTGTCCAAACGCAGCTTCTGGCTCTATCGGTCTCTGACTCCTGTGCTTCATACCTTCCTCTGACGTCAACAGCAAAAATGCTTCCTTTTTATATGCATTCAACTTATGGTTTACATATATGGTTCTGTTACCCTTGGCTTTCTTGCAAAGACTCCCAAGTGGACAACCTTCACATCGCTGCGCTCTATATAATGTAATGACAGACACATAGCCAGAGTCACTTTTCGTTTGCCGTTGTCCGCAAGGATTCATGTGTTGTCCCATGGGACAGACGTAATAGTCTTCGTCTTTATTATAGTAGAAATTTGCTTGGTTAAAGACATCTTCCTTGAAAGGTTTATGCTGTTCTTTGTGAAATCAGTTGTATTTTACATATCCCACCATCTCTTCCATCTCCATGTACTCATAGTTCTCCTCTGATCCGTATCCTGAGTCTGCGGTGACGCACTTGGATTGCTTTCCATGTCTTTTTCTGTACTTATCCAAGAAAGGCTTGAATGTCAGGCTGTCCGTTGGATTGTGATAAAGGGCGAAGTTCGTCCAGTATTGATTCTCCATCGCAATTTGAAGGTTATAAGCAGGTTTGGTCTGCCCATTGTTCATGGCATCTTCCTTGAGTCGCATGAAGATACGCACTTTGCTGTCTTTTGGTACATAATCATCAAAAGAGTTAGGAAAAAAACTCAATTCGTGCCGAGTTTCAGATTTTATTTGTATCTTTGCCATACTTTAAGAAGTTTTCTGCAAAGATATACTTTTTTGCGGAAAAACAAAGTCCGAGCTTGTGAAAGTTTGGGCTTTGTTGTAAATAAAAATGTTTTTTAAGATTTCGTATCTGTGAAAAGGGAAAAAAATAAAAAAGGGTGCGTCACAGACTTATGACACACCCTCTTTTTCTTTTCTATTTTTGGCAACATTTTGGCAACATATTTCAATACTAATCTATAGTAACAGCCAAAAGCAAGGTATCATTTTACATACTTTCACACTATTTCTTGCGATTACACACACCACTTTAGTTTATCCCCATACATAGAGTTTTTCGCCCAAAACTGAAAAAATCACAAAGAAGTTACCATCTATGGCAAGATGATCGATGAGAAATATACCAATCTCTTAAAAACAAACAACTCTTTGTCTCTAAAAGAGTGTCTTTGGTTAGACGCAGTACAGAAGCATCACCCTATCACTAAAGAAGCTGCCAAGCATCTTTATGACAAAGGTTTGATAGAAGGCCGTGCACCTCATTACACCATATCATTAAAAGTAGCCAAACTGACAAACCAGATTGGTCACTACACAAAAGAGAAAGGACTTGCAGAAAATAGTATCCAAAAGCTATTATTACAATTGGCACATAATGCTGGAAAAATGGGATTTTGGCGCAGAGATGCATTCGAAAGTCTTCAGCATGTTTTTCCTGCAAATAATAGCCATGATGAAAAATTACGAAGAATAGGTCGCCTACTAATTAATATGGCAAAAGATGGCCTGCTAACAAAATCACCCAATGGTAAAAAATGGATTATAAGCCAAAAAGGTGAAGAAGAATTTGGAGCATAAGAGCTATCATATTTCAATCGTTATTGCGGTCGTTTGCGGTCGTTTTTGCGGTCATTTGCGGTCATTTGCGGTCGTTCGCGGTCGTTTGCGGTCGTTCGCGGTCGTTTTTGTGGTCGTTTGCGGTCGTTTGCGGTCGTTTGCGGTTATATACAAATTCTTATGCAATTAAACAGACACACAAATCTGAAGAGAAGAGAGGACCGCAAAAACAGCACTAGCAAATACCAAACAAAAGCAGTGCTATAGGAGTACCGGTTCATGCGCTATAATGGTATAGATTGCCGATACTATCAGATTAATAATAGGATATCCAAACAAGGGAAAAATGTGAGTAATTTACGTTACTCAACTTCTTCTCCTGTTCGCAAATTAATAATAACTACTGTTTCTTTTAAATATTCTTGACCGACTTTTCTTTTATTAGCTTACCCATCTCGCTTTTCAGTTTCTCGAGTTGTCTTTCACGTCTTTCTTCTTTGGATAAAGTCGTTATTGTCAGGTCGAGTTTCAACATAGCTTTAATTGTGAGAATTATTTTGTGTTTGCCTTTCGTTGAGTTAGGAACAGAAACCCAGAAATCAGCGTATGCAGAACATGTTCCGTATGATAGGCTATGGCGAGAACCTCGGTTCTGGTTTCCCACTCATTCTAAACGCATGGAATGAAAAGCATTGGATAAAGCCTGAGTTATTGGAACAGCCTGAACTTATGCAAGTTAAATTGACTCTGCATATTCAGAACAAGGTTGCATCTGGTTCATTGAATGACCCAATAAATGACCCAATAAACTTGACCGAGAGGCAGAAGATGATTTTGCAGATGTTCTCAGAGGAAAAGAATCTAAGCAGAGAAAGGCTTTGTGAGGAAACTGGATTGTCGGATGCCACCGCAAAGCGTGAAATAGCATTTCTCAAAAAGAGAGAAGAAATGCTTCTCGCCCAGTTTCCTGATGGTTTGGGGGCTGACGGTTTCTCCAGGATGCTGTGCCTCGGCTGGAAGACAGAAAAGGCCGGCAAGAAGCAGGCATATCATAAATAACTTTTTTGCTGTCATCACGTTCCTCCTTATTTTGCTACGGGAATATAATGCGAATCCTTGATTTCACCAATCACGATGATACTGTGCAGGCTTCCGATGCATTCGATATTTCCCAGCGTGTTGAGCATGAAGTCCTGATAGGCTTTCATATCGCGGGCATATACCTTGATCTGGAAGTCATAATCGCCGGTGGTGTTGTAGCACTCCGTTATCTGGTCGATGGTCTGCACGGTATCCATGAATTGCTGAATCAGATCATGGGTGTGCTGCTTGAGCCGGATATTACAGAGCACGATTACGTTGTGTCCCATCTTGTGATGGTCTACGATGGCTCCATATCGCTGGATGTATCCCTCTCGTTCCAGCCGCTTCTGCCGTTCAAAGGTTGGAGAAGGAGAGAGGTTGACTCTTGCGGCAAGTTCCTTCACGGTGAGTCGAGAGTTCTGCTGCAACAACTTGAGTATCTTGATGTCGATTTCGTCGAGATTTTCTTCTGTAGCCATTGTTTCTTTATTTCTGCTTTTACCTGTTCCTGCAGAATAATATTCTGCTGATTTGCTTAATTCGCTGCAAAGATAGTATATTTTTCTGAATTACGGAGAATATTTGGAAGATAAAATTCTTCTTCTTACCTTTGCAACCGCAATTCCGGATGCAAAGAGCCGTTTATCATCAGATAATGGCAAATCAAGAGTCATTCATCATTTAAAAATATAGGGGATAAAACAATGAGTAACGTAAGAAATATACATTTTGAGGCAGTGGGCAGCTATTTGCGCCCTGCAGAGTTGAAGGAAGCAAGAGCTAAGTTTGCAGATGGACAGATTTCTGCCACCGACCTCCGCGCCGTAGAAGACCGTCTGATTACAGAGGTTATCAGGCAGCAGAAGGCGCATCGCCTGCCTTATATCACCGATGGCGAATTCCGTCGCAGCTATTGGCATCTCGACTTTATGTGGGGATTCAATGGCGTGGAGCATATCGAACTGGAGCATGGTTACCAGTTCCATGGCGAGGAAACAACCAAGGGTTCTATCCAACTGACCGGCAAGATTACCGGCGAGAATCATCCTTTTATCAAGGATTTCCTGTTTGTAAAGCAGTTTGAGGAGTTGGATGCCAAGGGCGAGTATATCTTCGAGGCAAAGCAGACGGTTCCTGCTCCTGCACAGTTTCTTGCCGAACTGTTTCGTGGCAAGAATGCCGAGAATACCCGCAAGTTCTATCCTAACACCACCCAGCTGATAGAGGATATTACCCAGGCCTATCGCACCTTCTTCCAGGAAATTTATGCAGCCGGTTGCCGCACCGTTCAGTTAGATGACTGTACCTGGGGAATGATTGTGGATAGTGATTACTGGAAGGCTAAGGTGGGTACAGGGTTTACCCTAGAGCAGGAAGCCCTGCAGTATCTGAAGGTGAACAACCTTGCCATCGAGGGCAAACCTGAGGGGTTGACCATCAACACCCACGTATGCCGTGGCAATTATCATTCCTGCTATGCTACCAAGGGTGCCTACGATGCCGTGGCTCCTTATCTTTTTGCTCATGAGGATGTGGATACCTTCTATCTGGAGTATGACGATGAGCGTTCGGGCGGTTTCGAGCCTTTGAAATATGTGACAGATGGCAAGAAGGTGGTTCTGGGTTTGGTAACCTCAAAATCTCCGGTGTTGGAGGATAAGGCTACGGTTATCGCCAGAATCCACGAAGCTGCCAAGTATATTCCTCTCGATCGTCTCAGTCTCAGTCCTCAATGCGGCTTCGCCTCTTGCGAAATCGGTAATAAACTGACCGATGCTGAGCAATGGGCAAAGATAGATTTGGTTAGAGAGATTTCCGAGGAAGTTTGGAGCTCTTCTTTCGCCGATGCAGAATAATATAGCCAAAGCAAAACCAGCGTAATCAGCAAACCGGAGAGGAAGACGAAAAGGTCGGAAAGAGGACCTAATAATGGAGAATAGCATCTGCCCACGTGAAGCTCTAAAGCCACATTCCAAAGCGACATGGGGATGGCTGAAAGAACTTCAGGGGTAGAGGTTGCATTCCCGAAACTCGCCCCTTTGCTATACCCTTTGGCAAGTTCTCAATAGAAGCGCAAGTATAAACTATAAGAAAGCGCTTTATTAAGGTCTAATGATGCGCTTCCTTAGGTGCTAATGATGCGCATCGTTAGGTGCTAATGATGCGCATCGTTAGGTGCTAATAAAGCGCATCGTTAGGTCTTGCAGATTTCACACAAGTTATATCATTGAAAATCAGCTAATTACATTCCATTTCAAGACGGCGATTTTCCGTCTGCAACATCAAAATTAACCCATATTGTCATGAGTTGTTACGTTAATACTGTGAGTCAACGTGTATTATCAATAAAGTTTAAAGTGGTCAACTATATTTTTTATAGTTTCTATCAGAATAATGCAATAGGCTTCAACTGCTTACGAAGCCGCTTTCATTGCTCTACGAAATAGGCTTCATTGACTATCGAAGCCTATTTCATATTTCAAGGCTTTTCTATTCAAAGTTTTCAATAGGGGTGCTGAGTAGTTACTAAAGGCTGCTGCAATGTGGGCTAAGAGAAAAAGAATAGAAAAAGGGAATGACATTACATCATTCCCTCAAGCTTTTCCTGTGCCTCGCGCATATCCTCCTCAAATCTGGTATGATCGAGCAAGAACTCTTTCCTACCGCCAGCAAGCAACTGAAACAATGCCGGATTCATTCCCTCCACATACTGAGCAATTGCATATTCGATATCATCCCGCTGCGTAGGGTTGTTGGAAAATTCATATACACGAAGTTTCTGGTGAATAAAGCAATAAGCCGACTCGATACAGTCACGTCCGATCTCAGCCATTTCCTGCTTATCATCCATAAGAGATTTGTCCATATTACAATTTACAATTATTATACGATAAAGAAAACTCCTATGAGCGCTTACACCCATTTACAGGAGCGGTGTCATATATACTGGCAGAAGCAAAGTCTGCTCATCCTTTTGCAAATCCTTAGTATATATAAGGTATCTCTGGCCAATACGATCGGAGTATTTTTGGCAGAACGCATCGAGAGAGGCGTGGGTTTTATAACCTGATGACTTCACCTCTATCGGACATAGTTTGTTGCCCCGAGAAAGAAGGAAATCAATCTCATAAAAATGAGTCTTATCTTTTGGAAAAGTATAATAAAACAGTCTGTCACCTAAAGCCCTGAGCATCTGCGCCACTAAGTTTTCATAGACATATCCCATATTGGCAGAGAGTTTGTCACTCAAAAGTTTATTATAGATGATGTTTTCCGTAAAATCCTTGTCCCAAAACGCCAAGGTAACAAAGAGACCAGTATCGCCCACATAGAGCTTATACTTTCCATAATCCGCTGTCAACGACATTCCAACCTGAGGGTCGTCTGCATGATAAGCAATATTAATGGTCTTGCTATCCTCCAAATTAAGCAGCAACTCATCTATTTTTGCGGAAGGCATGTTACCTACTACAGGAGTCGGTTGATAACGCATCAAATTCCTGCTCAGCTGTGATGGTATTGCCATAAAGAGTTTAGAGATACGACCAGTAGAGTCAATCTTTCGGAAATCATCAGCATAAAGTTGGATAATCTGGCGCTTGACCATATCCACACTTTGCAAATTCTTAGTGTCAAGATACTCATTGACAGCCTGCGGCATTCCCCCCACAAGCATATACAAGCGAAGGTCGCGCATCTTCATGCGATTAATCCCCTCTCCCAATGACATTCTTTTCTCAAAAACCTGTTTTAGCAACGACATGCCAACCTCATCACCCAATGCCCATCTGAATTCCTCATAATCCATCGGGAACATTTCTACACGATGCTCCTCACTCGGGATATTGATGTCTTTGGTATTTTTGTGGATGCTGATAAGCGAACCTGTTTCTATGTAATCATAACGCCCATCTTTTACCAAGTACTTGATTGCCTGGCGTGCCTTTGGACACTGCTGGACTTCATCGAAAACAATCACCGACTCACGCTCATAAAGAGACGTCTGATAAATATTTTGGAGATAAAGAAATATATAATCCAAATCCATCAAGTTCTCAAACAAGTCCTTTACATCCTGCGAAGCTTCATTGAAGTCTATCAATATATAAGAACGATACTCCTTTTTGGCAAATTCCTCCACAATGGTAGATTTACCAATACGCCTTGCTCCTTCCAAAAGGAGAGCACTTCTCCCTTTGGAAGCAGCCTTCCATTCTAATATTTTTCCATAGACTTTCCGTCTGAATTTTCTTTCTGACATAAATATCCTTCTAATTACTTCATTTTCAGGCGCAAAGATACAGAAAAAGTTTGGTTTACCAAAATCTTTTGGATGAAATTATAGTCTCATACCAAAATCTTTTTGGCGAAATTATAGTCCCATACCAAAATCTTTTGGATGGAATTATAGTCTCTTACCAAAATCTTTTGGACGAAATTATAGTCCCATACCAAAATCTTTGGCAGATTTCCTCATTATTTGACATTCTTCATTGAGAGTCCGATGCGCTTGCGCTTCAAATCCACCTCAGCCACACGAACCATCACATGCTCATGGAGTTTCACAACCTCTGAAGGATCGCTGATGTAGCGGTTTGCCATCTGAGAAACATGAACCAGACCATCATTGTGAACACCTATATCCACAAAGGCACCAAACTTGGTGATATTGGTCACGATGCCCGGCACCACCATGCCCTCCTGCAAATCCTCAATCGTCTTGATGGAAGCATCAAACTCAAATTTCTCCACCTCGCCACGAGGATCCAGTCCAGGCTTGTCCAACTCAGCCATGATATCAGTCAAGGTAGGCATGCCCACCTCCTTGCTCACATATTTCTTGATATCTATCTTCTTCTGCAGAGCCTTGTCCTCCACGAGTTGCTTTACCGTCACGCCCTGATCTTTCGCCATCGTCTCTACCAGCGCATAGCGTTCAGGATGCACGGCACTGTTATCCAAAGGATTCTTAGCGCCTGGAATGCGGAGGAAGCCGGCACACTGCTCAAAGGCCGAAGGACCCAGACGTGGCACCTTCTTCAACTGGGCACGGGAAGCGAAGGCTCCATTCTCGCGGCGATATTCCACGATATTCTTGGCAAGCGTAGGTCCCAAACCACTCACATAGGTCAGGAGATGCTGCGAAGCCGTATTCAGATTGACACCCACAGAGTTCACGCAGCTCATCACCACCGTATCCAGACTTTTCTTCAACTGACTCTGATCCACATCGTGCTGATACTGTCCCACACCGATGCTCTTAGGATCTATCTTCACCAACTCAGCAAGCGGATCCATCAGTCTTCGTCCAATGCTCACAGCACCACGCACGGTAACATCCTCATCCGGGAACTCATCTCTTGCAATCTTCGAAGCCGAATAGATAGAAGCACCATCCTCGCTTACCACATAGATATCCACAGGATGATCGAAAGCGATTTCGTGCAGCCAGTCGCTCGTCTCACGGCTCGCCGTACCATTGCCCACAGCCATCGCCTCCACATGATACATCTTCACCATGCGCTGCAGAGCGGCAGTAGCCTCGCTGCGCTTGCTGCGAGGAGGATGAGGAAATACGATTTCATGATGGATGAGATTGCCCTGAGCATCCAGACAGGCAGTCTTGCAACCATTGGCGAAACCAGGATCCACCGCCATCACTCTCTTCTGTCCGAGCGGAGCTGCCAAGAGCAACTGGCGCAGGTTTTCAGCGAAAACCAGAATAGCTTCCTCATCAGCCTTCAACTTGCTTGATGCAGCAAACTCCGTTTCGATACTTGGTTTCAGCAAACGCTTGAAAGCATCATCCACCGCCTCTCCTACCAAGGTCTGGCATTCCCCATAACCATGTACATAATGGCGCTTCAACTTATCCGTACACTGTTCGTCATCAGCAGAAATGCTGACACGCAGAATACCGGCAGCCTCGCCACGGCGCATAGCCAACAGGCGATGAGAAGAGCAGCGCTTCAGAGGTTCCGAGAAGTCGAAATAATCAGAGAATCGCTGAGCCTCTTCCTCGTCCTTCTTCTTAGCCACCACCTTGGAAGTGATGATGGCGCCACGTCTGAACTCCCCACGGATGGCATTGCGGCTTTCCTCGCTCTCGTTCACCATTTCAGCGATGATGTCCTTGGCGCCCTGAATAGCCGCATCAGCATCAGCCACCTTGTCGCCTACATATTTCTTTGCCACCTGCATGATATTACGTTCACGCTGGAAGAGCAGAGTTTGTGCCAAAGGTTCCAATCCTGCCTCACGAGCAATCTGTGCACGGGTTCTGCGCTTCGGTTTGAAAGGCAGATAAATATCTTCCAGTTCCGTAGCATCCCAGCATTCTTCGATACGCTTCTTGAGTGCCTCCGTCAGTTTTCCCTGTTCATCGATCGTCTTGAGAATGGTTTCCTTACGTTTCGCCATCTCCTTGAGCTTATCGTTAGCCTGGGCGATGGCTTCAATGTTCACCTCGTCCATATTCCCCGTCTTCTCCTTACGGTATCGGGAGATGAAAGGGATAGTACAGCCCTCTTCGAGCAGTTCCAATGTATTTTCGACAGCCTGCTCTCTCAGTTTGAGCTGCGCTGCGATAATCTTAGTAAATTGATTCATCATTATATTATATTTTTCCAAATAATACGATTTATTCTGGAAATAAAAAGCGGAGAGTGTCATCAGGCACCCTTCGCTCCTTACTTTTATTTAAGAATTGCTTTCTCAACTTTTTTTGTCCTGGTATATACCTAAAGTATAAGCAGTAATTGCCAAAACGCATACGAATATGCACACAACTATTGTCATCATATTTTTTTATTTTTATGAAATAAAAGCCATTTTCCCAATTCTTTATTCAGTTCCATTTCCACACATATTTTAATTACTTTCGCAAAAGTACAACGAATAATTGAATTCTCCAAATATTTCAAACAGATTTTTAAGTTTCAATTGAAAAATAAAGCAATTTATAGAGATGCAAAGATAGAGAAAAAAGTTGGTTTACCCAAATATTACCCCATATTATTTGGCGGTTTCAATAAAAAAATCGCTGCCATCCTTCAAAAATAATTTCAGATACATGCAGCATACCTGCTTTTTTTGATTTACATCAACAATACGGCTCATTTTACAAGAAAAACTGAGAAAAAGTTTTGAGTTTCGAGTTATTTCCTATACCTTTGCCGCCGAATTAGAGAGTGCGGAGCATATCATGAATGTGCTTTGCTATCATAAATAAGGGGCTGAAAAGCTACCTGATTAGAGTTATAAAATAAAGTAATAATTAAAAGAAAAGATTGATTATGAAGAAGATTATGTTGAGCCTTGCTATGGCTCTCGTTTCAGTTTGCGCTAGCGCACAGGTTTACATCGGTGGTACTGCTGGTATTTCCAGCAACAAGATTGGTGATGGTGACAGCAAGACAGCTTACACCCTGATGCCTGAAATCGGTTACGAATTCAACAACAAGTGGGAGGCTGGTCTCGAGGTTGGTATCAAGAAGGGCGATGTTTGCGAACTTTCTGCAGTACCAGAAGCAACAACATTCGTTGTAGCTCCTTACGTACGTTACACAGCCGTAGAAACCAAGTTGGTTAACCTCTTCGTAGAAGGTACAATCGGTTACAGCAGCATCAGCAAGGGCGGTGGCAATTCTTACGAGGTAGGCATCAAGCCAGGTTTGGCTGTTAAGCTTTCAGACCACGTAAACTTCATCACAAAGGTAGGTTTCCTCGGTTACAGAGGTTATTCTCCTGAGCATGGTGACAACTCATCAACATTCGGACTTGGCGTAGATGCCAGCAACATTTCATTTGGTGCTATCTACAAGTTCTAATCTTAGGGTGCTCATTTACTCATAAGCAAAAATATCAGGGGCGCAAGCGATTCCTTTCATGGAAACAGCTTGCGCCCCATTTTTTCAGCAAGCGAACACGCTTTTACTCTTCACTCTTCACCTTTCCCTCGGAAACGCCTGTGTTTATCGGCATTCAGAGGGGTGAAGAGTGAAGAGTATTTCCTTATCCCTTACTTACAACAATAATTCTGGCATTTACGCTGACTGTTCCTATAGAACAGCCAACTAGCGAGTGTACGGCTAGTCAGCTGTTCTTCATTCGCCTGTACACTATTTCCGGTTAACAGCCAACTTATTCCTCGGCAGAATACTTTTCCATAACCAGGCAATAAACGCTAAGTACTGATAAAAACTCAGGCAGCTATGACAAAATTGGGGACAAAGGAAACTTATTAGCAAAAATAATTAAGCAAAAAGTTTGGAGTTTCGAAAGAAAAAGCATATATTTGCACCTTGAAAAGTGCACATTGTGCACAAACGTGCACCTTCCAAGGTGCATATGCTATAAAAACAGCATCTTAAAAGATGCATAAAATAAGGTGAAATATGGATATTACACTCGTAAACTACATGAAAGAACAGCTGCGTCTAGTAAGTCTGGACTTTAAGCGTTATATGTATGACAAACTTCCTTGGCAAGCGAGGTTCGTTGGACTCATGGGACCTAGAGGAGTAGGGAAATCAACTTTGATTCTTCAACATCTTAAAGAAATGGATGCTGATACTCAGGCAAAAAGTCTCTATATATCAGCAGACCATAGCTATTTCACAACTCACACACTAATTGATACAGCAGACCAATTTGTACGTGAAGGAGGCGAAACGCTTTATATAGATGAAGTACATAAGTATGATTCATGGTCGAGAGAATTGAAGCAAATCTACGATTCCCACCCTGAGCTCAAGATCTTCTTCACAGGATCTTCTATGCTTGATATTTTAGATGGAGAGGCAGATTTGAGCAGAAGAGTCATCTTATATGAGATGCAGGGTATGTCTTTTAGAGAATATCTGGAAATGTTCGAAGGAATCAAGACACCAGTCAGGTCATTAGATGATATTCTGAGGGGAAATATTGAAATAAAAGAGGTGCTTCACCCTATCCCGCTCTTCAACAAATATCTGAAAGAAGGATACTATCCGTTTTCCAAGGAAGGCTTTTTCCAGCAAAGACTACAGCAGGTGATACGTCTTACGATGGAAGTAGATATTCCACAATATGCCAACATGTCGCCAGCAACAGGAAAAAAACTCCGTCGCATGTTATCTATCATAGCAGGCAATGTACCCTATAAGCCAGAAGCCACAGGATTGGCAAACGAAATTAAAGTGAGCCGTAATGATATTCCTACCTATCTTCTATACATGGAAAAAGCAGGAATGATCGGTCAGTTACGTGACGAAACTGGTGGAATGCGAGGATTGGGAAAGACAGAGAAAGTTTATCTCGATAATCCGAATATCATATATGCACTTTCTGGCAATAATTCTAACATCGGTAATGTGAGAGAGACATTCTTCTACAACCAAACCCGAGTGAATCAGGATGTTACATCATCTAAGATTTCCGATTTTACAATAGGAAAGTATACATTTGAGATTGGGGGTGCCAAAAAGAGTCATAAACAGGTGAAGGATGTAGAAAACGCTTATATAGTGCGTGATGATATAGAATATGCTAATGGTGACATATTACCACTATGGAGTTTTGGTCTTTTATATTGAAACTAAACAATTCCGGAATACAGTTTATACTGCAACAATAAATAAGGGGCGTGCTTAAATGAGCACGCCCCCAGACGAGAGATTTTATGTATTCTTTGACAAGATGTAATAATTATCTGGATTATCAACATCTACAAGCTTAAGAACTGTTGGGCTCTTCAGGTCATTGCCTTCGATAGAATACGTCTTACCTTTACTACCAGCCGTAAGTGCTGCAATAATGTATTTATAGCCACCACTATTATAGTAGAAAATACCATTGCTGTCACCAGACAAAGCAAATTTCAAAGTAATATGGGTGTCATCAACAGGAGTAGCTGTACAATTCAAACAACCTGCATACTTATTGGCACTAACAAACACAAAACCATATTTACCATTGCTTGAGGAGAAACTAGAGGTACCAAAGAAAGCATAGCTCATTTCCTCGCCTCCAACTTCTTCACCCTGGCAGATTTCATAGCACTTATTCCAATAAGCCTGACCATAGGTTCCCATATTCTTGACAGAGAAGAACCAGTTACCATTCTGCAACTGAGAAGTCAGCGGAGGGATAATACCATACATCTTTGCACTTCCACTAGTCGCGTCAAACTCGTAGTTATCACCACCAACATAGTTGAATCCCTTCACAGAGTCGCCGTTCAACACGATAGGCTTATAAAACTACAAGCCTGTCTCTGTTAAAAGTATTTAATTATTGCAAACTTTATCGATATTTTTATAGAAAAAAGGTAGTTTTTCTTGATTTTAATCAACATTTAGAGATGCAATCTACACTTTTAGCAGAAAAAGGTCAGAAATAAGAGATTTAAGCAAAGTTTACGAAAAGAAAACAAAAATGTTCTAAAAGACAAGAAAGGCAAGATTTCTGTAGAACTCCATCCAGAAGTTTCTCAGAAACCTTGCCTTTCTTTACCTATATATTTACTACGTAAGTATCTTTATCTGCTACCTGAGTATCTTTATTTACCGCTTAAATACTTTATTCAAAAAACATTTTTATTTCTTGATAGTAAACTCAAATTTCAAGCCACCCTCCGGCAAGTTATTCACCCGGATGGTACCACCATGCAGCAGCACGGCATTCTTCACGATGGCAAGGCCCAGCCCCGTTCCACCCATTTTTCTGCTCCTTCCCTTATCCACACGGTAGAAGCGTTCGAAGAGGCGGGCGAGATGCTCCTGCGGCACACCCTGACCATTATCTCTGAAGACAAAGTGCCACTTGTTGCCCATTTCCTTACCCTCCAACGTGATGGTCGTTCCGTCACCGGCATAGGCAATGGCATTATCAGTAAGATTGCGGAACACACTATAGAGCAGACTGCGGTTTCCCTTCACCACGATGCGCTCAGGCAGCAGATTGTGGAACCCCATCTTGTGCTCCTCCCTTTCCAGCGCCGTTTCCCTCATGATGTCTCTCACCATCTTCGTGATATCCACCGCCTCGAAGTCTATCATGTCCGAACCGTCGTCCAGTCTGTTCAGCGTCGAGATGTCTCTCAGCAGGGAGGTAAGCCGTTCGCTCTGCGCATAACATCTCTGCAGGAACTGCTCCTTCATCTCCTCGCTGATATGCGGATTGTCAAGTATCGTCTCCAGATAACCCTGTATGCTCGCCACCGGAGTCTTCAGTTCATGAGCGATATTCTGCGTCAGTTGCCTTTTCAGGATATCCTGTTCCCTTCGGGTGGTCTGGATACGCTTATACATCTTGATGATGCGTTCAGCAATTTCACCCAGTTCATCATCCGGGAATTTAGCCAGATCCTCTATCTCCAAGCTCTCGTTGTGGTCAGCCTTGTAGGCGAAGATGCGGAGCTTAGCCACATTCTTGCCCAACCGATGGGTGAATCGGTAGAGCACGATGGTCAGGAGGATGATGGCGAAAACGGCAAACCAGATATAATGCTGGTCAGCCTGCAGCGATTTAGAGAGATCATCATTATAAGGCAAGGCACTTCTGATGATGATAGAGTCGGCAGGGAAATAGGAAGCCACATAGAAGTAATCCTGCTTCAGGGTCTTCGACTCTCGCTCCACGCTCGATCCCTGTCCATTCTTCAGCGCCTCCTGTATCTCCTTGCGGTTCAGGTGATTGGCAAAACGGTCATAGTGCTTGCTCATATTGTCGTACACCACCTTGCCGTCGGGCCTTACTAAGGTGACACGCAGATCCTTACTTTCATGTTCACGAATGAAAGCATTCAGTTTGGTCTCCGCCACGACGAGTTTCGACCGACTCACGCTGGGCAGCGTCTCCAGACTATCGCCGTTGCTCAAGATGATTCCCCTGTCATGAGCCAGCGAGAGGTCCTCCTCCAAGAGGGCGTTATAGTTTTCCAGTTTCATCGTGAGCGTACTGATCTTATACTGTTTCTCACGAGTCTGCTGGAACATGATAAAACTGACAGCGAACACAAGGAACACCGTCAGCACCATAAGATACAGTTTTCGTCCAACCTTAGATTTCGTTTTTTGTATTTTCAGCATAGATAAAATCCTTTCTTATCACGCATCAAAATAATATCCGAAGCCGAGTCGGGTGACGATGCACTTCGCAAACTTTCCGATTTTCTTTCTCATACGGGTGATGTTGACATCCACCGTTCGGTCGAGCACGAGCACATCCTTAGGCCATACGCGGTCGATGAGTTCCTGACGGGAGAACACTCTACCCTTCTCTTCCAGGAGAAGTCGGAGCAATTCAAATTCTGTTTTGGTGAAAGGCACATCCTCTCCATCAATGCTCACCGTCTTCTTGTCGATATTGAGCACCAATCCCTGATAGCTGATGATGGTAGGTTCAGCATCCTTGCCCTGCTTATCGGCAGTACGGCGGATGACTGCACGCACACGCACCATCACCTCACGGATAGAGAAAGGTTTGGAGATATAGTCGTCAGCCCCGAGATTGAAACCAGTAACGGTATCGTTCTCTGTATCGCGAGCCGTCAGGAATATAATAGGAATCTGAGCCGTAGCCACATTCTCCTTGAGTTTCTTCGCCAGCTGGAATCCGCTCATACCTCCCATCATCACATCGAGCAGCAAGAGGTCGAAGGAAGCAATGTCTTTCTCCAGAGCTTCCTCAGCCGAGTTGGCAGTTTCCACCTGATACCCCTCGGTTTCCAAGTTAAACTTCAGAATCTCACAGAGGTCCTGTTCATCATCCACCACAAGGATTTTATAGTTCTTTTCGTCCATCTTTATAATATATAATAATGTATATATAGTCTGAGGTCTTTCCTCGGGTGCAAAGATACGACAAAAAATCTGTAACACGCATTACATTCTATTACAATTTCATTTCAAAAGCAAGTAAAAAGTGTGACAGGAAGCATTGTTGTTTGATTCCTTCAAAATCGTCTGCACACTGCGGTGGACAAAACAGGGTGCTTGTCCTCATCGACAAACACCCTGACTTCATCACAAATATAAATGCAATCTATTAAATAAAAGTGTAAATGGTTTAAAACTCATCCCATGCTTCCCAGGCATTATAGCCTTTGGAACATAATCCTCCGTCAAAATCTCCGTCATCTCCAGTTCCACCTCCACTGGTCTGCTGGTCAGAAGAACCATCTCCTCCACCACCAACTGTAGCAGAACTTTCTCCGCTAAAATCACCACTCCCCGCAAGTATGTTAGCTACTTCGGCATGAATAAGGAGGGTGACTGGTCTTAAATATATTTTTTTCATCTTTTTTGCTGTAAATTCATAAAATAATATGTTCTTAGAAGATAGTTCATGGATTATTTCACCATGAACTTCTTACCATTCTTAATATAAATACCCTTCTGAAGGCTGTTTAAATTGCCATTGACAACCTGACCGTTCAAGTTGTAAACTATCTGAGTGTCATTTTCGTTACCTGCAATGATTTCAACGTTTTCAATACCAGTGACCTCATCATCCGTTCCAAAGAAAGACAATTCCTTTGCTCGAGCAGAACCATTACCACCGAAATAGGTATTAAAATCAGATTTACCACCATCTCTTGCTGTAGCCTGTACGACACACTTGTTGGCACCCCACAACATCTCTTTTCCTGTATAGAACCAGAACTGAGCATTTGGTGTACCATTCTTCTTGGCATAGATGTAGCTATATTGAGGAACAGTGACATTCTTTATATCTCTTGGTACAGCTTCTTCTGAGCTATTACCCTGTTCAGAAGCTGCTACAGCTACCTCTGTTTGATAATTACCTACAAAACGATATTCCTTATTCCAACTTGCATCACCAGAAGCGCTTTCTTTAGCTCCACCAATGAACTGTTCGGTCGCTTCCACAAGAGTAGGAAGTGGAGAGCCAGTAACCAAAGTATAATCGCTGATGTTGTACATATTATTGGCATCATCATTGTTCTTTTTAGGATAGATCATATAGGATTCATGCGCATAAATCACAATATCATCTGCTACAGGAGTTCCGGTGCTTGTTGTATAATGACCTTCATCGTCCTTGGTACTCTTATGTACATACACATCGTTTGTAAAGTACAACTTGATGGATTTTACTTTTTTCTCACTGTTTACCACACGTTCAACCTTGTTGAAACGACAAACATGAGTATCCTTGCCAAACACGTCGTCAACCTGCGCCTTGGTCATATCGAAAGGTACACAGATGGTCCACCACTTACCGCCCTTAATATTAATAGGATAAGTAGGCTCCACCTCAGGTTCTTTATCTACATTCACGTCTTCATTAACCAATACGAACTGGCGTGTACCCATGTGAGCCATCATGCGCAGATCATCCAGTGCGTAGTAACCTTTTTCCTTATCAGCAGGATGATCCCCATCAGCGACCTTATAACCAGCATAAGCCAAAACAGCTAAATCTTCTTTCGATAACGTTGGCAAATATCTATCTTTACCGTTCCAGTTAAAGCCTAAAGAGTTGACAACATAAGAACGACGCCACGCATCCTGGCTTGGCCAAATATACTGACGTCCCAGATATGTATCCTGGAAACCGAGAGAAGTTCTCTTTGGGGCAGTATAAGAACCGAACGACAAATCTGTTTCTTCTTGACCTACTTCATGATATGAATAAGAATTATGATCATTCTTTCCATAATAAAAAGTTTGTCCCTCATCTACAGTCTTATACACACGAGTTATATCAGTATATGCCGCACGTTGCTCATCTGTCAAATCTTTTGGGTAATGAAGCAGGCAGAAATAGACACCATGGCTTTTATAATTCTCTCGATTCGCATAACCAGTATTAGCAGCATCATCCCTAATATCACCCTTTGTTGCGTCAAAAGCATTATTACCCATAAGAGTAATTCCGTCAAAGGCAGAGGCAGTTGCAGACCAATCCTCTATTGTACCAAAAGGCATCAAAGGAGCATTTTCACCGTAGAAAAACACATCTTGGTATTGACGGGCTCCAAAGGCTATAGCACCGATATATCTCATACTGGCAGGTATCTCCAACGTAGTTTCTGCTTTTTCATTTTTAAGAAGAGCGAAAGCACCTTTACCTATAAATTTTAATCCTGCATTAAATTTCAAACCATATATAAAGCAATTTCTAAAAGCTTCATCATGGATAATTTGCAATGTAGAAGGAAATTTCAAAGCAGTAAGAGACGTACCCATAAAAGCCTTTTTACCAATATTCTCCAAACCTTCATTGAGGGTAATGGAAGTAATCTTTGTGCAATTCTCAAAAGCGCTTTCTCCGATAAGAGTCAAAGAATTTGGGAAATTGATATTTGTTATTGACGAATTCGCAAATGCCTCATTACCCACGCGGTCATAGCCCTCTGGGATAGTAACAGTAGTTGGTACTGAGTTCAATTTAGAGAGTACTTGTGTAGGTACTACCATTTTGTCCACCTTGGTTCCTGTACTTTCACTCAGCACACTCGTCTTATTAGTGAGAGGCAATGTCAAGTTTGTAAGCGCAGGAGTTCCGTGTACATATACACCATCAGCTGCTGCAAAAGTTTCCTTAGAGAAACCAGTACATGTAGCTGCACCCAAATCAAGAGTCTTTAAATTGGAGTTATAGCTTATTGTGGTCGTCCCCCAATCGTCGGTTTCTGTAATAAACCGTATTTTAGATACAATATCATTATTAATCAACAAATCTTCTGATGAAGCCTTTTTAAACTTAACGGTTTCATAGCTACCACTTGCGATTTTCTTCTGAAGCAATTGCGCAAATGTGTATGGAGTTTCGTCTGCTTTGATATAGTCAGAATGCGAACCTTCAGTACCAAAGAAAGCACCATTGTCCTTTATCTGAGAATAAGTAGCTGTACCTGTATAGAAAACTTCGCCTGGAGTCCAAGTATAGGTTTTACCATTAGTAAGACCTGTATATGTCTTACCTCCATCTGAAGACTTGAATGCATCAGCCCGCATTGTATAGGTAACATTTGATTCATAATAGTTTTGTAATTCTACCTTTGAAATCAAAGTTACCCCCTGACTTTCCAATTCGCTCAATGACACAGTTTTTTCGCCAGAGATTTCCTTGCTTGACAGGAAATAAACCGACATGTCGGTATATTTGTCATTACTCCACACTTCCGCAGAAACCTCATCACCTACCTTAACTTTAGCATTAAGAACGACAGATGTGTTATAAGATGAATAATAGCCCTTATAAAGATTGGTTATTTTATCCTCTTTCCAAGGCTTGTTAGAAGTTACCTGTCCAAATGGGCCATTCCAACTAGTAGGTTCCCCATCACAAACCTTCGTATATTCATAATTCGCCTGGTAATATGTATTGTTAGCAGAATATGAATCACCAGCATTTACCTTTGTTCCTTTGTCATCGGTAAATACATAACCAACCGCCTTGTCAGAAAAGACACGGGCAGAGAAGTCTGTAGTCTGATACGTTGTTAAATCACCCTGACCAGAAATAGTCAAAGTCTTGCCACCATCTGAAACATTGAATGTAACAGAAGTCTCCTGTGCCTGTACGTTGCTACCCAATCCTATGAGGATGGATACAACAAGACAAACTTTTTTTAATAGATTCTTTACCATCTTAAACTTATATTTTAAATTTATCCTCAAATCCGCAACCTATAGGGTTTAGTGGGATTTGAGATTCATAACTTTTACTTTATACAATATATTTTTGTTTATGTAATGTCTTAGAAATCTTGTTCGCTTATGCGTCGTTAGAAAAGTCTATATAATAATGTGTAGCTTTCTGTAGCCGCATCGCATAGTTTTTAGGCTGTGCGCCTTAACTGGGTGCAAAATTATGAAATTACAATTACGTACAACAGATGATTTGTACTTTTCTTGTGTATAAAATGTAAACCGAAACAAAATAGGCACAAAAAAGATAGGAAATAGAGGAAAAACGTGTCAGTAAGCAAACAAAATGAAACGAAAGGATTTCTTTTGTTTTCTGCATTTATACTTTTTTAATAGCGTGTCGTCACATTAGCTACCAAAAAATTCGTTAGTTTACAATCTTATTTCGTAATTTTGCATCCATATTGAATTTATTAGTATTTAAAGAAAATAAGAAAATGACAGATCAAACTAACAATTGCTCCTTGGTCATTGGGGAACGCATAAAACAGGAACTCAAAAGACAAGGAAAAACAACAGTATGGCTCGCAAAGCAACTTGGTTGCCACAGAACCAACATTTATAAGATTTATAGCAAATCTACTATCGACACAGGTATGCTCATGCATATCTGCAAGGTAATCGGCTATAATTTCTTTGACTTGTTGTCTGAGGAATACAAGAAGCAGAAAAACGGTTAATTAGTTTTCACAAAAAAATAAAGGTGACAAAGGTTTCTATGCCTTTGTCACCTTTATTATATATATAAATCATACTATGCTAATCTCTTCTCTAACCTCTCACGGATGGCTGCAATGAAACCGGCTGAGTTGACTGCCTTTGCCTCTACACCTTCCATCAGGTTGACGAGGTCCTTGGTGGCAATACCATCGTTCAGGGTTTCGAAACATGCTGCTTCGAGCTGATCGGCGAAATCCTGCAATGCCTGAATGCCATCCAACTCGCCACGCTTCTTCAGCGCTCCACTCCATGCGAAAATTGTTGCCATTGGGTTGGTAGATGTATCTTCGCCCTTCAGATAACGGTAGTAGTGGCGGGTTACTGTGCCATGAGCAGCCTCGTACTCATACTTGCCGTCTGGAGAAACCAATACGGAGGTCATCATCGCCAAAGAACCGAAGGCTGTACTGAGCATATCGCTCATCACATCACCATCATAGTTCTTACATGCCCAGATGAATCCGCCCTTGCTGCGGATAACACGAGCCACGGCATCATCAATCAATGTATAGAAGTACTCAATGCCGAGTTCTGCAAACTTCTCCTTGTAATCGCTCTCATACACTTCCTCGAAAATCTTGCGGAACTGAGCATCGTAAGTCTTGGAAATGGTATCCTTGGTAGCAAACCACAAATCCTGCTTGGTATCGATGGCAAACTTGAAACAGCTATGAGCAAAGCTGCGGATACTCTTGTCGGTATTGTGCATACCCTGAATAACACCAGCACCTTCGAAGTTGTGAATCTCCACTTCCTGCTTCTTTCCGCTCTTACCCTCGAATACGAGTTTGGCAACTCCCGGCTCATCAGCACGGATTTCCACACTCTTATATACATCGCCATAAGCATGACGGGCGATAGTAATCGGCTTCTCCCAGTTCTTCACGCAAGGGTGAATGCTTGGAATCGTGATAGGAGCACGGAACACAGTACCATCCATGATGCTACGGATAGTGCCATTAGGGCTCTTCCACATCTTGTGGAGATGATATTCGTCCATACGCTGGGCATTAGGAGTAATCGTAGCACACTTCACGGCTACACCATATTTCTTGGCAGCCTCAGCAGAGTCGATAGTCACCTGGTCATTGGTCTTGTCACGGTAAGGCAAACCAAGGTCATAATACTCTGACTTCAAATCTACGAAAGGAAGGATCAGTTCATCCTTGATCATCTTCCAGAGGATTCTTGTCATCTCGTCACCATCCATCTCCACCAAAGGAGTTGTCATCTGAATCTTTTCCATAAGCGAAATACCTATATATGTATTATTAATAAATTACAATTTATAACCACTTAGCGACGGGCGCTTAATAATTTGATTGCAAAATTAATAAATAAATCTCAAAAGAGAAAGAAAATCGCAGTTTTTCTTTCAAAACGAAACAAACTTTGGTTCTTTCTTTCCTATTTTAAGCATATTTATACAGAAAAGCACCTGTCATACTGAAAAAGCACCAATGAGCCTGGGCCCACTGGTGCTTCCTAAATTTTACTTATGATACTCTAAAAAGTCTCCGATTTACTTATCGCTCTCTGGAGCCTTGTCGATCAAGTCCATGAACTGGTCGAGCTTAGGAGTGATGATAATCTGAGTGCGACGGTTGCGCTGCTTGCCAACCTCAGAATCGTTGGTAGTTACAGGGTTGTACTCACCACGGCCACCAGCGGTCAAACGCTTAGGATCTACGCCGAAGTGATCCTGCAAGTACTGTACTACAGAAGATGCACGGAGAGCAGAGAGGTCCCAGTTGTTGCGGATGTTCTTCATCTTGGCACTTGTAGTGCTAACTGGTACGTTATCTGTATTACCCTCTACGAGTACATCGTAGTCCTTGTAGTCCATGATGATCTTGGCAATCTTGCTCAAAGTCTCCTGAGCACGGCTGTTTACCTCATAGCTACCGCTCTGGTAGAGCATATTGTCAGCCAAAGAGATGTAAACCACACCCTTCATCACCTGTACGTCAACCTCCTTCAACTCATCCTTGCTGAGAGAGCGGGTCAAGTTGTTGGTAAGCACCATGTTGAGAGAATCGCTCTTGCTCTTCACCTCTACCAAGTGGCGGATGTACTGGTTAGACTCATTGATCTGGTCAACGAGCTTGTCGATGCTGATGTTGTTCTGACTTGCGTTGTTCAAACTCTTGTCGAGCGCATTCTGCATAGACTTATAGTCCTTCTTCATCTGAGCAAGCTGGTCTTCGAGAGTTGTTACACGAGCTTGAGAAGCAGCCAACTGCTCCTTTGTATTCTGATAGTTGCTTGACAACTCTCTGTTCTCGTTCTGGCAATTCTGAAGTTCCTTCTTACTTGCACAACTTGTGGCCAACAATGCGCCAGCCATCAAAGCCATTACTAAAAATTTGTTCTGCTTCATATTTTCTGGTTTTTAATTTTTATGATAGTGATATTTTACTGAATTACTAAATACCATGAATCGCTGCATGATGAATAAAAATCCACCCGCTGCTTTCCAATTGCAAAGTTACGAATAAGACTTGAATAAACCACTTTTGTCAAACCCATTTAGATAATTTTAACCACTTTTTCTATTTTTCTCATCTTTCTCACTCATTTTTAACAAATTAGCGTCTCCATTCAGCAGCTTTTCCTACACTGTGAAAGCACACAATCCGGGCAACATACCTAAAAATATAAAAAAACAAGCGTTTTATTTTGTCCTTATTTTAATTTGTATTATCTTTGCACTCGAAAAGCGATACATAGGCCATGTATCCTTACCGAAAGAATAAATACATTAACAATATAAAAAGAGAAATAAGTATGATTCTTTTTTTCAGAACTCCATCTAAGAGTGTGATTGCGACCGAGATTGACCACAAGCCTTCTCAGGACGAAATCAATGAACTTTGTTGGCTTTATGGTGACGCGACTTTAGAGGACGCCCAGCAGTTGCAGGGCTTCTATGTCGGCCCACGCCGTGAAATGATTACTCCTTGGAGTACGAATGCCGTTGAGATTACTCAGAACATGAGTCTTAACGGCATTTCGCGTATCGAGGAGTACTTCCCTGTAGATAGCGAAGACGCTGAGCACGACCCTATGCTCCAGCGTATGTACAACGGTATCGGACAGGATGTGTTCACCGTGAACCACCAGCCAGAACCTATCAAGTACGTCGATGACCTCGAGAAGTATAACGAGGAAGAGGGTCTTGCCCTCAGCGAGGACGAAATGGCTTATCTCCACAAGCTGGAGAAAGAGAACGGACGCCCTCTCACCGACAGCGAAATCTTCGGTTTCGCACAGATCAACTCAGAGCACTGCCGCCACAAGATTTTCGGCGGCCAGTTTATCATCGACGGTAAGGAGATGGAGTCTTCTCTCTTCAACATGATCAAGAAGACCACCAACGAGAATCCTAACAAGATCCTCTCTGCTTACAAGGACAACGTGGCTTTCTCTCAGGGTCCTGTTATCGAGCAGTTTGCTCCAGCCGATCAGACTACCAGCGATTTCTTCCAGGTGAAGGACATCGAGAGTGTCATCTCCCTGAAGGCTGAAACTCACAACTTCCCTACTACTGTAGAGCCTTTCAACGGTGCTGCTACGGGTACGGGTGGTGAAATCCGCGACCGTATGGGTGGTGGTGTTGGTTCATGGCCTATCGCAGGTACTGCCTGCTACATGACTGCTTATCCTCGCTTGAAGGATGACAACGGCAAGAGCGATGTGGAGCGCGACTGGGAAGATATCCTGCCTGTGCGTAAATGGCTCTATCAGACTCCTGAGCAGATTCTCATCAAGGCATCTAACGGTGCTTCTGACTTCGGCAACAAGTTCGGTCAGCCTCTCATCACAGGTTCTGTGCTTACTTTCGAGCACCAGGAGAACGGCGAGAAGTATGCTTACGACAAGGTAATCATGCTCGCTGGTGGTGTAGGTTACGGCAAGAAGCGTGACTATAAGAAGGGCGAGCCACAGAAGGGCAACAAGGTTGTAGTAGTAGGTGGTGATAACTATCGCATCGGTCTCGGTGGCGGTTCTGTTTCTTCTGTAGATACAGGTCGTTACAGCAATGGCATCGAGTTGAACGCTGTTCAGCGTGCCAACCCTGAGATGCAGAAGCGTGCTTACAACCTGGTTCGTGCACTCGTTGAGAACGATGAGAACCCTGTAGTCAGCATCCACGACCACGGTTCTGCTGGTCACTTGAACTGTCTCTCTGAGTTGGTAGAAGAGTGCGGTGGCGAAATCGACATGGCTAAGTTGCCTATCGGTGACAAGACTTTGAGCGCTAAGGAAATCATCGCCAACGAGAGTCAGGAGCGTATGGGCTTGCTCATCGACGAAAAATATATTGAAGAGGTACAGAAGATTGCCGACCGTGAGCGTGCTCCTATGTACGTGGTAGGTGAGACTACTGGCGATGCTCACTTCAGCTTCAAGCAGGCTGACGGTGTGAAGCCATTCGACCTCGACGTGGCTCAGATGTTCGGTCATACTCCTAAGACCGTCATGGTGGATGAGACCGTAGAGCGTAAATATGAAGATGTAACTTACTCTGCCGACAACCTCGACGAGTACTTGCAGCGTGTTCTCCAGATGGAGGCTGTGGCTTGTAAGGACTGGCTGACCAACAAGGTGGACCGTTCCGTAACGGGTAAGATTGCCCGTCAGCAGGGTCAGGGCCAGATTCAGTTGCCACTTTCAGACTGTGGTGTCGTAGCACTCGACTACCGTGGCGAGAAGGGTATCGTAACCGCTATGGGTCATGCTCCTCAGGCTGGTTTGGCTGATCCTAAGGCTGGTTCTGTACTCTCTGTAGCAGAGTCATTGACCAATATCGTATGGGCTCCTTTGGCAGATGGCATGGACAGCATCAGCCTCTCTGCTAACTGGATGTGGCCTTGCCGCAGTCAGAAGGGTGAGGATGCTCGTTTGTACGAGGGTGTGAAGGCATTGTCAGACTTCTGCTGCGCCATCCACGTGAACGTACCAACAGGTAAGGACTCTCTCTCATTGACCCAGCAGTATCCTAACGGCGAGAAGATCATCGCTCCAGGTACCGTTATCGTAAGTGCTGGTGGTGAGGTTTCAGATGTCAAGAAGGTGGTTAGTCCAGTTCTCGTCAACGACAAGAACTCAAGCCTCTATCATATCGACTTCAGCTTCGACGAGCAGCGCCTCGGTGGTTCTGCCTTCGCTCAGAGCTTGGGCAAGGTGGGCAGCGATGTTCCTACCGTAAAGAACCCAGAGTACTTCGTTGATTGCTTCAACGCTGTACAGGAACTCATCAACCGCGGTTGGGTAATGGCTGGTCACGATATCAGTGCCGGTGGTTTGATTACTACTCTCCTCGAGATGACATTCGCCAACGTAGAGGGTGGTATGAAGATCAACCTCCACGACATCGCTGATGCTGACATCATCAAGACTCTCTTCGCTGAGAACCCAGGTGTTGTTATTCAGGTAAGCGATGCCCACAAGGACGAGTTGAAGGCATTCTTCGATGAGAACGGTATCGGCTATGCTAAGATTGGTTATCCTGCTCCTGAGCTCCGCAAGATCATCATCAAGAAGGAAGGCTTCGAGCACGAGTTTGATATCGACGCTTTGCGCGACGACTGGTATAAGACATCTTACCTCCTCGACCGCAAGCAGAGCATGAACGGTATGGCTAAGAAGCGCTATACCAACTATAAGAAGCAGCCTATCGAGATGAACTTCGGCTACGGCTTCAAGGGCACTCTCGCAAGTTATGGTCTCGACGCTAACCGTCGCACTCCATCAGGCATCAAGGCAGCTATCATCCGTGAGAAGGGTACTAATGGTGAGCGTGAAATGGCTTACTCTATGTATCTCGCTGGCTTCGACGTGAAGGACGTAATGATGACCGACTTGATTTCTGGTCGTGAAACTTTGGAGGATGTGAACTTCATCGTATTCTGCGGTGGTTTCTCTAACTCCGACGTTCTCGGTTCTGCCAAGGGTTGGGCTGGTGCATTCCTCTACAATCCTAAGGCTAAGGAGGCACTCGACAAGTTCTATGCCCGTGAGGATACCCTTTCACTCGGTATCTGTAACGGTTGCCAGCTGATGGTTGAGTTGAACCTCATCAATCCTGAGCACAAGCATCGTTCACACCTCTGCCACAATACTTCCAAGAAGTTTGAGAGTACATTCCTCGGTTTGACTATTCCTCAGAACGACAGTGTGATGTTTGGTAGCCTGAGCGGTGATAAGCTCGGTATCTGGGTAGCTCACGGTGAGGGTCGTTTCTACTTGCCAGAGCCAGAGGATCACTACAACATCATTGCGAAGTATAACTATGCTGAGTATCCAGGCAATCCTAACGGCAGTGACTACAACGTAGCAGGTATCTGCTCTGCAGATGGTCGCCACTTGGCTATGATGCCACACTTGGAGCGTGCTATCTTCCCATGGCAGAACGCTTGGTATCCAGCTGATCGCCGCAACGACGAGGTAACTCCTTGGATTGAAGCATTTGTCAATGCACGTCAGTGGATTGAAGAAAGAGCTTTTAAAAAGTAAAAAAATAAAAAGGTAAAAAATGAATAATAGCGTAAGTTATCTTACATTATTCAAAACATTTATGAAGATTGGCATAGTCACCTTTGGTGGTGGCTATGCCATGATTCCTATTATAGAATCCGAAGTCGTCGATAAGCATCATTGGATGACGAAGGAGGAATTCTTGGATGCCATCGCTACTACCCAGGTTTGTCCGGGCGCCTTGGCCATCAACATGAGTTCCCTGCTCGGATATAAGTTGGCAAAGATACCGGGAGCCATTGTCTGCACCCTCGGCGCTTCGTTGCCTTCCTTCCTTATTATATTAGCGATTGCTATGTTTTTCCATCAGTTTGAGGACAACAAGGTGATTGCGGCGATGTTTGCAGGTATCCGTCCTGCCGTCGTGGCTCTGATAGCCGTTCCTACCTTTTCATTGGCCAAGAGTGCCCACATCTCGTTCGTCAACTGCTGGGTTCCTATCTTATCTGCCCTCCTGATATGGCTGATGGGTGTCAACCCTATCTGGGTAATTATCGTAGCTGCCTTAGGTGGATACGTCTATGGCCAGTTTATCCAACCGACGGAGTAATTAAAAAATGGTATCTTTTTTATTCCACAAACAAAGCGAACGAAAAACTCCACCAACTTGGTGGAGAATTACAAAACTCTGATAATAAGCTAAATACGAAGCTGCAACAACTTGGTGCAGAAATTCAAGAAACCGAATGTTCCCCCAAACATGGGAGTTGCCTCTTATGACAAGGTACGTATCAAGAAAATACGTGAAGCTCTCCCTTCGGAAGAGGATTTAAGTCGCCAGCTTCAACTATTCGAAAATAAAAGAAAGTAAAAAACATACTTGCAACTTTTTTCCAGGTTTTCGGATACTTATTTGCAACTTTTTTCCAGCTTTTCAGGCTTTAAGTTGCAACTTTTTTCCAGCTTTTCACGTGCAAATTTACAACTTTTTTCCAATAATAGCAAGGAAATGGCACTTATTTACAAAAAAGAGAGTAAAGTTTTTTAAAATAATTTGGCGGTAATCAAGAAAATCAGTACATTTGCAATTAAAAAGAGAATAAACTATGATATTTCTTCAACTTTTCATCGTATTCCTTCAGATAGGCATCTTCGGATTCGGAGGTGGCTACTCCATGATTTCCCTGATTCAGGGACAGGTAGTGACGCAGTATCATTGGATGACGATGCAAGAGTTTACCGATGTGGTGGCCATCTCACAGATGACACCGGGACCTATCGGTATCAACACCGCCACCTATTGTGGCTATACTGCTGTCCACAATGCAGGCATGAACGGCATGATGGCAGTACTCGGAAGTGCCACGGCCACCTTCGCCCTGGTTCTCCCCTCTTTCGTCTTGATGATTCTGATCAGCAAAATGCTGTATAAATATATGAACACATCAATGGTGCAGAGCATCTTCATCGGTTTGCGCCCATGCATCGTGGGTCTGGTAGGCGCCGCAGCCCTGCTCCTGATGACTCCAGAGAATTTCTCTACTCCAGAGAATCCCTGGCATTTCTACATCTCCATCGCCCTCTTCTTCGCCACCTTTATCGGCGTGAAAGTAATGAAGATCAATCCGATAAGAATGATACTCTACTCGGCTTTCGCCGGGCTGGTATTACTATATTAAACAAAATCTTACTATTTTATTTGGTAGTAATAAATAAAAGTCGAAAATTTGAAAAGCGAAACGGAGAAAACCCTTCACCCTTCACCCTATCAACATAATCATCTGATATACAAGCGATTACAAACAAAATAACTAAAAATCACCCTTCACCCTCAAAACCCCTGTGTTTATCGGCATTCCAGACGAAAAGGTGAAGGGTGAAGAGTAAAATTGCAAGCGAACAGAACGACAAATAAGAAGTGTCTACTATTTCAGTTTTATAAAATTGAAGGTGGCTACCTTTCTATTTTGTAAAGTGCCTAAGGAAGGGCACTATTGTGCCAAGGTAAAGGCAACATTGTGCTCGGGTAAGAGCACATTTGTGCCCCCGATAAGCACAAGGGGGACGCAAGTAAGACACCACCCGTAAACCCGAAACACAGATCTCTATCTTTCAGAGATACGAGTCGCAAACAAGTCTTTTGTACTTAGGAAATAAGATTTTTTGTCGCTTTGCAAGCAAAAATCCCACAAAATTCTACGGATAAACGCTATTCTCTTTTGTTTTTTACAAGATTATTTATAATTTTAGTCTTTAATTATACCATAAAAAGGTGGATTTTCAGCAGAAAATCCACCTTTTACACTATATTTCGCCTTTTGTCCACCTCTTCTTTGTGTTTTTTGTGTACTTTTGCCACTGTAACAAAATAAAACGGAAATAAAAAACCTAAGAATAAACAATGAACAAGAAACAGATTTTACTTTCTGCATTGCTCGCCTCAACCATGGCTGCCAATGCACAGGTTACTATCAATGTGGATGCCTCTAACCCAGGTATCAAGGTTTCACCTAATTTATATGGTATCTTCTTCGAGGATATCAACCATGCTGCAGATGGCGGTCTCTATGCCGAACTCATCAGCAACCGATCATTCGAGGATTCTGAAAAGGATATTCCTACTTGGAAAACTGCAGTTCAGGAAGGTGCTAAGATCAATGCACAACTCATCAATAAGGGTTTGCTCAACAAGGCACAGGGCAAGGCGCTCCAATTGACCATCGCTGCCAAACCTGCTGCCACAGCTTCTATCATCAACGAGGGCTTCTGGGGCATCAACGCCGTTCAGGGCAGAACCTATAAGCTTTCTTTCTGGGCAAAGGGTAGCTACAAGGGCGGATTGAAGGCTCGCCTCACCAACGACAAGGGCGACAAGGTGTATGCAGAAACCGCTCTCAATGCCAAGGTGGGCAAGAAGTGGACTAAATATACGGCTGAGTTGACTGCCAACGGAAATGATGCAAAGGCTCTGTTCGAACTCGTTGCCGACGGAAAGGGTACCATCGTTCTCGATGTGGTAAGCCTCTTCCCTCCTACTTTCAAGAATCGCGAGAACGGCTTGCGCCCTGATTTGGCTCAGCTTCTCTATAATATCCATCCTAAGTTCGTCCGCTTCCCTGGCGGTTGCTACGTTGAAGGACAGGAATCTCCTGAGAATGCTTTCCACTGGGAGAAGACCATCGGTCCTATCGAGGAACGTCCAGGTCATAAGAACGTAAACTGGCGCTACCGTACCAGCGACGGTATGGGCTTCGATGAGTATCTGCAGCTTGCCGAAGATTTGAACGCCAAGCCGCTCTATGTTGTGAATGTTGGTTTGTGGCACGGCGGCATGACTCCTGTGGATAGCATCCAGCCTTGGATTGACGAGTGCATGAATGCCCTGGAGTATGCCAACGGTCCTGTTACCTCTAAATATGGTGCGCTGCGTGCCAAGAACGGTCATCCAGAACCATACAATATCGAATATCTGGAGATTGGCAATGAGAACAACCAGCCGGATCCTGCGGCTCAGAGCGACCATTACTACGAGCGCTTCAAGAAGTTCAAGGATGCTGTATTGGCGAAATATCCTAAGATGCACCTCATCGGTAACGTAGTGGCTTGGGGCGATGACAATCCTAAGTGGGAAAGCAACGAAAGCGTAGAACTCCTCGACGAGCACTACTACAGAAACCCAGCCTGGTTTGCAGAGAACTTCAACAAGTATGATAACTACGACCGTAAGGGCAGCGAGATTTATGTAGGTGAATATGCCGTAACCCAGGGCTTCGGCAATATGGGTTCGCTCGATGCAGCTCTCGGTGAGGCTGTCTATATGATGGGCATCGAGAACAACTCTGACATCGTGACCATGGCATCCTACGCTCCTATCTTCGCCAACCTCAACAACCGTATGTGGGCACCGGATATGATTCAATATACCTCTGATAAGGTATTCGGAACTCCATCCTACTACGTTCAGAACGTAATGGCGAACAACATCGGTACCCGTGTATTGAAGGTGAACCAGGAGAATCCATACAAGTATGATCAGGCTCGTGTAAAGCCAGCCATCTGCCGTGTGGGTATGGGAACATGGGGTACTCAGGTTTCTTTCGAAGACAAGGGCTACAGCGATGAGAACGGAAAGGCACTGCCAATGACGCTTCAGGAATTGCCTACCGATATCCGCGGTCAGTGGAAGACAGAAGGCAGCATCATCAAGCAGACCAGCAACGAAGAGAGCTGCATCCGTCTGAACCCAGGCGAGATTACCAGCAATGGCTATATATATAAGGTACGCGCGAAGAAGGATGCCGGAAACGAGGGTTTCCTCATCATCTTCAACTATGTAGATAAGAACAACTACTGCTGGTTGAACCTTGGCGGCTGGAACAATACCCAACACGGCGTGGAGTCTATCGTGAATGGTGCCAAGAGCCAGATTGCTACCTGCCCAGGCAAAATTGAAACCGGCAAGTGGTACGATATCGAGCTGAAGGTAGTAGGCGACAGCATCTTCGCCAAGTTGGATGGCAAGGAGGTATTCGCTACCAAGTTGAAGGCAAACACCCTTCCTGGCATCTTCTCAACAGCAACGCTTGATGAGAAGACTGGCGAGGTAATCCTTAAGATTGCCAACACCAGTACCGAGCACACCACAGCGAAGATCAATCTTCAGGGCAAGGAAATCAAGAATGGTAAGCTCATCCGTCTTTCTGCCAAGAACGGTCTAGAGGAGAACACCATCGACAATCCTACCAACATCTATCCTGTAGAAAACTATGTAACTACAGAGAAGAATGGTGCTACGGTAGAGATTCCAGCCAGCTCTCTGAACATCATCCGTTTGAAGTAAAAAACAAGCTACATCCAGGGCATCAGCCCTGGATATACCCAATATATTGATACATTCTTTGAATAGTTGATAAGATAGTTAGTTAGAAAAGAAGAAGGCGGCAATCTGCGTGATGCAGATTGCCGTCTCGTTTTTTATCTATTGACAAAAAAAATAATAAAAGCCTATATTGGCTCAAATCTGAATATAGGTTTCTTTATCATTTCGGGTTGAAGATACATTAACATATAGATAGGGTAATAGAGAATCTTGTCTACAACCTGCACATTGCCATTAGAGAAAACTATGGCACGAGGAATAGCGTACTCCTCATTGTTCATCACATTAGAGAGTGCATTATGACGTTTATAATCCTTGCCCGACTTGATTTCTATCGGCAAGACCTTACCTCTGTCTTCTATAACAAAGTCCAGTTCCCCCTGCTTCTTATTATTGAAATAATAAAGATTATAACCGTGAGCACGTAATTCTTGCGCTGCAAAATTCTCATAAATGGCTCCATTGTTGATTTCTGTTGTACCCGTAAGTAAATCGATTGCTATATTGGCCGCATACTGGCTTGCCAACAACCCCACATCGTTCATGAACAACTTAAATAAATTGCGCTGTTCACCAAGTTTTAAAGGCAAGCGAGGTTCTTCTACATTATAAGTAGGGAGCGCCACACCAGCATCGGCTAGCCATAAGAAAGAATTTCTGTAACGCTCAAATTTTGCCTTTTCATTTAATGCCTTCAAAATAAAACGCTTGTTCTTGGCATTCAGTTCTGAAGGTATCAAGTCGAATATATCTTTGATATACAGCTTGTTCTTTGGGTCATACTTGGCTATATCCTTTCCGTAGAGGTGCATGATTTCTCGTTGTGCCTCACGCACTATCTGTAAATTATTCGTATTAATATACTTTTGGACAGCCTCAGGCATTCCTCCGACAATGAGATAAAGATGAATGAGATCATTCAGCTTATTATGCACAACCTCATCCACCACCTTGCATTGCTCATAGCACTCCTTGACATGAGCCATTACTCCAGTACTCATCCCTACAGCCTCTGCAAATTCCTCAAAATCGAGAGGAAACATCTCTTTTTCTGCCATATAACCAACAGGTACGCTACGGATGTCCTTCAACTCTACCCCTAACAACGAGCCACTCATTACATAGCGATAGCTACCCTCTTCTACTAGGAATTTGATGGCAGTAACCATCTCCGGACATTCCTGCACCTCATCAAAGAAAACAAGAGTATTGCCTGGAGTAAGTTTCTTCTCTGCCAAGGCAGAAAGGCGCAGGAGGATTTCCTTAGCATCAGAAGGAGACTTAAAAGCCTCTCTATACTTAGGATTATTGAGAAAATTGAACTCCACTACATCCGCAAAGCATTCCTTTCCAACCTTCCGGATAGCGAAGGTTTTACCTACCTGGCGAGCGCCTGAAACGAGAAGAGCTTTTTTCTCCATTTCGAAGAAATTGCGTAAATAGCTGTATATCTTTCTGTTAAGCATATCTATATTACTTTTTCTTACCATAATTTATAGGCTTTACGGAACTTTTCCAACCTATTTTAGACCAGAAAAAGGAGCTTTTCCAACCCTTTTTGGGGTATTTTCTGCCACTTTTCCAACTTCTAGCCGCTGCAAAGATACCATTTTTTTCCGAAACTCCTCTATTTAAACAAGAATATTTTCTCTATTTTCTCTTCCCCATTTCCACAACCCAATCATATACCGGTCGTATCTTGATGTCAAGACCTTTTTCAGTAACTTGACTGTACTCATGGTCTGTGAGCAGCAGGTCGGTGCATTGCGTCTTGCGATGAGCCAGAAGTAATCCTTCAATCTCCCGTTTTCAAGTCTTGGATGAAAAGATAAGAAAAAATAATGAAGAATGCCTTATTTTACATGTTTTTAACTCATCAGTTCACCTTTATTACGGGTATCACCAAGTTTCCTCAGTCTAGCATATTCAGCGGACTCAACAACCTCGACAATATAAGCATGTTCAACCTGTATTCGGCTATCTGCGGTATCAGCAAGACCGAGCTGACCACACAGATGAAACCGGATATTGAGGCTTTGGCACAGATAGACGAAAAAGGCTATATGCTGCCATATCATTCTGAGGGTAAGCGACTGGTAAAAGTGGGCATCAGCTTTGACAGCACCCAGCGAACCATCAGCGAATGGAAGATCAAGGAAGAATAAAGAAAAAATCCGAAACAGAAGCTTACCAAGTTATCTGTTTCGGATTTTTTTGATACTGATTTCATTTGGATGAGCCGAGTACTTCGAGCCTACTTGATTTGTAAAAAAAACTAAGTCATAGTTTTCTCCCCCCACAACTCATGGTTTCTTTCATCATAACTCATAGGTTTCTTCCCAGCATCTCATAGGTTTCGGCATCATAACCTATAGTTTTCAAGCCAAAAAGGGCTAAAAAAAACAAACGGACAAATTGAATTTGTCCGTATCCTTATAAATCACTCATTTTTAATAACTTACAAGCCGCCGGACAAAAGAGCCGGACAAATTCAATTTGTCCGTGTTTTTTAACAGTAAAATAATCTACCAATTTATTTTTAGAATCTTGTCAAATACCTTATGCATATATAGGAAATAGCGAAAGAAAATAGCGTTTATTTCGCTACGAAACCAATTTTTTGCCGTTCGTAGCGGAATAAACGCTATTTTAACTCAGTTTTAACATTTCAGCAGTATACTTCTTGAAAAGCTTACAAACGTAAGATTGAAGCAACATACCAAAAAGATATTTTACAAATGCTTTTTATTCCAACGTCAGCCACCCATCTTTCGTCCAGTTGATTTTCTTCTGAACCAGGATGCTGGCGCCATTCTTGGCGATACTGTAACCATGGCAGAAGAAGAAATCACCATCAGGGAAGGAGTAGGCTGAACAATGGCCCATCGCCTCATATTCCTTCTTGTCACCTTCCAGCAGCAGGGTACCACCACCCTCTCGCATATCCTTACCCGTCTTGTCCAGATAAGGACCGAAAACCTTCTTGCTTCTGCCTACGGCAACACGATAAGTACTCTTCATCCCCTGGCAGCAGTAATCCCAACTGACGAAGAGATAGTAATAATCACCATGCTTCATGATGAAAGGAGCCTCGATGGCATTGGTGCCGGCAAACTTGGAGGTAGGATTCGGTTCTGCAGAAGTATCGCCCACGGCATGACGACGGGCGATGGTCTGAGGCTTGGCGCCATTCTTGACATGCATCGTCTTCTTATCCAGCTTGATCATCTGGATACCATCCCAGAAAGAGCCCCAGGTAAGCCAAGGGGTTCCCTTCTCATCAACAATGAAATTCGGATCGATGGCATTCCAGTTGTCTCTATCACCCTTAGAGGCGACGAGGCAGCCCTCATCCTTCCATCCATCCTTATCAGATAAGGAAGTATTGCTCAGCAAGCCGATGGCAGAAGTATTCTTGCCAAAGGTAGAACAGGAATAAGCCAGATACCACTTGTTCTTGAAGCGGATAACATCCGGAGCCCAGATATGCGTGGTAAAACCCGGTACACTATCATGCGTCCATGCCGGAATCTCGCTGTTCTTGAGCACGCCCTGAGGAACGATGGTCCAATGCTTGCGGTCGGTGGAAGTCATCTGCGTGATGCCATGACCTGTGCAGTAGAGATAGTACTTGCCATTCTCATACGCCATTACGGGGTCGTGGACAAAAGGAGTATCTACCACGATCGGTTCCTGCGGAGCATTCTGTGCCATCACCTGGCAACCTCCTTTAACAACAGGAGCAGCAATCATCATTGCTGCTCCCAATAGTATTTTAGAAATATGCATCTTCATATAATTACACCTTATTATATATATAAGAGAATTACTTGTTCACAAATTTCTTTCCGTTCACAATCACTACACCCTTGTAGCTCTTGTCTACCTGCTGACCGGAGAGGTTGAACCACTTGCCATCATTCTTCTTCTGGATGATGATAGGGTTCGAGATGCCTGTAGAAAGGCTTGAGCCGTCGATGTAAGACTTCTCGTTCACGAAGAAGAGAACAATCTTAGATGGCTTAGCCGTCAATGTGGTGGTATAGGTATAATGATATACCTTGTTGGTTGTAGTCGTGATGGTAGATTCCATCTTGAATACGCCTGCAGCAGTCAAGCTAACTGTCATATCAACCAAAGAGCCATTCATATCCTTTATGAATACATTCATTTCGTCGCTCGTATCAAAATCGTGGGTGAATCCGGAAGCATTATAGCTTCCACCCCATCCGAAGAAATCATTTCTGATAACGAAGTACTCCTTATCTGCTCCATAGCCAGCATCTTCGCGCTTTATCTGGGTAGCCGCCAAGCACCAGTTGTTCCATGCCGCAGACATATCACTATAGTTATAGAACTTGAACTGCATCTTCTTGCCTGCCTGCAACTCGTAGTAAGGAGAGAAGTTGAGCCACCATCCTGAAGTAGTATTCTTTACAGAAGATTCCGGATAGTAAACCGGAGTCGTTTCCTCAGCCTCAGCATCGATGTTCAGGGTATAATCCTTAGTATATTCATAACCATCCTTGCTAATAGTCATGGTCAGAGTAACCTTACCCTTGCCTTTTACTACGCCCTCATCGGTCAGAATAGAAGGATTACTTGACTTCCATGAAATGGTAGCACCGAGATGCCCCTCTGTTGGGAGTTTTGGCATAGAATTCAAAGTAGCACCATCTGCGAAAAGAACGCTGGTCTTATCCAATGTATATTTGATAGCCGCCTTGGCATCAGCCTTGCTTCCCCAGATACTCAAACCGCGAGTCTGCAAACTGGCACCACCCGATGTAGCCAAACCGTCAGAAGAACTGAGAGCTGTAAAGCAAAGAGCCTTGATATTGGTATAATCGATGGTCTGCTCAGTAAGCACACCCTTAAACTTCACCTCTGCATTGGCTGTAGCAACACCCTTCAAGGTAAGATTGATGTAGCTTGTTCCGCTCACCAGTTCCCATTTACCGGTATACTCACCCGAGATAGAACCATCTGCATTGAGATGGATGGTAACAGGCTTCTCATAATCCATTGCCGCCGTATTCTGACGGTAAGGATGAGCTATGATCTGATAATCACCCTCTACCTTTGTTGCATCATAGAGCTGCTGGGTAGCAATATCCTTATCGGTATAAGTCTCGCCGCTAAACTCGTAAGGTGCAGCAACCAACCAGCCGTCCTGGTTTACGAAGAGCTGATGCACGCGAACCTCATGCCCCTCTGTGCCATTATTGAAACGGGTATGGTAAACGATGAGTGCTCGTCCCTTATGGTCTACAATGGCTGAATTATGTCCCTGAGCCAGTTCAGCATTAGGCATGGTTTCCCACTGGTAGTTACCGAAGAGTTTCACACCCTCGTCGCGCTTGGCATCACCACCGAAGTTGAGGATATACTTGCCATACATGGCATCAATGCCCGTAGAGGTCAGACAGTCCTTATAAGGTCCGTCAGGTTTCTCAGAGCGGAAAACACGAATCTGATAGCCACCGGCAGCCGTCAAACCGCCATAACTCATAAAGAGATAATAGTACTTACCTACCTTCTGGATATAGCTTGCCTCGCCGGAAACATAATATCCACCGGCAATCTTCTTACCGAAGTAAGGGTCAGAAGTGCAAGCCTGATTGTAGGAGCCAGGAGTTGCATCCTTGCCGTTAATCTGATAAGGGAAAGTATAAGTATAATCGCGAAGGCCATTCTCCTTATCTAATCTAATCATATAGATACCACCCGACCAGGAGCCATAGCTCATCCAGAGATTATCGTCATCATCATAGAACACGCATGGGTCGATGCAGTTTGGCCAGTATTCTCCCCAGTGAGCACCATAAGCATCGCCTGGAGTAGCATAGCGGGCAGGAAGCGAAGTGCATCCTGTAGCAATCGCCAAATCGGTATTCTTCCAATCATCAGCTGTAGCATAGCCATTATGACCGAACTTACCAGAAAAACCGCCACAGATAACAGGCCCTTGATATATCCATGGACCTTCCAAATCATCGGAAGTAAAACATACGATAGTAGAGCACCAATAATCACCATTCAGACTCATGTACATACACCATTTCTTCATGGTCTTGTTGTAGATGACATCAGGAGCCCACTGCATTCCGGCTACGGTATTGGCTGTGTTAGTCCAGTTGCCATTCACGTTGATAGGTCCTTTATACTGCCATCCATGAGCATCGAAGTTACCGAAAGCAACCTCCTCGCCCTTATAGTTCTTCACCTTTTTGATGACGTGAGTGGTGTAAGCATCTTTAAAATTAATCAGTTTTCCATCCACATCAGCAAAAAGACTGTTGCTGGTTCCGGTATTCTCCTCACCCGTTTTGAAGGTGTTCCATATCTGATAGTTGCCCGTAGCATAAGTCTTGGCTCTGCCGAGATGCGAACCATAGATATAATATTTAGGATTGGTCGTGGAGCCCGTTACATCCATCACGATAGAAGGGTCATGCACCGCGATGCGCCCTGTTATCGTTTGGGTAGCGTATGCATTAGCCAGATCATTATCGCCGACAGGCGTCTGAGCCATAACTCCGTTCATCGCCATCAGACTCATGATAGAAAATAATAACTTCTTCATACGATTTCAAGTTTAAGATATGATTTTTTAAAACCAAGGAAGGTCTATGGTGTTTTCGCCATAGACCTCACCTAAAATATATAATGTATATTGACAAAGATTACTTACCGGTTGTTTCACCCTCAGTAGTCTCGCCACCTTCAGTGGTGTCGTCCTTCTTAGGAGCATCAGAGAGTTCCCAACCTGCATTCTGTCCTAAGTTAGGATTCTTCTTGTAAGTGTCATCAGGCACTGGGAAGTAATAATTCTTAGGAATAGAGAACGCACGAGTAGGATGGGTATTATCGTTGCGATAAGTATATACCTGGCTCTCATTAGGAGTTACAACAACGCTATAGATGTTGTAAACCTGCTTGTAGCGTGGCTCACTCTTCTCTGTAGCAGCACTCTTGCCATCAAACAATTTCCAGCGGCGCTCATCGAAGAAACGGTGATCCTCGAAAGCCAACTCGATGCGGCGCTCATTGCGGATACGCTCACGAAGCTGCTCCTTGGTCATACCCTTGTAAGCAGGCATACCCACACGGGCACGAACCTGGTTCACATAGTCGTAGGCAGCATCAGGACCCTTTGCCTCGTTCAATGCCTCTGCTGCATTAAGCAGAATCTCCGCATAGCGGAAGATAGGGCAAGCGGTAACGAATGTGGTAGGGTTCTTGAAGCTCATATTGTGAACGAACTTCTTAGAGTAGTAACCGGTAGTGGTACCACCATGAAGATCCTGGTAGTCTTTGCCACCTACAGATACATCCACGGCACGCTCCTCGTCCTGACTCTTGTCACCCCAGATACTTCCCTGGTGGAAGATGGTCTGCTCCAGACGTGGGTCACGGTTCTTGTATGGATCCTGGTCGTTGTAAGAAGGATCCTGGTCGATAGGAAGACCATTGATGGTCTCGTAAGAATCAACCAGATTCTGTGTAGGGTTTACACGACCGGTAGAGTTCACGTTACCAGAAAAACCACAAGGAGTATTGAACATCTCAATCTCACGGGTATTCCACTCACTACGGCTGAGGATGTACTCAGGATTCAGGTGAGGGGTACTGGTGAAGCACTCATAATAGTTCTTGTTAGGATTGTTATCGTCTGTTGTGTAAAGACGGTAAGGGTTGGCAGAACTCTTGTTGGCATTGATGAAAGCGAGGGCTGCATCAGCAGCTTCCTGCCACCAGGTAACATCATTTGTAGGATTGTTCAGTGCAGAAGCACGATAGAGCAATGCTCTTGACTTCAATGCATAGACAGCAGCACCATTGATACGTCCCCAGTTCTCATTTTCATTGCTGTAACGGAATGGGAGTGCACCACTCTTGATGATGGCATCGCATTCATCAGCTACCCATTTCAATGCTTCAGGAGCTGGAGTACGGGTGATAGAAGCAGCCTCTGCATTATCCAACACATGATCCTCGATAGGCACTGCACCGAAATAGCCAATCATATCGAAATGAAGGATGGCACGAATGAAACGCGCCTCTGCCTTGTAACGATCGCAGAGTTTGTTGTCGTCACCGCTCTTCTCTGCATTTCCGATGACACTCTCACGTGCCTTTGAAATGAAGTCGTTGCAGACACGGATGCCCTTCAGATCGTTGCTCCAATAATTCTCAGCAAACCAGTGGTTCTTGGCATCATATGAATCGTTCAACACACTGTGATAGTAATGCACATTCCAGTAAGAGATGGCATTATCGGTCATACAGTCACGAGAAGCAGCACGGAACTGACCATCGGTATATCCCGCAAAGGCATCAGGCAAATAGGTATAGGCATTTGCCAAGACACCACGGGTACGGTCGTAGTTGCTGTAGATGTTCTCGTCAGTATAAGTCAAGTCGACTTCCTTATCGAGGATGTCGCTGCAGGAGGTCATACCTCCTACAGCCAGCATCGCCAATGATATATTAACTAATATCTTTTTCATATTCGTTTTTGATAAAATTGATTAGAAACCAATGTTAATACCAAATGTAAATGACTTTGTCTTTGGATACCACCAGCAGTAGCTCAATGGCTTCTCTGGGTCTACATCATCTGGCAGACTGCTGAAGGTGGCAATATTGTAAGCGCTGAAGTAAACGCGGCACTTAGTCATCCACAACTTAGAAATCAACTTAGATGGCAAAGAGTAACCTACCTCAATATTACGGATAGACCAGAAGTTACCATTACGTACCCAGATGTTGTTCTGGTAAGAACCTGTAGCACGGTCGGAATCAACTGCATCAAATCCATTATATACAGGACGTGGATAAGTAGCATTCACGTTGCGAGGATCAGAAGGATCATCAGTATAGTAACCCCAAGTCTTTGTTACCTCATGGGTACCCATGTTACTCCAACCACTGTAGCTGATAGCTGGTGAAAGGAATACTGAGCGACGGAGATAAGCATTCACAATCATGCGGGCATCGAAGCCCTTGTACTCGAAACCGAAGTTGAAGGTTGGAATCATCTCAGGAATGATGGTGTATGAATCTGGTACCATATCCTTTGAGTCGATCACGCGGTCACCATTGATATCCTTGAACACCGCTGTACCCAACTGCTGTGCTCCATTAGAGAAGCTGTTGTATGGATACTTTTCCGGATGAGCCTTAGCATCCTCTGCTGATGTAGCAATCAGGTTAGGATCTGAAGCCCACTGGTCGAACTTATAGATGTTCCATCCACCCACACGGTTGGTACCAGTCTGAGCCTGCTCATAGAGTTCGGCTACCGAAGTATTGTCATAGATTCTATGACCTGCCTTGCGCTGCCACTCTACATCTGGTGCAGTTTCATCGATATCGGTAATCTTGTTGGTATTGAAGGTAAGCTGACCCTCGATAAAGTACTTAAAGTCCTTGCCGATATTGCCACGATGACCGAGAACGAGTTCGTAACCGTGGCTTTCAACCTTACCGTATGAATCCTGTGCTACAGGCACACCAAGTATGGTTTCTGGCACGGTTGAACGGGATACCAGGATGTTAGAACGCCACTCCTTGAAGATATCGAAGCTACCATAGAGTTTGCTGTTCCAGAGGTTCCAGTCAATACCGAGGTTTACCATCTTGGAGATTTCCCACTTACTGTTGGCATTACCGGTCTTGCTCTCAGCATAGCCATTCACAAAAGTTCCATTATAACCGAAACCATAACCGGTAGCTGTACCATAGATACTCTGATATGGGTAACGGCCTGCACCAGTAGATGACTGACCAGCCTCACCATAAGAAGCACGGAGCTTGAGAAGATTGACAAAGCCAAGTTTCTTCATCCAGGATTCCTCAGAGAGTACCCATCCAGCAGATGCACCCCAGAAAGTTCCCCAACGGTCGTCTGGTGAGAAGTTATCACATCCCATACGAGAGAGGTTGACTGAGGCGATATACTTGTTAGCATAGTCGTATGTTCCCTGGAAGTTGTATGCCAGATATCGGTTTGAAGATGCACTCTGCTGGGTTGAGTAATCTGAACCTGCTTCCTCATTACGGTAGTAACGGGCAAAGGCACGGGCATCTACATTGTGCTTACCGAAACTGTTCTTGTAACTTACACCACCAAACAAATTCAGGTTGTAGTAGTAACCACGCTGATTAGCTGATGGGTTGCTCAAAGCTGCCTTGGTTGTATATTTGGTATACTTGAACTGGCTGACATCGGTAACCGCCAGGTTATCGTAGTCGTAGTTCCATGAATCCATCTGAGCAGTCTGTGTTGACTCGAAAGTCTCGTATGCATCGAAGCTGACAGTACCGAACAAGCCTAAGCCCTTCAATACAGGACTCAAATCGTACTTGGCATTCAAGGTAGAATACAAGTTACGGCGGCGGTTCTTCTCCAAACCGGAACCACCCAGGTAACGTACTGGGTTGTTGGCTGTAGATGAAGAATAGATACTTCCGTCAGGGTTATGGGTAGGAGCCATAGGGTTTGCCTCGATTACACCGAAGGTAACGAGGTTGAACACGCCCTCAGTAGGCTGAGAGATGTTATCTATACGTCCACCCAAGTCGAGAGATACATTCAGATACTTGGATACATCGATATCGATGTTGGAACGGAGATTCCAGCGGTTCAGTACGTGCTGAGTGCTGTAACCATCATTCATTTCTGTACCCTCGGTATTCCACATACCCTCCTGGCGCAGATAAGAGAAGCTTACATAGTAGCGGGCACGCTGGTTACCGCCACTAATCTGCAGGTTGGTGCGATACTGCGGTGCAGCTTCACGATACAACTGGTCTGCCCAAGATGTATTGAAGTACTGATACTTGCGGATATCATCGTCAGCAAACTTTCCACCGTTGCATACATACTTGTAGTTGTCGAGCTGATCCTGGGTGTACATCGGATCCATACCGCTCAGATAGCGTACCTGGTTACGGGTCATCGCCATGTTGTAAGAGTTCTGAACCTCCATCTTGTTGGCGAGGGTCTGGAAACCGACTTCCTGAGTGAAATCAATCTTAGTCTTACCGGCATTACCGCGCTTGGTAGTAACCATAATCACACCATTGGCACCACGCATACCATAGATAGAAGAAGCGGCAGCATCCTTCAGTACGGTGATGCTCTCGATAGGATAAGCATCGAGGAAGGAGAGGTCACGCTCTACGTTGTCCACGATAATCAGTGGAGAACGGGCACTCTGGTTGGTGGTACGGATACCACGGATAAAGAGGAAACTCTCCGACCATCCTGGCTCAGAAGACCACTCGTAGGTCTGCACACCATTCAGTGTTGAGGTGAAGGCATTCTGAAGAATGGTAACAGGATGCTTCTGCAATTCCTCGCCTGAAACAACCGAACGGGAATCAGTCAAGATTTTCTTTTTCTGCTCGCCGAAAGGAACAGGAGCGAGATGCTCATACTCGTCAGTATCATCTTCCATCTTAATGACGTATGTGCCGTCAAAAGTGGTCACCTTCTCCTGCGCATTCTTGTAACCTACGCTACTTACACAGATTTCATCGCTAGGAGTTACCTTCTTTAATGTAAAGTAGCCATCCTTATCGGTCAGGGCAATGCGGCTTTCCTCTGCCACGTTGACAACAGCTCCAGGGATTGGATCACCCTGGCTGTTGACGATTCGGCCTTTGAGCACCTGCTCCTGTGCCAAGACAGAACTTGAAGCACAGAGAAGTGCACTCAGCATCAAGACTTTGCTTGATGAAGATACCTTATTATATATATTCTGAATATTATTCATACGATTCTATCATTAAAAGAGTTATTCTTTCCAACCATCGTTTTGGAAGTCCTGACCAATCTTCCAAACCTCAGCCTCTGGGATTGGATAGAGGTAGAACTTGTCCTGCCACTTGCGCTGCTGGGCTACCTTACGGGTAATAGTGCCATCTGCTGCCACATCTACACCATAGATATCACGGCCGAGTGCATCACCTGCTACGTTCCAGCGACGTACATCCCACCAGCGGTGCTCCTCGAAAGCAAGTTCGATGGTACGCTCCTTGTGGATGAAATTGCGCATAGCTGTCTGGGAATTCAGGTCTGTACGGTCGGCTACATTACCCATGATACCGCCACGATGACGAATCTGGTCGAGCAGGTTGCAAACCTGTGTCTTGTTGCCTGCATAGTCAGCCTCGTTCAATGCCTCAGCATAGTTCAGAAGCAGTTCGCTATAGGTAAAGATCTTCCAGAGGCGCTTGGCTGTACCGCTGTGGTTACTGCTCAGGATGGTCTCAGGAATATACTTGCGTACATAGTAACCTGTTGGAGTAGCATTCTGGTTGCCGATAGGATTATCGCGATGACCATAAACCACATCAATGACATTGGTCTTGGTGCTGGTAGCCTGACCCCACTCACAACCATTGTAAAGAATGGTAGCTGCGAGGCGTGGATCACGGTTCTTCCACATCTTCTGCTCTGTATAACCGCTCCCTTCGTTGATGGTAGGCTTGCCGTTTACATAAACCGGAGCACCTGTTGCATCATACTGCTTGAAAGGAGCTGAACCATCTTCCATATCATACATATCCACGAGGTTCTGGCTTGGGCAAAGACCACCCTGTCCACCTTCACCTACAGGAGTATCGGTAGAAATACCGCTCCAGCCGATGGCTACATCGTTGCGGAAGAAGATAACCTCAGGGTTCTTGTCAGTATAAGTGTTGAGCAACCAGGCATTGTTGTAGGCAGCTACACCACCGTTGGTACGATCTTCCAACTTATAGTTCTCACCATAGTCAGCGATGAAGCTCGCAGCTGCGTCAGCAGCCTGCTGCCAGGTAACACCGCTCTGTGCTGAGTAGCGTGGACTTGCCATGTAGAGCATCATGCGAACATAGAGGGCACGTGCTGTAGGCTGGTTCACCTCGCCTGCATAGGTAGCATCGTTGGTCTCTGCGTAAGTCTTCAGACTGCTCTCGCATTCCTTTACCTCCTTGAAGAGATAATCCATAAAGGTCTTGAGGTCAGGGCGCTCTGTATAACCTGTCATCAGGTCACCGTTAGGGTCGAGCTCGGTTGTAACCAATGGCACCGGACCGTAACGGAGGAACAGTTCCCAGTAGAAATAGGCACGGAGGAAACGGGCCTCTGCAATATAGTTTGCCTTACGTGAATTGTAAAGTTCTACGTCAAGATCTGCAGGGCGAAGCTTGTTCTCTGTATCCTGCTGCAATGTGTTGATGGTGATATTGCACTTGCGGATACCACGATAGCGACTCTCCCAAGGAGAAGTCAGCTCTGCTGCACCGCCACCACCATAATAGTTACCGATATTGAATGTGGTACGTGTACCTGATGTACCGATACTTGACTCAGCCAGATCGGTAGCAGCATCCATCCATGAGTTGTTCACACGGTTGGCACCGTGAAGCAGGAAGTTGTAAGTATCGTTGTGGTTCTGTTCCAACAGAGTGAAGTTACCCAACACCTCAGCTTTTGTCAACTCATTGCTTGGCTGCTTGTCGAGGAAATTGCCGAAGGCGTCTTCGCAAGAGGTGAGCGTCATTGCTCCCATAACGAGCGCCAAAGCAAATATACTATATTTCTTCATTTTCGATTCTTTTTGAATGTTCTTGAATTAGAATACGACATTGAAACCTACGTTGACGGTCTTCAAGAGTGGATAACGGTTTGAACCGTTACTCTCTGGGTCAACCAAGTCGTCGAGATGATCCCATGTAAAGAGGTTGTTGGCATTGATGTAGAAGCGGACATTGCTCATACCGACATGCTTAATCAACTCCTTAGGGAATGTATAGCTCAACTCGATGTTCTTCAGACGGACGAATGAACCGTTCTTCAGGAAGAATGAGTTCTGGCGCTGGTTGTGGTCACCGTTGCTTCCGTAATGGAGCAATGGATATTCTGCTGTTGCCAGGTTCTCTGCCTCGCTCTTTGCAGGGTTCCAGCGGTTCAGGTGGATATCCTTTACCTTACCGTTGTTCTGGAAGGCGAACATCGCATCACTGTCGTAGTAACGGGATACATGATCTACACCCTGGAACATTACTTCGAAACCGATGCCCTTATAGTTGGCGCCGAGTGTCAGAGCGTATGTGTTCTCTGGAATATCGCTGTAGCCGATGAATGTCTCATCACGGTCATCGATGAAGCCATCGTTATTCATATCCTTGTACTTCAGGTCACCAACCTTTACGTTTCCGTAGGTTGATACAGGGAAGTTAGGATTATCCAAGTCTGCCTGTGTTACGAAGCCCTCGCATACCAGACCGAAGTACTGGTTGATTGGGTGACCTTCGCGCTTGCGGTAAGCGGTCTTGTAAGCAGGCTCATCCATATTCTTGATCTTGTTGGCTGCATGAGAGAAGGTTGCACCGATATTATAGGTGAAATCCTTGCCGATGTGATTGAAGTGATGGAGTTCCAACTCGTAACCCTTGTTCTGGGTCTTACCGAGGTTTCCGGCTGCCATTGTTACACCTACCCACTGTGGACGGCTCAAGTACTCGGTCAGAATATTGTTACGGTTCTCAACGAAGTAGTCGAAGTTACCGGTCAGCATACCGTTGAACAAACCAAACTCCAAACCGACGTTGAACTTCTTGGCACGCTCCCAGGTTACACCATAGTTAGGATACTGGCTCTCGAAGATACCGGTCTGACCCTTGTTACCGAAGTAGTAATCGTTAGTAATCTGGTTCCACTTCTCCTCATAGAGGAAGCGCTGAGCTACACCACCTACGGTATAAACGTCGTTACCAACCTCACCATAAGATGCACGGATCTTCAGGTTGTTCAACCAGTTTTCTGTTGGCTTCATAAACTCTTCCTGAGTTACACGCCAACCGAGTGAGAAGGCTGGGAAGAAACCGAAGCGCTTGCCCTTCAGGAAGTTCTCTGAACCGTTGTAACCAACGTTAACCTCAGCGAGATACTTGTCATCATAGCCGTAAGTTACACGACCTACGAGACCCTGATAGCGCTTAGCCAGGTCTGAGTTGTAACGGTAGTCGTTCTGGTTGTAAAGTACCATACCGGTAACATCGTGCTTACCAAACTTGCGGGCGTAGTTAATCTGACCCTCCATATAGAGTTTGTAAGTTGTAGAAGAACCCTTAGAGTAAGCCAGGTCGCCATCTACATTATATTTGGTATAAGCATCTGCACTTGTAAAGTTGTTGCGGTCGTTCAATTCATAGGTTGCAAAAGCTGCACCGAATGTCTTCTTATAATAAGAGTCATAGTCGAATGAAACCATACCGCGGGCAGAAAGACCAGGAGTCAACCAGTCCATCTTGTAGTCTGCAATGAAGTTGGTCTCATTGATGGTATTGGTTCCACGATAGTATCCACCCTTTGAAAGAGCAGCTACCACATTGTCCTGATATACGGCAGTACCACCATAGAGAGTCTTGGTTGTCTCACCATTCTGTACCTCATAAGATACTGGGAAGATCCAACCTGGAGTATGGTTGATACGTGCGAAGATATCATAGTTGGTAGGACTCTCGTTAGTATTAGAACCATGACGGTTCTCGAAACGTGTACCGAAGTTTACGCTGAATGTCAAATCCTTAGAGAGGAAGAAGTCCATGTTGGCACGGAAAGCGTAACGGTTGTAACCAGGGCTTGAAGAGTTGCCGTATGCATCCAGGCTGAGGTTCTTGATCAGAGAGCCCTGGTTGTAGATTTCACCAGATACATAGTAGCGCATACGCTTCGTACCACCACGTACACTTACATTATAGCGCTGAGATGGAGCCCAGTTGTTGAGCACCTCATCATACCAATCTACATTAGGATAGAGAAGCGCATCAGCACCTGTCAATTCGCCGGCGCAGCTCTTGCGGTACATCTCGATATCAGAAGCTGAATACTGTGATGGGAGTCCATCGTTCTTCAAAGCCTCCTCCAGGAGAGTAACAGAGTCGTAAGAATTCAGATAGTGAGGCTTACGGGTTGGAGTACCCCACATGAAGTTGCTGGTCAAGCTAACCTCTGGCTTCATATCCTTACCACGCTTGGTAGTAACGAGGATGACACCATTTGCACCACGCACACCGTAAACGGCTGTAGCAGAAGCATCCTTCAATACAGAGATACTCTCGATATCATCAGGAGCAACCTGAGAGAAAGCACGCTCTACACCATCTACCATTACCAATGGAGCACCGTCGCCAGCGAAGGTTGCACGACCACGGATGTTGATGGTAGCATCATCGGCACCAGGAGCACCAGATACCTGTGTTGTAACAACACCTGGAATCTTACCGGCAATAGCCTGTGTTACGTTGGCTGTAGGAGTATTCAAGAGGTCGTCTGAACTAACCTGAGAGATAGCACCTACGACACTCTCCTTCTTCTGATGACCGTAACCAACGACTACGACCTCATTGATTTTCTGACTTTCGTCCTTGAGAACTACCTTGATATTACGCTGATTGCCAACACGGATGTTCTGAGCAACCATACCGATATAGGAAATCTTCAAAGTAGCGTTCTCGTTCTTCACCTGAATCTTGAAGTTACCGTCGAAATCAGTGACAACGCCATTGGTTGTCAATGCTTCCATAACAGTAGCACCGATGATAGGCTCACCCGATTCATCTGACACATTACCAGATACGGTAACCTGTGCTGATGCTCCTAAAGTAAGGAGCACCAGTGTCAGGGTCAAGAAAAACTTATGCAATATGTTATTGTTCATTGTTTATTCTATTAATGTTATTGTTGAAGTTCAGCCTCCGTTTAATACAAAGGCTTTCCAATATAGCAAGCTGCAGGATCCATCACAAGATAAGAACCATCAACGATCAGGAAGGCACGGAGCATCTCATTGGCATCACTACAAGGAGCAGTAAATCTCTCGATGTAAACCTTGCCGTTAGTACAGGTCTCTACAGCTACCACCTTGATGTCTGTACCAGAACGGGAAATGGTCATATTCACCTTGGCGCCCTCCATATTCTGGCGGAACTCAGCCCACTCATCATCATTGGCTGGATAACCTTCATTATCCCACTTTCCTGAGGCATAAGAACCACCCCAGCCAAATGCATCGCTACGGATAACAAAATACTCTGAATAATTACCACCAGCACGCTCATCATCGGTGCTGACACAGAGGTTCCAGTTGTTCCAGTTACCACCACCTGATGTATGGTTGGTGAAACCGAGGTGCAATGAAGCACCGGAAGGAATCTGGAAATAATCAGAGAATTGTGTCCACCAAGCGGCTGAGCAATCAGAAGTTCCGATTTCGCTGGTTGTAACTTCTACAGCAGTCTGTGCCTGACACTCGTTGGTATCCATGACAAGATAAGAACCATCAACAATCAGGAAGGCACGGAGAACCTCATTGGCATCATTGCAAGGAGCAGTGAATCTTTCGGTGTAAACCTTGCCATTTGTACAGGTTGCCACTGCAACTACCTTGATATCTGTACCAGAACGGGAAATGGTCATATCTACCTTGGCACCCTCCATATCCTGACGGAACACAGCCCATTCATCATCATTGGCAGGATAACCTTCATTATCCCACTTTCCAGAGGCATAGGAACTACCCCAACCATATGCATCGCTACGGATAACGAAGTACTCTAAGTATTTGCCACCATTACGTACATCATCTGTACTCAAACAGAGGTTCCAGTTGTTCCAGTTGCCAGCACCTGATGTATGGTTGGTAAACTTCAAGTGGATAGAACCATTTGCAGGAATACGATAGTAGTCAGAGAAGCTAGTCCACCAAGCAGCAGAGCAATCAGAAGTACCGATTTCGGTAGTAGGAGTACCATCCTCCTTCACAAACTCTACATTCTTGAAAGCTTCATCACCACCACCATTACCACCAATGGTCTTGTTCCAATCCTTCTCTTCCATCATGTTACGGATCAGGGTAACATTGTCGATAGATACGGTGTTGGTCTCTTCGGCTGTCAACTTGCTGTCTCCACCTATATATATATAAGGTAAAGAGTTGATGGAATCAACCAAAGTCTTGTACTTGAAAGAGGTAGCACTTGATGATGTCTGATAACCGGAAAGGCTCTTCTTACCATCAACGTAGAGCTGGTAACCTTCAGTAGAAAGCTGAAAGGCTACGAAATGCCACTCATTAGGAGAGAGAATACCTGTCTTCACAGAAGAAGGGTCATTCTCATTCAGGTTCAAACTCTGCAACTGGGTAGGCTTGTTGTAAACCACCTGACCGTTGGCAGTGAAATAGAAGTGAGCACTGATATCATTACCAGCTGCATCCTTCTCATCTGAACCAAATGAGATAAGAGGGCGTGTCAAGTCAACATCTGCGACTGTTCCGTCCTCAGCTACATCTGCATCAATCTTTACAGCGAAAGTGATGGCAGCACCATTTTGCAACTTCACCCCATTGAAAGGATTGGCAATCTTGGCACCACCCTTACCATTGATGTGCAATACATTACTTGCGAGGGACTCATCGTTGGTCACCTCACATGACTCGTCATGACTGATCATGTCAGAATACTCAGGTTTCTCTTCTGAATACTCAAAGTCATAAGTCGCCACTGTTGTCTTAGATGGGTAAATCTGTCCGCCAGCAGGATCGTCCTGCCGGCCCCAGTCATCACCACAAGCAGTGAAACTTAATGCCACCATGATAGCCCAAGCAAACGAAAGCAAAGTTTTTCTTATCTTCATAACTTAATGCTTTTAGGTTATTTTGTTACTATAATAATAGGTTATTTAAAAATTTTAAATCCATTTACAGTGGCAAAAGTACAATTAATCAGATTATATTGGGTGGACAAATGGGTTTTATAGGTGGACAAACGCATAAATAGTGGATTTTTAAGGGATATTACGTGCTTATCCACCAGTTGTGTACCCACACATACAAAACAAGGGATTACTTGACTTATATCAAGCAACCCCATGATTTTATTTCGTTTACTTAACAAATAATCACATCCTGGAACATTATTTCTTCAAAGAATCCAAGGAGAACTATGCCATATCTGAACCCTAAGAATCCAACTGATCCTTATATGCAGTTGGCGAAATACCAAACTGCTTGGTGAAGCAACGGGTGAAATACTTCGGATCGTTGAAGCCTACACGGTAGGCTATCTCCGTGATATTTCGGTTGGAAGTTTTATCAGCCATCATCTTGCGCGAGATGTCGAGACGGTAGTTGCGGATAAACTGGGCTGTTGGCAAGCCTGTCTCCTGGGAGAGATTCTTGCTCAGCACACTGCGGGATATGCCCAAAGCATCTGCCAGTTCCTGAACTCCGAACTCAGAATTATCGTAGTTTTTCTCCATCACATCCATCACTTCTTCCATGAATGGACGCGTATTCTCCTCTACCATCTTCCTGTCAACCTCAATGCTCTTCTTCTGACTGTCCTGATAACGCTTCTGGTTCTGCAGAATCATCTGGATGCGACTCTGCAGTTTTTCTGGTTCATCACTTTCCTTCATCGCTGCCTCGATAGGACGGTACAAAGCCTCAACTTCCTCTTCGCGCATCTTGTTGAGACGGCGCACATAAGCATATTGGAGCAAGGCGATGATACCTATTATAATAAGAGTAACAAACCACCAGCTCTTCCAGAAATAAGGAGTAATCTCTACTTCTACAGAGATGACCTGTTCCTTATCGGAATTGATAGATGGGATATATTTCACCTCAAACTCATAGTCTCCAGCCGGCAGAGTGGAATAACGCACACCATGCTGGCCAGCCTTGAGTTGAACCCACTCATTCTCGTATCCCTTCATGCGATAAAGGTACACGCCCTGTGTCTCGCTGCCATAATTGAGCGCTGAGAAAAAGAGAGTGAACGACTTATCACTCTCATGGATACGCAACTTTCTGGCGATGGAGATGTCTTTTTCCAGATAATCGCTGCCGGCAAAAACTGGCTGGTTATCTACCAGAAGTTCGGTAAAGCACAACTTACCCGTCTGATGCACAGAACGGTTTACGCCCTTCACGGCCATCATACCCATATCGGTGCCCAGGAATATCTCTCCCTTGTCATTGCGGATGGCTCCATTGAAATAGAACTGTGAACTGATCAGACCATCTTCACGGGAGAAACTGCAGAATGCCTCTGTCTTAGGATTGAAGATAGAGAGTCCGTTATCGGTAGCTATCCACAGCATGCCCTGGTTATCTTCTACAATACCTTTAACGATGTTGTTGGCAAGTCCGTTGTTGGTGGTATACGACTTCACTTGAGTTTTTCCGTTTTTATCGCTGGTATAGCAATACAGACCGTAGCCGTTACTGCCCATCCATATCTTTCCATCCTTAGCCTGGCAGAAAGACAATATCTTATCGAAGACTCCGCTCTTCGGATTGTCGAGTTTATACTGATGATACGTCACAGCGAAATCGCCCTTGCCATGAGGACGCGACTTGAGGTCGATCTCTACCATTCCCCGCACACAACCCATCAGGAGTTTGCCCTTTCGGGTTATCAGAGAACCAATGCAGCCGCGCACATTTTGGCATCCCCTGAAAGGTTCGATGAGTTGGCGGCGCTTCATATCATAGAAGAAGAGACCATCATTGGTTCCGAGCCACATACCATCATTGATAGGATCGTAAGCCAAGGCACCGGCAAAGTTAAGTAAATGCTGATGCTTTGCATCTGTCACCAGAGGAATAATCTTGCCCGGCTGCTGGAGATTCATCACAGCAAAGCCCGTACCCCAGGTACCAATCCAGAGCTGATTGCGGTTATCGGCTGCAAGAACCGAGACGGTATTATGCGGCAAACCGGAATTTGCCATCGTATAATGAACAAAGTTCATGCTGCCTGGAGCCAAGGCATTGAGACCTCCCTCTACGGTTCCTACCCACAGGGTTCCGTCAGCTGCCGCATACATGGCATTGACTGCGTTGGGAGAGATGCTGCCTGGGTTGGCGGGGTCGTGACGGTAGAATGCCAAATCCAGCTGACGTGGAGCCAGCTTGGTAACACCACCCGTCTCAGAGCCTACCCATATCTGTCCGTTCTTTGAGAAAAGACTGTTGATAAAGTTGCTGCTCAGCGGATTCACAGCCGTAGCAGTGTTCCAATGTTCTATCTCTCCGGTCTTATCATCGAAGATATCTACGCCACAGAGCGTTCCTACCAGAAGTTTGTCATCTGGAGAAACGGCAAGGCTCGTCACTACTTCGTGCTGAAGCGAATGGTCGGTAGCAGAGCAATGGAATTCCTGCTTGCCACTATTAAACAATCCGCGATTCGTACCCATCCATATCTTGCCATGATACGAGATGATGGCACCGCCATACCAGCCTTCGAGCGGAGGGAATAGGGATGAGATGTTCTTTGCTACGAGCTGATTGTTCTTCACTGAGAACTCGCTCACCACTCCATTGTTGCATAATACAACTGTTCCTCTGCGATAGACATCACAGATTCCAAGATCGGGAGCACTATAAGGATAGGATGTGGACAAGACGCTGGTCACCTCGCCCTTTTCGTTAAAGCCGAAACGGGTAAGCTGGTTGAAAGAAAGCATCCATATATTGCCCTTTGCATCACAATATATTCGGGTGCAAAGGTTCTTGAATACTTTATTGAGTTGTGCCTCTACCTGGCTGTTCTCACAAGGTAGAACAACAGGCTGCATGGTATTGAGGTCGAGCACCTGCGGACCTTCTTCGAAAGCCACCCAAAGGCGCTTGAACGGATCTTCGCAGACATTACGGCAACTGTTGCTTCGCAGACTGATTCCTACAGACCCCAAACCGAAGTTCATGAAATTGAAACCATCGTAGCGCACCAATCCACCACCATGCGTACTAATCCATACAAAGCCGTAAGAATCCTGAAAGATGTCATCGGCAAAGTTATTCGGCATACCTGCAGCCATATTGAGATAGCTTACATTATAGCGACTAGGCAGCCCGCCTTGTGCAAAACTGCTCAAGGTTATGAAAAAAATGCTTATTATAGAAAGAATGTATCTAATCACCATTTATTGCTCTTGTTGCTGATGCTTATCCTCCCATTTTGAATAGATTAAAGAACCAGCAATAATTAAAGCCAAAAAGACATACATCACTAATAATCCATTACTCATTTTACTTCCCTTTCTTATTATCTTCAATTTTGGAAAATACTATCATTCCTAAGCCTAAAAGCATAAGAGCGACATACATACTTAACAACCCTGCATCCATACTTATTGCCTTTTCTGTTCTTTGCGATCATCAATTTTGGCATAAATAAATATTCCTGCTGCCAAAAGCACCAAAAAGCCATACATAATAAATAATCCAGTATCCATAATTATTTTCCTTTCTTTTTGTTATTTTTATCTTTGTCCTTTCGTAAACAGTACAATCCTAAGGCAAACAGCAATGCCGCAACTACAACTGCACCTATTACAACCCATGTTGAGTCTTCTTGACCAAACATTTTGGCTAAAACATAGCCCGTTATTAAATATTTAGATATATCTAATAGCCACTTTCCGATTTCTCCAAACATTTTTATTAAGTTTTTAAACTTCTGCTTGCAAAAGTACGAAGAAAAAATGAAACGAAAGAATTTTTATCAAGAAAAAAAACGTTCCTAGAAGTGTAAATTTGCAACTCTAGGAACGTTCATGTAGGAATATACTTGCGTTTTAGAACTCAAGAATCATGCTCTGGCGAGGACGGAGCTTCACGTTCTTGTTGATAAGAACGGTGCGACCATTTGTAACATCCGTAGCCTTGTCGTGAGAACCGATGATCTCAGCATAACGGCTCACATTGAGTTCGTTGGCTTCATTCTTACCATTGATAATGGTCATCACATTCTTACCATTGTATTGACGGGCAATGACATAAACACCATTCTGAGGACAGAACTGGGTCTGCTTTCCCTTAGTAATCACTTCATTCCCCTGACGCCAATGCAAGAGATTGCTCAACCAGTTGAACATCTGGTTTTCTGCATTCGTTCTTCCTTCTGCAGTAAAAGCATTATGCTGATCACCAGTCCATCCACCAGGGAAGTCCTTACGAACATTACCATCGGTAACACTCTTAGTACCATTCATCAGAACCTCAGTACCATAATAGAGTTGAGGAGTACGGTTGATGGTCAGAAGAAGTGCCAACGCCTGCTTCAAAGCTAATGAGTCTTTTCCCTCACCCAAGAAACGGTCGGTATCATGATTCTCCACAAAAGCCATCACACTCTTTGGATTTGGATAGAGATAATCATAGCAGAGTACATTGTAGATACGATTCATTCCATTCCACCAATCATCCGTCTCTTCCTTCTTGGCACTATTGATACGGTCGAAGAAAGCAAAGTCCATGACAGTCTTCAGATAACTGTTTTTCTCTGACAGTTTGCTGTCTTTCTGCCAAGCAGCCGTATAAGCAGGCTCTGTTACCCAAGTTTCACCTACGGTATTAAAGTTAGGATATTCCTGATCCAGCGTCTTCATCCACAAAGCCATGGCATCACGGTCTGCGTATGGATAAGTATCCATGCGAATACCATCTATACCAACTGTTTCAATCCACCACTCGCTGTTTTGTATAAGGTATTTGATGACATGTGGGTTGCGCTGATTCAAGTCTGGCATAGAAGGCACAAACCAGCCATCTACAGTCTCCTTAAAGTCAACTTTGCTGGCATAAGGATCCAAAACCGGCGTCAACTTATAGCTGGTCTGCTTATACATATCATTCACGGTGCGTGCACCATCTACAGTACCTATCTTTTTCAGATGTTCAGGAGTCTGGTATTCAGGAAGAAGCCACTCTGGAGTATTAAACCAGTCTTTGGATGGCATATCAGCAACCCAAGGATGCTCAAAACCGCAATGGTTGAAAATCATATCCATCACCACCTTCAATCCCTTCTGGTGAGCCTCATCAATCAACTTTTTGTATTCAGCATTGGTACCGAAACGAGGATCTACACGATAGTAATTGGTAGTAGCATAACCATGATAAGTACTGTTCTTACCATCATTAGGACTATCATTCTCCAATACTGGAGTAAACCATAATGCGGTAACACCCAACTGGTTGAAATAATCCAAATGCTGGCGGATACCTTCCAGATCACCTCCATGACGAAGACTTGGTGCCTTACGGTCGCAAGTCTTGTCTCTCATAGTCTTGAAAGCATCATTCTTAGGATTGCCATTTGCAAAGCGGTCTGGCATCAACATATAGAGTACATCCTCATTGCTAAAGCCTATGCGCTTATCACCAGCCATTTCACGGTCTTTCAGTTGGTACTTTACCTTCTTGACAGACTTACCCTGCTTGAATTTCAAGGTCATTTCTCCCGCCTTTGCACCCTCTAAGTTGAGATAAACCAAGAGATAGTTAGGAGATTCGAGTTTTGCGACAGAATCGACGCGAACGCCAGGATAATCAATCTCAACATCCGCATTTCGCACGTCTTTACCATACACCATCAACTGGAGAGAAGCATCCTTCATACCTACATACCAGTTGGTTGGTTCAATGCGGTCAACAGAGACCGCTGCATTCATGCTCATTGTACCCATAAGCAACATTAACGATACAAATATTTTTCTCATTTTCTTATAGATTTAGTCATTAGTAAAATTATATTTTATAATGAATTTTTCCTGATGATATCTTGAATCATTGCCAACTTTCATGCTTATTTAGCATAAAGAATCAAAGCTGACTGTGCATCTACCAAGACCTCCTTACCACTAACAGGCATACCGATACCCTCCTCATTGATGATACCATTGCAACAAGCCACATGATATTCACCCTCAGGAATAGCGACAGACTTTGCCTCACGGTTTGTATTCAAGATGACAATAATATTCTTCCAAGAGTCTATGCCTTCCAGATTCTTGAGCATGAAAGCCACAAGGCAGCCCTCATTCTTCACCTGATTAACAGCATCAGGACTGACAGTTGGCAAGAACTCCAGGTGCTCACGTACCTTTTCTGCAGTAGCCAAACGGAATGCAGGATGATTCTTACGCAATTGGATTAAATTGCGATAATACTCAAAAACCTGTGGATATTTCTTGAGATGATCCCAGTTGAACTGATTGATGCTATCAGGAGAATTAAAACTGTTGTGAACACCCTTCTTGTCACGCAACATTTCCTCTCCTGCCAAGATAAACGGTACACCCTGAGAAGTGAAAACTGCAGTCTGACCCAGCAAGTCCAATCGGATTAACTCAGCCAAGCGGTCACTTTCAGAAACAGACGGATCCTTCAAGCCAGGAATACTTGCCTTCAAACGATCTACCAGACACATATCATCATGGCAACTAATATAGCTAATCTGCTGAGTAGGATTGTTAGTCCAAGGTTTCTTGTCGTAATTTACCTTATTCATATCCACCTGTGGATGGGCTATACCACCAACGATACCAAACTTCAGGCTCTCCTCCTCTCCAGGAATGCCAGCCAACAAGGCGCCCTTGGTATCATCAGAGAAAGGACCACGAAGAGCATCACGCATATCATCGCTAAAAGCACCGATGCCATGGAGTTGTGGCGTATTAGCCTTCACTGCCAACTTCTCTGTAGGATAAGCACAGCTTCCAGCGCTCCATCCTTCACCATATATATAAATAGAAGGATCAATCTCGTCAACAGCCGCACGAATCTGATTCATCGTCTCGATATCATGCACGCCCATCAGGTCAAAACGGAAACCATCAATATGATATTCATTCACCCAATATTTCACGCTCTCTATCATAAACTCACGCATCAATGGTTTCTCGGATGCAGTCTCATTGCCACAACCAGAACCATCAGAATACTTACCATCCACAGTCTTGCGATAATAATAGTCAGGATAAGTACGCTGGAAATTGCTGCCGTTGATGTCGAAAGTATGATTATATACAGCATCAAAAATCACACGGATGCCTGCCTTATGAAGTGCCTGCACCATCTGCTTGAATTCCTTGATACGGACTGCAGGATTATATGGATCAGTAGCATAACTGCCTTCTGGTACATTATAATTCTTCGGATCATAGCCCCAGTTAAACTGTGGTTTGTCCAGTTTAGTTTCATCAACAGAAGCAAAATCAAAACAAGGCTGGAAGTGTATTGCATTGATACCCAACTTCTTAAGATATTCAATAGCTTTTGGTTCGGTAAGAGCAAGATACTTACCTTTATACTTCAAACCTGAGGTTGGAGAAATAGAAAAATCACGGAAATGCAACTCATAGATGATAAGATCAGCAGGCGATTTCAATGCAGGACGCACATCATTTTCCCAACCTTCCGGGTTGGTCTGACTCAGATCAATGATGGCTCCACGATTACCATTGACGCCAACAGCCTTAGCAAATGTACCTGGACATTCACCCTTTCCCATATCAAAAGTATAGAACTTTCCCTTCATGTCACCCTTTACGGTAGCTTCCCATCGGTCCTTACCTACGCTTTTCATCTTAACGGTTTTGATAGGTTTTCCTGTGAAACCGTCTTTATAAATACGGATTTTTACACTCGGTTTTGCACTACTGGAAGAAACCTGAGGAGTCGCACCCGTTACACCATCTACTTCAACAGAAGCTGTAGGTGAATTCAAAGAGAAAGTAGTTTTATCCTTAGAATAGGACATTTCATTGAAAGCACCTTGTGCCATCAATGAATGGGGAACTAAAACAGCAGTCAAGGCTACTAAAAATTGATTTTTAATGCTCATACGGTTAAGTTTTTGCTAGATTGAGAGAAAATCCGAACAAGAATTATTCTCTATTTCATGTATAAATATAGACTTTTAACTAAACAATAGCTATTATGCCATCTTTTTCTTGCATAAAACACCTACAAGAGCGTATTTTATGCAGAAATAGGAAGAACCAAACACGCTCATTTTTAGCGTATTTGATTCCACCTTGCCATTCGGTCGGAAATACAGAAAATACGGCGAATATAAAAGCCCTGTTTTTTCATGAATTTCACAACCAAAGTACACCAGTTAAAATTTTAAAGTTTATTTTGCAAGCAATGAGATGGCAAAACCACCACCACGAGCTTCTTTAATCTTCAAAACATCACCCTTCTTCACAGTCTTGTGAATAATCTGATAAGACTTAGGGTTCTTTTCATAATCAGCATTCTTGCCATCCTGATAAATCGCGCAATCATACTTCTTGCCCTTATCGAGGAAATCAAGTTTTACAACAGAAGTACGGGCAGCATCAGTCTTGCCACCAACAAACCAGTTGTTTGTACCCTTAGCCTTACGAGCAACAGTAATATACTTAGCAGGTTCAGCCTCCAGATACTTAGAATCATCCCAGTCGCAAGCAACATCACGAATGAACTGGAAGGCATCATCATACTTCTCATAATGCTCAGGTAAGTCGGCTGCCATCTGCAAAGGACTGTACATTACGAGGTAAAGAGAAAGCTGACCGCAGAGAGTAGAATGCACATAACTCTGATTGTTGCTCCACTCAGAAAGCTTGGTTTCGAAGATACCTGGGGTATAATCCATAGGACCACCCTGCAAACGGGTGAATGGCAACATCACGGTATGATAAGGAACAGAACCGCCAAATGCCTCATACTCAGTACCTCTTGCACTTTCGTTACCTACCAGGTTAGGCCATGTACGGCAAATACCAGTAGGACGGGTAGCCTCATGAGCGTTCACCATAATATGATGCTTAGCAGCAGTCTCGATGACACGCTGATAGTGATTATTCATCAACTGGCTGTAGTGATACTCACCTCTTGGAATGATGTCGCCCACATAACCAGTCTTCACAGCATCATAACCATACTTGTTCATCAGGTTGAAAGCATTTTCCAAATGACGCTCATAGTTGAGTGCTGCAGAAGAGGTCTCGTGGTGCATCATCAATTTGACACCCTTAGAGTGCGCATAGTCATTGAGCATCTTGATATCGAAGTCAGGATATGGAGTTACGAAATCGAAGACATCCAGTTTCTGATGACCGAACCAGTCTTCCCATCCTTCGTTCCAACCTTCAACCAATACTTCCTGCAAACCATTCTTTGCAGCAAAGTCAATATAGCGCTTCACTTCCTCATTGGTAGCACCATGAGTACCATTAGGCTTACACTTGCTATAATCAGTAACACCCAGACGAACAGAAGGAAGATCATTCGTATAACTCCATGTCTTAGTGCCGACAATCATGTTCCACCATACACCGCAATACTTGGTAGGGTGAATCCAGGAAGTATCCTCAATCTTGCAAGGCTCATTGAGATTTAATGTCAACTTGCAAGAAAGCATATCACGCGCATCATCGCTCACAAGAACAGTACGCCAAGGCGTATTGAATGGAGTCTGGATAAAGCCCTTGCGACCTACAGCATCAGGAGTCAACCAAGACTCAAGCACGAGATTCTTCTCATCTAGGTTGAGGTGCATGGTAGGATAATCCAGACAGGCAGCCTCATGGATATTGATATAAAGACCATCCTTCGTCTTCAACTGAAGGGAAGTCTGCACGCCCGTATCAGAGAAAACAGTAGTAGAAGAATTACTCTTATATTTCTCACGATTAGCAGCGATGATAGGACGGATACCAGTCAGCGGAGTGATGTTGTACTCATACTCCTGTGTATCATAATCACCTGGAATCCAGTATGCAGTATGATCACCAGCCATTGCAAACTGAGTGTGCTCCTCCTGAATCACGAAGTAATTCAAAGACTCCTGCTGAGGGAACTCGTAGCGCAAGCCCATACCGTAATCATAGACACGGAAACGGATGGTAATGTTACGATTGGAAGAAGCCTGATTGAGGTTTACCTCCAACTCATTGTAATGATTGCGAATGGTGGAAGTTTCCCCCCAGACAGGTTTCCAAGTCTCATCAAAAGTAGAAGTCTTGCTACCGGTCTCGGTAAAACCATCCATCAAATCCGTTTCTTCCATCCCCTTAGAGGCATGCTTATCCTTTGCCAACTCCAAACCGAGATGAGAAGGCTTACAGACAGTCTTGCCTTTGTAACTCATCTCATAAGTAGGCTGACCATTACCTGTCAGGGAGAAGGTCAGAGAAACATTCCCGTCAGGAGACTTGACGGTCTGAGCTGCTGCAAACATAGGGAGCAACAAGCCCATAAGTAAAATACTGATTTTCTTCATATTTATTGCTATTGTTTTCTACACTGCAAAATTAGTAAAATCTTGGAAATACACCATATTATAATATGTAATAAATTAAAAAAGGGGTGTGCAAACGTTTGCACGCCCCTCATTCTTTTGTCTAAAATACTGACTAAAAGTCATTCAATTCTAAGCAAAAGCTATTTCAAACTAACGAGAAACGTTTCAATGCTTTTGAAGAAATCTTAGTTTCTTCCAGCCTGTGAAATCATTTCTGTCAACTGATTCATAAAAGCAGCATCCTTTGCCAGATCCTCGATATTAATGTGCATACGATAGCGCCAGTAATGCTTAGGATTAGCAGGGATATTGATACGCTCTGCATTCGCATCAGGCAAGCGGAGATGCTCGTCGATAGCAAGCCAATCCTGAATACTCAACACACAGAGCATAGAAGGAGAGGTCAGATGACGTGAGATAATATCCTTGGCAAGCCAACCTGGGAGCGGATGAGGAGCAGGACCCTGACGATAGAGCATCGTATTATAATACTCCTGAGTACGCTGGATATTCTCATCCCACCACTGACGGAGGGTAGGCATATCATGACTTGAAATGGTACAAACCGAGCGATAAGGATTACGGCTCAGATGGCCGAACTTCACAGAAGGATCCTTAGGCATGCTCTGCAGCTCCAGGCTCAAGATCTTCAACTCATTCATTACCCATGGCACACAATCAGGCACCATTCCGAGGTCTTCGGCACATACCAACATGCGGGTAGCCTGAACCAACTTAGGCAATTTCTTCATTGCCTCACCATACCAATACTGGTTGTTGCGACGATAGAAATAATCATTATAAAGACGATTGAACGCAGCCTTGTCGTTATCATAAAGTGACTCAAAGATGAAATCAAACTGAACCGAGATACGTGGGTGGAACAATCCCGGATTACGATGATCACGAACGAAGAGCACATCGCTAATCAGAGCATAGAGACCATCACGGAGCCAGATATCCTTCTGATCGGTAGCACCTTCAAACAAAGCTTCCACCTTGCGCTGGCTATTCACCTCCGGTTTCATCTGATAGCGCTCGTCATCCAAGCGGTCGAGATATTTTTCCTTCACCTCATCAGCACGCTCATGGAACATGCGGTTCAGAATCCAGTCGGTAATGAAAGGACGGGTGAATCTATCCTCCTGGAAATTAAGGCCATAAGAACGAATCTCATCTGCCGTCATTCCCAACGCAGGAGCAAACTGACCCAGCAATCCGTGAACAGAATCTACAGGAATCTCCCAGATACGGAAGAAACCGAGTACATGGTCGATACGGTAAGCATCAAAGTACAGAGACATGTTCTGGAAGCGGCGAACCCACCACTGGCAACCATCCTTCAACATTTCATGCCAGTTGTAAGTAGGGAATCCCCAGTTCTGGCCATTTGCAGAGAAATCATCAGGTGGAGCACCCGCCTGTCCATTGAGATTGAAGTACTTAGGCTCCACCCACACATCACAGCTATAGCGGTTTACACCGATAGGAATATCACCCTTCAGAATAACACCCTTTGCCATAGCATGCTCGTGAGCCGCCTTCATCTGTGTATTTAATACATACTGCACGAAGTAGAAGAATTCCACCTCCTTGTATGCTTTGCTCTTAGAATCACTCAATGATTTACGCTCAGCTTCATCCCATACTTTATGGTCTGGCCATTGAGAGAAATCGGCAGTACCATACTTGTCACGCAAGTAAGAATACTGTGCGTAAGGCACAAGCCACTGTTCTGTTTCCTGAAAAAATGCCTGAAAATCGGCACTCTTTAACATTTGTTTTCCTTCCTGTTCGAAGATTTGGTGCAAATAGTTTATCTTGAAATCATTTACTTTCTCATAATCTATCTGAGGGAGCGCATTGAGTTCTGCTCTCGTCTTTTCAGCCTCAGCGCGCTTCTTGGCATCTTTCAACTCTGGTAATGCAAGAAGATCTGCATACTGAGGATGAATAGCAAAGACACTGATACAGCCATATGGATAAGAGTCTGTCCAGGTATGCGTGATAGTCGTATCATTGATAGGCAAAAGCTGAAGAACCTTCTGACCGGTTTTAGCCACCAGATCGATCATGCTCTTGAGATCACCGAAATCACCGATACCGGCACTCTTCTTACTTCTGAGTGAGAAAACAGGCACCAGTGTACCCGCCAACTTACGGTTCCAACGCTCCAGGAACGACTGGCTCAACTCATAAGAAATCAACGTACCGCTCTTCATCTCAGGGATTTCAATAGAACGGTTGTAACCTGTTTCCCAAAGACATTCCTTCTTTTCATTGAGCGCTACGAACTTGAATTCCAGATAGTTGACAGCTAAAGTCTCCACATTGATATCAACAGTCCACTCATTGTAAGCCTGCTGAACCATAGGAAGAGCATGGTTTTTGTCCCAAGCACCGAGTGCAGGATCAGAACCTACTACTACTAAACGTTCACCCTCACGAAGTTGTGGAGCACGAACAATCAGGCGGATCGTCTTAGCAAAGGAATGCTCCTTCACTTTGCCTAACTGCTGATGGTTAATGCAGTCAGTAAAGGCGCTGCTATAGAAGTATGAATCCTCAGGAATATCATGCCAACGGTCATACAAAGTATAATCACCGGCACGCTCAGCCGTACAGTTCAGCTGATGCCTCGCCAATTGCCATTCAGCCTTGGTGCAAAAGCCATCTCTACTTACACTGTAAAAGTAGGAATTGTTCTTAGACTTTGGGGTACCATCCCAATCGAATGACCAGCGAGAGCCATCCTCAGTCCCCATTTTATACTGGACCTCCTTCCCATCAACTGTCATATTCAAAACGAGTTCCTCGCCATAGACAGTTTTATAATCTATATTAAAATGAAACACCATAAGATACAAAGGTTATTATTTACGCTGCGAAGGTAATATTAATTATCGAAAAATCAAACATTTTTTGCACAAAAATCACAAAAAATGTTGCGCAATCGGTTGCACAACATTTTTTGCAATTTAATACATTTTACTTATCTTCTTACTTATTTTTCCTTGATGAAGGAAACAGATAAAGCGCCGCATATCAGCAAGATACCAGCCACTATCATCATGTCACTCTGATGAGAACCCACCAGGCTCAAAACAGCACCACCACAGATGGCAGCTACAATCTGAGGAATGCAAATCGTTCCATTGAAAAGACCCAGATAAGCACCCATGTGTCCATATCCCTGCAGGGCATTGGTAACAAAAGTGAAAGGCATTGCCAACATGGCTGCCCAACCAGCACCAATCATCAGGAATGAAATAAACTGCAGATATGGGTCATGCAGGAAAGGAATCAGTGCGAAACCGACACCACCAATGACCAGACTGACCGCATAAGCCATCTTGGTATTCTTAAACTGAGGCAGCACAACCGCCCAAAGCACACTACCCACAGCCTGAACAGCAAAGAGGATACCTACCCAGTTGCCAGCCTCCTGGAATGCCTCGGAAGTAGGATCGGTAGTATTCCAAACCGTCTCAGCAATGGCACCTGTAGAATAATTCCATAGATAAAGGAAGCCAGCCCAGCAGAAGAACTGCACGAGACCCACCTTCCAGAAAGTAGCAGGAGCCTTGCGGAGCAAAGTAATCCAATCGGCCTTTTCTTCTGAAGCAGAAGCATTCTTCACTTCATTATATTCCGCATACTGCTGGGGGTTCCACTCCTTCACCTTCATCGTAGTATAGATGACGCAGAGAATCAGAATAGCAGCACCGATATAGAATGACCAGATTACGGAATCAGGAACCACACCCTTGTCAGCCACATTCTTGATACCCAAGAAAGTAAAGAGGAATGGGAAAATGTAACCAGCCACAGAACCGGCATTGCAGAGGAAACTCTGGATGGAGTAAGCTTTCGCCTTCTGCTTTTCATTGACCATATCACCCACCAGCATCTTGAAAGGCTGCATCGCCATATTGATACTTGTATCCAAGAACATCAGGGCTATCAAACCGAAAAGCATCGCACCGCTCACCGTCAATCCGAACGAACCGGCATTAGGCAGCAGACACATCACCAATACAGCCACCGAAGCACCAATAAATAAGTAAGGTATTCGACGACCGAAGCGGCACCAGGTCTTATCGCTCAAAGTACCGACGATAGGTTGCACCAGGATTCCCATCAGCGGAGGGAGAATCCAGAAATAACTCAAGTTGTGTGGGTCTGCACCCAATGTTGCAAAAATTCGGGATATGTTGGCGCTCTGAAGGGCGTAAGCAATCTGTACCCCGAAGAATCCGAAACTTAAATTCCAAAGCTTCCAGAAACTCAAATCAGGTTTTTGTGTCATATTATTTTTGTTTTAATTTATATTCATTCAGAAGTTAAGACAACACCCTAAAAGGTGCCAGCAAGAATGCCAATTCAACATTCAACATTATCTTGTTGTTCCTCTCACCACCAATCTTGTTCTGACGACTCTCTTCTCCACCTCATCCACAGGAATGGATCCTTCCACCTGTCCAATGAGAATATTGGCGGCCTCCTCTCCCACGGCAACACCCCGCTGCTCCACCGTAGTGAGCATCGGGTCGGAAGCCTTGGCACGATCACCATTGGTAAATCCGCAGACACTAATTTCTTCCGGCACCTTATACCCCATACGCTTGGCAGTATAGAGAATACCGATAGCCGTATCATCATTGATGGCAAAGAATGCATCCGGACAATCTTCTGTTCCAAGAATCTCTGGTGTGAGCGCCTCAGCCTGTGCACGGTTGTCGCAGATCTTCACCCAGTCCGGATTTTCTTTCAGTCCATGCTTCAGGAGAGCATCCCGATAGCCGTTGTAGCGGTTTTTGGAAATTTCCATATTCATCGGCGACCCATAGAATGCAATTTTCTTGCATCCCGTATCTATCAGATGGGTAACGGCGGTGAAAGCTCCCATGTAGTCATCTACAACCACACGAGAACAATTCACACCTGTACATATTCTATCATAGAATACGAGCGGTACACCATTATCCATCAGTTTCAGAAAATGATCATACTGCTTGGTGTCCTTGGCCTGAGAGACAATAATGCCACACACCTTATTCTTATAGAAGTCTTCACAAATAGCCACTTCCTTATCATACCGTTCGTTACTCTGCGCCACCATCACACGATAGCCGCGTGCACGCGCCTCTTCCTCTATGCCAGAGACAACAGACATAAAGTAATAATGTACGAACTCCGGTACGATGACTCCAATTACCTTCATCGGCTGCACCTTACTATGTCGCAGGGCTTCACCGATCACGTTCGGATAGAAGTTGTGCGCCCTGGCATAAGCCTGGATACGCTCCTTCTGAGCAGCACTGATACGAGGGCTATTCTTCAACGCTCTACTCACAGTAGCTATGCTACATCCGAGATCGCGAGCGATATCTTTCATTGTTATGGGTACAATTTCTTTCATAATTGTTTTTAGTTACAATGCAAAATTAGACAAATATCCGTTAAGTTGAACCATTTCATTGATGTAAATCAAGAAAAAGGTGTGCAAACGTTTGCACTAAAGAAATAACGGAATTAACTAAAAAATAGTACAACGTATCGAAAAAGAATTTAATTTTGCACTCAGAAAGTCTGAGAATGCCGTAAAAAAGCATGCAAAGAGGATGCAAATCCGCTTTCTGCCACCTTATAAATATAAAGAACCTAACAAACAATGATTTCCTAATGAAACCGTAAGTAAAGGTAAATGTAGTTAAAGTGTGGCCGAGACTAAAAACAATAATAAACATAAACATTTATACATTAACTTAAAAATCAAGCAAATGATGAAGCAGGTAAAATTTAAATTGCCTCTCAGAGCGTTGACCCTCGCAAGTGGTCTGCTCCTGACAGCGAGTTCCTTTGCACAGTCTGGTGCTATTAAGGGACAAGTGAAAGATGCTTCTGGTGAGCCTGTCATGGGTGCTACCATTACAGCCAACGGTAAGGCAGTGGGCATTACCGACATGGATGGTAACTTCTCTGTTGATGCAGCTCCTGGTACTAACCTTACATTTACCTATCTGGGAATGACTCCACAGACCGTGAAGGCTTCTAAAGAAATGAGCATTACCTTGCAGGATGACTCTAAGTCTTTGAACGAAGTCGTAGTCATCGGTTATGGTGTGGCTAAGAAGAACGACTTGACAGGTTCTGTTACTGCGATCAAACCTGACGAGAAGAACCATGGTATCATTACTTCAGCACAGGACATGATCCAGGGTAAAATTGCAGGTGTAAATGTCAACTCATCAACGGGTGCTCCTGGTGATGGAGCACAGATTCGTATTCGTGGTGGTGCTTCTCTTACTGCGAGCAACAACCCATTGATTGTTATCGATGGTATGCCTATGGATAACAACAGCACAAAGGGTGTAAACAACCCTCTGTCTCTTGTCAACCCTAATGATATCGAGAGCTTTACCGTATTGAAGGATGCTTCAGCAACTGCCATCTACGGTTCACGCGGTTCCAATGGTGTCATCATCATTACAACCAAGAAGGGTCGCAGCGGCCAGAAGCCACAGGTTTCTTACAATGGTACACTTTCGGTAAGTACTGTTGCCAAGAAAATGGATGTGATGAATGCTTCTGAATATACAGACTTCATCAAGAACTATTATGGTGAAGATTCTTCTGCCTACAAAGGTTTAGGCTGGAAGAAGTTCAACGCAGATGGAACTCCAGATTATTCTGCCGGCACATACGATACCGACTGGCAGGACGAGATTTACCGTGCAGCTGTCAGCCATGAGCATAATGTCAGCTTGACAGGTGGAATCAGTAAGAATTCTTGGTCTATGCCTTATCGTGTCAGCGTTGGTTACACCGGTCAGGAAGGTATTCTGAAGGGTTCTGACTATAAGCGTGTTACTGCCGGTTTCAACATCAATCCATCATTGTTCGACAAGCACCTTAACATTAATGTCAACGGTAAGTATTCTTACTCAAAAACAAATCCAGGTGGACAGGATGCAGTAGGTGCAGCTATCAACATGGATCCTACCCGCCCAGTAAAGAGCAGTGACGAAACATTCAAGAACTGGGGTGGCTATTGGCAGTGGGCATTACCTACTACTTCATACGACCCTACATTCCCATATAACCGCAACGACGATGCTCCAACAAACCCTGTAGAAAAAGTTGAAAACTACGATTTCTACAAGAGTGCGCATATCCTCTTGGGTAATGTAGAGGCAGACTATAAGATACATGGTTTCGAAGACCTTCATCTTCACGCCAACATAGCTGGAGAATATAGCACTGGTGGAGAGTACAACACCAACAATCCACAATCTACATACGGATTCTACTATGGTGGCAACAGCGAAAATAAGGAGAAGAAGTATAACGTTGTAGCTACTGCCTATGCTCAGTACACCAAGGACTTCAACAAGGCTAACCACTTCGACATCATGGCTGGTTATGAGTATAGCCACATGAAATATTGGGGAGACCAGTGGAGCAAGTCTATGTATCCTTCTACCAACGAAGGTAAGAACGACAAGGGCGAACCTCTTGCAGGAACTGTGAAGTCTTACGATACAAGCAACTGGAAGGGACAGACTTACCTCGTGAGCTGGTATGGACGTGCCAACTATTCTCTGTTGGATCGTTACCTCCTTACATTCACTGCCCGTTATGATGGTTCAAGCCGCTTTGCAGACGGACACCGTTGGGGTTTCTTCCCATCAGCAGCCTTCGCATGGCGTATCAAAGACGAAAAATTCCTGAAAGATGTTGATGCTATCAGCGACTTGAAACTCCGACTTGGTTGGGGTAAGACCGGTCAGCAGGATACAGGTAGAGAGTACTACACCGCTACCTATAAGAAGAGTACAAGTAATCACTTCCTCTATCCAATCGGTGGTATTGACAACAACCCAGGAATACTCTACCGTCCATTGGCATACAATGACGAATTGACTTGGGAGACGACTACTACATGGAACGTAGGTCTCGACTATGGTATGTTCGACCAGAGACTCACCATCAACCTTGATGGTTATATCCGCAAGACAACCGACTTGCTCAGCACAACAACCATCGCTGCAGGTCAGAACTTTGACAATGCTCTCTTGATGAATGCAGGTACATTGGAAAACAAGGGTTTTGAGGTAGCTATCACAGGTCGTCCTATCCAGACCAAGGACTGGTTTGTAGAATTGAGCGTCAACGCTGCTTACAACAAGAACGAGATTACCGAACTTGCAGGTGGTCGTGATTTGATGGAGGCAGGTATGAAGGTAGGTCAGGATCAGGCAATCACCTATCATAAAGTAGGAAAGCCAGCCAATTCGTTCTTGGTTTACCAACAGGTATACGATCAGAACGGACGTCCTATCATGGGTTGCTATGTAGACCGCAATGGTGATGGTTCTATTGACGAGAACGATAAATACTTCTATAAGAACATTGTAGCTCCTTGGACTGGTGGTTTCAGCTTCAAGATTGCATACAAGAACTGGGATCTCGGAAGTAACTTCCGTGCAAGCCTCGGAAACTATCTCTACAATGGATACGCTGAGGGTGCAATAAATACGAAAGAAATTTGTAGTGCTAAGGGATATTACAAAAACAGCACAAAGGATATTGTAAATTTGGGCTGGACTTCATACAACTATCCTCTTACTGACTACTTCGTTCAGAATGGTAGCTTCCTGAAATGCGATAACATCACTTTGGGCTATAATTTTGATAAAGTATTGAAGATGGGTAACTACAAGGGTATCTCAGGTCGTATCTACGCCTCATGCTCTAACGTGTTTACTATCACCAAGTATAAAGGTATCGACCCTGAAGTAACATCAGGTAAGGACGACAACATCTATCCTCGTTGCCGCACATTCCTGCTCGGTCTGAACCTTAACTTCTAACATTTTAAAATAGATTTCGATATGAAACTCAATAAATTCAACATAATTGCCCCAGCAGTAGCTCTTCTGCTTTCAGCAAGCTTGAGCTCTTGCATGGATGACTTGAACAAGGGAAACATTGACCCTACTGTTGATGCCAATCCTAATATTACGGGCTTATACAGCAAGTGCTATGCTGGTCTTATCATGGAGGGTAATGACGGTAATGCCGATTTCACTATCGACGACGCAGGTAAGTCAACCCTTCTACGCAACCTGTTCAACTTCAACGAGGTACCTACCGACGAAGCTGTCTGCTGGTGGTCAGATGGCGGTATCGCAGATGTTGCCTACAATAAGTTCGATCCGGGTAATGCCACTCTGAAGAACCTCTACTATCGTCTGATGTCGAACATCTCTTACGAGAACCACTTCTTAAGTCTTGACGCTGCCAAGGCAGAGCCAACCAAGTATGCAGAGGTACGTGTCATTCGTGCCTACAGCTATTTCTTGATGCTCGACTTCTTCGGTGATCCAACATTCATTGATAAGATTTCGGCAGAGACACCACGACAGGCTCATACTTACAATTCAAAGTTTGAGGAAGGCAAGTCTTACACTCGTGCAGAGCTTCTTCAGTTGGGCCGTGAGTTCCTGTTCAACTGGGTAAAGGACGAATTGCTCGCTGCAGAGCCAGACCTGTTGGAGGCAAAGCCTGAGACTGACAGCGACCCAGACTATGGCCGTATTGATAAAGGCACATGCTGGCTGCTCTTAAGCCGTCTGTACCTCAATGCAGGTACATACCTTAACAACGATGGCCAGAACAATCAATATTGGGATAAGGCTCTCGAATATGCCGAGAAGGTTATCAATTCAGACTATAAGCTCTTCGATGACAGCAAGATGTCTGCAGAGGCAAAGGCTAATGGCTACAAGCCATACGACCTGCTCTTCATGGGCGACAATGGTTCAAATGGTGCAAGCTGCGAGGCTCTTCTTCCTTTGATGCAAGATGGTGACAAGACTCAGGGATGGGGTGGCTCGATGTTCTTTGTTGCAGCTCTTTGGGATGCTACGATGCAGACTGTTACAGATAAGGATGCTGCCACTACTGCCAACACATGGTCAGGTATGCGTGTTCGTCCACAATTCGTAGAGAAGTTCTTTACCAATCCAAAAGTTGTTGTAAACAAGTCAGCTTCCGAAATCCGTGCTATGAACGTTGATGACCGTGCTATCCTTTGGGGTAAAGGCAACAGTGACGGCGATCGTACTTTGGAGATTGGTGCTAACGATAAGTTCGTCAAGGGTATTGCAACACCAAAATGGAATAACAACTATTCTAATGGTGGTACTCCTCACGACAGCTATAACGTAGATATAGACTTCTTCCTCTTCCGTGTAGCTGAGGCTTACCTCAATGCAGCTGAGGCTGAGATGCACCTCAATGGTGAAAGCTCGGCTAAGGCAAAGAAGTATATCGATGCTCTTCGCAATCGTGCCCACGCTGCCGTACGTGCTTCTTATACTCTTAACGACGTGCTCGATGAGCGTGCACGTGAGTTATATTGCGAAGGTCTTCGCCGTACCGATTTGATTCGTTTCAATCAGTTTGGTGGCAGTCAGGCTACATACAATTGGGAACTTAAGGGTGGTAGCGCTAATGGTACAACCTTCGCCAAGACCTATAATGTATATCCTCTCCCATCATCAGAGGTTCTTTCTAACAAGAACTTGACACAGATTGACGGATATAACGAGGTTCAAAACTAAAGTATAAAAGAATTATTAAAGAAAACGCAATATGAAGAATAAATATATAATTGGTGCTCTGCTTGTCGGCATCATCAGCTTATTCGCATCATGTTCGGATGACAACGACTCTAACCCTACGCTGATTCAGCCTAAAGAGTTTGCGTTGAACACTCCTGCATATGCCAATGCGACTACGACTATTGATTTGGAGCATTCCACAGAACTTGGTCTTACATGGTCACAGCCTAAGTACACAGCAGACAATGCCCCTATCAACGCAACTTACGAGGTGCAGGTATCTCCAACCAACAGCTTCACAGTTTCTACTGATGAAGCTGCTGCAGACGAGAGTGGCGAAAAGGTGCCAGATTACGCTGTTCTTAGCAACACCACACAGAAATGTAATATTTCTGCCTCTGCAGAAGAAATGGACAAGGCATTGGTAAAGATACTTAAATGGACTGAAGGTAATGTTCCTGCCGAGCAGGAGATGTACGTTCGTGTTAACGCTTACATCCTTGAGGGCACAAGCCGTCTGAACCCTATCGCTTCAAACTCAGTAAAGCTCAACGTAAAGCCTTACTACATTGAGTTGAAGGATGCTGTTCCAACAATGTGGTATCTTGTAGGTAACATGTTCGGCGCTAAGTGGGCTGGCAACAAGAGCATTGGAGAAGACGCACTTCCTATGTTCCTTAAGCCAAACTTCTCTTACGACAAGAAGACTGGTGCTGGTGAGATTGAATACACCAACTACTTCCTTACCGGCGATTACAACGACAAGGCCGAGTGCGACGGAGCTGGTTTCAAGATTCTGCCTTCAGACTTCAACTGGGATTACAGTATGAACGCCATACTCAATAACGAAATCAGCGCTAAAAAAGGCACAATAGAAAATCGTAATGGCGGTGGTGACGGTGGTCATATCGTTGCTGCTGAAGCCGGTTACTACACCATTACAATCAACACTGCTGACAATACAGCCAAGATGGTGAAGTACGAGGGTAATGTAACCAACTATGGTACTATCCAGATTAGTGGTTCATTCAATGATTGGGCTGACACTCCAATGCTTCCTTACAACACTGAGGGCGTTGAGAACCACGCTTGGTACTATGTAATGGATGTTCCTGCCGGCGAGACTGCACAGTTCAAGTTTAAGATTGAAGGTTCTTGGGATACAAGCTGGGGCTATGGTGCAGAAGATGGCGCTATCAACATGTACGGAAAGTGTGATGCAGGTGGCAAGAACATCGGCTTGGCAGAAGGCAAGTATGTCATCTCATTCAACGACATCACTGGTTCGTTCAGCATCGTTAAATTGTAAAACATTTAAAGTATAGACAATTATGATTAAGAAAATATTATTGGGAATGACCCTGCTGATGGCTATGGTGTCTTGCACCGAAGACTACACAGATTGGGGTAACCCACAGTCAAATCCTCAGGAGGAAGCTGTATCATTCGGCGACGGTAGCGTAACTCCAGTTGATGTCATCAACTTGGCTAACGTTAAGACAGAGAAGGTAAAAGTAGCGAGCATTGTTGCTCCTACTTCTTCCGACGCAGCTTATACACCTAATTATAAGATTAACTTCGACGGTCAGTCATTCGACATTGATGCTGATGGCAACATGGCAACAGCTGAATTGACAAGCTATATCGTAGATAAGTATGGCAAGCGTCCTACAAAGCGCGACATCGATGCTACTCTTGATGCATGGGTAAGCAATGGCTCTACAGCCGTGAAGATGGCAACATCTGCAACATTCCAGGTTAAGGCTATTCCTGAGGCTCCAGTTATCGAAAACGGCTATTATCTCGTAGGCGACATGTTTAATGCCGAAGGCGTTGACGGCTGGAATACAGTTAGTGACAAGCAGGCATTCAAGCACAGCGATAAGGATGTATATGATGACCCTGTTTTCACCATCACATTCGAGACAACAAAGGCAGACCAGTACTGGAAGATCATTCCTAAGAAGAACATCGAATCTGGCAACATCTGGGCTGCCGGCGTAGTAGGTCCTAAGGTTGACGGCGACGCCAGCATGACTGGTGCGCTGACCAACGGTGACGCTAAGGCAGGTAAGATTGCTAAGGCTGGTAAGTATAAGCTCACCATCAACATGATGGACTATTCTTATACCATAGAGGAAGTAAACTACGATCCATTCATCTACTTCATCGGTAGCACAGATGGTTGGTCAAGTTCAGACCAGAAGCTCGCTCTCGTGGACGAGGCAAAGGGCGTATACACTGGTTATGTATATGTAGCCGATCCTAACGGAGCTGGTCTCCAGTTCAAGTTCCAGCGTGTAGCTGGAAGCTGGGACAACGAAATCAATGCTGGTGCATTCACCACATTCTCGGATGCTGCAACCAACGAAGGTGGAAACTTCGGTGTGAACGCTGGAGAGGGTGTCTACTACTTCGATGTTAATCTTGGAGAAGGCACCATCAAGGCAACTAAGGTTGAGACCATGGGCATCATCGGTGGCTTCAACAATTGGGGTGGCGATGCAGTCATGACTTGGAATGCTAAAGAGTATTGCTTCGAGGCAACAAATGTAGGTGTTACTGCCGATGGTTGGAAGTTCCGCATAAACGGTGGTTGGGACATCAACCTCGGTGGTAGTCTCAATAACTTGACAGCAGGTGGTGACAACATTGCTGTTGCTGGAAACACCATCAAGTTGTATCCTACAAGAAAGAAATCTGACAACATCTACTGCACAGTAAAGTAAGCATTTGTTTCATCATATAAGCACAGTATATTCAATAGGCGGCTCTCCAATCCGAGAGTCGCCTATTTTTTCTTTATCCCCATCCCTACATTTTTTCCTAAAACTTTGGAAGTTACAAGGAAATGTCGTATCTTTGCCAACGAATAGCAATATTGCATCCACAACCATATAGAGCGAAAGCAAATGGCAAGATTTATAGACCCACGTGTTGATTGGGCTTTCAAGAGAATATTTGGAAGCGAGGACACGAAAGAATGTCTGATAACATTCCTCAACGGACTGTTTGAAGACGAGTTGATAATCAAGGACGTGACGTTTGCCAAGACCGAAAAACTTGGCTTGCGCCCCGATGATCGAGGTGTGGTCTTCGATGTCTATTGTATCACAAACGAAGGCAAGCATGTCATCGTAGAAATGCAGAAAAAAGAGCAGGAATACTTTGCCGACCGGGCTTTGTATTACACGGCACGTGCCATTGTGCAGCAAGGCGTTCGTGGAATCTGGGACTATCACTTGGCCCCTGTCTATACGGTGTGCTTCATGGACTTTGTATCAGACAGTCCTATGCTAAAGGAGTTTCGCACCGACTTGGTGCTCACCGACTTACAGACACGCCAGCGAGTGTCCGACAGAATGCGTATTGTGTACCTCCAGTTGCCTTTGTTCGACAAGCATACGGAGGCAGAGTGTATGGATATATTTGATTGTTGGATTTATATAGTGAAGAATATGAATATGTTTGAGCAGATGCCATTCAGCGAGAAGTATCCAGTCTTCCGCAAATTGGCTGAAATAGGCGACCTCCGCAAGCTTACCCGTGAAGAACTTGAGCTTTATGACGAGGACATCAAGAATATGCGTGATATATATGCCACCAGAAAGTTTGACGAAAAGAAAGGAATGGAAAAAGGAATGGCGAAAGAAAAGATAGCCACAGCTCGCCGCCTCCTGTCAATGGACCTTTCTGATGAGCAAGTAGCAACAGCTACCGAGCTTCCGCTGGAGGAAATCCAGAAATTGAAGGAACAAGCCTGAACCGGGCTGAAGGCTCAGAAGCCCATAGCCCTGGGTAATTACGGACACAAAACTGTCGCCCTGTAAGGGCAAAAGCTTCAAAGTATCAGGTATTTACAAAGCTTTTGCCCTTACAGGGCGTATGCTGAATGCTATTATACCCAGGGCGATGCCCTGGGCTATGAGCTTCTGCCCCTTCAGGGCGTGTGGAGCCAACTTGCAAAATTTCTGTTTAACAATTCACCAAGGAACTTTTAGTTGAAATCAGCTTCTTATATGAGTACATAAACTACAACAAGCAACCGATAAATAAGGATGAACTGATCAAAAATTTTGATTGGTTCAATCATCTCAAGCATTCAACAAAGAGGGTGTGTCTGGTGAATTCATCAAAAGAAAAATTATTTTTCATCAAATTAATACCACAAATATCACACTTACGCTTAACTCTTTGATTACAAGCGCATAACGCGTGGCAATAAGGGATTTTTAATTGCCACCTTATTGCCACTTATTGCCACGCCATGAACCTGATGCGAAAATTCTGAGAAGATTCTTTTTTCGAATGAGGCTTACTTTATGGTGAAGTAAGGCTTACGTAACATTTAAAAGAGGCTTACCTGAAAGGCAAACAAGGCTTACTTGAACTTCAAATAAGGCTTACTTGAAAGACAAATGAGACCTACCAGATGGGAACCTGGATGCTTCTGAAATTACGTCCCGACGTATCTTGTACTACGTCGGGATGTATCTTTCACCGCGTCGGGACGTAATTTCTACTGTATCGGGTGAGATTTTACGGAAAAAGCAATGAAATCAACTAGCATTGAACTGAAAAATTTCTTCAGTTGGCAATGATTCCTCCTCTCTACAGCCATTGCGCTTTTTACGCAATAAAAAAAGAGATAGGCAAATGCAAACGTTTGCACAAACTTTTTGCTTGATTTACATCAAGAAAGAGAAGTACTAAAAGAATATTATCGTAACTTTGCAACAGTTATCAAAGCAACAACTCTAACTGAATAAATATGAAGAAAATCTACTTAACACTCGTTGCCCTCCTGGCAACCGTCAATATGTTCGCACAGGGTTGGCCTGCCAACTATAGCGGCGTGATGCTGCAGGGATTCTACTGGGATTCCTTCAGCGAATCCAAATGGACCAAGCTCGAAGCGCAGGCTCCAGAACTGGGACAGTACTTCAACCTCGTATGGATTCCACAGAGCGCCTACTGCGGAAATAAATCAATGGGTTACGATGACCTCTACTGGTTTTCCAACTACGAAAGTTCTTTCGGAAGTGAAAGCGAACTCCGCTCTCTCATCAAGACCTTCAAGAATAACGGCATCGGAACCATCGCCGACGTGGTAATCAACCATCGCAAGAACGTATCCACCTGGTTTGACTTCCCTGCAGAAACCTACAAGGGCGTAACTTACGAGATGAAATCTACCGATATCTGTGCCAACGATGATGGCGGCAAGACCAAGAAAGAGGCAGATAAGCAGGGCGTAAAGCTCAGCAGCAATAATGACACAGGCGATGACTGGGGCGGCATGCGCGACCTTGACCACAGCAGCCAGAACGTGCAGACCATCGTAAAGGCTTATCTTGACATGCTCCTCAATGACTTCGGCTACGCTGGATTCCGTTACGACATGGTGAAGGGATACAGCGGCAAATACACGGGTATCTACAACGATGCTACCAAACCTAACTATTCCGTAGGAGAATATTGGGATGGAAAAGTATCAGTAGTCAAGAACTGGCTCAACGCTACCAAGGTGAATGAGCAGATAACCAGTGCTGCCTTCGACTTCCCTATCCGCTACGTGGTGCGCGATGCCATCAAAGCCAACTGGTCGACCGTAAAGACCGATGGTCTGGCTAACGACCCAGCTTACAAGCAGTATGCCATCACCTTCGTAGAGAATCACGATACAGAATATCGCTCATCCAGCGAACAGCAGGACCCTATCCGCAAGGATACCCTGGCAGCCAATGCATACATCCTGGCATCTTGCGGTACCCCATGCGTATTCTACAAACACTGGATTGACTGCAAGCAGGATATCAAGGCGATGATCAACGCACGTCAGCTGGCTGGCATCACCAATACAAGCAATACCACCTTCAATGCCTTCAGGGGAGAAGGATATAACGGCATCAGGACCGTAGGCGACAAGGCAACATTGATTGCCATCGTAGGTCCTAACGCCAAGAAGTATCCAGCACCAAACACATACGCCGAACTGCTGAACGGCTACCACTACCGCTATTTCATGCCCAAGAAGGCAAACGTGGCTTGGGTGGATCTGGCTTCTGGAGATTACGAAGGCGTGATGAAGGCAAAGCTCGTGGCAGTAAGCAACGAGGATAATGCGCAGCTGGTTTATACAACCGATGGCACAGAGCCTACTGCCAGCAGCAAGAAGGCTAAGAGCGGAGAAGAGATTGAGATTCCTTTCGGCGAGACAACCCTCAAAGTGGGCTTGCTGATGAATGGTGCTGTCAGCGGCATTCTTACCCGTACCTATAAGGTAGAAAAGCCTGCAGCCTTCGAGCCATACGATATCACCGTGTATGCCAACGCCGACAAGGTGGGCTGGAAAAATGGCTTCAACTTCTGGGCTTGGTGCGAGAAACCTAATGAGAACCTGACCGTCTCTAAGACATGGCCTGGCGATAAGATTACCCAGGGCAAGGAGATCGAAGGCAAGAAATGGTATTATCAGACTTACAAGATCAAGAGCAAGGACTATAAGGTTTCATTCGTATTCAGTACAGGTACCGGAACTCCACAGACCGTAGATTTTACGGATATCAACAAGGATACCTACCTGGAGGTTCTGAATGAGAAGAACAATGAAGGTCACTATAAGATCAAGGATGTAACTGCCGATATGCCAACTACAGGCATCACCGATGCACCAGTCATCGACAAGGAAACAAGCACCAACAATGCCTGGTACACCCTAAGTGGTATGAAGATGACAAAGAAGCCATCGCAGGCTGGTATCTATATTCATCAGGGCAAAAAGGTAATTATAAAATAAAGAATCAAACCTGATATTTTAAAGTTACGGCAGAATACAATAAATAGATTTTAGGTTAGGCAAATAATTTTATTAGTTAGTTGGTTTTAGGTTTAAAAGAGGTATTCCCCAAAAGTGTTTTCGGGCAATACCTCTTTTGCTATTGTATTAAGATCTGAGCCATTTCATTCGTAAACTTAATTACTGCTCATTCTACTCTGTCTTTCATCTAAATATTTGGAGTAAAAATAGAAAAATCGTAACTTTGCAAAAGGTTTGAATGGGTCATTCAAGCCGAAAAGAAAAGTGGCATTGAAAATATTCCTCCAAAAGGAGTGAATTTCTCAGATTTAATTTGTATCTTTGCCATGTCATATCAGAATTTTGCTTGTTTATTTTTGCAACACTAAGATAAGTGAATTCTTCGACATGACAAAACCATGGGCAACTTTTTGTTGCTCAGGTACTCAAAAAGTTTAATTTACAATAGTGTTGCGGAATTAAGGACCACCTCTTCTAAACCAATCGGCATAGAGTAAAATCCATTAATACATACAATTAATAAATACAATTATGAAAGCTACAAGAATCATCACAACAGTGCTTATTGCGCTTGCCTCACTTGCAGCCAATGCACAGGAAGGAGCATGGAACGGCGAACTAAACATAATGGGAACTAAGTTGCCTTTAGTATTCAACTTCTCTGGCGACGGCTGCACCATGGATTCGCCTTCGCAAGGTGCTAAAGGAATACCAGCCGAGAAGACTATTAAGGACGACGGTACAATAAAGGTTTCGGTTGCGATGATTGGAGCCACATTTGAAGGAAAGATGGAGAATGGCGAAATTAAAGGTACATACACCCAAAATGGTTTCCCCATACCTCTTACACTAAAGCCCGGCAAACTTGTAGTTAAACGTCTGCAAACTCCGGTTGCTCCATTTCCATATAAGGAAGAGAACATAAGCTTCACAAATGCAGGATACACTTTCAACGGAACCCTCACCCTACCACAAAACTATTCTAAGACAACTCCCGTAGTGCTGATGGTTACTGGTAGCGGACAGCAGAACCGCGACGAAGAACTGTTCGATCATAAACCCTTTGCCGTAATTGCAGATGCATTAGCCCGTCAAGGCATTGCTTCCTTACGTTATGACGACCGTGGATGGAATGACAAGAATATTGATTTCGGTCAATTCACAACAGCCGATTTCCTCCAAGATGCCGCATCTGCCTTACCTTTATTGCGCAAGCGTTTCAACAAGGTTGGAATATTAGGACATAGCGAGGGCGGCACAATAGCCATGATGCTTGCAGCTGAAGGCAAAGCCGACTTCATTGTGTCGCTCGCTGGCATGGCAATATCTGGCAAAGAAACTCTCGTGATGCAGAACCGTCAGGCAATATCATCCTTAGGCCTGCCTAAGGAGATGGTGGATTCCTACTGCAATAACATATCAAATATTCTCGACGAGATTGCAAATGGCAAGAAGACAAGTGAGATAACCATCGACGGAGTGCCAGACAACTTAAAGCCTATCCTAAAAAGATCATTAGAGCAAGCCAACTCGTCATACATACGCCATTTCATAACTATAGATGCTGGCAAGCAGTTGTCCAAGATTAAATGCCCAGTGTTGGCACTTAACGGCACAAAAGACACTCAAGTGGACTGCGCCGCCAATACAACTATACTTGAAACTGGACTCTCCAACTGCAAGCACACTATAAAGAAGATTGATGGTGTAAACCATCTGTTCCAGCATTGCTCAACTGGCAGCGTTGTGGAATATCAGCAAATAGAAGAAACTATTGCTCCAGAAGTGCTGGAGACAATAACCAAGTGGATTAACGAACTGTAATAATAATTATAAGTGGGTCGGGCGAAGTGCGCTCGACCCAAACTGTCTATACCTATTAAAAACATTTTTTCTTTTTCATGTAGCAAACCATTCCAACCCTTAGTCTAAAGGGTAAAGAAAATACCAAATAAGACATAAATTATGAAAGAAAACGAACAACAATTCACCGACATTGTTCGTCGCAACCGTAGCACCATATATACCGTGTGGCACTGAACTAATGTTGACAGCCACAATAGTCATGAGCATATGGTTATTAATAGAAATAGGCTTTCATCTCATTGCCATAAATGCCGATACTGGCATGTGGTTTGTATTCTATGGTGGTGGCACAGGAGCCTTCATTGGTGTAGTTGCTGCATGGTGGATATACCGAAAGATGCAAAAGACCAATGACGAAATGATAAAGCAGATTGAGGAAATCAGCAAAGAACAATAAATGAAGCTCAAGAATAAAGCTATGAAAATTGCAGTATTCTGCTCTGCCAACGAGCATATCGACCCCGACTTCTTTAGCCTTACCGAGGAGTTTGGCAAATGGATGGCACAAAACCACCACGACCTAATATTTGGAGATACCAACCATGGACTTATGAACTGCATAGCCAAGGTTATGCACCAAGGAGGCAGACGTGTTATAGGTGTTGTACCTTCACTTATGGAAAAGGGCGGACGTATGTCCGATTATATTAATGTTGGATTGATGGAACATTAAGGACTCAAAAATGCCCTATAAACAAGGGTGGGAAACTTTAGTAAATAATCCTTTGTTTCATCATTGAAACAACAACATTCAACAGGCGACTCTCCATTCCGGAGTCGCCTATTTTTTTCTTTACCACCCTCGCTATATTTTCCCCCAAAAACTTGGAAGTTACGAGGAAAAGTCGTAACTTTGCGGCAAATTAGAAATAACATTAAAGTAAAGCAATATGGATGTAGCTATAAATAAAATAACAACAACAATAACTGTTCCACAAGTTGACTTCAACTTATTAAAGGAACTGGCAAAGAAGTTTGGCTGGGTTATTCAAACCGAAAAGAAAAGTGGAATTGAAGAAGCCATAGAAGATGTTAAAGCTGGCAGAGTATATCATGCAAAAGATGCTCACGACTTGATCAAACAGTGCTTACAATGAAATACTCTATTGACTTTACAAACAAATTTAAAAAGTCTCTTCGAAAAGGAGTAAAACGTGGTCTAAATCCAGTTCTCATTGAAAAAGCAGTAGAGAAATTAGCCAATGAGGGTAAACTACCACCATCATATAAATCACATAAACTTCATGGAAACTTTGAAGGTATATGGGAATGCCATATAACCCCTGATTGGTTGATGCTATGGGAACAAAACGACGAAAAACTAACGTTGCTGTTCCTCAACAATGGAACCCATAGCGATTTGTTTTGACAATAATATATTGAACTTTCGTAAGGGAGGAAAAGAATATGGATAGTTTGAAGGCTTATCGTGATGTCAAGAACTCTATAGATACGGCTTTGGAAAAGGGGCGTGAGGAAGGTATGGCGAAAGGTATGGAAAAAGAAAAGATAGCCACAGCTCGCCGCCTCCTATCAATGGGGCTTTCTGATGAACAAGTATCAACGGCCACAGAACTTCCACTGGAGGAAATTCAGAAAATGAGAGTATGAGGAATATCCTTCTCTACCCAGGTATATTTTTCTCCCTGCCCACGCAAGAATTTTTCCGTGGGCAGGGAAAAATAAAAGTGGGTACATGGACGGAAAAAATGAAACCGAATTTCGTCAAAATGTCAGTCATCATGTAGATGTAATTCCACTTTATGCCATGAGCAATTTGTGCAAACGTTTGCACGGTTTATTCACTTGATTTGCATCAATTGATGATACAGGCTAATCAAAATTATCGTATCTTTGCCACCGTAATAACAATACAAACCTACGATAAAAATAGATTAACAAGCAAAAGTATATTAACAATAGTTCGTTAATAATTCAATAATGTGCTAAGCAGCTATACGCTGTAAGCACGAGAGATCTTTGAAAATCTTGCTAATTAAAGTTCGGTTCGGGGTGTACCCGCTTGCTTTAAAAATTCGTTTCACCAGATAAATGTTGGTCATCAGTGACTTGAATGAAGACATAGAATATTCCATTCCCATCTCCTTCATAGTTACCTTGGCAACATTTAGTGATGTGAACGAAGCATTGAAAGCAAAATCGAGTTTCCACTTATCGCGAGCCTGGCAGTCCATAAGACCAGTATAGCCTTTGGCGTCACGAAAGCAAAATTCGATCTGGAACCTGGTTCTATAATAAAGAAGTACTTCTTCACCCGAAAGTGAGGTGTCTGTAGAGAAGAATAGTTTCTTCTTGCCATTCGGCATCTGCCAGATGACAAGTCTAACTTTACACCTGAGTGCCTTGGAATAGGCTATCAAAGTATAAGCTGTTCCTTCTATATCTTTCATCTCCATCTTCTCCATTCGAGTGAGGTCAAGATTCTTCATATCAATCTTGCCATCCTTGGTCTTGGGGCGACCACGTTTTCCAGTACGTGGACCAGCATAGACATAAAAGAGACAAGCATTGTCACGAAAGCGGCTTATCAAAGAGAACCCTTCTTTCTTTATCCCATTAACAAATGTACTTGTAGAGAAGTAAGCATCTGCAACTATGAGGGTTGAGAGTTTAAGAAGTTCCTTGCGGTAACGCTTAATGACGCTGATATAGAAATCTACCATAGTCTTGTTTCTAAGACTCAGTTCTTTATTACTTAGCGACTGGTGTGCTTTTAACATCATGCAGTCTTTGGCATCAATATCAATGAGGCCAATACCCATGATTTCGAGACCATGTTTAACAGACTGAGCACATCCTGACCAAAAACGACCGATATGTGGTGTTTTCTTGCCAGCTTTACTGATGTAGCTGGGATCAATGGCAATAGCCCATCTTCCCTGTTTACCCAAGAAGCGCTTGGCAAGTGAGACATTAAGTTTGAGCCAATCAATGCACTTCGACTTTTTCAAGCCGAATGCGTTGCGATAGGTTTGCTCAACATGCAAGCCATACCTCCCCATTTGGGTGAAATTTATCTTTCTTGGTATTACCATGAACAAAATTATCACCTCGATGAGTATTTTCTCGAAACTTTTTGTTATCTTTGCAGCTGAATCTTCAACTGCATCTTTAAAGATATCCATATATTGGTCAAGTCCTGTATTCATGTAATATTGTATTTGTCGTGATCTACAAAGTTACTGAAAATCAGCGACTTGACCAACTTTTTACAGTTAAGTTTTCATAAGCACTTCTTAATATAAGTTATTGATTTACAGACGATTAAATATTAATTTAACGCAGTATTGTATTAACATGAAGAAATTATATTTCACCCCTCCTCGCCACAATGGCACTTACTCTCGGAGCTTGTTCAAGTAGCAACGACCCTGATATTCCAGAGCCAATTCCTACCCCAACTCCAGAACCAGAGCCAGAACCTGAACAATGACGAAGGTACAGACGTGGGAGCTAAATATAGATGTAAAAGAAATCACCAACACTGCATACTTCGAAATCGAAGCAACCAGTGAAAGCAGTAAACATAAAGTAAAGGATGTTACAGCAGAATATAACAAATAGAGTTTAGTTTAGGCATACAATTTTTATTAGTTAGTTGGTTTTGTTTTAGGTTTAAAAGAGGTATTCCCAAAAAGCGTTTTCGGGCAATACCTCTTTTGCTATTTTATAAAGTCAAGATATATTGCCCAAATTGTGGTTCTCGGTTTGGGCACTTATTGCCCGCCTCGTGAGCAACGGTTGCTCATCTCATGTTCATCGGTTCCCCATCACGTGATCCCCGAGGGACCGCTTGAAGGGCATAGCAGGAACTTGTAGTTTCCTATATTTAGTTGACTACATAGTTCCTTATTCCTATTGTAAGTTGACAATTATTTTCTCTATTCCTAATTCTACTTGTCAATCTTCTATCTTATTCCTAGTTAGTATTTACATACTTCATTCTAGTTCCTAATAGAAGTAGACAAAGGACCCACCCCTAGGGGTGGATCGCGGTTTTTACAATTTTGCTGCAAAATTAATCATTTTTCCTGAACTGACAAGGATTTTATGTACTTTTCCCTATAACTTGTCCAATTTTTCTTTAAACTTCCCTTTTGTTTCGCAGCTTCCTTTGGTGTTAGCATCCCGATACTTCCATGAGGGCGTAACTCATTGTAAAAGTGTACTGCCCTTTCTAAAGCCTCTTCTACTTCCTGTAAAGAAGTAAAAGAAAGCCCCATGAATAACTCGTTCTTCAACGTGTTATTGACACGCTCTGCTACAGCATTATCCTTCGGATTGCCACATTCTGTCATGCTAGGTATGATACCGTATTCCCTTAGTAATTTGATGTATTCGTTACTAGCATATTGTACACCTCTATCGGAATGATGGATTGGTGTAATAATATCCTTATAACTTTCCATGCGCATTAAGGCCATGTTTAGGGCTTTCAAAGGGAACCTGGTGGAGAGTGACTCACCGACAGAATAGCCAATGATTTCTTTTGTGTAATAATCCGTAATCAAAGAAATGTAGCAGAAATGATAAGTGCCTTGTTCGGCATCATCCCAAATCTTCTGATATGTAATGTCGCTCACCCAAACTTCATTGGGTGATGATGGTATCAGTTCTTTTATCTTGTTGGGGTATGTGGGTAACCCATGACGAGAGTCCGTTGTACGAGGTTTTCGGTTGGAAGAACGCACTCCCAACTTGTACCTTGATATTATATCCTCGAAACGGCAATGTCCCATGGCGTTCTCTTCTCCAAACTCCTTGCAATACATCAGCCAGAGTTTACGACCGCCGATACCTGGATCTTGCTTTCTAATAGACTTAACATACTCTATTACAAACGATTCCTCTGCCAAGGCTGCAAGCATATTGTCTTCGTGCTGATAATACGCTTGACGAGTAAACCCAAACAGTTTACAGAGGCCAGAAACACTATAGTTTTTGTCCTCTGCACGAAGTTCCTTTACTGTTTGGGTCCAGATTTTTTTCGCACAGGAATCTTATAAAGACGCTCTGCAATATCAATCATCTTGTTATAGGCGGCAGCTGCCATCTTTGCCTCATGGAGTTCTTGCTCCATAGCTGCCAAGCGTTTCTTCAATTCAATGTTCTCCTGCGAGAGATTTTCTGGTGTTGCATTTTGCTTCATTTCTTCTACGATTTGTGGATTATTGGTTGCAAAGTTACCAAGAATTCTGTAAACTGAAGTACTGCTAATTGACATTTTTGCCATAATTTCTCTAACTGGTACATGATACTGATAATAACTGCGAGCTATGCTCAACGCTAAATCCATTTTGTCTTTGTCCATATTTGTTATTTTTAAGTTGATTTATACTGTGTCAACTTTTTCTAGGACAAGACAACTTCTCATGCATACTGAATACAAATCCACTTCGCAAAGAAGCGGTCGCTTACTAAATAACCATTAGGAGTCTTGCTTACCAACTGCTTATCCACCAATGCCTTCAACGCAGTTTTCACGCTGCTCGTAGCAGGAAGCTGATGGGATCTGATAAACTGCTGGCTCAAAGGCGAACTCACCAGTCCCTCTCGAGCTATTGCCAATAGAAGCAACTGCTGATTCTCCGTAAGCCAGGCACAATAGTTCTGATAAGCCATCGCCTGTTCATCTATCAACTCCTGAACCACCTCATCTACCAATGACTTCGTAATCTCAGAAGAACCATGCTCATAAATGCCATGCAATATTGCCTGCACATACCACGTTACACAATCCGACTGCTGATAGATATAAGAAAAGGTGGATTCATCTATTGACCTGTGCTGAGAGGACAGAAGACGATTGGCAAATTCCAAATACACCTGCTCTTCGATACAAGGCAAAGACAACACCAAAGAACTCTGGAAGAAAGGACGGTTGGCAGACAGAAACATCTCCTGCATCATGTGCTGCTGACTGCCAGAAAATACGAAATATACATTCGGCAAAAACTGGATATAAGAACGAATCATTGCCTCTACCCCATCCTCAGGATAGTTTAATATCTGCTGAAACTCATCTATGGCGATGTAGCAGCGCTTACCTGACTGCTTCAAATACTCAAATATTCGCTTCAAACTCTCCTTACCCTCACTCGGCTTTAAATCTAAAGAAAAAGTAGGAATTCCTGTCAGTTCATCTATCGTCAAAGTAGGTCGCCAACTACTGAAGAACTCCTGAACTTTACGAAGGGCCGATTGAGAAACCGTATCAAGTTTTCCGATGATTTCAGAAGCCATGATTTGCACCATTTGCTCCAGGTTTTTGGTGGCAAAAATATCGAGGTAGAAACATTTCACCCCTTCATATTGCTCCTCCATCTGATGGAAAACATGATGTATCAAGCCCGTCTTACCCATACGACGAGGGGCGACAAGCGTGATGTTACGCTCATTATGCAGCGTAGAAATCATCTTCTCGGTTTCTTTCTGGCGGTCGCAAAAATACTCTGCTCCTTTATAACCATACACAACAAAAGGATTGTTCAATGTTGCCATATCTCATCATTATTCATTACACAAATAACCATTGCGCTTTTTACGCAACGCAAATTACGCAATAAAAAACGAGATAGCCAAATGTTTTCGAGATTTTTAATAATAATTACACGAAAACGGACTGCTTCAAATACGTTCTATCTCGGGGTGCGCTCTATTTTCAATACCTGATCACAATAATCTACTACGGCAGGGCGATGCGTGATGAAGATAACGGTCTTATCATGCGAAGCCAAGATATTCTGAAGGAGTTGACGCTCGGTTTCTGGATCCAATGCACTCGTAGCCTCATCAAAAAGCATGATGCTGCGATTGCGCAACAGACTTCGGGCTATGGCAATACGCTGTGCCTGTCCTTCACTCAAACCTCCTCCCTGCTCGCTGCAAACCGTATCGAGTCCTTGTGGCAATTCCATCACAAAGTCGGCACAACTCGTATGCAAGGCTGCCTGCATCTCCTCATCAGTTGCATTCAACTTGCCTAATCTCAGATTATCACGGATGGTTCCACTCATCAGGGTATTGCCCTGAGGAACATATACGAAGTTGCAACGGTGGCGAGGCGACAGTTCTCCCTGCTTTTTCGACGAATGATAAATCTCAACTTTTCCATGCTGAGGACGGAGCAAGGCCAAAAGCAGACGGATAAGCGTAGTTTTTCCTGCACCCGTTTCTCCCAAAATAGCCGTACAGCTGCCCGGACGGAAATCAAAACTCAGATGATTGATGATATTCGTCTTGTCCAATGACTGGTTCTGATACAAGATTTTTTCCTCTGGAGAAGCCTCAGCCAACTTATAACTATAGCAGACATCCTTCAGTCGGATACCGCAAGGCGAAGGAATCAGGATTGGCTCTCCCTGTTCCTCCAGCGGATTTTCCTCCAGTTCCATCAGTCGCTCTGCTGCCGTAAAGACACTCACGAAGGCAGGAACCAACTTGGTAAGGTTTCGTGCCGGAACCTGTATCTTATTGACCAACTGCAGGAAAGCCGTCATGCCTCCGAAGCTCAGACTGCCGGCACTCATACGAATGGCCGCCCAAAGGAAAGCCACGAGATAACCTAAGGCAAAACCGAAGTTGACTATCAGATTACTGAACACGCTAAACATCGTACGCTTCACCACGTGTCCACGCAATTCCTTCTGTGTATTCTCAAGTTTATCCACCATCGCATCATCCTTCTCCAAGGTCTTGATGAGCATACGATGCTGGATAGTTTCCTGCAGCACACTCTGCACCTTACTGTCTGAATCACGCACCTGGCGGGTCAGTTGGCGCATCTTTCCCACATAGATTTTGGAGAAAGCCAAGAAAATCGGAATCATGATGACGATAACGATAGAGAGCACCTTGTCCATCGAGAAAAGATAGAAGAAGGCACCGAGAAACATCGCTAATACACCCAGCGTATTCGGGATGGTCTCCGTCAGGAAATTCACCACATTGCTCACGTCCGTCTCCAGTCGGTTGAGCACATCTCCCGAATGCATCTTTTCCCTACCGTGCCATTCAGAACGGAGGATACGATCGAGCATGCGCTGCTGCATACGGTTTTGCGCCTTGATGCCCAAGAGATTACGAATCCAGACGGAAGAAACATTCAGGGCGAAGTCGGCAAGAATCAGGAAGCCCATGAGAGCAACAGCCCAATAGATATCGCCTTCCACCACATGAGAAGCAACATCTATGGCACGCTTAACCGCCCAAACCTGTGCCAGACTCACTCCCACCGAGAGCAAACCCACGGAAGCATTGAGGACAGCCTGCAACTGGTTGCCCCGCCATGCCTGCCAAAGCCAAATCAGCAAGGTCTTGGCATCATACTTAAACTTTGGAACCTTGAATATCTTCATCCATCTAAGCATTTGAATTCTTCACTCTTCGTTCTTCACTCTTCACTTAAAATCATCTTTCCCTCTGGTCAGCGCCCCACATCAGTTTCTCTCTCAGCGTAGAGAAATAACGCTGGTTGCGCTGCTTCACGATTTTGATAGAATGCGCAGCTTTGCGGATGACAAGACTGGTTTCCTCCGTCATGCGCTCACTTCTACCATCGATAGCCACGAGATAATTATGGCTGCGGCTCTCGATGTCCAGTTGGATTTCAGCCGTATCATTGATTACGATAGGACGGATATTGAGACTGTGCGGAGCAACAGGAGTGAGGCAGAGACTTCCACTCTGCGGGATGATGATAGGTCCGCCATTGGAGAGATTATAGGCAGTAGAACCCGTAGGCGTGGTAACGATCAGACCATCCGCCTGATAGGTAACCAAGAATTCCCCATCCACATGAGTACGGATGGAAATCATGGAAGCATCATCACGCTTCAAAACGGCAATATCATTGAGGGCAAAAGGATTGCCTGCCAATACGCCGCCCCTCGCCTCTACCTGGATAACCGCATGTTCCTCTATCTGGCATTCCCCGGCATAGAGGCTGTCCAGTGCAGTCTCTATTTCGCTTGGCAACACATCAGCCAGGAATCCCAATCGGCCCATGTTGATACCGATGATAGGAGTTCCCTTCGCCCCCACCTTACTGGCAGCCTTGAGGAAGGTTCCGTCGCCGCCCATGGAGATGACGTAATCCACATCGAAGTTGTAATCCTCGAAGACACCCGCCACCTTCACATCCAGATGGAGGTCGCGCACGAGAAAGTCGTAATAAGCATTTTCCACATAGATCTCAGCCTTCTTCTTTTCCAGAAAAGCCAGGATAGTTTCGATGGAAACCGACTTCTTAGCCTGGTATTCATTGCCAAATATTGCAAATTTCAAATGTTGTTCTGCCATTTGTTTTGTCATTTCAATTATTATTGTTACTTTTGCAAAGGTAATAATATAAATCGAATTATTCAACAAAAAAGATAAAATTATGGCAAAGGTATATGAATTTCTTGCCAATGGCTTCGAGGAAATCGAAGGTTTGGCTCCTGTTGACATCCTCCGCAGAGGGGGCGTAGATATCAAGACGGTCAGCGTTACCGGTAGTGAATTTGTGGAAACTTCCCACGGAGTTACCATCAAGGCCGACCTCCGTTTCGAGGATGTTGAGAGTTTTGAAGATGCCGATATGCTGATGATTCCTGGTGGAATGCCGGGCAGCACCAACCTCAATGAGCATGAGGGAGTACGCCAGGCACTCATCGCCCAGCACAAGGCAGGCAAACGTGTAGGTGCCATCTGCGCAGCGCCTATGGTATTGGCCAGCACAGGCATACTCGACGGCAAGAAAGCTACCTGCTATCCTGGTTTCGAACAGTATTTCGATGCCAGCACAGAATATACAGGCACCCTCTTCCAGGAAGATGGCAATGTGATTACAGGTGAAGGTCCTGCAGCCACCCTTCCTTATGCCTACCAGATATTGAGTTATTTCGTGAGCAAGGAAACCGTGGCTGCCCTGCAGGACGGAATGATGTATGATCATCTCATGAAGAGCAAGTAAAAAGAAAAATATGGATTACGTAATTATAGTAGCCGGGGGCAAAGGGCTCCGCATGGGAAGTGAGATTCCCAAGCAGTTCTTGCCAGTAGCAGGCAAGCCTATCCTGATGCGCACCATCGAGCGCTTTCATGAATACGATGAGCATCTGAATATCATCTTGGTATTGCCGGAAAGCCAGCAGGAATACTGGCACCAGCTTTGCGAGGAGCATCATTTTGATATCAAACATCAGATTGCCAATGGTGGCGACACCCGTTTCCAATCTTCGAAAAACGGACTTGCACTCATCCCCGATGGTGAGGACGGTGTGGTAGGAATCCATGATGGTGTGCGCCCATTCGTCTCTATCGACGTCATCAGCGAATGCTACGAGACGGCACGCGAGGAATATGCAGCCATCCCTGTCTATGCGGTGACTGAAACCCTGAGATATATTGACAAGCGTGGCGGTGGCAAGAATGTGCTCCGTGATGATTATCGCATCGTGCAGACTCCACAGACCTTTGACATCAGTTTGGCAAAACAGGCCTTCAACCAGGGTTACAAGGAACAGTTTACCGACGATGCATCCGTTGTAGAAAGTCTCGGCTGTCAGGTAGCGATGGTGGATGGAAATCGAGAGAACATCAAGATCACCACCCCATTCGACATCAAGATCGCTGAAGCATTGTTATCAGAATAAGAACAAGAGAATTCTTCTCTCTTCACTTAAAAATATGAGTAGTATTTTAGACCAAGACATCATGTTCCTGCCTGGCGTAGGACCCAAAAAGAAAGAGATACTGAGCAAGGAGCTCGGTATCAACTCCTATGGTGACTTGCTGGAATACTACCCTTATAAATATGTAGATCGTTCGAGGATTTTCCACATCAGCGAACTCACCCCCGACATGCCTTATGTCCAGATCAAAGGTCGAATACTAAGTTACGAGGAGTTTGATACTGGCAAACGCAACAAGCGTCTTGTTGCCCATTTCTCCGATGGCTTCGGCGTGGTCGATTTAGTCTGGTTCCGCAGTTCCCAGTACATTCTCAAGACCTATCATGTAGGTACCGAATACATCGTCTTCGGCAAACCAGCCCTCTTTGGTGGCCGCTATCAGTTTGCCCATCCCGACATGGATGATGCCAGCAACCTGCAGATTTCAGAAATGGGAATGCAACCTTTCTATAATACCACCGAAAAGATGAAGAAGTACGGATTCTCCTCCCGCACCATTGAGAAGCTCACCAAGACTTTGGTAGGACTGCTTCCTCAATTGTCCGAGACATTACCCGACTCCATCACCTCCCGCCTGCATCTGATTTCCCGCGATGAAGCCTTCCGCTTCATCCACTATCCGCATACCCATCAGGAGATGCAGAAAGCACAGGTGCGACTCAAGTTTGAGGAACTCTTCTATGTGCAACTTAATATATTAAGGTACGCGAGCGACCAGCGGCGCAAATACCGTGGCTACATCTTCAACCGAATCGGCGACATCTTCCATGATTTCTATGCCCACCATCTTCCTTTCGAACTCACGGGCGCACAGAAACGGGTGATGCATGAGATCCGTGCCGATATGTGCAGCGGCCGACAGATGAACCGGTTGCTGCAGGGCGACGTGGGTTCTGGTAAAACTCTCGTGGCGCTGATGACCATGCTCATCGCCCTCGACAACGGTTATCAGGCCTGTCTGATGGCTCCTACCGAAATCCTTGCCGAACAGCACTTGCAGACCATCCGTGAATTTCTCAAGGGGATGGACATCCGGGTGGAACTGCTCACGGGTATGGTGAAGGGAAAGAAGCGCAAGGAAGTGCTCGATGCTCTGATTCGTGGAGATGTCCAGATATTGGTGGGCACACATGCCATCCTCGAAGACCCCGTGATGTTCGCCCATCTCGGTGTAGCAGTCATCGACGAGCAGCATCGCTTCGGAGTTGCCCAGCGTGCCCGCCTATGGGCAAAGAGCGAGAATCCGCCTCATGTATTGGTGATGACCGCCACGCCTATCCCGAGAACCTTGGCGATGACCATCTATGGCGATCTCGACGTGAGTGTGATAGACGAACTTCCGCCAGGCAGAAAACCCATCCTGACTTTGCATAAGTTTGACAACCAGTTGACCAGCCTCTACCAGAGCATCCGCCGTCAGATCAATATGGGCAGACAGGTTTATATCGTCTTCCCGCTGATCAAGGAGAGCGAAAAGAGCGACCTCAAGAACTTAGAGGAAGGATTTGAAACGCTGAAGGAAGCCTTCCCGGAGTTCCGCCTCAGCAAGGTACACGGACAGATGAAACCGGCAGAGAAGGAAGAAGAAATGGAGCATTTCGTGAAGGGCGAGACGCAGATATTGGTAGCCACCACCGTGATAGAAGTGGGTGTGAATGTGCCCAATGCCTCCGTGATGGTTATCCTCGATGCACAGCGCTTCGGACTTGCCCAACTCCACCAGCTCAGAGGCAGAGTGGGACGAGGTTGCGACCAGAGTTACTGCATCCTCGTCACCAGCTATAAGTTGTCGGAGGAAACCCGCAAACGCATTGATATCATGTGTGATACGAACGATGGATTCCGCATCGCCGAAGCCGATCTCAAGTTCAGAGGACCGGGCGATTTGGAAGGAACCCAACAGAGCGGAATGGCTTTCGACCTGAAGATAGCCAATATTGCAAGAGACGGACAGATTGTACAGTTGGCACGCACAGAAGCACAGACCATCATCGATGCCGACCCACATTGCAACCTGCCTCAGAATGCCCTGCTCTGGAACCGACTGAAAGAAATGAAGAAAACCCATATCAATTGGGCTGCAATCAGTTAGGGAAACCATGACCGGGATTAAAAAGAGAATAACAGAGAAAGAAATCAGAGATAAAAAGGAATCAAGAGATGAAGGAGAAAAACAATATAGAAGAAGGCTTCCTTTTTGATGCAGAAGAAATCGGAAAGCAGGAAACGGACACACAGACATCAGAAGGCACAGAGTCCACAGATGCCCCTCGCCGTAGAGGAAGAAAGCGCTCCATGGTGACGGAAGACAGACCGCCCCTCACGCCAGAACAGATGAGAGAACTTCTGGAAGGCATCACGGAGATAGAGACAGCTACAGGCATCCGATACATCCGTATCCACCTCACAGCCAAAATGTTGATAGGCATCCGGGAAAGTTCCGGCAAGGAGTTCACCATCAATCTCGATGAACTGTATCAGGCCTATCAGAAATGCCTCCGCTTTACAAGTCCGGAAGTCAAGCGAATCATCTTTATGGGTCACTCTCCAGCCGTCACCCTGCTGCGAATGCTGAAAGAAAAAGCACAGAATTTATCGTGAAAAAACGATAAAGGCTTCATAAAGGAATGAAACAGGCTTCAGTAGGAAACGAAAGTAATTTCAATAGAAAATGCAAATACTTTCGTACGAAACCTGCATAATTTTGCAAAAACGAAATACTGCAAAATTGATTTAAATCAAAAAGCGCTTCTTCTTAACAAAAGTTAAACATCAACTTTTCGCGTTAAATATCCCCTTATTCGTGTTAATGGCCTTGGCAGACTGGAATATTTTTCATATATTTGCAAAGTCTATTTAACAAAGTCACGCACATAAGGGGTTTTTACTTAGGTGTTTTGTAGTGGAATTTCATTTATGATTTCATTTCAATAGTGACGAACCTAAAAAAGAATATTAATTAAAAAGTATGAGTTTAAAAAAGAAAATAAAGAAGATTTCCGTAGTTGCATTGTTGGCGCTAACAACCGTGCCGTCATTTGGTCAAGACTTGCTTGCCCGTCAGGCACCAGTTGACCATCGCATGAAGTCGATAGACACATTAGCAGTATCTCATTATCGAATGATGGAAGATAGAGAGAATCCTTCAGCAGAGTTGTATCAGGATTTCTCCAACAAGTATGCTCACCGCCGGACTGCGCTTCCTGAGCACTTCCGTATCGACCTCCGTCATTTCTGCATGCCAACTCCAAGTCGCGTTGTCACAAGTAACTTCGGTTACCGTGCTAGCTTTGGCCGCCAACATAAAGGTATGGACATCAAGGTTTATATTGGCGACACAATCCGCGCAGCCTTCTCAGGCAAAGTTCGCATCGTAAGATATGAAGGTGGTGGTTATGGTAAGTACATCGTAATCCGTCACTATAATGGTTTGGAGACCATCTACGGTCACCTCTCTAAGCAGCTCGTTTCTGAGAACGAGGAGGTAAGAGCAGGCGATGTGATTGGTTTGGGAGGTAATACAGGTCGTAGTACCGGTTCTCACCTTCACTTTGAGACTCGTCTTTGCGGTGTAGCCCTCAACCCAGCGTTGATGTTCGACTTCCGCAATCAGGACGTTACTGGCGATTTTTACGATTTCCGTTGCGACTCTTACGAGCGTGAGTCAGCAGATGCCAATGCTGCTCGTGGCAAGATTGGTAATGGTGGTTACACCCGTGAGCAGGTTAATGGTGGCGAAGTGGGCAGATACAATGCCAACGCTGGTGGCGAGAAGCTTTACCACAAGGTTAAGTATGGTGAGACTCTGAATTCCATCGCCGAGAAGCGTGGTGTAACAGTAGATCAGATTTGCCGCCTCAACGGTTACAAGAAGGATAAGAAGCTGACTCCAGGTCAGATTATCCGCTACTCTTAATCTTAGGACTTTACAACAATACTTTTTCAATAACAACCATAAAGCAGGAATCTCTGGGAGGAGGTTCCTGCTTTTTTCGTTATATAATCATTTCAGGAGAGGCTAACGTTAATGTTGTTGAAAAAAAGAGAGAATAGGTTGTATTTTCAATAGAAAATATTACCTTTGCAACATTGATATGCATAGCTCGCTTTCTTGTGAAAGAGAATCTCCAAATACTCCACGATTTGCTTTCTCGAAGTTGCAAATCCATATATTAGCACTTTTTTTCAGTCATAAAAGTTCTACAAAAATCATTCTATTTGCAAATCTTAACCATTTTGAAACATATTTATTCTCAAAAAGAATGTAATTTTGCACCCGAAATTACAACAGGTAAACTCTTATCATAAGAGTTGTATAAAAAGATTGTATAATTCAAGGATAAAAACATTAGATCATGAAAATGATGAGAAAAAATAGTAACCATCTCTTGATAGAGATTTCTAATTGTGGGGGGGTAATTTCGCTCTTCAACATTTAAAGTCCCCTAATCTTAAATACCAAGATTTTAATTTTCCCTAAATCTATCAAAATTCCGTTTTCTGGAGGTTAGTTTTATTAGATAAATATCCCTTTTTATCTTCTGTCATAAGGCAGAGGCAGGGATAGTACGACCATTTTAACGTTTTAAACGTTCTATTCTGTTATAAGTAAAAATTTAAATACTTTCTAAGTAATTCCAATATAATTTTAGATATTCAGATTAACTCATTTATTTGTCTTATGAAAATCAAAATTTTTAAAGCTGCCGTGCTGGTAGCCGTTATCTTTATGTTGCTTCCTTTGAAGGCAGTAGGTCAGGCAAATACCTACTACGACAAGGGACAAGAGGGTGAAACACCAAATCGCACCCCGTTGAAATCACGTATGGCACTCGTAGGCCATAACTGTATGGTAAGCAGCCTGTCTGATGGTATTGCCGTTGGTTCAGGTTCCAAAAATCTATCTTATTTATGTGACGAGAATCTGGACAACTACTACACAATTCCAAGTGTAGCAAACGCTACGCTTCTTGCCGGTTCACCTATTGTAGCAGTGAAAGACATGAAGCACTACATCGACAAAGATACAAAGGCAGGTTTCAAGATTTCGGGAGAAAGTAATGTATTGAAACTCGAAGTGTTGAAAGCTAACTATCATATTCGCTTCTATAGAGATGGAAAAATTCTCAAGACTTCTGCCGTAGAACAGCTTGGTTTTACTGTACTCAATCTTTCTGTTGGTAATATTGATTTAGGCAATAATGCCGTAGATATTATTGCAGCAGAACAACCAGATCAAGATTATGATGAGATTGCACTTGTTGGGCAGGATGGCATCAAAGTAGATGTTGTGAAAGGTCTGAAGATTTACTATGCATTCGTGGGTGATGCAGAATATACGCTGACAAATCCAAAAATCCAACAATACGACAAGAACATTACATTAAATGCCAAATCAAGCACACATTCAGTTCCAACATTAATACATGACCTTAATTACTTTAACAGAGATCTTATAGATGATGATCTCACAAATGGTATTGTAATTTCTGCACTCTTGCAGCTTGGCTCTTCTGGTTATGCACAAGTCATTGCTAATAATGGAAAGAGCACAGAAACATTCCCCGCAGGAACAGAAGCTGGCTTTGTGTATAGCGATGGAGCTCTGATTGGTGCAGGCGTAACCCCTGTCATTTATCTTCTTGACAAGAATGGCAACGAGATTTACAAAAAAGCTATAGAAACAACCGTGCTGTCTGTTTCTATAGCTGGCAAACAAAAGAAAGTATCCATTAAGGCTCCAATGGATTTCTCTGGCATCAAATTCAGAACAATGGGAGTGGAAGTTGCTAATGGTGTCACTGCAAATTATGCCTTCATCGTTCCTAAGCCTATCACAGCAGGCCATCAATGCGAGATGAATCCTACTGCCAGTCTCGACCTCTGCAACTGCGACTCTCATTATCAACTCAAATGGGATGAGGAAAACTTCCCAAATGTAAGATGGGACCCAGCAGAACCTTTACCAAATGGAGTTACATTCGACTCAACCAACAACACGCTCGACTTCAGCGAAACAGATAGCTACAAGAATGGTACAGGCGAGAAAGTGACTGTAAAAATGAAACTGACGAACCTTGCATGCGAGAATCAATGTTCACAAACCATCACTATCAACTATGGCGGCTCTACCGAGCAGAAGCCGGAAGATAAGAAGAAGGAAACTGTGCTCTATAATGCCGATCCTGCAAATCCTATATATGAATTAGGTGGAGGCACAAGCGCAGGTATCAACCTGCTGACTTTCGTCAAGAACTCATCCAACATCATTTCGTCTAAGCTCAACAGTTATGCCTCTTATTTCGGAGGTGTTACTATCGGAGATGCTTATATCTGTGGCGTTAAGAAAAAGAATGGTAAAATCTTTGATGAAATAAATGCTCGCCAAAGCGGCGAACGCCAGGTTGGTTTCGTAGTAACAACCAAAACTGCCCTGAATGCAGACGTACTCGATATGTTTAACGTCAGACTTTACAATAATGGTGAAAAGGTAGAAGGCGGCATTGCTTCATCTGCCATCGCAGCCAATCTGATTGGCAGTCAAGATACACATAAGGTTAGATTTTCTATCAATGTACCTGCAGGTACTATCTTTGACGAGATCCGCCTCTATACTTCTGGTGTGTTAGGTGCAAAGCTCAGCGTGATGAACATCTACTATGCTTATACAGCCGATGCGAATGCCGTTCTCGACGACCCATTGGAGCATGCTGAAGCCATATCGTTCGACAATACCAATGCCACTATCAACCAAGAAAGAACTCAGTCTATCGCAGTGGCAAATTTGGGCAATGGTCTGAAAGACATTACCAACTGTATTGATAGTGACCCAGACAACACAACTATTTTCCCTGGAGGAGTGAATGCTGTGGGAGGTTCGGTTCTCGCCATAAAATTAGGTGTTACCGCAACGCGCAATAAGCAGCTCGTAGTTGTTGTGGACAAAAAAGCCTTTGGCTTAAATGCTGATGTGGTTAATGCCCTCGTTGTGAAAACTTATAATAAGGGTGGTAAAGAGCCTGTTGAAACATTCAGCGACTGGAGCATACTCGGAACCAATATCCTTACCTTGGGCGATAAGGGCTACATCTTTATCAATCCGAAGTCAGATTACGATGAGGTGGCGATAACACAAGGCGATGGTATAAAACTTCTTGATGCATTGGCAGTCTATGGACTTTATCTGCGTAACGACAAGGATGGAGATGGAACACCTGATGATGATGAACTCGCAGAAGACTGCAAGCAGGACCTCGTTTTCCAGGAGACCGTAAATCTCAGCGAGAAGAGTCAGAAGAAATACAAGGAAAATCTGACGATGTATTTCCAGCGTTCTTTCGTGAAAAATGAATGGAACTCGCTCATCATGCCAGTGGACTTGACCAAAGCACAATTTGATGAAGCATTTGGTTCAGATGCCAAGTTAGCTAAGGCAAACAAAGTATATGATTCAAACGGCAACTTGGTTATCGGATTCAGTCTGGTAGAGGAAGATAAGAATAATGCCAATAGCGCATATCTCGTAGCCAATACACCTTATATTATAAATATAAGCAAAAAGACTGCGCTAAAAGGCGCCATAACCATTGATGCAGGAACTATCAGCGGTGATATTTACAAAGTAGATAATTCGCTCGCTGCAGGTGGTGTCACATTCACATACGATAATGACAAGGCTACTAATCCTATTGAGCAGAATTTCCCTGTAGATCAGGCAATCACCACAAAGTGGGGAATGACTGACTTGAAGTTTATCGGTAGTTATGATAATCACCAGAATCTTGAGGTTGGTAATTATATCTGGAACAATGGTAAACTCTACCTCACCAAGAACAACCATTGGATGAAGGGCTACCGCTGCTGGCTCGTTCCTACTTGGAGTGGTTCTGCTACAGGAAATGCCAAACTCCTTACCTTCGGTTTCGGCAATGGTGAGACTACAGGTATCAACATGCCTTCTATGGGCAACACCTCTGGAAGCACCAAGGTGTATAACCTGAATGGTCAGCGAGTAGATAATATGCTCGGCGTTCAACCAGGCATCTACATCGTGAATGGCAAGAAGGTGGTTGTGAAATAAAAAGTGATTTTAGAAACTATGAGTTGTAAAAGAATCCAAAGAAAAATAGACATTATGAATAAGAAAGAATATATAGCCCCAGCTATCAAGATTACAGTCTGCGATCTGCAGGATAGTTTCCTCGCGGGTTCTGGTAATATGCAATGGCAGCCTGAGCAAAATGGTCCTACACCGGACATCAAGGAAGAAGGAAAAGATGGAGAACTTCCAGATGAAATAACTGGCTCAAAAGAATATAACGGCAGCTGGAATGACAGCTGGGATTAAAGCAGAATACTGCTATATGAAAACATAAGCCTGATTTCAGGCTCAACCTAAAAAGAGGGTGTATCAAACGATTTTGTTTTGATACACCCTCTTATAAATGCGGAGCCGCTTACTTTTTACAAGAACATGGTCATGAAAACAGGTAGAAGTATTGTTTCTTTATCCTTTTTAAGATCCTTGGTATATATCAAGTACCTGTTACTTATATGCTCTGAATATTTTTTGCAAAATTCATCCAACGACTTGTGTGTCTGATAGCCAGAAGATTTCACCTCAAGCGGCCACAGCTTGCTTCCACGTGATAGTAAAAAATCAACCTCGTAATTGTGGTTTGACGTCTTGGAACGCCATGTATGGTAGAAAAGCCTGTTGCCTGTTGCCACAAGTAATTGGGCTACAACATTTTCATATACGTACCCCAAGTCTGCTGATAACTTGTCACTAAGAAGCTTCTGATAGATGATATTCTCGGTTACATCTTTATCCCAAAAGGCCAGCGTGACAAAAAGCCCGGTATCTCCCATAAACATCTTGTACTGGTCGTAGTCCGTATGTGCAGGAAGTCCCACACTAGGATTGTCTGAGTGGTGAGCGAAATTCACGGTAAGGCTATCTTCCATGTCGCGCAAAAACTCGGCGATTGTTTCCGAGGATTCATTTTTCCCTAAAATGCTGGTTTGTTGGTATCGGCTGGCATTTTTACTAAGCTGGGCGGGTATTGCGCTAAACATCTTGGATATCTTACCTGATGGGTCTATCTTCAAAAAATCATCTATATATATATCCAGGATTTCTCTCTTCTTATTATCAACCTCTGTCAAGTTATTTGTTTCCAAATAAGTATTGACAGCTTGCGGCATGCCCCCAACTAACATATACAGCCTAAAGTCACGAAGAAGCTTCCTCATAGTCGCATCACCTAAAGAACGTTTACTGTTGAAACATTCTCTAAGCATATCAATTGTAACATTATCATTCAAGGCCCAACGAAACTCCTCATAGTCCATAGGATACATCGTAAGTCTTGTTTCCTCACTTGGTATCACGATGTCCTTGGTGTTCTTCCGGATAGAAAGCAATGACCCTGTCTCAATATAGTCATATCTGCGATCTTTAACCAAATATTTAATGGCCTCACGAACCTTGGGACACTTTTGAACCTCATCGAAAATGATTACGGACTTTCGCTCGTATAATCTTACACCATATATAAATTGAAGTTGCATGAAAAAATGATTGCGGTCAGAGATGTTGTCAATAGCTTCCCACAAGGCTGTTGGTGCATCAGCAAAGTCGACGAATATATAGCTTTTGTACTCGTTTTTTGCAAATTCCTCGGCTATTGTGGATTTTCCTACACGACGTGCTCCCTTGACGAGAAGTGCTGTAGAACCGTCTCTGGTCTGCTTCCAGTTAAGCATTTTATCATATAGTTTGCGCTTAAAAACTTTTCCCATAATCTATTCTGTTTGATGGGTGCAAATTTACGATATTTATCCTAAATCCCCAAATCTTTTTGGTTAAAAAGCAGAAGAATCCCCAAATTTTTTTGGCCAAATACCAGAAGAATCCCCAAATCTTTTTGGTCAAATACCAGAAGAATCCCCAAATGTTTATATCGACATAGCGGGAATTGCTACAGATACAGGAAATTTGAAAAGCGAAACGAGAAAAGCCCTTCACCCTTCACCCTATCAGCATAAACATCTGATAAACAAGTACTTACAAGCACAATAACTTAAAATCACCCTTCACCACCCTTCATCTCAATCTAAAAGACGCATTTAGCCTAAAAAACTACTATGAAGGCTGAAATTGGTCGTCTATTAAGGTAAGCTCTGGTCTTAATAGACGACTGTATAGACTCATAAGATGAAGCTAAACCAGAAATAATATGTATATATTTTTCATAGCCAACTAAATTTCAAATCTAACGAATAACCAGTCAATCGTAGCTAATAAAGGGCTTAAAACGGCAAAAAAGTAAGCGGCTCCGCGTTTATACCTTGCATAATTGAAAAAAGCAGTAATAGCTGATTGAATAATGCTGTTACTGCTTTTTCCATCTGTCAGGAAGCAAGTCTCTGTATTTTTCCAATGGAGTATTTGGTTGCCATTCTACGGTCTTTTCTATGACGTCGCTAATGTATTCGAACAGATTAATGCCATTCATTTTGCATGAGATGGCGATAGAATATAGGATAGCTCCTCGTCTTGCCCCTTCGTGCGAACCAAAGAATAATGAGTTTCTTCTCGACAGCGATATGTACCTCTGGATTCTCTCAATATAATTGTTGTCGAGAGCAGTATCACCTCTTTTAAAAATGTCACAAATGGCATTATACTCGTTAAGGGCATAGCCGACGGCTTGCGCCAAGGGCGATTTGGGCAGCAAATCCTTCCTGGAAGATAATTCCTCCAGTTTCTCTAATAAATCCTGCAAAATGTCCGGTGCGTATGATTGCCGATAAGCCAGATGTTTCTCTATTGTCCATCCATTTACGCCAACCTTATGCTTTTTGTCTTCTTGATAAAATCTGTTGATGATGCCTGCTACTTCCTGTGCATCCTTGTCGTTCTTGCCACAGTCGATGAAGTTTCTCTTGACATGCTGCAGACAGGCAATTCTCATAATGTCCGGATAAGCATCCGACTCCAGCTTCCGGTAAGGAGCATATGCATCACTCTGTACTGTACCTTTATAATCCGAGAACACATCAAGTATGATCTGCTCAGAACGTGATCCAGCCTCATATACGAAGAACACAAGTCCCAGTTTAGGTGCGCTTACCGCCCACAGGTAACCTTTCTTCGAGCCATTGTCTGTAGGCTTTACCCTCGTCAGCAGTACTTTATGATAAGTTTCATCTGCCGTAACATAATCCTGCTGTAACACCTTTTGGCAGATGGCTCTATAGATATTTTCCAGTACGTCTGCGCTTCTGGCAATCAGCTTGTTTGCCGTGGCTTTCCTTAGTGTGAACCCACTGTCGGCAAAGTATTTGACGATTCGCTCCACCGGCATGGAATAGATATACCGCAACTGCAGTAGACCTGCTGCAAAAGAAGATGTATAGGATGAGTTTAGCAGCAATGCTGGTGGGGTCTTTCCTGGATACAGGACATTTCCATCCGTATAAGTGTTGATGTGATATACGGTCTTGATGAACTTGATGGGCTCCATGCTGTAACGCACACAGGTGCGGGTGCCATAGATGCGCAGCGTCTTCAAAAGTTCCGCATCCATGTCTGGATTAACCGTAACATGTTTCTCCTCCATCTCATAATGCATGTCACGCTTGGCCCCATTGTTTTTGCGCTCCTTTCTCTTTTCCGCCTGCTCTTTTTTCTTCCTGTCAAATTCTTCCTGAGTCATTGAGTCTTGCAGACACTTCTCCTGACGTTCGGACTTTTTGCCGGAAACGAGCTTGCCGAGCGCCCTGTTCTGACGATTCGCTTTGTCTATGGCGATTCCTTTCTGGACGAGTTGCTCTTCTAATGACTTTATACGTTCAATGAGTTCACCGACCTGTATGGTCAGCGAACTCACAGTATCGTTAGCAAGCTGAAGTTGCTCCTTCAAAAGTACTATGATTTCGTCCTTTGTCATAGTGCAAAGGTACGAAAAAATATTGAGACATGCAAGTATTATTGGATATTAATTTTATCTATTTTATTGATATACAGCACGTTATTGGCATTATAATACAGCTATAAGTTAAGCCTCTTTCTAAATCTCATACTTTTAAGGCAAATTCCGCTCATGATGGCAGACAGAGTCTTGTGCGGCATTTTGCATTGCTTGTTCTTAGGGTCAAAGAATGGCAATTCAAAGGTTCCTCGTTCCAGTCGCTTGTGATATAGCAAGAAACCATCGCCGTCCCATTTTAGCAGTTTAACCTGCTGGCGATTCTTGGAGAAGAAGATGAAGACAGCACCGCCAAGTGGTGGCAGCTCCATCTCCGTCCTTACTATCTGATACAAGCCATTAATACCCGTGTTCATTCGAACGTATCGCTGGCAGACATAGTATTGGGTGTTCTCATTTAATCCAAACATACCGCATCCTCCTTCTCATAAAGTTTCATTAACGCCATAACAGACTTGGCGCATCCTTTTTTGATCGACACAACGGTTCCATTGGGAAAGGTTATGTTTATGCCTTGAAGAAGATCCTCCATAGGAAGATCTATAGTTGGAGACTCCATAGGCACGAACATCACGCCGGTATTTGCAGTAGAGGCTTCTGCTCTTTCCTTACGGGCTGCCTCCTGAACTTCGCGGATTTCATGCTTGGCACGCAGGACAGAATATCCCTTCTCGGACATCCAATTTTGCATGGTACGGTGATTTACATGCCTTTCCTTCAAGAAAGGAGTCAGGTGAGCCTTTGGATTTCGATTCAAATAGATTAAGAAGGAATTCCAAGCCTTCTCAAAACGTTCGTTTGTTGTCATAATTCATGCAATTAAAAAATTATGGTGCAAAGGTACGAACAAACGAGAAAGCTACAATGGTATAAACGCGGAGCCGCTTACGCAAAAAAGATGAAGGACGGTGAAGGGTGGTGAAGGGTTGAATTTTACCTTTCATCCTCAAATCCTCTGTGTTTATCAGCATTCCGGGCGAAAAGATGAAGGGTGAAGGGTAAAATCGTATTTCGATTTTAATTTTTCTCTACTATAAAGATTTTTCCAAACATCTACCACCGCTATTTTTACATAAAAACCAATACAAACATTTTCTATAATAAGGAAATCAGAGAACAGAACGCCAAGCAGATATTCTTGACTCACCAAAGTCGAAAAGTGCCTAAGGAAGGGCACTTTTGTGCCAAGGTAAGGGCACTTTTGCGCTCGGGCAAGAGCACTTTTGTGCCTCCGATAAACGACAAGGGAGTCCAAGTAAGACACGACCCGTATCTCCGAAACACAGATTCCTATCTTTCGGAGATACGAGTCGCAAACAAGTCATTTGTACTAGGATACAAGCGATATTGATTTCTTTAAATCTTACTGATTACCCGTAACATGCTGATAGTCAACACCAATTAGGAAGGTGAAATGATGAAAGAAACAAATTAGGAACAACAAAATCAAGAAACCCCAAAATGAAAGGAATAATATTGTGAAATACTCAACTATTTGCATATCTCGTAAACATTTTGAGAATATTATACCTTTTTCTGAAATCATTTTCGTACTTTTGCAAGCGTATTTACTTATTTTATAATAATGTATGGCAAAGAAGATGATGCTCGACTATCCCGACTACAACAACGACATCATTTCTGCCGAATGTGACTTCTCTTCACGCTCCTATCTCTATCGCATATTCAAAGAGAAAGAAGGTTGCTCCCCAACTGTCTGGAGAGCAAAAAAACATCATAAGCAACCCGACAAAGGGCATATAATTATATGGTGACATTGCGATAGTACCGCCCTAACTATATAAAAACAGGTAGTTAGGGCGGTGATATCACTTATAAGTCCGCCCTAATTATATCAAAAAAGGTAGTTAGGGCGGTGGTATCCTTGCAGAATTCATTTTTTTTGTTTATCTTTGCACCGGTAAGATTGAGTATAAATGAAATAAAATCAGGAATTATGGATGCAAACGGAATAATAGGACGTGAATATGAGCAGAAACTCATTCTGGAACGTTGTAATAGCTGCAAGGCAGAACTGATAGCAGTCTATGGTCGTAGGCGTGTAGGAAAGACTTTCCTGGTTCGGAAAATGTTCAACGACCAGTTTGCCTTTTCGTTTATAGGTATGTATGAAGTGAGCCGTGCTGTACAGCTGGAGCAGTTTCGTATGGCACTGACGCAGTATGCTAAAAAATCTGTGCCGAGATTGAAAACCTGGTTTGAGGCATTTGCCGCTTTACGTGAATATCTTTCGGGGTTATCTCAGCAGGAGCCGATAGTTCTGTTCTTTGATGAGTTGCCTTGGATGGATACGCCCAAAAGCAATTTCATCGCAGCCTTCAGCTATTTTTGGAATTCATGGGCCTCTATGGTCCCTCAGCTGAAACTTATCGTCTGTGGTTCTTCTACCACGTGGATGTTGGCTAAGTTTATAGGCGATAAGGGCGGATTGTATGGTCGAGTAACCCGTCAGATCTATCTGGCTCCCTTCTCTCTGGGCGAGACAGAGCAGTTCTTAAACGGATTGAAAGGACTGGCTCTTACCCGCCAGCAGGTGTTGGATGTGTATATGATACTGGGTGGTATTCCTTATTATCTTGATATGCTGGAGCGTGGTGTTCCGTTAGACGTGTGCATCGACAGACTGTTTTTCTCGCAGGATTCACCATTGCGTGGAGAATTCGATTTCCTCTTCCGTTCCCTCTTTAATGACTCCAAGCATTATCGCAAGATAGTAGAGGTGCTTTCAGAAAAAATGAAGGGTATGACCCGCAAGGAATTGATGGATGAGTTGAAACTGAAAGGTGGTGGACAGTTGTCTGAAATCCTGGAGAATCTGAAGAAATGCGATTTTATCAGGAAATATTCTACCATAGGAAAAAGTGAAAGGGATGCCCTTTATCAGTTAACAGACTTATACTCATTGTTCTATACCCGTTTTGTGGCAAACAACAGTGGGCAGGATAAGAACTTCTGGAGTAATATGCGTAATTCTGGAAGTAGAACCGCCTGGAGTGGTTATGCTTTTGAGCAGGTATGCCTGCATCATATTCCACAGATTAAGAAGGCTTTAGGTATTTCTGGTGTTTTGGCGAATGTTTATTCCTGGTCTTGCCGTCCTTTTGTGGATGCTACCGGTGCAGAATGGAGAGGAGGTCAGATTGATATGCTGATAGATCGTGCTGATGGAGCTATCAATATCTGTGAGATGAAATATGCCAAGGATGAGTTTGTGATAGATGCCGGCTATGAGCAGCGGCTGCGTGACAGGATGTCTTCCTTCTCTGTGGCGACCAAGACGAAGAAGGCATTGCTGCATACCTTCATCACTACTTATGGAGTGAAGCAGAATATGCATAGCGGATTGGTGAATAGTGAGGTAAGGATGAATGATCTTTTTGAAAAAGCAAACACATAAAGTGTCTTTTTTTAGCACTAAAGCGAAAAAGGTGGATTTGCACTCTACAAATCCACCTTTTTCGCTTTATAAATAGAGCTAATGTGCTCTTAATTCTTATTTTTCTAATCCAGAAATCACCTTACAGAATACTTAACAATCCACTGTTACAGGATTCCAAACAGTCGCAAGACATCATTCAGATTCGCCACTACCAGCAGCAGAATCAAGATACCGAAACCGACAAACTCGGCACGCTCCATGAACTTATCGCCTGGCTTGCGACCGGTAATGATCTCATACAACAGGAAGAAGACATGACCGCCATCCAATGCAGGAATCGGAAGGATATTCATAAACGCCAGGATGATGCTCAGGAAGGCTGTCATCATCCAGAACGCATGCCAGTCCCACATGGATGGGAACAGACTGCCCAATGCGCCGAAACCGCCTAAGCTCTTGGCACCCTCCTTGGAGAAGACATACTTCATATCGCCTACATAACCAGACAAGACATTCCAGCCATACTTGATGCCGGCTGGGAAACTCTCGAAGAATCCATAACTGATGTGGGTTGGCTGGTAGTCCATCATCACAGGATGATTGTAGAAACCTAACTTCACGCCCTCGTCTGTGGACTCAAACTGTACTGCCAAGTTGAGGGTATCTGCTGCAGAATTCTTATTACCAACGCCTGCACGCAATACAGTCAGGGTGCCAGTAAGAGCCTTCAAACTGTCTTTAGGTGTCTGCGCTACGGAAAGCACATCCTCCACTCTGCCCAACTCCTCGGTCAACTCATTATAGGAATCCACCTTCTTGCCGTTGACGCTCAGAATACAATCGCCCTTCTTCAGACCAACCTTGGCTGCAGGAGAATCCTGCATCACGCTATCAATCTGCAATGGTACGAAGACCTCTACAAAACGAGGACTTTCCTTGATCATGTCGAGCATATTCAGGTCGCCTGGGGTCTGGATGCTTACCTTCTTGCCGTTGCGTAATACATCTACACGCTGCGCCTTGGAGAGGTCACGGAACAGGTCGCCATCATAGGTCTTAAACTCGCCCAAGTCTGTAGATAAGAGAATATCATGGTCCTGGAAACCTAATTTCTTGGCTTCGGTATTGAACTTCATACCCTGTTTCATGTCCTTGGTAGCCACATAGGTATCGCCCCAATGGAACATCACCATGGAATAGATGAAGAGAGCCAAGACGAAATTGACCAGCACACCACCTATCATAATGAGAAGACGCTGCCAGGCCGGTTTGCTACGGAACTCATAAGGCTGTTCCGGCTGCTTCATCTGTTCGGTATCGAAACTCTCGTCGATCATACCCGAAATCTTACAATAGCCACCCAATGGCAACCAGCCCATTCCGTAAGTAGTATCTGAATTCTTTGGCTTGAACTCAAAGAGGTGGAACCATGGGTCGAAGAAAAGATAGAACTTCTCAACTCTTACACCGAAGAGTTTGGAGAAGAAGAAGTGTCCGCCCTCATGGAGCAGCACCAAGATGGAAAGCGAGAGCATCAGCTGCAACGCTTTGATCAAAAATACTTCCATTAATTATTGATTATTCTGATTATTGATTATACCTTATTATATATGATGCATCAGTTCGGTGGCGATGCGGCGAGCCTCGGCATCGGTCTGCAGATAGACATCGAGGTCGGGCTGACTGTCGAAGGTGGCTTTCGCCATCACCTCTTCGATGATGTCTGCCATCTGCAGGAATCCACATTCGCCACGACGGAAGCCTGCATTGACGATTTCATTGGCTGCATTGACGATGCAGGACATATTGCCGCCCTTGCGGATGGCGTCAAAGCAGAGTTGCAGACACTTGAACTTCTTGTAGTCTGGTTCGAAAAACTGCAAATCCTGGGTCTTGAAAAGGTCAAGACGCTCGCCCTTCAAAGGCAGGCGCTGAGGGAAGGAGAAGGCATACTGGATAGGCAGGCGCATATCCGGCACACCCAACTGGGCCTTGACGGCTCCATCCATAAACTGTACGGCACTATGCACCACGCTCTGCGGATGGATGAGCACCTGTATCTTGTCGGCAGGTACGCCGAAAAGCCACTTCGCTTCCGTCACCTCAAATCCCTTGTTCATGAGAGAAGCGGAGTCGATGGTTATCTTGGCGCCCATATCCCAGGTAGGATGCTGGAGGGCATCGGCTGCCGTCACCTTCTCCAACTGCTCGTGGGTGAAATTGCGGAAAGGTCCACCCGAACAGGTAAGGAGTATCTTGTCGATTTCGTTCTGATCCTCGCCCACCAAACTCTGGAAGATGGCGCTATGTTCGCTATCCACCGGGAGGATAGGCGCATGATACTGCTGAGCCAACTGGCAGATGAGTTCACCTGCCACAACGAGGGTTTCCTTATTGGCCAGACAGATTTTCTTGTGGGCCTTGATGGCATGGATGGTTGGTTCCAGTCCAGAGAAACCCACCATAGAGGCAAGCACCATGTCGATAGGATCAGCCTCCACGATGTCGCAGAGAGCCTGTGCACCTGCATAGACCTTGATGTCCGGTTCGTCGCGGAGCAGATCCTGCAGTTCCTCATAAAGTGTCTCATCGGCGATGACGACGGCAGCAGGATGGAACTTGTGCGCCTGGGCAGCCAGTTCCTTCACACGATGGTTGGCGGTGAGGCAATAGACCTCGTAAAGGTCGCTATGCTGTTCGATGACATCCAGCGCCTGTGTGCCGATGCTTCCCGTAGAACCGAGAATACATATCTGTTGTTTTTTCATTACTCTTCAGTTAAATTACAGTTCCAGCAATCCTTCCGGAATTGCCATTCTGATTTCTTTCTTCTCTGCATTCACTTCCTCAATGAGGTCGTTGCTGGCAGGAATCAGCACTTCCTCTCCCTCCGGGGTAGTCACCTCGAAGAGGAGATTGATGGTAGAATCATCCACATGATCGATGGTGCCCACCACCTTGCCAGTAGGAACATCCACCAGTTGGAAACCGATGATTTCAGCCCAGCTCATGTGCTCACCATCGCTATCGGAAAGATGGCGCGGGAAATAAACCTCGCAGCCCGTATAGTTGCGAGCCTGTTCCTGCGTGTCAATATCCTCAAACTTCACCAGTACGTTTTCATCATTTTTGAAGCGGTATTCCTCCATATAGAAAGGAACGAGGATGCCATTGATGTCGAGCACAAGATACTCCGCATCCACACGGTCGAAAACATCATCTGTGATGGCGAAGGTGATTTCTCCCTTCACGCCGTGAGGCTTTCCGAGCTTACCTATCTTATATACGTCGTCACGTCTTATCATACTTTACTTTGAATTTTGAACTTTATGATTAGTAAAGCAAATGAATTCTTCACTCTTCGTTCTTCACTCTTCACTTACCTAATCGCAGACACGGGTAATCTTGGCACCCAATGCGTTGAGACGGTTTTCGATGTCCTCATATCCACGGTCTATCTGTGCGATATTGGCGATACGGCTGGTTCCGTTGGCGCTCATGGCAGCTATCAGCAGGGCGATTCCGGCACGGATATCCGGACTCGTCATTCTGCCTGCACGGAGCGTGAGCTTATGGTCGTGACCTACCACCACGGCACGATGAGGGTCGCAAAGGATGATCTGCGCACCCATGTCGATGAGTTTATCCACAAAGAAGAGACGGCTCTCGAACATCTTCTGATGGAAGAGGACGCTACCGCGAGCCTGGGTAGCCACTACCAGCAGGACGGAGAGAAGGTCTGGAGTCAAGCCTGGCCAAGGAGCATCCGAGAGAGTCATGATGGTGCCGTCGATGAAGGAATCGATGACATAATGCTTCTGTTCAGGAATGAAGAGATCATCGCCCTCTACCTTGATTTTCACACCTAAGCGGCGGAAGGCATCAGGAATGATTCCCAAATTCTTGACCGATACGTCCTTGATGCGGACACCAGCGCCACACATGGCAGCCATTCCGATGAAGGAACCCACCTCGATCATATCCGGCAGAATGGTATGTTCGGCTCCATGCAGACTTTCCACACCCACGATGGTGAGGAGGTTGCTGGCTATGCCGCTGATGCGTGCTCCCATCGCATTGAGCAGATGGCAGAGCTGCTGGATATAGGGTTCGCAGGCTGCATTATAGATGGTGGTAGTACCCTTGGCGAGCACGGAAGCCATGATGATATTGGCAGTACCCGTAACGGAAGCCTCATCGAGCAGCATATAGCAGCCCTTCAAGTGGTCTGCCTCTATCTGATAGACATTGCGCTCGTCATCATGCATAAACTTGGCTCCCAAATATTTGAAACCCAAGAAATGCGTGTCGAGACGACGGCGACCAATCTTGTCGCCACCAGGCTTGGCAATCGTAGCCTTTCCGCAACGGCCCAAGAGCGGACCGATCATGAGCACGCTGCCACGAAGGGAGGAACATTTCTTCACAAACTCTATGCTGTCCAGATAGTCGAGATTGAGTTCATCGCTCTGGAAAGTATAGTCGTTGTGGCTGTTCTGTGTCACCTTGACTCCGATTTCTTTCAGCAACTTGATGAGATTGTTGACGTCGAGGATGTCCGGCACGTTCTTGATGCGCACAGGATCCTTAGTTAAAATCGTGGTACAGATGACCTCCAGGGCCTCATTCTTGGCACCTTGTGGAACAATCGTTCCCTTGAGCGGATGGCCGCCCTCTATGATGAATGACTCCATAAGCTACTTATTATTCCTTTTCTTGTTATTTTTCTGAGAACCATTATTATTTTTCTGAGAACCGTTGTTGTTCTTTTGAGAAGCATGATTGTTTTTCTGAGGAACATTACCTGTAGGCAACACGAATTTCTCAAACTTGAAGTTCTTCAGGTCAAGTTGAATCTTGCCGTCTGTGAAACGAGCCAGGTCGGCAGCCACCTTCTCCTCATCGCAGGAACCGTGGCTCCATTGCGCCAGGTCGCGTCTCATCTGATTGGCAGTCAGCTTCACCAGTTCTTCACGCTCCGCTCCCGGCTCCATGTTCTTCAGTTTGTCGAAGATTTCAAACATCATGGCTCCATAGTGGCGCACAGGGATTCTCGTCATCGGATAATCCATCGGATCGGGTCTTTTGGCAATATCCTCAGCCTGCTTCACGGCATAGGGATAGTCGATATCGAGCTTGAAACCGCTCATGATAGCGAGATGGTCCCAGAGTTTGCGATGATGGTCCTCGGCATCTGCACCATCAGGAAACATGTGGTCCATGATGGCGATAATAGACTCCGCACAATGCTGGCGCTCAGCACGGTCTTTGATGGCGACGGCATGATCGACCATACTCTGAATCTCCCTGCCATATTCCGGCAAAACCAACTTTTCGCGTTGGGTATTGTAATCTAATCCTTCTATATTCATTCTGATGATGATTGATGAATGTTCTTTTTTATATTATATGTAAGAAACCCACTTTATATTATATGTGAGAAAACCACCGTTAGAGCAGATCTTCTCTTAGAGCAGTTTCTTAGGCATCTTGGCCACAAAGTCCTTCAGATAGAAAGGAACGAAGTAAGCCACATCCTCAAACTTGCCTTCCACGAAGCGCTTCTCTGCCAGCGGAGCCATGTTCTTCGCTAATGGTTCGATGCCCTTCACGAGTCGGGCGTTCGGATGATTGATGACCTCCATACATTTCTCGGCTCCATTTCCGAAGAAATAGACAGTTCCACGATCAAGATACTCCTTGTAGGTATCTGCATCCACGATATCAGCCTGGATAGGGCGCACCTCCTTCAGGGCACGGTCCATCACCTTGGCATAGACTTCCATTCTGCGGGCATCAAGCATAGGAACAATAAGCGCATCTTCCTCAGCCGGATGCTCACCGATCAATACAGGAACAGCCATCAGTTCGAGCGTAGGGATGGAGATGAGCTTCACATCACGGCCATAGCAGATTCCCTTCGCCATACTGACTCCGATGCGAAGACCGGTATAAGAACCTGGGCCGCAACTTACCGCCACAGCCTCCAAAGGAATACCATGGGCATCTATGAAACTAAGAGCCTCATCTACGTAAACACCTAACTTAACTGCATGGTTAGGACCGCTGTGATCTTCCTTGTTGAAAATCACCTGTCCATTATCACTAATTGCCACTGAGCACACATCGGTACTCGTCTCAATATTCAATATACAAGACATAATTTAAAAATATATTCTTAAATAAGGTGCAAATTTAATCATTTTCTCGCTTTTTTTTGTACTTTTGCAGAAATTTAACGTGAAAGATTATATGATACAGTCAATGACAGGCTTCGGAAAAGCAACCGTTGCCTACAACGAAAAGAAAATTAATGTAGAGATAAAGTCATTAAACAGCAAGGCTCTTGACCTCTCTACACGTATAGCACCTCTCTATCGTGAAAAGGAGATGGAGATGCGTCAGATTATCGCTAAAATGCTGGAAAGAGGCAAGGTTGACTTTGCTATCTGGATAGAGAAGAATGCAGCTGATGATGCGACTCCTATCAATGCTTCACTTGTAGAAAATTATTACCACCAAATCAAGCAGATTTCGGCTCAGACCGGTATTCCTGAGCCTACAGACTGGTATGGCACACTTCTTCGTCTTCCTGACGTAACAACAAGAACTGAAGTGGAAGAATTGACTGAAGAGGAGTGGGAAGCTGCAAAAAGTGCAATTTTGCAGGCCATCGGTCATCTGGTGGACTTCCGCAAGCAGGAAGGTGCTGCTCTCCAGAAGAAATTTACGGAGAAAGTGGATAATATTCAGGCACTCCTTGCCAGTATCGAACCATACGAGAAAGCTCGCGTGGAGAAAATCCGTGCCAGCATCGTGAGCGGTCTGGAACAGATTCCTTCAGTCAACTACGACAAGAACCGCCTGGAGCAGGAGCTCATCTACTACATCGAGAAGCTCGACATCAGCGAGGAGAAGCAGCGCCTTACCAACCACCTGAAGTATTTCCGTGAGACCATGAACGAGGAAGGTCACGGCGTGGGCAAGAAGCTCGGTTTCATCGCACAGGAGATGGGTCGCGAAATCAACACTACCGGTTCTAAGAGCAATCAGGCTGAAATGCAGAACATCGTGGTGAAGATGAAGGACGAATTGGAGCAAATCAAGGAGCAGGTGCTGAATGCACTATAATTGGAATCATAAAATTAATGATATAATTATGAAGAACGGATTGTTAATTTTCAGCGCTCCTTCCGGCAGCGGAAAGAGCACGATAGTCAACTGGTTGATGAAGGAACACCCGGAATTGAAGTTGGCCTTCTCTATCAGTTGCACCTCCCGCGCCCCTCGTGGTACAGAAAAGAATGGTGTGGAATATTTCTTCCTCACTCCTGAGGAATTCAAGGCTAAGATTGCTAATGAGGAGTTCCTGGAATACGAGGAGGTTTATCAGGACCGCTTCTACGGCACGCTGAAATCTCAGGTGGAAAACCAGCTGAATGCTGGCGAATCCGTCATTTTCGACGTAGATGTCAAGGGTGGCGTCAATATCAAGAAATTCTATGGTGAGCGTGCCTTGAGCATCTTCGTGCAACCTCCTTCGGTAGAGGAATTGCGCCGACGTCTGAATGGTCGTGGTACGGATGCACCAGAGGTGATTGAACAGCGACTTGCCAAGGCAAGCTATGAGCTGACCTTTGCTCCACAGTTTGACCATGTAGTGGTGAACGACAACTTGGAGAAGGCACAGCAGGAGGTTTATCAGCTCGTCAAGGATTTTTTAAGTGAAGAGTGAAGAATTCAAGTGAAGAATTTTAAGTGAAGAACGAAGAATGAAGAAAGTAGGAATATTCGGAGGAAGTTTCAACCCGATACATACCGGTCACATCGCTCTGGCCAAGAGCCTCTGCGAAAAGGCGGGACTGGACGAGGTGTGGTTTATGGTTTCACCACAGAATCCGTTCAAGCAGGCTGCAACCGACCTGCTTGACGACTCTTTGCGCTTCGAACTGGTGGAAAAGGCGCTCAAAGGGGAAAGCCTGCTGAAGGCTTGTAACTATGAATTCCATCTTCCGAAACCTTCCTACACCTGGCATACGCTCCAGGCGCTGAGCAAGGATTATCCCGACATCGACTTCACCTTATTAATAGGTGGAGACAACTGGGCCGCTTTCGACAAGTGGTTTCATCACGACGACATTCTCGCCCACTATCCTATCGTGGTCTATCCCCGTCAGGGAGCAAGCATCGGAGCCGTTCCACAGGGAGTAACCATCGTGGAGACGCCCCTACTCAACATCAGCAGCACCGAGATACGCCAGGCGATTCTTCAGGGGAAAAGTATCCACGGAATGGTGCCGGAAGCCATCGAGGACTTGGCATGCAAATATTATGGGGGAATGAGAAATGAGAAATTATAATATGGAAGATATGAATTGGAAGAAATACATCAAGAAGGCTTTGTGCCTGGCATTTGAACCGATACGACGTAATGCTAACTTCTTTACGTTCATGTATATTTTGGGCATACTGACTGCCGTAGTAACGCTCCCGAGATGGCGTGAACTCTACGACAACCTGTATCTGGAACTGTTTTTCGACCTCTACATCGTTTGTGCCGTCTTGGCTTTGATTCCTAAGAAAGTACGCTTCTGCATCAGAGGTGTGCTCTATCTCATCTTGTATGCCGTGGCGATAGCTGATGTCTATTGCTTCGTCAATTTCGGCTCCACGCTCAACCCTTCCATGCTCATGCTGGTGGGCGAAACCAACAGCAGCGAGGCAAGCAACTTCATCGCAGCCTGCCTCTCTACCGAGGTTATCTTCAGTAGTGTGGGCTGGGTATTGCTGCTTATCCTCGTGCAGATACTCACCGCCTTCCGCCGTTTCCGCCATTTCATCTGGAAAGTATCGGTACTCTTTGCCTCCTTCAGCAAACCGCTCTACGGTTGGCTTACCCTTCATATTGATCGCATCACCCGACTCCTGCCTCAGGTAGCCGGCATCTGCTGCATCGCCCTCTTCATCTGGAGCGCCTGCACTTCCTGGCACAACAAAATGGCCATCCACAAGCTGATGACGGGCAAGACTATCGGCGAAGTGGAACATACCCTCACAGAGAAGGACTGCGCCAATCTCTACATGCCTATCTACCGTCTCTATTTCAGCATCTACGCCAATAAGTTGGCAGCCAACCAGATTACCCAGCTGATTCATGCTGCCGACAAGGTGGAGGTAGATACCTGCACCTACCGTTCGCCACAGATTGTGCTCATCATCGGCGAGAGCTTCGGCAAGCAGCATTCCCAGCAATACGGTTATTTCATGGATACGACTCCTTATCAGGTGGCATTGGAAAAGACCAAGAAGCTGACCAAATTTACGGATGTCGTGACCTGCTGGAACCTCACCAGCTTTGTTTTCAAGAACGTATTCTCCACTCATGTCATCGGCGAGAAGGGCGAGTGGTGCGACTATCCTCTCTTCCCGGAAATCTTCCGCAAGGCAGGTTACCACGTCACCTTCATCACCAATGAATTTCTGCCGCAGGCCAAGGAAGCCGTATATGACTTCAGCGGCGGTTTCTTCCTCAATAATCCGAAACTCAGCAAGTTGCAGTTTGACAGCCGCAACACGGAGCTACACGCCCTGGACGACGGACTGCTGGAGGACTATGACAACGGACTGAAGGAAGCTGAAACCAACAGTAAGTATAATCTCACCATCTTCCACCTGATGGGTCAGCACGTGGATTACAAGACCCGCTACAAGCACAGTCAGACCCATTTCTGGGCGGGCAGTTATGAGGACAAGCGCCCAGAGCTGACCGACAAACAGCGCAAGGTGCTGAGCCATTACGACAACGCCACCCTTTACAACGACTCTATCGTGGCGCAGATTGTGAAGCGCTATTCCAAGAAGAACGCCATCGTCATCTACATGCCCGACCATGGCGAGGAGTGCTATGAGGGCAACCGCGGTTTCATCTGCCGCAACCATTCTGCCAATATCGACTGGCCTTTGGCTCACTACGAGTTTGAGATTCCTTTCTGGATTTTCTGTTCCCAGAAGTACATCAGCAGCCATCGTGACATCTACCGCCAGATTCGCAAGGCGAAGGACAAGCGTTTCATGACCGATGCCTTGCCTCACCTATTATTATATTTGGCAGGCATCGAGACTCCTACCTACAATCCGAAGTACAACATCCTCAGCCCAGAGTATGACGAAATGCGCCCTCGCATCCTGAAAAACAGCGCCGACTATGACAAGTTGAGGGATGCGGAAATGGAGAAGCAGAAAAGGCTGAAGGATGCAGAAGCTGCCATGGGACATAAAAAGAAAAAGAAATAGGAATATTGCATATTCAAAACAAAATACGTAATTTTGCACCCATAAAAAAGAATATGCCCCTATCATTAAATAAAGAATAGGAGAAATAAGATATGAATACACCCACTTTAAGTCGTTCGGAATGTAATGTGCTGCGAGGACTTGCCATTATCGGCATTTTCCTGCACAACTACTGCCATTGGATAGGTTCTATCGTCAAGGAGAACGAGTATCAGTATTTTCAACACAACGTGGACTGGCTGAACCAGGTTTTGGTCAATCCAGACCTCAATCTGCCGTTCCATCTCATCTCATTCTTCGGACATTATGGCGTACCAGTATTCCTCTTTCTGAGCGCATACGGACTGGTATTGAAATATGAAGCAAAGCCACATCTTGATGCCTCTACACAATTTGTCAACATCAACGGAAAGACGATGTGGAACTGGAAAGAGCCGCTTCGCTTCATCCGCTATCATTATCTGAAACTCTTCAAGATGATGATTGTGGGATTCGTGGCATTCACCATGCTCGACTACATCACATACGGTCCGCACAAGTATGCTACACTTGATGTTGTGGCGATGTTAGGTATGTTTAATAATATATTGCCCGACCCAGACCGCATCATCTGGCCAGGACCATTCTGGTTTTTCGGATTGATGCTCCAACTCTATATTGTCTATCGTCTGTTCATCTATCGCAAACATTGGGGATTCACCGTAGGACTGATGGTAGTCTGCATAGTGATACAGATAGCGTTGGGATGGGACAATCCAGAGAGCGAGGCGATGAACCGCTACCGCTATAATTTCATGGGAGGAATGTTGCCATTCGGGTTAGGTGTACTCTATGCCCGATATGGCGAGAAGATATTGATGACTTTCCATCACAACGTGACGAATTTCTTCGGCATCATCTTCTGCTGCTCCATCATCTACAGTCTCAGCGGCAGCATGATGGGATGGACCTTCGTGCCCCTCTTCATCTGTCTGCTCAGCGTACTGACCGCCAAATTTCTTTCAGGAGTCAACTGGTTGTCAGGAGTCAACAGGATATTGGAATGGATGGGCGGCATTTCGGCGGCACTTTTCGTCTGCCACCCTATCACACGAAAGATTTTCATCCCTATCAGCCGACAGGGAGATATGTATGCAGGTCTGCTCCTCTACATCGTATCGAGCATCTGCCTGGCTTGGTTGTTCACGCAACTGATGAAGAAAATCCCAAATCCGAAGTTTTAGAAGCTTTTTTCGTTTTCCACCTCCATAATAAGAATACAAACAAGAAGACAAGAGGATTCTTCACTCTTCGTTCTTCACTCTCCACTTAGCTTACGCCTATGAAGATAAAAGATATAGAACTGGCGAATATCAGCCGATTTCGTGGTGAACTGATGGGAGCAGCCATGCTCTTCATCATCCTCTTTCATGTGGGATTGCCACGTGAAGATGCTTTCTATGGACTTCGCCGAATGGGAAATGTGGGAGTAGATATGTTTCTCTTCCTCAGCGGAATCGGTCTGTGGTTTTCATGGGTCAAGAATCCTGACGTTAAGCGTTTCTTCATCCGCCGTTATCTCCGCATTTATCCTGCCTGGCTCATCATCGCCTGCCTCTTCTACATTCCCCGTTTTCATGGCGGAAGTACGTGGGACTGGATTTATCTCTTCGGAGAGATTTCCATCAACTGGGGTTTCTGGCTGCACGATGAGTTGAACTTCTGGTACATTCCTGCCACGATGATGCTCTATCTCTTTGCTCCAGGCTATATGGAACTCATCAGGCGCCATCCTATCTACCGTTGGCTGCCCGTGGTCATGGTGATGTGGTGCATTCTGGTGCAATACGTTACTCCTATCCATCAGGCAGTTGGTCATCTGGAAATTTTCTGGAGCCGTGTACCGATATTCTTCATCGGAATCAACATGGGCGAGATGGTGCGCCGCAAGGATACGCTCGACGGGGCAAGCATCTGGATGATCTGGATCATGTTTCTGATGACGCTTCTCTCCAGCATCTTCCTGGAGCAGGTGAAGCATGGTCAATTCCCGCTCTTTCTGGAAAGAATGCTCTATATCCCGCTTACAGTAACCAGCATTCTGCTGCTCAACCGCATCTTCCGCCGCACTCCGAAATGGGTAAACAAGGCATTCATGTTTGTGGGCGCTTTGAGTCTGGAGGCCTACCTCATCCACATCCACTTCGTGCTCTACTATATCGAGAAATGGCATTGGAGCTATTGGCCTACCTTCTTCACCTGCATCGCCATCACGCTCCCTGCCTCCTGGATATTGGCTAAAATCGTGGGCTGGATTTCTAAGGAATTAGGCAAAATCCTGATGGAGAAGGAGAAAGGAGAATGAGAAATGAGAAATTAGAAGGGAGAAAGGAGAACTTTTTTGAAAAGGAAAAAGGACTTTGGAAAAGGGAAAAGAGGAACGAAAGGAAAAAAATAATCAAAATAGGACTTTATGAAAGAAAAAGAAATAGATAATATAGAAAAGGACAGTAAGGGGTTGTCTGCCCTGATGCGTCTCATTCGCCCGAAGCAATGGATCAAGAACGGCTTTATCTTTATGCCGCTCTTCTTTGGCGGAGAACTTTTCAATACCGGTGCCCTGCTGGCAGGAGTCATCGCTTTCTTCGCCTATAGTTTTGCTGCTTCCAGCATCTACTGTTTCAACGACATTTACGATGTGGAGGCAGACCGACGTCATCCCGTGAAATGCCATCGCCCGATAGCTTCCGGAGCCGTATCGGTAAAACAGGCGTATGGACTGATGATTCTGATGCTGGTGCTTTCCATCGGTTTCAGCAGTCTGTTGGATGGTTGGGAAACGATGGGCATTATCCTTTTCTACTGGTGCCTGAACTTAGGCTATTGCGCAAAGTTCAAGCAGTATGCCATCATAGACGTTTGCATCGTAGCCTTCGGTTTTGTGCTCCGTCTGCTGGCAGGTGGTGTGGCAACGGGCGTGGTACTGAGCAAATGGATTGTGCTGATGACCTTCCTCATCACCCTCTTCATGAGCTTTGCCAAGCGCCGCGATGATGTGATAAGAATGGAGAAGACCGGAGAGGCTCCACGCAAGAATACGAGCCGCTACAATCTGACTTTCATCAATCAGGCGATTACCATTACCGCCTCGGTCACTCTGGTCTGCTACATTATGTACACAGTAAGTCCGGAGGTTCTGGAACATTTCCATACCGACAAACTCTATCTCACAACGGTTTTCGTTCTGGTAGGACTCTTGCGCTACATCCAGATAGCAGTTGTTGACCAGCAGAGTGGCGACCCTACCAAGATTCTGCTCCGCGACCGCATCACTCAGGTTATTGTAATAGCCTGGCTTGCCGCCTTCCTGTTCCTCATCTATATCGCATAAGGCATGAAACGGAATACAGATTTAGATTTCATCCGATCCATTCTCATCATACTGATGATCCTCATCCATATCGTGAGTTTCGGGAATGCTTATCCTCATCTGAAGGCAGGCATTCTCTCGTTCATGATGCCTACCTTTCTCATCATCACGGGTTATCTGGTGAACATCGGGAAAACGGGCAGGCAGTTTGGCAAATATCTGCTTTGTCTGGCCCTGCCATACATCATCATGGTGACGGGATTTTCCGTGCTCTCCTATTTCCTGCCAGTAAGAGATGGCATTACCGAACTCTCCCTGTCGCAAATCGCCCAAAAAATTTTCGTCACTTCCATCGGTCCGTATTGGTTTATCCAGACCATGATTATCTGCGGAATCTTGTATTACGGGAGCTTCCAGGCTTGTGATACAATCAGCAAATACAGGGGGCGTTGTTCTTGCAGGAATAATAAAGAGAATGATTCTTACAAGAATAGTAAGGAGAATGATTTTTGTAGCAATAGTAAGGAAATTGAGCCTTGCTGCAATAGTAAGGAGAATAATTCTTGTAAGAATAGTAAGGGGAATGATTCTTGCAGCAATATAAACAAGGGAAAGACGGAGGAGGAAAACCTGTCTTTAACAACCCGCCTTTTTCTCTTGGCGATTCTGATGCTGCTGATGAGCAAGACCCCTGCCCTGAACATCACGGCTGCCATTTATTATTTTGCCGGAGTCGTTATCCGCCAATGCCGCATCGACTTCAACAAGGTTTTCCGCCCTACTCCCTTGGCGTTCATTCTCTGGCCTTTCATCCTCTATCGGGAAGACCTCTATGACTGGGGGAACATAGCTGTTGCTTTCTCCTGCTGGTGCTGCATTTCTGCGCTTATGTGGTTGAACCAATATTACAAGTCGCAAATGATAGGAAAGTCCACCTTATTATATATAGGTAAGAACACGTTGCCGATTTATCTCTTCCATCCCATCTTCACAATGGCGGCGAAATTCTATCATCCTCTGTTCGCCTTCGACAAGAGTGAAATTCTCCTGGCCGCTTTTACCATTATCCTTGCCATCGCAGGAAGCATCGCTATTGCCAAGGTCATGGAAAAAACGAAATTAGCTTATTTCTTCGGGAAAAAGGATATACTGAGATAAAATGACAAATGACAAATGAGAAATGAAATGATGAAAAAAGAAAAAATATATTGTTTCGATTTTGACGGAACGCTCACAAAGAAAGATACACTCATCGAGTTTATCAAATTCTGCATGGGGAAGACGCGCTTCCTCATGGGTTTCCTGCTCTACAGCCCCATCCTCGTGCTGATGAAACTGCATCTTTTCCCCAACTGGAAAGCGAAGCAGATCATTTTCAAGCACTTCTTCGGCGGTATGAGCATCGAAGATTTTGATGATTACTGCGTCAATTTTGCTGCCAAGAATCTCTATCTGCTGCGCCTGAGTGGTATTGGAAAAATACAAGAAGCCAAACGCAAGAAAGAACGGGTATTGATCGTAAGCGCCAGTATCGACAACTGGGTGAAGCCTTTCTTCGACTTCCAAAATCTAACTGATGTGGAAGTTCTCGGCACCCAGATAGAAGTAGCCAACGGTAAAGTAACCGGCTATTTCAAGACCAACAACTGCTATGGCGAGGAGAAAGTTCATCGCATCTGCGAAGCCCTGACCCGTACCATCAATAATGGAAAGGGAGCCTCAACACTCGATTTCGACCGTACACGATATGAAATCGAAGCGTTCGGAGACAGTCGTGGCGATAAGGAAATGCTCGCCTTTGCCGACCAAGGACATTATAAGCCGTTCAGAGATTCTCTCTAAACGGCTTATTTTATTCATATTAGGAATTTATCAATTTCCTGGATTAACCCAACTTCTTTATTCATCAATTCCCAGGATTGACTAAACTTCTTTAATCATCAATTCCCATTAGATCCTATAAAACTTTGAAAGAAAGGATAAGCTCCCCATCTGAGATGGATGTTTTACTTCAAAACTTTAGCCAAGAAATCGCTGGCGATATGAGCGGCTTGCTCTTCTTTATCATATATTTCATTCCATCCGGAATGTTACATGATAGCCTGCCACATTATGCTCGGCAAGGGAGAGATTGATGGATTGCATCATCAGCATCTGGCGGGAGATGGAGAGGCCGATGCCTGAACCTGATGGCTTGGTGGAGAAGAAGGGGATGAACATCTCCTTTGCCACATCGGCAGGGATGGGGTCGCCATTGTTGCTGAAATAGATGCCTGAGAATTGTGAACTCTCGATGCTCTCTGGATGTTTGTGGAAGCATCGAATGTCGATGGCTGAGGCGTGAGCCTCGATGGCATTCTTGGTCAGATTGATAAATACCTGGCGCAGCATGTTCTTGTCGGCAGACCAGGTGGCATCTTCGGGGATATGGATGTGCCATTCTATCTGAGGATAGAGCGGCTTGATGCCTTCCACGAAATCCTTGAGTGGAATGTTCTCGATGACAGGATTTTGTAGCTGGGTGAGCTTGCGGTAGCTGTCCACAAAACTGGTGAGCGATTTGCTGGTATCTCGAATGGCTCGGATGCCTTCCTCATAAGACGAACCTTGGATGTCGGGATTGCTAAGATAGGCTTGGCAGATACTGGAGATGGGGGCGGTGGCATTCATAATCTCATGGGTGAGCACACGGGTTAGCCTTTGCCAAGATTCCACCTCATGCTGCGCCACCAGTCTGCCGATGTCGTTCTCCATGTCGTTGAGGGCTTGCTGCAAGGCTCGTTCTCCAAAGAGTAATCCCTTGGTGGATAGGCGGAAGGAGTAATCGCCATTGCGAATAGCCTCTTGCATCAAGAAGGCACGGCTCTTCAGGTTGCGCTGGTGACGCAAGAAGAGATAGATGATACCTCCTATGACGAGGAGTATGATACCTATTATATATAGGTGGAAAATGGTGTTCATATCAGATGTTTATAATCATGAATGATTGTGATAAAGAATTATCGCTTGAGCTTGGCATAAAGCGTTTGGCGAGTGATGCCGAGCAGTTCGGCGGCACGAGAGATGTTGCCGTGGCATTGATCCACCACCTTGTGGATATGAGTGGTCTCGATGCTCTCCAGAGTCTCCACTTCCTGGCTTCGGTCGATGGCATCTTTTAGGGTTCTGATGAGTTCGTCATTATCCCAAGGCTTGGTTACAAAGTCGGCGGCTCCGCTTTTCAATCCCTTGATGGCTAGCTGCACGTCGGCAAAGGCGGTGATGAGTACCACGGGGATGTGGGCGTGGAGCCGGCGGAAGGTGCGGAGCCAGAGCAAGCCGTCCTGTCCGCTGTTTACGCCGAGCGAGAAGTTCATGTCGAGCAGGATGAGATCTACCTGCTCCTGTTGCAGCAGCGTGGGGGCGGTATCGGGGCGAGACAGGGTGAGAATCCGTTCGAACGTATTGCTCAGACAGATTTTCAGCGCCGTGAGTATCGACGGATTATCGTCGATGACAAGAAGGGTTCCGTATTTCATATCTTTTATTTTTTTTGTTTGCAAAAGTACGCTTTTTTCCCGAAACGACAAACAAAAACGGGGCTGTTGTGTGATAATCATACAATAGAGTGTATGAATTTCATACAATCCACCTTCCGGGCTGCCGGAAATCTTGGCAGAAAACGGGAGAAGCCGTAACTTTGCAGCAGCTAACGAAAACAGGGAGATGGTATTCTTCCTTTATCGTTTGATTTTAGTGAAACAAAAAATAAATGAGTATATGATGAAAAGTTATGTGAAATTCTTATCACGCAACAAGCTTTATGCCACCATAGAGGCCTTGGGCCTCTCGGTGGCACTGGCTTTTGTGCTGATACTCGTTTCCTACGCTACTGCAGAGTACCGTGTGGGAACGAATCTGAAACAGGCTAAGGAACTCTATGTAGCAGGTTCAGGCGATTATCTCGGAATGACCTGGGGCACAGCCAAGGAGTTCTTTCCTTCCATCCCGGAAATCAAGGGATGGACAAGATTTGGTGAATATTATGCTCCGCAGGGAGCCATGATAGATGGACAGTATTATGAGGCAAAATATCTGGCTATCGATCCGAACTTTTCCCAGTTCATGGGTTACAAATGCCGTGGTTGTGCGCCTGATCATCTCCTTTCGGATGCTCATCAGGCAATGGTTTCGGAATCTTTTGCCAAGAAAGCCTTCGGCAACGCCAATCCTATCGGCCGTACCATCCAATGCGGTAAGCTGCAACTCAAGGTGGTGGGAATCATGGAGGATTTCGACCGTGAGGACCTTCTTGACCCATACGATATTTTCGTGTCGATGAAACTGATAGAAGCTGAGGCTCAGCCGATGGATCAGTTTGGCTCCTGCATCACGGTGGCACGACTGGCAAAGGATGCTGACCCGGGAAAGGTGAGACAGACCTTGCTCGGCAAATACATGAACTACTGGAAGGAGTGGAAGAAGGAATCGGATGGAGTCAGCTTTATGTGGGGTTGCCATTTTGTAAGATGGGACCAGATTCATTTTACGGATGATGAAGTCGATATTTTCAAGCATGGCAATCGTACTCTCGTGAATATCCTCCTGGTTGTGGCGCTGGTTCTGCTGCTCTCAGCCCTCTTCAATTACATCAATCTTACGGTGGCTCAGATTGGCAACCGTGCGAAGGAGATGGCTACCCGAAGACTGCTGGGCGAATCGGTAGGGGGCGTGATGCTTCGCTATCTCAAGGAGTCGGCGCTCTTCACGGCAGTCTGCTTCCTGCTGGGCTTGTTGATTTCCTGGGCATTTATCCCGTTGTTCAATTCTATGTTGGATACGAAAATCGACCTGTTCCATTCCTTCGACCTTCTGTGGTTCCTGCCGTTGGCTTACGTCATCATTTCCATCTTTGCGGGAATCCTTCCTGCCATCGTGGTTTCCCGTTTCAATCCGATAGATGTGGTGAAGGGAACCATCCGCATGCGCAGCAAGATGTGGTTCAGTAAGATATTTATCGTAGCCCAGAACGTCATCAGTATCACGCTGGTAGTCATGGCGATAACGATGATGCTCCAGATGAAGCATCTTGCCGATTTGCCGTTGGGTTATCAGACGAAGGATATTGTTTCCATCTATTCTTCCTTGGATGGTTCGCCGGAGAAGATGTCTATTCTCAAGAACCGATTGAAAGCGCTCCCTGAGGTGGAAGAGGCAACTTACGGCAACGCCAATCCTATCAGCAGCTGGGGAAACGGCGTGCATGATGACAATGAAAAAGTGATAGGAATGCTCCGTATGTTCATGGCTGATTCTACGGCGATGAAGATGTTGGGATTCAAGGTGATTGAACAGTATTGCGAGCCAACCTATGGTAAGATTTGGGTAACGGAAGAGGCGAAGCGTGCCTATGGCGTTTCTGCCCACAAGCCTTGGTTCGGAATGAGAATGAAGGATGGTAAACATGAATATGAGGTGTGCGGCGTGATTGCCGATTACCATAGTGGAGATGCGCTGAGCGAGAATGAGAAAACGGAGCATAATGCCATTGGAGTCATTACCCCGCAGCAGGGTGGATGGTCTGTTCTGGTGAAAACCCGTGGCAATCATGCCCAGGCGCTGCAGGCTATCCGGAATACCTGCAAGCAGGTGGCTAAGGAACTGGTAGGCGTTCCTACGGAAATGGAGATGGAGTATATGGATGATACGCTGAAGAACAACCTCAAGGACAAGCATAATATGATGGTGCTCATCATCACCTTCATGAGCATCTCTATCCTGATTTCTGCCCTGGGTCTCTTCGGAATGTCGGTCTATTACGGCAACCAGCAGAAGCGTCAGATTGCCCTGCGCAAGGTGATGGGCGCTTCGATTGGGGATGCGGCTTGGCAACTGGCTAGGAGATTCCTCGTCAGTTCGCTGGTGGCTGTGGTCATCGCCATCCCTATCTGCGTGAAGCTGATGCAGACTTATCTCATGGATTTCGTCCATCGCATCTCCTTCCCTTGGTGGGTGTTGCTGGCTGGCGCCATCTTTACTTTATTGATAGCCTTTGTTTCGGTTATCGGCTGCACCCTGCGTACGGCGATGTCGAATCCGATAGACAGCATCAAGGCTGAATAATGAGTCATAAACTTTAAAAAGATTTCTAACGATAAAAAAGATTTCTAACGATGATACGAACAGAAAATTTAACTAGAATATTCCGCACGGAAGAGGTGGAAACCATCGCCCTGAACGGCGTAAACATAGAGGTAGAAGATGGTGAGTTTATCGCCATCATGGGTCCTTCGGGATGCGGCAAGTCAACCTTGCTGAACATCCTGGGCTTGCTGGATAGTCCTACGGAAGGCAAGTATTGGTTGAATAACGAGGAAGTGGGCCATCTGAAGGAGCGTGATCGCACCGCCTATCGCAAGGGTCGCATCGGCTTCGTGTTTCAGAACTTCAATCTTATCGACGAACTTACCGTTGAGGAAAATGTGGATTTACAGCTGAAATACCTCGGAGTAGGAAAGGCAGAGCGCAAGGAGCGTGTGCTCGAAATTCTGAGAAAGGTGAAGCTGAGCCATCGTGCCAAGCACTATCCTCATCAGCTTTCGGGCGGTCAGCAGCAGAGGGTTGCCATCGCCCGTGCCGTGGTGGGCAAGCCTAGCATCATCCTTGCCGATGAGCCTACGGGTAACCTCGATTCCAAGAATGGTATGGAGGTGATGCAGTTGCTCAGCGAACTGAACGAAGAGGGAACCACCATCGTGATGGTGACGCACTCCAAGCACGATGCTACCTACGCCAGTCGCATCATCAATCTGTTTGATGGACAAGTGGTGGATGCGATGAATGATCAGCTTTAAGCTTTGGTTTCTGTCCAACAATTAGACGGTGGTGTCTAATTGTTGGACAGTTTGTTTAATGAGGGTTTTTATTTAATGGCTTGATTATCAGGAGAAACGCTGTTTTGGCACGGCTCTTGCCCTTATCATGCCAAAATGAAGAAGATTATGAAAAGAATAGGAATATTGATAGGATGGTTGGTCTGGGCGGCTGGCGCTTCAGCACAGAGCTGGAGCCTTGACGACTGCATGAAATACGCCGTGGAGCACGCCACGGAGGTGAAGCGGGAGGTGGTAAACGCCCGCCAACGCAAGCAGGATTACCAGCATGCTGTGGCAGGATTCCTGCCTACCGTTACGGGTGGCGTGCAGGGACAGTATGCCTGGGGACGAAACATTGACCCGGAAACCAATACTTATAATAATGTAACGACATTCAACAACTACTATCAGCTTTATGCCGAACTGAATGTCTTCGATGGTTTCGCCACCATCAACGCCTTGAAGCAGGCTAAGTTGAGCCGGGATTATTCTGCCACGGCGATGCAGAAGATTCGGGACGACCGAGCCATCGACGTGATGCAGAAATATGTGGATGCTGCCTATGCTGAGGCAAGCATTCGGATAGCAAGCGAGAAACTGAACGAAAGCAAGCGGATGCTGGCTAAGATGAAGCGACTGTATGAACTGGGCGAAAAAGGGCGCCCGGATGTGGTGCAGATGGAATCGCAGGTGGCAGAAGATGAATACAATCTTACGCATCAGGAGAATGTGGCAAAACAGAGTCTGCTCGCCTTGAAATCCGCGATGAATTTTCCGGTGGATGAAGAACTGAAAATTCTGATTAATGAGGAGCAGAATTTGAAGTTAACGTCTGATAATAAAAAGGTTTCTGAATCTGGAGTAAACTACGAAACCGTTTACCAGAGTTTCCTGAACATCTCTCCCGATTTGAAGTCGGCAGAATACGAAGTGGAGCGGGCACGGTATGATTACAAGATTGCAAAAGGCAGATTGCTGCCATCACTCTCTCTCGGTGGCGGCATTTCTACCAACTATTATAAGAATCTCTCTCAGAAAGGGCAATACGATGGGTTTGCCTCGCAGTTTCGCAACAACCAGGGCGAATACCTCGCGTTGACCCTTTCCATACCTATTTATAATAGCGACCGCTGGCACAGCGTGAAGAAGGCACGCAACGACTGGCAACTGGCACAGGTGAACCTGGAGGAAACCCGTCGCAAGCTTCACGACCAGATAGCCCAGGCGGTAATGGATGCAGAAGGTTACGCCAAGGAGTTGCATCAGATGCAGAAGAAGGTGGCCTCCGATTCGCTCGCCTATCACATGTCGAGCCGGAAGTTTGAGGAAGGAATGCTTTCCACCTTCGATCTTCATACCGCAGCCCAGACGCTTCTGGAAAGCAGAATCAAGGAACTCCAGATGCAGATGCTGCTCATTATCAAACAAAGGTTGGTTGCTTATTACCAGGGAGAAAATTTAATTAAATAAACCTGGAGAATGCAAGTGAATTCTTCACTTTTCGTTCTTCACTCTTCACTTAAATTATGGATATAAAGATAGAAAAGAAAAAATATCTCGTGCCTCGCAAGTATTGGGCATGGATTGGCGGAGGAGCGGTTTTGATCGCAGTCCTCATTTGGTTGGGATTGAGCAATTTCTCTTCCACTCTGAAGGTGGATAGGAAGGGATTGAGCATCGGAACCGTAGAGAAGGCGCAGTTCAACGATTATGTTTCGGTGGATGGACAGGTGGTTCCTATCTCCGTGGTGCAGATCAGTTCCGAGGAAGGCGGTATTGTTCTGGAGAAAGTGGTGGATGAAGGTGCCCACGTGAACAAGGGCGATGTGATCGTGAAACTGAGCAATTCGAATCTCGACCTGGAGATTCTGAATGCCGAAAGCGAACTTGCCGAAAAGCAGGACATGCTTCGCAATACTCAGATTTCGATGGAGCAAGACCGTCTGAACAACAGCAACGAGGAACTGTCGCTTTCGCAGGATGTCATTACCAAGCGCCGCTCCTATCTGCATCAGGAGGCGTTGCACAAGGAAGAACTCAATTCGCGCGAGGAGTATCTGAAGGCTAAGGAAGATTACGACCTTGCCGTCAAGAAGCATGCGCTCATCAGCAAGCGATTGAAGAAGGATGCCCAGCTCCGCCGTTCTCAGATGGATCAGATGGGCGATAATTTGGAAGCCATGCAGAAGAATGTGCAGCTGGTTCGCCAGCGCAAGGAGAAACTGAACATCCGCAGCACCATATCGGGTGAAATCGGTTTGCTCGATGTGGAGTTAGGACAGAGCATTCAGGCAGGACAGAAGATTGGCGTCATCAACGACCTCAGCGATTTCAAGGTGCAGGCGCAGGTGGATGAGCATTACATCGACCGGGTAAAACCGGGACTTACTGCCACTTTCGACCAGAACGGCAAGCATTATCTCCTGCAGGTTCGCAAGGTTTATCCCGAGGTAAGAGATGGCAGGTTCCGCATCGACTTCGTCTTCAAGGGTGTTCGCCCAGGCAACATCCGAACTGGTCAGACTTATTATGTAGATTTGCAGCTCGGTCAGTCTAAGCAGGCAATAATCATCCCTAAAGGCACGTTTTATAGTGTAACGGGTGGTCAATGGATCTTTGTTTTAGACAAGAGTGGCAAGAAGGCTTATCGCCGAAAGATCACCATCGGTCGCCAGAATCCTCAGTATTATGAGGTGATTGAAGGCTTGGAGCCAGGCGAGCAGGTTATCGTTAGCGGCTATGAAGCCTATAAGGATAATGATGTATTAGTTTTTAATTAGTAGTGATTAGTTAGTAATGATTAACTAGTAGTGATTAGTGATAAATTGGGCTAACGCCCTAGAAACAGGATATTTGATATGAATCATATTATTAACGCATTCAAAAATCTGCCTCGAAGAGGCCAGCACAATTTCGTGAAGATATTGTGTCTGGCGCTCGGATTGGCAATCAGTTCGGTAATTATTGCCGAGATTTATTTCGAGCAGACCTACGATACGTATTTCCCTAGTTGGGAAAGGACGTATCTGATTTCGGAAGTGGGTACTAACCATGGCGAAACCATGGAGTTTACCAATACTTCAGGAGCCACTGCCCAAGGTGTAAAGCAATATGCGCCTATGGTGGAAGCTGCTACCAGTACTCTCTATTTTTATGATGATGCCCAATGCAAGATGGAAGACCAGAACATCATTTCTGCCAATATCAGGATGGCAGACAGTTGTTTCTTTGATGTCTTTCCACAGAAGATATTGATAGGCAAGGCTAAACAGATTCTATCCCAACCCTTATCCTGTCTCATCGATTCAGAAACGGCAGCAAAGATTGGCGGTAATGTTGTAGGTAAGCATTTCACGCTTTCTAATTATCCGGGAACCACTTTTACCATCTATGGTGTTTTCGAAGCGTTTCCATGGGGTTCTTCCTTTCATGGTACGCAGATGATTCTGTCGAGGTGTAGTGTGCCATACGTATATTCCTATGATGGCAGAGGCCAATGGGTGGGAAATGATAGCTATAGATCCTACATCCGGTTGGCAAAGGGGCATGAGGCAAAAGAACTCAAGCCTTACGTGAATAAGATGCGAGAGGATCATTTCCCTTTGAAGGAGATGAAGAATATGGGAATAGAACTGAACTATGATTTCACGGTATTGAGCGATGTTTACACCCAAGACCCTTATGTCAAGAAGATGGGATGGATTATGGGAATTATTGCTTTTGTCCTCCTCTTTACTTCTGTGATGAACTATCTGCTTATCATCGTGGGAAATCTTGTGGGTCGTTCTCGCGAAATGGCTGTCCGTAAGTGTTATGGTGCCGAATCGAAGAACATTCATGCCATCATTTTCTCTGAGGCTTTGGTGCATGTGGGGCTGGCGGTTGTTCTTGCGGCTGTTCTTGTGTTCCTTTGCAAGGGAACCATCGAAAACTTCCTTTCTGCTCCGGTAAGCACGTTGGTGCTTAATCGTGGCAGTTGGATATTGGTGGCTATTTGTATTCTGGTACTGCTGGTTGGCGGCTTGTTGCCTGGTTGGCTTTACAACAAGATTCCTGTAGCCATCGCTTTCCGTGGCTATAATGAGAATCGCAACCGTTGGAAACTTGGTTTGTTGGGTGTCCAGTTCGTTATTTCTGGTTTGCTGTTCAGTTTGCTTTACATCGTGAATGGTCAATACCAGCTGATGTTGGGGCTCAATCCTGGGTATGATTACGATCATGTAGCGATTGTTTCGATAGATGCCAGCAATAGAGACCAGCGCAACCAATGTCTGGCAGAAATCAGACGGATGCCGAATGTCAAGGATTGCAGTTCGACTTTTAATGTTCCGCTCGATGGGTATGATCGTAGTGGAAATATGGTTGGAGTACCTGGCGACGAGAAGAATACCTTTAATATCATGGAGATGTCGGGAGTGGACGACAATTTCTTCAAGATGCTGAATATTCCTATCGTTCAGGGTTCTTTCTTTACGGAAAGAAATGACAGTTGCCGACAGGTTATTATTGATGAACGAGGTGCTGAGAAACTCATCAAAACGTGGCATTGGAAGGATGGCGTAGTTGGCAAGCAAATTACCTGTACAGGACATGATAATAATATCTTTACCATTTGTGGCGTGAGCAAGAATATCCGCTGGGGGGCTGCGGAAACCGGGGGTGATGGAATGAATGGATTTCCTGACTTGTATTTCTATTCTGCCAAGACGGCTTACTATATGTTGGTTAAGTTTAAAGAACTGAAGGATGAATCGTTGTCAGAGTTGCAATCGAAGGTGCAGGCGATGTATCCGAACAATAAGGTCATCGTGAAGAGTTATGCTTCAGAATTGGCTAACCAGTATGCTTCCCAGCTCAATTTCCGCAACGGAATCTTGGTTGCCGGCATCGTAACGATGATTATCGCCCTCTTCGGATTGGTGGGCTATACGAGTGATGAGGTGAACCGCCGCCGCAAGGAGATTGCGATCAGAAAGGTGAACGGAGCCAAGGTGAAGGATATTCTTCGCATCTTCCTGAAGGACATTATGAAGATTGCCTTGCCTTGCATCATCGTGGGCGATTTGGGGGCTTGGCTGATAGCCAGACAATGGCTCATGTCGTTCAGCGAGAAGATTACGATGACGCCTCTGCTGTTTATCGGCGTTACCATCATCTTGCTCGTCATCATCGGGCTTTCCGTCGTCATCAACTGCTACAAGGTGGCGAATAGTAATCCTGTGAAATATCTCAAGGATGAATAAGTCTCCCACAGATTTCACAGATTTAAGGGCGTATGCCCTAATTTAACATTCAACATTTAACACTTAACATTGAATAAAATGATAAAAGTAGAGAATCTTTGCAAGTCATTCCGCACAGAAGATGTGGAGACGATTGCTTTAAATAATGTATCTTTCACAGTAGAAAACGGCGAGTTTGTTGCCATAATGGGACCATCCGGTTGCGGAAAATCTACCTTGCTCAACATTCTCGGTTTGCTCGACAACCCAACTTCGGGAAAATATTTCCTGGGTAATCACGAGGTGGCAAACTTGAAGGAAAAGGAGCGTACGGATGTGAGAAAGGGAGAAATCGGATTTGTGTTCCAGAGTTTCAACCTGATAGATGAATTGAATGTAGAGGAGAACATCGAGCTTCCTCTTACCTACCTCAATATTCCGAAGGCGGAGCGCAAGGCAAGGGTGCAGGCGATTATGAAGCGAATGGCCATCAGCCATCGTGCCAAGCACTTCCCTCACCAGCTTTCGGGTGGTCAGCAGCAGCGAGTAGCCATCGCCCGTGCCGTGGTCTTCGGTCCCAAGCTCATCCTTGCCGATGAGCCTACGGGTAACCTCGATTCCAAGAATGGAGCCGAGGTGATGCATCTGCTTACCGAGCTGAACCACGAGGGCACCACCATCGTCATGGTGACGCATAATGAGCACGATGCCAAGATAGCCCATCGCACCATCCGCCTGTTTGATGGACAGATTGTGGAGGCGGAGGGCAATCAGCTTTAGTGTTTCTGTCACTTTTGAGCGTATGACGCTATGCTTCATTAGAAGAGAAATGTCATAAATCGCTTGGTATTGGCCTCTTTCTGCTTCAGCTCTTCTTTCATTCTCTGTATTGCCATCTTGAAGAAGAAGCGGATGAGGTGCTCGTCCGTAGCTTCCGTACGAATCATGCGGAGGGCAGAAATGTATTCCTGGCGGGCTTCGGATGGGATGATGAGGAGAGGATGATTCAATCTTAAGAGAATGTAGTTGCTGATGAGTCGTCCTGTTCTTCCATTCCCATCACGGAACGGATGAAGATATTCGTAGAAGCCATGGAAGCGGGCGGCAAGAATCATGGGATGAACGGCTGCCGAAATGATGGCTTTTTCAGTAGATTCCAACAGCTTGGGAACTCTGGCGATGAGTTCTTCGTGGTCGCCAAATACCGTATCGCCTGCTGCCATGTCTGTGGTGGTGTATTCGCCCGGAATAGCTTCTGGAGAACGATAGGAAAGCGTATGGCTGGTAACCCGCCTGTTGATTTCTTTCAGAAGCTTCTCGTCGAGTGGATGCTGCGTGTTTTGCATCATGTACTCAAAGGCTTCGAAGTGATCAAGCATTTCGAAAGCCTCGAAGAGAGTCTTTCCGGCAGGAATCATCCCCAGGCCTTTCTCCTTCAGTTCCCGGGTATCATCTACGGAGAATGAGTTGCCTTCAATGGCGCACGAATGGGTAGAGAAGAGTACTTCATTATATTTGATGTACTCTTCTCTATCCATTTTATTGATGATAAGGGTTTGATATTTTCCTCTCAAATCCTCGTATTCCTTGATTTCCTTTTCGAATGCCATAATAATTTACCAGTTGTCGTCAGTGGCTTTTTCTTTAAGTTTGTTGTCTAACTTATCTGTAAGAATACGGAAACAAGCTTCGCTATTGACTAAAGCTCTTGAAGAAGTAACTTTTGGATGTATCCAATTCATTTCATTATATGGATAACAATCTTTTAAATTCCAAATTTGGGAGTCCTGGGTTATTCCATCACCAGTTACACCAAACGAACCAAACAGAATAACATATCCGCTGTCATCGTTTGTTTTTAAAACTTCATAATTCTGCAAAGTATAAGTGAATCTGATCTTGCCATCTTTGAAATCAAATCTTAGCAATGGTCTAATGCTAACTCTATAAGAGTTGTCTCCCATAGTTCGTCTTGCGATGTTTGGTAAATAGCATCTTGTAAGAATAATCCCTTTATTTTCGTCACATGATTGGACAGCAGATTGAGCGTTTGAACTCATAGATATAATCCAATTTAGTACTTGGTGGTACAGCTGTGATTTATCTTTTCCTGGGTATTCTTTTATAATGCAGAGTTCTAATTCTCCATTGCTGTTTAGTTGATATTTTTTTGAAATATCTTTTGCTGTAGCAGACCATGACTTATCGCCACGTTGTACATAGCCTTCAAGTTCACTTCTGGAAATAACCTGAGAATGAACAATTAAGCTTGACAAGCAAAGCATAAATATAAAAATAACCTTTTTCATATCCTTGATTTTTAATAGTTTTATCTTTAATACGGTCTTATCGTCTGTTGACATAAGCTTAATCTTTTATAAAGGCAAAGATATGGTAAAAAAGCGAAAGTGCCAAACTTTCCTCCCCCAAATTATACTTTTTTATGGGATGATGATGCGGAAAGTGGTGATTCCCTGGGCATTGTCCTGATGGAGCGAAAGGCTGCCGCCGCTTACTCGCATGATCTGACGGGAAAGGGAGAGCCCGATTCCGCTTCCTTCCGGCTTCGTGGTGAAGAACGGGATGAAAATATGAGAGGCTACATCTTCGGGGATGAGACCGGCGTTGTTGCTCACGTCGATGATGATGGATTCCTGGGCGTTGGCGTAGGCATGGAGACGGATAAATGCCTTCTTGCTTGCCGCGGATTGCAAATCCGCGGAGCGGCATTCCTGCTTGTTCCTCCCCTGCTCATTTCCATCTTGCTTGTTTCTTTCTGCAGACAACTTTTCCTTGAAAGCTTCTACGGCATTCTTCAGAAGATTCGTTACCACGTGAGAGAGGAGGCTCTCATCGGCGTAAACCAGCAAATCCTTGGGAGAAACAGAAATCTCTACTTCGTGGTTGCAGAGCAGCGCCATTCTTTCCAGGAATGGCTCCACATAGAAGAGTGCAGGCTGAGGCTGGGGAACATGGGTGAAACGGCGATAGTTGTTGACGAAAGCCAACAGTTCGGTTCCTGTTTTGTGGATGGTTTCCAAGCCTTGCTTCAAGTCTTTATCCTCTGTAACTCGGGTAAGTAGAGTTTCGCTCAACGAAGTAACTGGCGTGATGGTATTCATGATTTCATGGGTCAGCACACGAATCAGCTTGATCCAAGAATCCACCTCCTGATTGCTCAGCTCGTGGCTCACGTCGCTCAGGGCGATGATGCGCACGTGCTTGTCTTTCAGCATGGCTTGCGTCTCATGTTTTGCCAGGTGTTCATCCTTCAGTTTTCCTTTTACCTGGTTCATGTGGGTAAGCACATCCGTATCGAGCAACCTGAGGGCTGCCTGGTTGTGCTGCAGGATGTTGTCGTGGCTATCCACCACCAGTATGCCCGTATCTACTGCATTCAGAATCTGCTCGTAATATTTCTCCCGCTCCATCTGCTCCTCTCTCGTATGTTGCAGGAAGAGCTTGATGCGGTTGAGTGATTTGTGCAGAATCTTATCTTCCTTAAACCCCTTCTCCGTAGGAAAGTTGAAGGAGAAATCCCCATTATCTATCGCATCAAAAAGGAAGGTTACCTTCTTGATGTTGCGGCGATAGTGGCGGTAGAGGCGAATGTAACCCACTACAGCCACGAGCAAAAGCACGATAATTATAATTAGTTTATAATCCATATCGCTTAATCTTATTATAAAGCGTTTGGCGAGAAATACCTAACCTTGCGGCTACCACCGACAGGTTTCCCTCACATTCCCTGATGGTTTTCTCTATCATTCGGCTCTCCATCTCGCCGAGCGTCTGAACCTCTTCCAGGGGCTTCTCTTTTCTCTGCTGGTTTCCGCCGTCAATATCTTCGGCAGAAATCATTCCGCCATCGGATAGAATCACGGCTTTTTCGATGGCGTGCTGAAGTTCACGGATGTTTCCGTACCAAGGCAAACTGGTAAGTTTTTTCTCAGCTTCTTCCGAAAGACGGAGATTCACCTTATTATATAAATCGCCATATTGAAGGAGAAATCTTTCTGCCAATGGAACGATGTCTGATTTTCTCTGTCTCAGGGCTGGCAATTCCAGATGGATGGTATTGATGCGATAGAGCAGATCCTCTCTGAATTCGCCATCGTTTACCATCTGCTGCAGGTTGCGGTTGGTGGCGCAAACCAGTCGTACGTTGATGGGAATCTGCGTGCTTCCCCCCACTCTTACGATGCTTCTGCGTTGCAGGGCGGTAAGGAGTTTTGCCTGAAGACCGTAGGATAGGTTTCCTATCTCATCCAGGAAGATGGTGCTGCCGTCGGCAAGCTCAAACTTGCCCGGTTTATCCACCTTGGCATCGGTAAAAGCACCCTTTACATGACCGAAGAGTTCGCTCTCGAAAAGGGTTTCCGTAATGGCTCCCATATCCACAGGCAGCATTTTCTTTCCACATCTTGTGGATAAACGATGTATCTCGTTGGCTAACACCTCTTTACCTGTTCCGTTTTCGCCCGTAATGAGGATGTTTGCATCAGTTGCGGCAACTTTTTCCACAATGCTTCTCAAATTGTTCATAACTTCGCTATCTCCCCAATACATAGCGCTTTGCGCATCTTTTCCACCAGGTTTTCCACCTTTCCTGTTGATAACGTTATCCACAGCCTTGTTCTTATCCCTAGCCTCTATTAGCGTACGTATCATCTTCTCGTTTTCAAAAGGCTTCACGATGAAGTCGGCGGCACCTTCCTTGATGCCTGTTACGGCAAGTTGGATGTCGGCGTAGGCGGTAAAGAGTACCACTTCGGTTTTCGGGCTGAGGCTCTTGATTTCCCTGAGCCAGTACAGTCCCTCGTTTCCCGAATTGATTCCGCTGGAGAAGTTCATGTCGAGCAGCACCACGTCGGGATGCTCCTCTCTCAGTTTGGCTGGGATGGAGTTAGGGTTGGCGATGGTGATGATGCCATCGAATATGGGTTCCAGCAGCATCCTCACCGTAGTAAGAATGTTGCGGTTGTCATCAACAATCAATATCGTTCCTTGTTTCTTAATCATGGTGCAAAGTTACGAAATATCATAGAAAGTCGGTCCTGATTGTCTAATAATTAGACGAAAAAATGCCGATAATGGCGCCAAAAGTTGCTTTTCCGGCAGCTTTTGGCACCTTATCGGCATTTGTTTATTCAAAATTCTGATTCCTGATGAGGAATTGCTTATCCTAAAAGGGGAATTACTTATTCCAAAAGGGGAGTTACAGCTCTATCGGAACCACTATCTTTATGCTGAAGTTGCGCCCCATGTTGTAAACGCCTCTTCTGCCTGTAACCTGGTTTACGTCAAGATACTTCAGACGGCTCAGGTGGTTCTGGTAAGCACGGTTGGTAAGGTTCTCGCCCGAAAGATAGAGCGAGAGAAGGCGCTTGCCGTGAAGCTTCACGTCGGTACCGGCATACATATTTAATAATGTGTAGGATGGCGTGGCGGTCTCCGTATCGTTGGCTGCGAAATAATGGTTCTGGCGGAGATTGCAATCCATCTGTAGCTTTACGAAGAGATGGTCGAAAGTCTTGCCGTCGCAGACAAACTCATACCTTACATCCGAAACCCAGCGAGGAGCTGGGGTGAATGGCAGATACTTTGATTCGGATGGCTGATGCAACTGTACGGAGTTGACATACGAGAAGGTGTTGCCAATATGCAGATGCTCCACAAGGTGGATGTCGATGCTCGCCTCACCACCCAGAATGCGGGCGTCGCCCGAAGTAAACTGATAGGCTGGCGTGTCGTCGATGAGGATAGGCTGATTGTTCTCATCCGCCAACTTCTCGCTATAGATGTAATGGTTGATGCGATTGGCAAACAGCGAGAGTTCTGCCGAAATGATAGGCGAAGAATAATCCAGACCAAGGTCGAATTGCCAGCTGTTTTCCGGCTTCAGACCGGTATTTCCCAATTCGAATCGTTGGGTTCCCTCGTGCACACCGTTAGATGCTAATTCGCTGATGTTTGGAGCACGGAATCCTCTTGCCAGGTTCAGCTTCAGATTGAAATCGGGCAGGATTTCGTAAGCCAAGCCGATGCTTCCGGTTACTCCCTCAAAGCTGCGCTTAAAGGCTTGAAAACGGAATGAATCATTCGATTCAGAACGATGCGATTCTGCATCATTCTCTTCTCTCAAAGCCTCGCTGTGCAGATGGCGATGATCGTATCTGATGCCGCCGCTCAGGTTCAGTTTGCCTATCTCCTTGCTCACCGTGGCAAATACACCATAATCGAAGAGATGATAGGCTGGAATCAGAAATTCAGAACCTTTATTAATCGACTGCTGCCACATGCCGTTGACACCTGTTGAGAACTTCCATCCATTCATTTCCGGCGAGAGATAATGCAGGTCGTAATTCACGGTATGGAGCATGAAGTCGAGTCCGCATTCCTTCGGATTCTCTTCCTCCTCAAACTCCTGACGGCGGTTCTGCTGATACCCCAGGAGGAACTTCAGATTGCCGTCGCCCAGGAACCAGGAATTATCAAGTACAGCCTTGTAATGATGAATCTGCTGATAAGGCATCGGTTTGCCGTAACTCTTGGCATCGTAGCCTTCCGGAATTTCCAGTTCGCCCGTTTTCTCATCTCTTTCTCCCTCTACGATGCCCGGAGTGAAATGATAATAATCGAGTGTGAGATGCGAATGACCCTGGCGGTAGTTCCAGCCTAGAAGCTGCGAGAATGCCTGCTCTCTGAGTGATGAACCGAATACATAACCATCGTATTTGTTCTTGTAGGCATGCGCCATCTTTCCGCTGTAGCGGGTGTTCCATACAAATCCGCCCTGGTTGCCGGCAAAGTTGAGCGAATAATCGAAAAGTCCGTTGTTGGTTTGATAACCGGTAGAGAAATTTGCTCTCATGTCGCCTTTGGCAAGCGTTGGAGCAGAATGGAAGATGAGGACGCCAGCCATCGCATCCGAGCCATACATGAGGCTTGCCGGACCTTTCAGAATCTCTACGGAATGCACCGAAGCGGGGTCAATTTCTATTCCGTGTTCATCGCCCCATTGCTGCCCTTCCTGTCTGATTCCATCGTTCACCACGACCACGCGGTTATAGCCCAGGCCACGGATCACGGGCTTGGAAATGCCGCTTCCCGTGGTAATCTGCGAAACGCCTGGCTGGTGGGCGATGGCGTCGATGATGTTGGTAGAAGGTTGCATCTCGAGTTGTTTGGCAGAAACGAAGGAGATGGGTGCGGGCGATTGCTTCAGTTTCTGGCTGCCCGTCAAGCCTGTTACCACCACTTCGTTCAGTTTCACGCTCGATTCCGTCAGCGGCTGGTGTCTGGTAGAATCGTTTGCCTCTTCTTCATGAATGTTTGCGTCCTTCTTATCATGATTTGCTCTGTTTATAGCCATAGCAGGGGCTGTTGCCGATGAGCACAGACTCATCAGCAATATTGCTTTCAATATTGTTCTCATTATTTATTTTTATTACCTTATTTTATTCTTTTTCCTATCGATTAGAGATAAATCATCTGGGATTCATCGCGCAGAGCCTATTCACCTGCAACTAATCATATAGAGACTATTCAGCTGGGATAAATCGTATAGAAACAATCCTGCTGAGATTCATCGTTTAGAGATAAATCTTCCGGGATTCATCGTTTAGATACAATCAATCCTTTAGAAGAAAAACAATTAGTGAAAAAGATAATAAGGTGGAGCACGGGTAGATTTTACCCCCTTCGCCCTACACAAGCAAGGAGAGCAGTAGGCATGGCGAGGGGAAAGATGGAGCACGGCGATGGCAACCCAAACCACGAGGGATGGAGCCAGATAAGGAGTGCTTTGCAATTGGCAGAGCACACAGTCGTGCATGGTATTCTGCAGAGCTATCAGATGCCCGTCGTGATGAATATGATGGGCGCAATCTGCACAATAGAAACCAGCCTGACTTCCCTGCGCTTCCCCATGATGGTGAAACGTAACGACCAACAGCATCGGTATATAAACCAATAACAACAGCCAGGAAATTCTGATTCTCTTATGCGTTATCCTCTGCATTTATCTACAGTATCTGTTTTTATTTGCAAATTTAATCATTTCTGTCGGGATTATTCTTAGGATTCCGATATTTTAACGAAGATTATTTGTTTTTCAGCAGGAAAGCCATGTAGAGGGGAAGAATGAGTGTTTGTGGGGCTGTTCCCACATTTACATCTCCCAGTTTGATGGCTTGAGATACGTGATACTTTTCGGGGTTCGAAAGGATGGTCTTGGCACTTTTAATATTTCCGTTGCTTGCCTTTACTTCTACCAGCGTGCATCCGTCTTCGTATCTTGTAACAAAGTCGATTTCCAAACCCGAGTCCTTGCGGAAATAATAGAGCTTGCGATTCATCTTGCCAAAAATGTCGGCCACCAGATTTTCAAAGATGGCTCCCTTGTATCCATAGAGATTGCCTTGCAGAATGTCAGCTGCCGTTCCTGGTTCGAGCATACTGATGAAAAGCCCTGTATCTGCCATGTAAACTTTAAACTGGTCGGGAATGGAGTTGCCATCAAGTGGAAGTTCGGGCGCTGACAGGTTGTAGCAACGGCGGATAATGCCAGCATCTTCTATCCATTGCAAACTGCCCTGATAGTCACGTCCTCTTCCGTTGGATCGTACTGTGGCGTATGCGAATTTCTTGTTTTCCTTACTCAGTTGACGTGGAATTGACTCGAAGCATTCTCTGATTCTCGACTTGTCTGCTTGTGGAGCATATTTCAGCATATCTACTTTGTATTCTTCGATGATGGCTTGCTGCATCCGTAGCACGTTTTGCATATTATGAGTTTCCATAAATACGCTCACGGCTCTTGGCATTCCGCCAACAATGCAATATTGCAGCAGCAGTTGGCGCATTCTTTCGTGGATGGCTTCTTGTACTGGAGTCTTTTCTTCCAGGCAGCGATGCAGGTAGTCGATGGTTATTTTCTTAATGCCATTTGCCCAAAGCCATTCCTCAAAATCCATTGGATACATGTCTATGATAGTCTCGTAACCAACAGGAATTGGAGCCTCTGACGAAGCATTGGTATGGTAACCGCTGACTCCCAGCAGGGAACCCGTACCGATGACATCGTATCTGCCATCAGTCTTGAAGAATTTCAAGGCTGTGCGAGCACGTGGACATTCCTGTATCTCGTCAAAGATGATACAGGTTTTGCCCGATACGAAATTGGCATCAGGTATTAAGGTAGAAAGTGTCATGCAGAGAAGATCGATGTCCAGGCCACCATCAAATACCGACTTGTATTCTGGGTGCTGGAAAAAGTCAATATACACAACATGCTCATAATTCTTATGGGCAAAATCGAGTACAGAGAATGTCTTTCCGCATTGGCGACATCCTTTGATGATGAGAGGCATTTTGTGCTCATCACTTTTCCATTCTTTGAGATATTTCTCGATTTTTCGTTTAAACATCTGTTTTCTAATGATTTATGATGTATTACTCTTAATGCTGTGCACGTTTTCCAAGGGACTTTTCTTGAATTCATGCACGTTTTTCAAGGGACTTTTTGCTCTTTTCTGCCACTTTTTCAAGGGACTTTCGGTTGCAAAGATACAAAATTTCCTTTTAAAAGGGAAAGAAAACGGCAATTATTTCTTTTTTAAAAGGAAAGTTTTTCCTTTCTCTCCTATTATTTTTGTACTTTTGCAACATTGTTTTAAAAATAGGCGTACCCGATTCCAGGGGGATGTTGTATTATGAACAAAGTAGAATCATAAAAACAAGAAAAATGATGAAAAGAACGACTTCCCTTATACTATGTCTTGTCTTGAGCATTTCCCTATTTGCTCAAAGCAGAGGTGTGACCTTTCAGGTGCATAACGAAACGCTTACTTCCGTGTTGAAGAAGATTGAAAAGGCGGGCGAGAAGAATATCCTCTTTGCCTATCAGGCTACCAATCAATATCGCGTTACTGCCAATATCCAGGCTAAGCGACAGAAGGAAGCCCTGGAGATGGTGCTGCAAGGGAAACCTTTCTCCTTCGTAGAGCACAATACCTATTTTGCCGTTCAATACACGGGCAAGACGACCCGGGTGGAACAGATCAAGGGCCGCGTGGTGGATGAGCACCAGCAGCCTCTGCCTTTCGCCAACGTGGTGTTGATTTCCTCCGTCAGCAAGGCTTATGTGGCCGGTTGCGTAACGGCAGAGGATGGAAGCTTCGTGCTTCCTTATGCCGATAAGGATGTGATGCTGAAGGTTTCGTTTGTGGGCTATAAGTCGCAGACCCTGGCCTGCAAGCCTACCATGCATATCGGTCTGCATCCCGACACCCAGCAGCTGAAGGCGGTAACCATCAAGAGTACCCGCCCCAATGTGGTGTACAAGGACGGTGCCTTCACCACCCTGGTATCAGGTACCATCCTGGGCGAACTGGGCTCTGCCGAAGATATGATCAGCCAGTTGCCCTTCGTTTCGGGTGAAGCAGGCAGTTGGGAAATCATCGGTCGTGGAGCGCCCGAAATTTATCTCAACGGCAGGAAACTGGAGAATCTGAACGAACTCAAGCGATTGAGCGCCAAGGATATTCTGAAGGCAGAAATCGTTACCGTTCCCGGAGCGCAGTATAGTTCCAAGACCAATGCGGTAATCCGTCTGCGTGCCGTTCGCAAGCGCGGACAGGGCTTGAGCGGAAGCCTTTATTCTGAATATATGCAGGGCCGTTATTCGCCTCATACTTTTGATGATGTGCAGTTGAACTATCGTACGGGCGGACTCGATATCTTCGGCGAAGTGGGAGTGGGATTGAATCGCTCGCACACCACCGCCCATTCCGAAACCCAGCTCCATACTACCAGCGACTGGGAATTCAACAGCCACAGAACCACGAATGCCAATAGTGGAGATATTCTCCTGAACACGGGATTCAACTATGAGATTTCCGAGCAGCAATCGCTGGGTATGCGCTATGAGACAACCAACATGATAGGCAACAACTACACCCACAGCTGGGGAGCTACCGATGTGTGGGAGGATGGCAAACTGACGGAAAGCATGGGCGTAGATCTGTTTTCGAAGAGCAAGCCCCATTGGTCGCATAGCGTGAACGCCTATTATAATGGCGATTTCGGCAAATGGAACATCAATTTCAATGGCGACTTCTATAATAAGGTGAGCCAGAGGTCCCAGACGGCGATAAACGACGGACAGCTGGATGCGGAATCAGAGAGCAAGGTGAGGAGTAATCTCTATGCTGCCAAGCTGGTGGTGTCGGGACCATTGTGGAAGGGTAAGCTTTCCTTCGGAACGGAAGAGATGTTTACCAACCGCCACAACGACTTCACCCAGAGCGGCTTTTCTGCCGATGCCTTCAATCACATCCGTCAGTCTATCTATGCCGGATTCCTGGAGTATTATCTAAGCATCGGACGCATGAATTATGGTGCCGGTTTGCGATACGAATATCAGAAGACCGATTATTACGAGAAGGATGTGCTGCAGGCAGAACAGAGTCCCAGCTACAGGAATTGGATTCCCTTCCTATCCGTCGGCTACAGCAAGGATAATCTGAATCTTGCCTTCTCCTATCGTCTGAACAAGTACAGTCCTATCTACGTCATGCTTCAGAGCAGCATCGACTACGAAAGCAAGTACGAGTACAAGTCCGGTGACCCTCATCTCAAACCTCAGAAGCAGCACAGCTTCAATCTCTCGGGCAATTACAAGTGGCTGTCGTTCATGGCTTACTACAACTATGTACTTGATATGTACATGACCTGGTACAAGCCTTACGACGAGGTGAACCATCCGAGTGTGCTTTTGGAGACGATGGCTTCGGTGCCTCATTCCTACTATTGTGGAGCCAATATCCGTGTGGCGCCTTCGTTTGGAATCTGGTATCCTAACCTCACGGCGAGTGTCTACTACAGTCATGATAATGTAGATCATCTCAATATCCCCGAGTTTGGCAAAAACCAGCCTCAGTTTACATTCAGCATGAACAACAATCTGAGGCTTCCCCACCGGTGGTTCATGAATCTTTCGGGTAATGTCAGCACGAATGCAGAGATGGGAATCGGAAGGAGGAAATGTATGGGCAACATGCAGTTCCGGGGTTCCAAGAATTTCATGAAGAATGATGCCCTTAAGGTGGTGTTTGTATTGCAAGACCTCTTGCATACAGGATATTATTATTTCGAGGCAAACGGCACGCAGTCGCATCGCACGTTTACCCGATACGCAGATAATCAGAAAGTTGGCATCTGTGTGAGATACACATTCAATGCAACGAGAAATAAATATAAAGGTAGTGGCGCAGGACAGAGCGAAAGACAACGACTTTAAGCAGCTATTCCTGGAAATGTATCCTCGATTGGTGCGTTATGCCGTGTCCCTTTTGGGAGACGGCAACGAGGCCCGTGACGTTGTGGGAGATGTTTTCGAGAAGGCATGGAACCAATTCTCCTCCTTGCAGATGGAAACAAGGAGGAGCTGGCTCTACGCATCGGTGAGAAATGCCTGCCTCAACTGGCTCAAGCACCAGCAGGTGGAACAGACCAACGTGGAGGCGCTGATAGAGGCCACCCGGTATGATATGAGTACCCGGTATGAGGAGCACGAGCGCCTGCTGCAACAGGCGGAGCAGATAGCGAGGGAGCTGAAGGAACCCACCTGCACGATTCTCCGCCTCTGCTATTTCGAGCATCTCACCTATCAGCAGGCAGCCGACAGGCTGGGCATCAGTCCCAACACCGTGAAGAAGCATATTTCCAAGGCACTCGCCATCTTGCGCGAGCGAATGAAGCATACAAACATAGAGAATTAGGAGGAAAAATCATGAATAAGAATCAAGATCAAGAACTGGATTATAGAATGGAAGCAGAAAATGCTTCTGATGCCCGACTTATCCAGGTATTCGGGGAAGCCTTGGGCGATGAGCCTTCGAAGGAGGAAACGCTGGCGGCTTGGGAAGCCTTCGAGCAGAAGCATATTTCTTCTGAGAAGGAACATCTACAGAAGGCAGAAGATGAATTGTCTGAGAAAAAGATAGAGGATGAAATCGGAAGGAAAATTGGAGACGAAATCGGAAGGGAAATTGAAGGTGAATCTTCTTCCAGAAAGTTTTCTAAAGCCCGAATCCTGGCTTGGATTACTGCCTCAGTTGCAGTAGCGGCAAGCCTCTTCCTTTTTATTTTCCGTTCATCCCAAGAGATTTCTCAGCCTACGGAGTTCTCCATGGAACTTTTCTCGGAGGTCACTTCTCCCAAGCAGGTGGAGCAGACCCTGAGCGATGGCTATTGCGTGGTTTCTACCCCGGCAGCAACCACCACCTTGGTAACGCTGAGCGATGGCACCAAGGTGAGGCTCAACGCCAATTCTACGCTCGAATATCCTGTGTCTTTCAGCGATACAGAAGTCCGAGAAGTTCATTTGAAGGGCGAGGCTCATTTTGAGGTAACCAAGAACCCTCATCGTCCTTTTGTGGTAAAGGCGGGCGAGATGCAGACGCAGGTATTAGGCACCATATTCGATGTGAAAGCCTATCGCAAGGATGCCCCAAAGGTAACCCTGATGCAGGGCAAGGTGAAGGTGAGCAATGCCGATACGGAGGTGGAAATGCGCCCGGGGCAGACCGCCACGCTCCAGGTGGATAAGATAGTGGTGTCTAAGGCTTCCTCTTCAGCCTCCGATTGGCTGGAAGGCGATTTCGATATGGATCAGGTTACGCTGGCAGAGGCGATGAGCGACATCGGAGCCTGGTACAACAAGACCGTAGTCTTTCAGTCCCAGGCGAATATGGATAAGCTCATCCACTTCCGCTTCTCCCGCAGGGCAAGTTTGCAGGAAATCATCACGGCGCTGAACGAGATGGGTGTGGCAAAAGTCAGAATGGAAAAGGGCAAGATCATGGTGCTTTGAGCCATGGTCTTGCCTTTTCCTATTCCATCAAAATCGATTCCTACAATCAGCTGCAAATGTAGAAAGTTTCCTTCTAAAAAGGAAAGAAAACGGCAATTATTTCCTTTTAAAAAGGAAAGTTATCTGTTTTTTATTTAAAATCTCTTTAAAGCTCTAGTTGTTGTCTTGCAGTAGCCATTTCCAGATAGGTACTACCTCTATCGTATAGCCATCTGCCATTATTTGGGTCTGGTAATCACGGGTGATGATGTAGCCGTGATAGCCTGGAAAGGCTTTCAGAAATTTAATCAGTCCTCCTACTTCTCGCTCGTAGGTTGCCTCATCATTCAGATTGTAAGATACCTGGATGGCCAACTGGGCAGAAGGAACGCAGAAATCTATCTCTACGTTCTTGTTGAAATAATAGAGGAAGGTTTCTTCTGTCGTGTTTCTGAATCTTCTGTTCAGTTCTATCGCCACCATATTCTCCAACAGCTTCGTTTCTCCCTGAAACAAAAAGAGATTAAGTATTCCATTATCGGCAACGTATCTTTTTTGAAGTGTTGCCTGTTCTGTCATAGGTGAAACCAGATTCGGTATCGGGAAGAAGAGATACGCATCTTGCATGTATTCCAGATAATCCTTTAGGGCAGGCAAACTGATGGTGTCTCCGGTAGATTTCACCATGTGTTGCAATCTGGTCAGGGATGAAGGCTGCATCACGCTATCGGCAAGTTTTTTAGCCAGAAAGCGGAATATTCTTGAATTGCGAATGCTGTTTTTCTCCACGATGTCTCCAATCAGAATTTTCTGATACAGGGCATTGAGATATTCCCGCTTGTCGGGCTGCTCAAACGATTCTGCTATTCCCCCTTCGTAAAAGTAGGAATCAAAATAGTTGGATATTATTGATTTTATCTGCTGGTTGTATTCCCAGTTTTCACCTGGTTCCACTTGATGATAGGTTAGGTATTCTGCAAAGGAAAAAGGAAAGATTTCCTTCGGAATATATCTTCCTTCAAGTGTAGAAAACATTTCCTTGCCCAGCATCTTGGCGTTGCTGCCTGTAATCATCACGCGATATTGGGAGTCAGCCAGGCGGCGGGCAAATTTCTCCCAACCTTCTATATTCTGAATCTCATCAAGATAGACGAAGGGCTGTTTGCCTGGATATAGTTCCATGTAGGAATCCAGGATAGTGCCCAGTTCTTCAGCCTTGAGGGATGACAAGCGCTCATCCTCAAAGTTGATGTAGAGAATATCTTGGGCCGACTGTTCTCCTCTGTTGAGTCTGGTCTGAATATCCTGATACAGTAAGTAGGATTTTCCTGCTCGTCTGATACCTACGAGAATATAATTCGACTTGTCGCCGAAAAGGAAATCTCGGTGAACCAGTTTGTAGTTCGGGATGGCTATTTGCTTCTCGATGATGATACTTTTGATAATTTGCTTGTCCATACAGAAATATTTTAAAGTGTACTTTGCAAAAATACGAAAATATTTCTAACTATACTTTGAAATAATCCTAGAAAACGGCTTGCTTAAGGAAAATTAATGTTTTTCCTATGATTTTCTGTTCCTAAGGTGAAAAGCAAATGGATTGGGCTTGCCTTCTAGAGAAGAGGGGATTTCCCTGGGGCTGCGTTCCAATTAGCTTGCTCCAGTTGGCTGCGTTCCGGTTGTTCCAATTGTTCCAGTTGTTCCAGTTGTTCCAATTAATTTTGAGTGGGTTTGAATCTTTCACTTGTCCTTCTTCTTTACTCCTTTATATTATATAACTTATTGATTATTAATTAATTATATATATAATATATATAAATATATATAAAAAATGGGGGTATGAGAGATATGCTGAAAAATTAATTGGAACAACTGGAACTGGAACGCTTTCTCTTCTTCTAGAAGGCTTATTATCAGATAGTTAATGCAAAAAATAGCGTTCCAATTGATTTGAAAAATCTCAGTCTCAGTCTCTCAGTTAAAAAATAAGGGGGTATCATTTTCCCATTTTTCTCTTTCTTTCCTTTTTGCTGTTTTTGTAACTTATTGATTATTAATTAATTATATATAAATATATATAATATATATAAGAATAAAAGAAAAAGAGGAGGTACTTGAAAAACAACTGAGACACTGAGACTGAGATTTTTGATGCCTTTAGCTGAAATCAAAAACAATCCTAACTCCCTATCAAGCAGATGTTTATGTGGATGGTATTCGTGCGTCTAAGTTTGTCACCATCTTCTCGTAATCAGAAAAATGAAAATATTTCTTCCAAAAAAGGGGCGTTTTTCGGGATTTTATTCGTATTTTTGCCCTGTCGTTTGATACGATTTCAACAAAAACAATTCAAAACCTAAAAAAATAGTTGGATTATGAACATATTTAAAAAGCTATTTGGTGGCCAAAAGACTACTGAGGAAGTGAAACAGGAGAAGGAAAAATACTTCGACATGGTGAAATATGATGGTGTTCGTGCTCTCCGCATGCATCAATTTGACCTTGCAGCCAAGTCTTTGGAACACGCTCTGCAGTTGAATGCCGAAGATTTGGAATGCCGCGACTATCTCTCGCAGGCTTACATCTCTATGGGTGATCTGCAGAAAGCCTATGAGCAGTTGCAGATTCTCTCGGAAGCCCAGACCGACAACGTGGCGGTGTGGCTGCGTATGGCGGATGTGGCGTATATGATGGAGAACTATACTGCCATGTCGGAGGTATGCGATAAGGCTCTTCACCTGGACACATCGAATCTGCAAACCTATCTCTATTATGCCAAGGCTTGCCGGGGATTGGGCGAACCCATCCGTGCCGTGTCGATGCTGACTGAGGCGATAGGCAAGCGTGAGGATTTCTATGCCGCCCGATTGCTTCGTGGCAGCATCCTGTTGGATCAGGCTCAGCTTTCCGAGGCAGAACTCGATGCAACTTTCCTCTATGAGCATATTCCGGGCAACGAGGATGTGCTGTTGCTGAAGGCTCGTGTAGAGAAGGCGCAGGGAAAGATGGAGGAGGCTGAACAGACCTACGGTAAGGTGATGGAGGTAAATCCTTTCTCTATTGATGCGTATCGCGAGCGCAGCGAGGTTCGCAGAAGTCTGGGTGATAGTGCCGGTGCTGCCGAGGATGAGGCTGCTGCCAAGGAAATGGGTGCCGAAATTCCGGAATCATCAGAGGGAATAGAGCAGAAAATAAAGGAAAAAATGCAGCAGATGGACCCCTATAAGGTTTTCCATAACGAATACTGAATAATAGAATTTCATCTTTCTAACTGGAAAAAAATATTTTCCCAGTTAGAAAGATTATTTTTTATAACTACAAGTCGTCGTTCTATCTGATACCATTATCTCTATCGCTATTGTTCAGCTTACGGCTGCCTGTATGGTATCTGCGGCCATGGCTGAAGTTGAAGCTGGCAGTAAAGACAAGCATGTTGCCCTGGTCAGCAAGGCGTACCTTGTTCTTCTGCTGCACATACTTGTTGAAAAGTTCATCCTTATACACGCAGCCATGAGGATAGAATACGAATAATCCGAGAACGCCAAACTGCCAGTTCTTATAACTGTAGGTTACGGCAAGATTGGAGGTTGGCTCTCCGCCATTTGTCTTTTCTCCCCAAAAACTCTTTTCCACCTTATAGGCACCATAGCCAATGTTCCAATTGCCCGTCATGTACCGTATTTCTGCTCCATAACTGAAGTAATTGAACTCGTGGGAATAATCCAAACCCTTTGTCTTGACATTCTGATACTCGCACATAAGGTTCAAATCCAGATGATCCTTGATGAGGTGAACTTCAGGAGTCAACAGCAGGTGCTTGTAATTATGACTCTTCTGATTCTTAGGTTTGCTCACAAAGAGATAAGAGCCATCCTCCCGCTTTTCGGGCAAGATAGAAGTAGCTATAGGCTTGTCGTAATACGTCCAGTTTCCCTCCAGGTACACAGACATCAGCGGAATGTTCCAGGAAGCCGACAAGGTATTGTTGTAGCCGGTAAATGGCTTCAGACCGCTATTGCCGTCACGCGCCTCAAAGCTGTTGGAATATTGGCGCAACTCGCTCAAGTCGGAAAGGCTTGGGATGTCTGACGTGATTTTGCTGCTCCATTTAAAACTCAGACGGTCGCTAGCCTTTGCCTGTAAAGTTACCTGTGGTCGAAACAGCCATTTGCTGTATCCGTTCTCCCCCTGATGGATGGAAGACCTGGTTGCACCAACTCCCACCTGATAACTGAACCACTTCTGCTGTCCCTGTAGCTGGGTGAAAAGATAGAGATTGCTGTACTTCAATTCCGTATCAGCATTACTGCTTCCCACATAGATGTTATCTGTGTGGCTGATATTATATTGTCCACCTACCGATAATGCCATCTGTTTCCAGTTCTTGCTGTATGTTCCTTCACCAATAAGAGAGCGCTTTCTACCAGTTGCATCATAACTGTAATCGGTCAGCGGAGCGTTCTTTACAGATTCATCCGGTGATTTGTTGAACGTATATTCCCTCATACGATACTGGTAATCTGTGCCGATGTAAGTACCCACCAGGTTCAGAGCCAGGTTCTGGTCATGGGGCATGTTGAGCGAATAATAAATATCCAGGGATGGAATCTGCTCCAGCATTTTTCTGTTGTTCAGCAGATACTGGTCCGCCTTGCCGCTTTCCTGATAAAGCTGGTTCATGCCTCTCACAGGACTGTTATAATTGTAGAAATTCAACCGTACATTCAATGTATATTTGTCTGGCTCACTAAGATTATAACCCAACTGTACATTATTGGTGGTGTATAGGAACGGAGAATCATAACCTAAATAATTGCGATGTAGAGTTTCTCCTGTGGGCAGATGATAAGTACCGAGACTCTCATAGCTTCGTTCCTCTACCGAGCGATAGGAGAAACTGTAGTTGATGCTGAATTCCGATTTCTTCACATTGTATTTGAAATAACCGTCGCTATTATTGAAACCTGCCTTGGTGCCTTGCATCGTAGAAACTCCACCCACATAACCGGCATAACGTCGGCGGACCTGGTAGTTGATGACTGCATCCAGATTGCTGTCTCCATATTTGAGTCCTGGAACATTGATGAATTCCACCTTTGTAACTTCATCCGGCTGCAAAGCCAATACATCCTGCATGCTCGCCTTGACATCGTTGATGCGCATTTGCACCTCTCCGCCCTTTAATGACAGTACTTTGCGTTCTGCTCGATTAACGACAATGGTAGGCAAAGACAAGTTGTCCAACAGATCATAACCATTGGAAGCCGTTTTCACCTGCTCTTTTGTAGGGAAGATGATTTGTCTATCTACTTTTTCCACAACCCTTGCGGCTTCTACGGTCACACCTTTCAACAGGAATGATTTCGCCTGCATCTTCACATTTCCGATACGGACAATAGGTACCAGCTTGCAAATGGTCTTATAGCCCACGAAGGAAACCTTCATGAGAGCCTGCTCCTGCTGGCAGGGGATGACGAAATCGCCATTGGCGTTGCTCACGCCTCCACAGAGAAAGGAGGAATCCTTCGGGTTGAGCAGCTGGATGTTGGCGAATTCTACAGGAAGATTGTGATTGTCTATCAGTCTGCCTATCAGCTTGCGCTCGCTCTTGCGTATGCATTCTACCGTGATGAGGCTGTCGCCCACGGTCATCTGCATCGGATAGAAACCGATTACCTTGCGGATGGCATCGGGAATATTGGTAGTCTTCACGTTCTGGGTAACTGTGAAATCCTCCAGTTCGTTGTAGATGAAGCTGATTTTGTAGCGCTTGGAAGCCTTGTCGAGGTCGATGAGGACGTCCGACATGCTGCGGTCGTGATAGTTGCGCTGGATGTGCTGTGCGCTCATCGCCAGGGAGAACGTGCACAGCAGGAATATGATGGCTGAAAATCTTCTCATAATGATGTTGCTTTTTATTTGTTATTTTACAATCAGCTCGTTTTGTTGCAATTCGATGTTTACATTCTCGAATTGGTTCAGTTCTTTTACGATGTTCTCGATGCTCGAATGACTGTTCCATTCGTAATAGAGGCGGAGGGTCTTGTCCTCGTTATTCTCAAACTTTACTTGTAAATCATAATAAGAAGCAATTTCAGAAAGCATCTGCTCGAAAGCCACATTCTCGAAAGTCTTGTGAATGGCTGGCTTTTCTGGTTTCGGATGAGTCAGGGAATCCTTTGCTGCTACCTGCTTTGCGGAATCTGATTTTATGACTTCCGGATGAGTATCTGCGATTACCTGGGTTGGTTCCTGGCTGCGCTTGATGTAAGTATGGATTGCGGCAAAGGCAATACCCGAAATTAAGACAAAGCCGACGATGGATGCTGCCAGTTTACGCCAGGAAGTTATAGGATGGGATGCCTCTTCTTGAAGTTGATGCTCCTGGCTGAATTTCTCCCATTCCTCATCTATATTAGGAGAAGAGTTACCCAGAGAAGAGTTAGAAGAAAGAGCATCATCAGGCGAATGAGAAATAGAAGCCTGAGTGTTTAAATTCTGCTGAAGGAGGGTAGAATCCACTTCCATCATCGTCTGATAGAGTTTTCGGCATTCCTCATCCTGCAATATTTCACGAATCTCCTCATCAGAATACTTCTCCTGATGGTCGATGATATCCAGTATTTTTTCAAACTTGTCCATAATAAATCTGCTAAGGGTTAAACTTTTGCTTTAATTTTCTGATGCCTTGCGCCAGATGCTTATAAACTGCCACTTCGCTGATGCCCAATTCCGTAGCAATCTCCCGATATTTCAGTTTCTGCCGAAAGCGGAGATCGAGTACTTTGCGGGTTTGTGGCGTGAGCTCAGCATTCATATAAGCCAGAATTGCTTCGTACTTTCCGGTCTCCCTGTCTATTTCGGCAATCGTCGCTTCCAGGGGAGCAATCGAAGGCGAAGTATCGGCTTTCAGAAGATGATGAACCCGGTCTTTCATCTTCTGTCGGCTCAACAGGTTGAGGCATTTATGGCGCACACACACCAGAAGATAGCTCCCGGCGTTAGTGGAAGGCAGGGGCGGTTCGCTGGCTATTGTCTCGTTATCAAGACCCAGTTGAGTCTTTCCGTCGAGCACATCGGCAAAGACTTCGCTTACCACATCCTTGCTGGCTGCATCATCCTTCAGAAGTACCCTGGCCAATTGGTACATCCTCAGATAATGCTGCCGGAAGAGCTGTTCTATCGTTTCTTTGTTTATTTGCATTACTTTATTTCTTTTCTTTTGCCTATATTACAATCGAATTTTCATTTTCCTAACCCTTAGCAGAATATTTTTTAATGCAAATTTTTAAAACGTCAAAATTACCCTATCGGACTTGCTCCTTCTTCAGATGCTTGTAAAGCCACAGGAAGGCGGGAATGAGGAAGAGATCTGCCATAACCCATGCCACTGGGTCGCCGAAGCAGACACCCGTCCACGCCAGGGCAGGCACCAGCCAGAGACTCACACCGCATCTCGCTATCATTTCCATTACGCCACTCAGCATCGAGAGATTGCTGTAACCCAAGCCCTGGATGCTGTAGCGCAGGATGGTGAGCAAGCCCAGACAAGGATAGAAATAGTTGGCTATGCGCATAAACTGGGCAGCATAAGTCACCACCTCCGCCTCGCCCTTATCCACGAAGAGCATCATCATCTCGTCGGCAAACGGATAGATGAGCAGGAAGGTGAAGACGAAATAAACCAGCATCATCCTGATGGAAGCCCTTACACCCTGACCGATTCTATCCAGCTTCCGGGCTCCCAGGTTCTGACCGCAATAGGTAGCCATCGCCACTCCGATGTTCTCGAAAACGCAGGTAAAGAGATATTTGATGCGCATAGAGGCAGTAAATGCAGCCACATAAACCGTTCCCAGGGCGTTGTTGGCACTCTGCAGCATGATGAGACCAATGGCGGTAATCGAGAACTGCAGCCCCATCGGAACGCCGTTGTTCAGCAGAATGCTTACCTTCTTGTTGTCGAATTTCCTTTCCTCACCCTTCGGAATCAGAATCTGCATCTTCTTTTTGATAAACCAGATACAGAGCAGCACGGAAATTCCCTGCGAGAGCCAGGTAGCGATGCCTGCACCCTCTACGCCCAGTCCCATGCCGAGAATCAGAATGCCATCGAGAATGATGTTGATGACCGAGGCTGTGATGAGGAAATAGAAAGGCTGCTTCGAGTTGCCCAGGGCACGGATCTGACCTGAGAGCAAATTGTAGCCTATGGTGAAAGGAATCGCCGCAAACTGCAGCATCAGGAAGATGTAGGCATCATCGAACACCTCCTTCGGCGTATTCACCAGGTGCAGAATCTTTCCGCAGAAGATGCAGGAAAGAAAGGTGATGACCACGGCAAACACCACGGCGATGCGGATGCTGTTACTTACGTAAGCCCGCATCTTGGCGTAATCCCTGGCGCCGAAAGCCTGGGCGATAGGGATGGCGAAACCGGCACAGGAGCCGTTGCAGAAGCCCATGATGAGGAACATGATGGAGCTGGATGCGCCTACTGCCGCAAGAGCTCCCACGCCAATCCATCTTCCCACGATGGCGGCATCGATGATGAGATACATCTGCTGAAGGATGTAGCCTAGAATCAGCGGAATAGCAAATTTGATGATGGCTCGCAAAGGCGAGCCTACAGTCATGTCATTAGTAGAGTTCATTTCCCACTTTCTGTTTGATTTCTGCCATTTTATTCCGGCGTTCGATGGAGAAGGTATCTCCGTGGGCTTCCACGTAATCGAAGAGCATGAAAGCCTTGTTCAGGAGTTCATCTCTTGTGGGCTGTCCCACCATATCTGCCTCGTGATAATAGAGTTCGGCAAGCATGTCCATCTTGGAGAGTCGCTTCTCCTCATCGGCAATTCCTGCCATCGCCTTCATCACATCCTCGATGGTAGCGATACTGTAGAAGGCGTAAGGTCCCACGTATTGGTCGTAGAGTTCCTTGATTTTCTCACGTCTCACCTCTACCTCTTTCTTTTCGAGCATTCTTTCGAGTGCCGCCATAAACTCGCGGATCAACCGCTGGATATAATCTCGTTGTAACATATTTTTTATTTTGTTGTTTGTCTTATACGTGAAAAAGTTGTCACCTTTTTCCCTTATTCATCATTATTGAGCCCTTCCACATACTCCCACAGTTTCTTGTAGAAAGGATGTTTCGTCATCGTGTCCTTGTTGCCCAGGATGATGAGCTTCATTCGGGCTCTCGTCATCGCCACGTTCATGCGACGGAGGTCTTTCAGGAATCCGATCTGTCCCTCATCATTCGAGCGTACCAGGGAGATGAGAATCACGTCTCTTTCCTGACCCTGGAAACCATCCACCGTATTTACGCTGATCAGGCGACGGTAAGGCTTGAAGAATTCATACTTCTTGATGAGTTTCTTGAGATACTGCACCTGGGCACGGTAAGGCGAAATGATGCCTACGTCGATGCTATCGCCCAATACACGTTGCTTGCCTATCTTGGTGAAGTATTCAGCTAAGGTCAGGAGGGTAAGCTCGGCTTCCGCCTTGTTGATACGCCCGAAGCTCTCGCCCACAAACTGTTCCTTGAAGTTCAAATCAGAATTTTGATTGGCTGCAGATGAAGAAGATGATGTGGAAGCAGAATCCTCAGGAGCAGCTTCTCCTTCTATTGTCATCTGATTCTCCTCATCAGAAGTATCAATCCACGTTATCGGATGGTCGTAATCGAGAATGCTGCGATATTTGATTTGCGGCGCACTCTCCACCTGACCTCCATAAAACCAGTCGCTGGAGAATCGCATGATTTCCTCGTTCATGCGGTACTGTATCTTCAAGAGGGTCACTACCTCAGGCTTGTTTTCCGCAATACGCTCCATCAGGGTTTTGCCCAGTCCAGCTCTCAACGCAGCGATACTCTTCACCGTAGGCGGCAACTGACAATGGTCGCCCGCTAAGATTACCCTGTTGGCTCTTCTCATCGGAATCCAGCAGGCAGCCTCCAGCGCCTGTGCTGCCTCATCGATAAAGAGGGTGCCGAACTTCATGCCTTCCAGCAGACGATGAGCGGAACCCACAAGCGTGCAGGCGATGACACGAGCCTCGCCAAAGAGTTCTGCATTAATACGGATTTCTATCTCGGCAGCACGGCTTCTCAGTCTGTCCATCTTCTGATGAAAACTCTCGCTTCCTTTCTTGCGGTTGGAGCGCAATTCGCGGATAGCCTTGCGTATCGCCCAGAGTTGCGGATAATCAGGATGGCTTTCAAAACGTCGCTCATAGGTAAAACCGAGCATCTTGTCGTTGACCCTTGTCGGATTGCCGATACGAAGCACGTTGATGCCTCTATCCACGAGTTTCTCTGAAATCCAATCCACCGCCATATTGCTCTGTGCACACACTAATACCTGGCTCTCCCTCATCAGGGTTTCATTAATGGCTTCTACCAGAGTCGTCGTCTTTCCCGTTCCCGGAGGTCCATGCACGATGGCCACATCCTTTGCCCAGAGCACCTCGTTCACGGCTCTTTCCTGGGTAGGATTAAGCCAAGGGAACTTCATGGGTTCAAAGGAAAACCTGCCTGCTTTCTGATGAGAATAGAAAAGATCTCGCAGATAAGCCAGACGGTTATTCTTTGCCTTCATCGTACGGTCGAGCGCTTCAAACATCAGTTTGTAACTCGTTTCATCGAAGGACAACTGCACGCCGATAGGTTCTTCTGTCTGCAAGTCGAGCAAGGAAACCGAATCAGGCACATTTATCACCATTCTGTCACCATCCACATAGTTGACCGTTCCGGTAAAGGAGAAATATTTAATGCTCTTGGGATTGGAAGCAGAAGAGGAAGACGCTGCACCTTGAGACGAAGACGCTGCGTTTTGAGATGAGGACATTGCACTTGGAGAGGAAGAAGCTGCACTTTTGAATGAAGCATGGGAAGAAATTTCCCCTGGATGATTCTTGACCTGAAAGAACATGACAGGTCGTCCGAACTCAAAATTGTGGTCGATCTCCTCGTCGGAGGTACGGAACACCTCTATGGATTTTTGATTGAGCGAATTATAGAAGCTTTTGCCTATACGTAGTGGAAACCAAGCGTCACCACGTTTCACCTTGCGTCGCATGCCGATTTGTTCCGTCAGTTTGCGAAAAGCCTCCTTTTCTGTATAATACTCCAACTGAAGAAGAGTGCGTTGCTGCAATAAAGCCTGTATAGGAGAAGTTTGTTCCATTTTTGATTCTTTACTTTTCAAATAAGTTATATATTTTACTTTTCATATAAGTTATATATAGAGATAAAACGCATTTTTGTGGGAATTATTATTTGAAAGATTCGGATTTTTATGAAATAAACTTTTAAACTTTATAAAATAAGCAATGGATGTCCATGAGATAAAATGGCTTAGCATCAATCGAAACGAATGCGTTAAAGTTGGTTATTTTTATCCCGAGTGTGGCTATTATCAAATCAAAAGTCGTAATTTTGCACTTGAGAGCACAAAAAACGAGAAGGTTATTTCATAAAGTCAAAGAAGCGAGATGAAGAAAACTATCATTCTTGAAAATACAACTATCGGCTATCATTCGAGCGGTCAGAATCGAATTGTAGTCCAAAATATCAACGCCTCTCTGCAAAGTGGAGAACTCACCTGTCTGATAGGTGCGAATGGTACCGGTAAATCAACCTTGCTACGTACACTCTCAGCCTTCCAACCGCCTTTGAAAGGAGACATACTCTTATCGGAAACTTCAGAATCTGATTATCTCCTATCCGTCAGCATGTTTTCCCAAAAACAACTGGCAAAATCCATCAGCGTAGTTCTAACCACTCAAATGGACGACATCCATCTGAAGGTAGAAGAAATCATCGGCTTGGGGCGCTCTCCTTATTCTAATTTCTGGGGATCACTCTCTCAGGAAGACCAGAAGATAGTGAACGAAGCCATTCATGAAGTAGGAATCCAACACCTCAGTACTCGTATCTTCAATACTTTAAGCGATGGAGAACGCCAGAAAGTAATGATAGCCAAAGCCTTAGCCCAGCAGACCCCCATTATCCTGCTGGACGAACCAACCGCCTTTCTTGATTTTCCAAGCAAGGTGGAAACCCTCCTCATGCTCAAGCGACTGGCCCATCAACTCCAGAAGTCTATCCTCATTTCTACTCATGATGTAGAAATCGCCCTGCAACTGGCAGACAAGATTTGGCTCATGGAGAAACTTCCTTGCAATCTGGAGGAAACAGAAAATCACAACGAAGAAGATCATCATGACAAGATAGAAGCAGGCAATTCCGTCTTATCCGTAGGAACTCCCCAGGAATTGGCAGACAAGGGTGCACTCTCCCACTTCTTAGACACCCCGGAAATCACTTTCGACAAGAGAACCATGAGAATTCATTTTAGGCGAAAATAGTGCAAAAACTGACAAATAAGTATATTTTTAACGATTAATGAACCCTTTTTAATGATTTCTATACCTATTTTTATATAGGATTTTTTATATCTTTGCAACCAGATATTAACAATCAGACGAAACACTAACTTAATAAAATACCGGCAAGCACATCAATGCGCATGGTGGAAACTGCTGCCCAGAAAAAGATGTTCCATGGTGCCGACTATGTGTTCATGGCAGACATGTGGAATCCTAAACACTTGAGTGACAGCAGACACTTGTGGGTACCTATTTCTTGGGAAAATGATGCTCCGGTATTGAAAAAACAATAAAAAATACGGTCGCTCTGCTTGTTTCTAATTAATTATACATATCTTTGCAGTTGCTTAGCTGAGGCTACCGGCAACTTTCAACTTAAAATTATTAATAACAACAAACAATATACAACTATCTATGAATTATATATTTAAAAGTATCATGATGACGCTCGTCCTGGCTCTGGTTCCATTTATGGGAATCTCTGCCAAGAAGAAGGCAGTTCAGCAGAGCGACCGCCAATATTGGTGCTCGCTTGCCTACAAGATGGCTCAGCCTGTTCTGGAGAACATGGCTAAGGGCGAGTTGCAGAAGAATATGCAGACTGAGTTCAGTCCCAGCTTCGACAACCGCAACAAGAAGGTGCTCTATATGGAGTGCTTCGGCAGACTGATGGCTGGCGTGGCTCCTTGGCTCACCCTTCCGGATGATGCCACAGCCGAGGGCAAGCAGCGCAAGCAGCTGCGTGAATGGGCGTTGGCTTCTTATAAGAATGCCGTTGATCCTCAGAATCCTGACTATCTCTGCTGGGGCATCGGCGGTCAGAATCTGGTAGATGCAGCCTATATCGCCGAGAGTTTCCTCCGTGCTTACGATACACTCTGGAAGCCTCTCGATGAGGTGACCAAGCAGCGATACCTGAAGGAGTTTGCCAAGCTCCGCCACATCGACCCTCCTTATACTAACTGGCTACTCTTCTCTTCAACCATCGAGAGTTTCATGGCAAAGGCTGGTGGCGATTTCGATGAATACCGCGTCAATTCTGCCTGCCGCAAGGTAGAGGAGTGGTATGTAGGTGATGGCTGGTATGCTGACGGTCCTGTATTCGCTTTCGATTACTACAGCAGCTATGTGTTCCATCCTATGTATCTGGAGACTCTCCAGGCGATGGTGGATGCCAAGGTGAATTCCCGTCTCGACTATCAGAAGTATTATGACAGAGAGCTGAAGCGCTGTCAGAAGTACAGCATCATTCTCGAAAGATTCATCTCTCCTGAGGGAACCTTCCCTGCATTCGGAAGAAGTATTCCTTATCGTATGGCTACCATGCAGCCGCTGGCTTTGATGGCATGGTACCAGAAGTTGCCTAAGGATTTGAGCAACGGTCAGGTGCGTGCAGCGCTTACCAAGGTGCTTCATCGCATGTTCGACCAGGAGAACAACTTCAATGAGAAGGGTTATCTCTCTATCGGCTTCTGTGGAAACAGCCAGAAGAACGTTGCCGACTGGTATACCAACAACGGTTCGCTCTATATGACAACCCTCGCCTTCATGCCTCTCGGCTTGCCTGCCGATCACCCATTCTGGACAGATGCAGCTCAACCTTGGACTCAGGTAAAGGCATGGAGCAACCAGCAGTTCCCTAAGGATCACCAGTGGAAGGACGAGATTGTTACCAAGGACAAGTGGTAATTTTATAATTAGAAATGACAAATTAGAAATGTTCAAATGCAGTATAGCTGCCTATCATTTCTCATTTCTAATTTCTAATTATAATAACCATTTCTCATTTCTAATTTGTAATTTTAAAAATGAACAAGATAATGATGATGATGGCTGCTGCAGCCTTGGCTTTGCCTTTGAATGCAGCACAGCCAGCCAAGAAGACCGCTAAGGTCAAGAAACAGAACAAGAAGGAAGTGAAGGCTTTCAGGAAGTGGGATCATGAACAGGTGGTGGAACTCATCACAAAGGTGAACAACTACTGGCAGGCTAACAACAAGCCTGAGGTTCGTGCCTTCTGGGATAATGCCGCTTATCATACCGGAAACATGGAGGTATATAAGATGCTGAAGGATCAGAAGATGCTCGACTACTCTATCCGTTGGGCTGAACACAACGACTGGACCGGTGCTACAGAGGCAAACCCAGCCAAGTGGAAGTACAAGCCATACGGCGAGGGAAAAGATCACGTTCTCTTCGGTGACTGGCAGATTTGCTTCCAGACCTACATCGACCTCTATAACATCGAGGCAGCCAAGGGAAATGCCGCAGCTTCAGAATATATGGTGAAGCGTGCCAAGGAGGTGATGCACTACGAGGCTTACTCTGAGCCAACAGACTACTGGTGGTGGAGCGATGCCCTCTATATGGTAATGCCGGTAATGACAAAAATGTACAAGTTGACGGGCGATACCAAGTATCTCGACAAGCTCTACGACAATCTCCTCACCACCGATGAGATTATGCTCGACAAGGAGACCAACCTCTACTTCCGTGACGGCAAGTATGTCTATCCTAAGCACAAGAGTGCCAACGGAAAGAAAGACTTCTGGGCTCGTGGCGACGGCTGGGTTCTTGCAGGTCTGGCAAAGGTGCTGCAGGATATGCCTAAGGACTACAAGCACTACCCGTTCTTCGTAGATAAGTTCCAGAAATTAGCTAAGGCTGTGGCTGAAATCCAGCAGCCAGAGGGTTACTGGACCCGTTCTATGATGGATCCAGAACATGCTCCAGGTCCTGAAACCAGCGGTACTGCCTTCTTTACCTATGGTATGCTTTGGGGTGTAAACAACGGATTCTTAGTCAAGAAAGAATACAAGAAGACCATCGAACGCGCCTGGACCTATCTCACAGAGACCGCCGTTCAGCAAGATGGCAAGGTGGGCTACGTACAACCTATCGGCGAGCGTGCCATCCCAGGACAAACCGTTGATGCCAATTCTCAGGCTAACTTCGGAGTGGGCGCTATGCTCCTCGTTGCTTGCGAATACGACAAGTATCTGACTACGAAATAAACAACATTTCTAATAATAAAACCAACCTATAATTATGAGACAAAGACTTTTCATTACATTAGGTATGGCAAGTTTGGCAATGGCAACCTTTGGTATGAAGAAACCGAAGGCTACCATTAAGCCGTTGAACGCGGCGACAGTCCAACAACCAAGCTATACCGAATGGCACGACCTGCAGGTGAATGCCATCAATCGTTTTCCATTACACACCAACTTCTTCACCTATTCGGCAGATGACTGGGTTTATGAGAAAGACGGTAAGATTGTGAGCAAGGATATCCTGCACATGAACAAGACGGAAAGCAAGTATTTCCTTTCGCTCGACGGAACCTGGAAATTCAACTGGGTAGAGAATGCCGACCAGCGCCCTACCGATTTCTACAAGGTTGACCTCGACGACTCCAACTGGAAGACCATGAATCTGCCTGGTATCTGGGAGATGAACGGATTCGGAGTTCCTGAATACGTAAATGTGGGCTTCGGATGGCGCGGACATTTCGACCAGCAACCTCCTGCAGTTCCTACCAAGGACAACCACGTAGGTTCTTACCGCCGCATCATCAATATTCCAGAAAACTGGGACGGCAAGCAGGTAGTAGCCCACTTCGGTAGCGTTACTTCCAACATCTATCTCTATGTAAACGGCAAGTTTGTCGGTTATGCAGAGGATAGCAAGGTAGCTGCCGAGTTTGACATCACTCCTTATCTGAAGAAGGGCAAGAATCTGATTGCCTTCCAGACATTCCGCTGGTGTGACGGTTCATGGGATGAAGACCAGGACTTCTGGCGCCTGAGTGGTGTGGCTCGTGAATGCTATCTCTTCGCTCGTGATGCCAAGTTGCATTTGGAGGATATCCGTGTGACTCCAGACCTCGTCAACAACTACAAGGATGGCGTACTCAACATCTCTGCCAAGGTAAAGGGAATAGGCAAGCTGAACTTCATCCTCTTCGACAAAGAGGGCAAGCAGGTGGCTACAGCTACAGGATTGGCAAAGAACGGAACAGCCAACATTACGATGAACGTAGAGAATCCACACAAGTGGAATGCAGAGACACCTTATTTATATACCCTTCAGGTTTCCCTCTCAAGTGCGCTGAAGAATGGCAACATGAAATCAGCAAGCATCACTCCTGTCAAGGTAGGTTTCCGCAAGGTGGAAATCAAGAACAAGCAATTCCTCGTGAATGGCCAGCCTGTACTCATCAAGGGTGCCGACCGTCATGAAATCGACCCAGACGGAGGATATGTAGTAAGCTTGGAACGCATGATTCAGGACATCAAGATCATGAAGCGCCTGAACATCAACGCCGTTCGTACCTGCCACTATCCTGATGACCCACGCTGGTATGATCTCTGCGACGAATACGGAATCTACCTCGTAGCAGAAGCCAACCAGGAGAGCCACGGTTTCCAGTATGGCGATGATGCAGCTGCCAAGAAGCCGATGTTTGCCAAGCAGATTATGGAGCGCAACCAGCATAATGTCTCTATCTACTTCAATCATCCTTCCGTTGTGACATGGAGTTTGGGTAATGAGACCGTGATGGGCGACAATTTCCTTCAGGCTTACAAGTGGGTGAAATCACAGGACCAGAGCCGCCCAGTACAGTATGAGCAGGCTCGCCAGGGAGAAGGCACAGACATCTTCTGCCCAATGTATTATTCTGTAAAGAACTGCGAGAATTACTGCAAGAACCCAAATAGCAAGATGCCGCTCATACAATGCGAGTACAACCATACGATGGGTAACTCGGGCGGTAATCTGAAAGAATATTGGGATCTGGTACGCAAATATCCTATCTTCCAAGGTGGTTTCGACTGGGATTTCGTTGACCAGGGCTTGCACCGCAAGGTATTGAAGCCGATGACCATCAAGAATCCAGAGAAAATGAGCAATGAAGAGCTCCGCAAGATAGAATATTGCTATGGTGGCGACTACAACAATTACGACCCAAGCGACAACAACTTCAACTGCAACGGTATCATCGGTCCAGACCGCCAGCTCAATCCTCATGCCTACGAGGTGGCTTACCAGTACCAGAACATCTGGGCTACCCTGAAGGATGCAGCCAAGGGCGAAGTGAACGTATATAACGAAAACTTCTTCCGTGATCTGAGCAACTATGCTTTGGCATGGAGTCTCATCGAAGATGGTGTGGAGACTCAGAACGGCACCATCGCCGACATCGACGTAGCCCCTCATCAGACCAAGACCTTCACCCTTCCTTACGACCTCACCCAGGCAAAGGGCAAGGAGATTTTCCTCAACATCGATTTCCGTCTGAAGAAAGCAGAGCCGCTGATGGAAGCAGGACAGATTGTTGCCTACAACCAGTTGACAGTAAAGGAGAAGAAGTGCTGCGGTCATTGTTCAGACAAATTGGCTAAGGCTCAGGACGGCAAGAAGGTGAAGACCAAGTTTACAGACAAGAAGGGCGAACAGGACATTACCGTTTCAACAGCCGACCTGACAGTAAAGGTAAACCGCACAACCGGTCTTATCTCTGAATACACCTATCAGGGCAAGTCATTCCTCGGCGAAGGCGGAACCTTGAAGCCAAACTTCTGGCGTGCTCCTACAGATAACGACATGGGTGCAGGATTCCAGAAGAAATTCAAGGCATGGAAGAACCCTAAGTTGGAATTGAGCGGAATTACCATAGAGAAGAACAAGAAGGCCAATACCTATACCATCTGCGCCAACTACAATATGCCAGAGGTAATGGGCAAGCTGGAACTGATCTATCAGATTATGCCAAACACAGGAGCCGTAAAGGTTACTGAGAACTTCATCGCTACAGAAGGCGAGAAAGTAAGCGATCTCTTCCGCTTCGGTATGCAGATGCAGTTGCCATACGAAATGGACAAGAGCCAGTACTACGGCCGTGGCCCTATCGAAAACTACTCCGACCGTGAGGACTGCATGAAGATAGGCATCTACAGCAACGATGCAGACAACCAGTACTTCCCTTACGTCCGTCCACAGGAAAGTGGAACCAAGGGCGACATCCGTTGGTGGAAGCAGACAGATGCTGCAGGCTTCGGATTCATGGTCAAGAACTGCAAGCCATTCTATGCAAGTGCCCTCCACTTCGATACAGAAGAACTGGATGATGGCGACGAGAAAGATCAGCGCCACAGTTTCAACCTGAAGAAGTCAAAATACACCAATCTCTTCCTCGATGGCGAGCACATGGGTGTAGGCGGCGAGAACTCTTGGGGCGCATGGCCTTTGGAGAAATACCGCATTCATTATGGCGACAAGACTTTCAGTTTCACCATTATCCCATTGAATAAATAGGAAAGAACCCATGAGATTAAGGCTCATGAGACCCCAAAATAGAGCATTTGAGCAATAATCCAACATATTTAATCAGAAAGTCCACCCCATTTGGGGTGGATTTTCTGTATCTTTGCAAACGCATTAAGCAATACAACTTAATTATTCAAGTAAGAATATCACAAAATAAGAATAAACCTAAAAATAAACAACGTAAACATGAGAAAAACGAATATCTTCGCTGCCCTTATGCTGGCAGCCATGACATCTCTCGGTGCTTCAGCACAGCATCAGTTTGCAGTTCAGGCAAACAAGCCTGGAGTAGAAATCCAACCTACCATGTATGGCATTTTCTTCGAAGACATCAACTTCGGTGCCGATGGTGGTCTTTATGCAGAGATGGTAGAAAACCGTTCCTTCGAGTTCCCACAGCGCCTGATGGGATGGAATACCTTCGGAAATGTAACCCTCAATGACGTGAAGCCAGCCTTCGACCGCAACCCTCATTATGTAACTCTCGAGAGTGCCGGTGCGCGTGAGAAGCAGACCGGTCTTGAGAACCGCGGTTTCTTCGGCATGGGCTTGAAGAAGGATATGAAGTACGATTTCACCGTATATGGCCGTCTGCATCTCATCGATGGCAAGCAGGGCAAGATTCGTGTAGAACTCGTCAATTCCAAGAATGATGTGATTGCCAAGCAGGTCATCAACATCACCAATAATAAATGGCAGAAGCTAACTGCTACCCTTACTTCTCCTCAGACCGATCCTAAGGGATTGATGCGAGTATATCTGGAGAAAGGTTCTGAGAGCGTAGATCTCGACCACATCTCTCTCTTCCCAGAGGATAACTGGAATGGCCTCCGTGCCGATCTCGTACAGGATTTGGCCGACCTGAAGCCAGGCATCTTCCGTTTCCCTGGCGGATGTATCGTAGAGGGTACCGACCTCGATACCCGCTATGAGTGGAAGAATTCTGTGGGTGCTCCAGAGAACCGTCCTCTGAACGAGAACCGCTGGAGAGATACCTTCCCACATCGCCTTTTCCCTAACTACTATCAGTCTTTGGGCTTGGGCTTCTACGAGTACTTCCTCCTTTCAGAGAAGATTGGTGCAGAGCCATTGCCAATTCTCTCTGTAGGTCTGGCTTGCCAGTATCAGAACGATGATAAGGATCCTAATGCGCATGTAGCAGTCAAGGATCTCCAGAGCTATATCGACGATGCCCTCGACCTGATCGAGTTCGCCAATGGTCCTGTTACCTCCAAGTGGGGTAAGCTCCGTGCCGATATGGGTCATCCAGCACCATTCAACCTCAAGCAGATAGGTATCGGTAACGAGCAGTGGGGTCCTATGTATCCAGAGCGTTTGCAGAAGTTCATGGAGCAGATCCATGCCAAGTATCCTAAGATCAAGATCTGCGGTTCATCTGGTCCATCTGCCGACGGAAAGGACTTCGACTACGGTTGGGAGCAGATGCGCAAGTTGGGTGTAGATATGGTAGATGAGCATTACTACAAGAGCCCTGAGTGGTTCCGCAGCAATGCCAGCCGTTACGACAAGTACGACCGCAAGGGTCCTAAGGTATTCGCTGGCGAGTATGCAGCCCATGCCAAGCATGATCCAAACTCATGGGAGGCAGCCCTTTCTGAGGCAGCTTTCATGACAGGTTTGGAGCGTAATGCAGACGTGGTTTACCAGGCAACCTATGCCCCACTCTTCGCTCATGTAGAAGGCTGGCAATGGCGTCCGGACCTCATCTGGTTCGATAACCTCAGTTCTGTGCGTTCAGCCAACTATTATGTTCAGCAGCTCTATGGACTCAACAAGGGAACTCATGTGTTGAAGCTTACCGAGAACGGCAAGGCTGTAGCTGGCGAGAATGGCCTCTATGCCACCGCTTGTTTCGACAAGCGCACCAAGAGCTACATCGTGAAGATTGCCAATACCTCTAACGAGGAGAAGGAAATCAACGTAACCTTTAATGGTATCAAGAAGTTGAACCCAGGTAAGGTAACCGTTCTCCATGCCGACGATATTCAGGCAGAGAACAAAATAGACAACAAGAACGTGGTTGTTCCTGTTGTATCAGATGCTCAGGCTAACGGCAACGTCTTGAATGTGAAGATGAAGGCGAACAGCTTTGTAGTATATAGATTTTAGTTAAGTTTATGTTATATAGTGTATTACCGTTAAGGTAGAAAGATGGCGAATCCCTTGCAGCAGAGATGTTGCAAGGGATTTTTCTTCACTAAAACGATGACTTGTTTTTATTAACGGCTTCTCAATAGGGATAATGCATAGAGAGGCAGTATGGTGACATGCCTTATGGCATCATCGTCCTGCTTGTCAATGTAATCAAATGATCCAAAATTCTCTAAGGAACAACGGAAGGCTTCGGTGAGCTTTTTCTCTCTCATGAATAGCCAGAGACTCTTCATGCCGCCCTGAGTGCCCGATTTGATTTCGATAGGGGTAATCTTCATGTTGTGGATTTCCAGATAGTCTATCTCGGCAACACTCTTCCCCTTCTGCTCCCAATAAAACATCTTCTGGCGCTGGATGCATGGTTTGTAGCGCATCATCTCGAGTCCGGCAACCATTTCTGTTACACCTCCCTTATTGACAAGTTCCTGAGGTGTGCCGGCTAAAATAAGTTCTATGAGCTGCTGAGACAGGTCGCCTTCCAATTGAAGCACAGCTAACAGTAATCCTGGGTCCAGAAAGAGAACCTTCATGCTTTTCTCGTCAGCTTCCGCATCCAGCGGAATACCATTGCCCGAGGTAGCAACCACAGGAGTAACGATTCCTGCAAGTGTCAACAGGCGGAGGGCTTCTCTGATTTGTGAACTCTGATAATCTGCTGATATTTGCTTGTATGTCAACTTCTCTCCTGCCTGATGACAGATGCCACGCATCGTTGTGCGCAGTAAATCTGGGTTGACTCTCTTTTTATACTTGCTGAAATCATCTTCGTATGTCAGTATGATGTCTTCCTGGATGTTTCTGCATCGGTTGAAATCGTGTGTCTTGGTCCATGCCAGAACAGATTCCGGCATGCCTCCTACAAGCAGGTAGGTGCGGAAGTATTCCACGAGTTTATCATGGAAGGCTTGATCTAAAGACTGGTTTCCGTATGCTTCATTTCGGAGAAGGATGAGCCCTTCTTCGTGATTGGCATACAGAAATTCATCGAAAGTCATCGGATACATGAAGAGCGAGTGAATCCTTCCTACTCCAAAAGTAGGGAGTTCCTGAAGCGTAAATTCCAGAAGTGATCCTGCGGCTATGACATGCAGCTCAGGATAATCTTCCTTGAAGAAGCGTAGTGCCATGATGGCTTCAGGGCATTCCTGGATTTCATCGAGAAAGAGAAGCGTCTTACCTGCTTCTACAGGGACATTGATATAACTACTGATTTTTTTAGCAATCAATCGTACGTCAATATCCCCCTGGAAGAAGGTTTTGATTGCCTTGTTACGTTCGAAGTTTACCTCGGCGAAATACTCGAATTGCTTTCCAAAGTTTTTAACTGCTGATGACTTTCCAACCTGTCGGGCACCACGAAGCAGCAAGGGTTTCCGCATGGAATCTTCCTTCCAGGCGATGAGTTCTGAATCTATGTTTCTATGTATATATTCTGTCATAACCGTAACTCTTTGAATAACAGGTGCAAATATAGTAAAAATACTCAAATCCGAGAAATAAATCGCGTTAAAATACTCAAATCCGAGAAATAATCGGCGGTAAAATACTCAAATCCGAGAAATAATATGCATGAATCAATCTTTAGCACAAAGTTTGCACACCTCCCAGAGGTGGTTATAGTGGTTGCGGTTACAGAAGTTACTAACACATTTCTGCAGGGCATTTTTTGGGTGGTATCAGAAAAAAGTCGTATCTAGACACTAAAGATTTTTTAAAACTGGAATAGTAGACACTTCTTTTTAGCCTTTTAAATCAACTCAAAGCCGTATTTTATGATACTTCTCCTTATTTCATGATACATCGATGATGTTTTTTTTGTAAAGATATTAGTAAGTACTTGATGTTGAAACTTATAACTACAATCTTTGCTTACCATAGATTATTCAATAAGATTTATCATCTTTAGGAATGTTCTGTATTTTTGTTATTATAGCAGAGATTGGCAAACTATTATATAATACCACATTTAATGCTTTCTTTAACGGAAAAAGTTATTTTGAGGCGATTTTTTGCGATTTAAGACCCTCGAAAATGGCGAAATAATGAAGCTGAAATGCAAAAATCAAGTGCCCCAAATGCAGTTTTGGGGGCGATTTAGTAAAGGAATTCAACAAAATGGCAAGCAAGAAAAGGATGATAAGCATGGATTTTCTAAGAATTGAAGAGACAGGAGAATAAGAGAAGAAGAATTTTAGGAGGGTAAACAGACAGTCTAAACGACCATATAACATACTGATAATCAATACTTTCATTTTAGTCTTATACATTAAATCGCTTGTCATAAAGAAAATAAAATCCGGTCATTAATGCCCGGTCATTTTCGGTCATTAAGATTTTCGGGGCGCAAAAAAATGGCTATAATATAATATTAAATTTAATATTGACCGGATTGATTTTTCTTAATGACCGATAATGACCGGTCACTAATGACCAGATGCTTGCTTACCATTTGTATCTTTTCACTTACCCTTGGAAGGCTATTTTCACAAGATTCCGGAAAATTGAATTCAAGTTACCGGAAACTATTGCATCCTACAACACTTTTTTGTACCTTTGCACCAGCAATCGAAAGCAAGCTTCTCTTGTACCAGATTTCGGTCGTCATAGACGACAAACCTTGGTCTTAATAAACGACAGACGCCGGTCGTCAATGATGACCAAAATAAGGGCAAGAAATGGGGTTCTTAGGAAATTGAAATATCAACAAAACATACACTATTTTGTCTGAGCATGCGATGATGGCATTGGCTATATATTAAATATCAAATCCCATGTCTCGCACAAGTTGCTTGACTACATTGACTTTGACGGTTGAAGCATCCTCTTTATCATAGAGAAGAAGTAAAACCACTTGACCATTTTCTACATCAGTAAGGACATTGAAAGTAATGACTCTTGCTCCACCTGATTTTCCTTTGCCTTTAGCTTTGATCGCCATACGGATTTTACGTATGTTTTTTGTAATTTCATCACCTTGCAGAGGGTTGTCCTTAATACTTTCGAGAAATTCCTTGTAGTCTTGTTTAAAACTTGGATATTTCTTAGCAAGACGTTTTGCTTCTTTTGCAAAGTCGTCAGAAACCGATACTGTAATATTACAACTCATCAAGCAAACTATCTGCAGATTGAAGTTTACGCTTTCCGGCAATGGCTTCCTTTACCTCTGTCAAAGCGTTTCTGAGTTCTTTCATCAAGTCGCGCGATGAATCAATACTATGACTTCCGTCATCGGGGAAGATGCGGAAATTTCCTGCACGCGATTTTAGGACTACGTGCTCTCCTGCTTTTGCCAAATTCAGATACTTTGTCTGATTAGTGCGAAAGTCTCTTGTGCTAATTACAACCATCATTCTATATATTTGTTTACGATGCAAAGAAAGTGCTACCTTTCTTCTGCAAAGATACGGTTTTTTATTGAAACTGCAATCAAAATGGTAACCAAATTAACATTATTTGGTTACCAAATAAGCTTTACAAGGGGTAATGGATATGGTTCAAGTATATGAGTCATAATAGGTATCTTCATTATCGCAATCTTAAATGACAAGTTGGACTGAAATCCCGACTTGATGACTGCTGATTTCATCATATTTTGTGAAAAATCATATAGAGATGAGCAAAATATATAAATTTCTGAGCACTTTTATTATTTTTTTCTTACCTTTGCAAACAACTATGCGCTCGTTTCTCAGGAAATAGCACATTTAAATATCAACTGAATAACGGAAAAGATGAAATATGCTTTAGTTACAGGAGCGTCAAGAGGTATTGGAAAAGCCGTGGCTTTACGACTTGCCCAACGGGGCTTCTGCACGATTATCAATTACTTGAACAACCATGAGGCGGCGGAACAGGTAAAACGGGAAATTGAACAAGAGGGCGGCTATGCTGAACTCCTGCCCTTTGATGCGTCTCAGCCTCAACAGATAGAGGCTGCCATAGACCAATGGGAATCTGCGCATCCTGATGAGTGGATCTCCATACTGGTAAATAATGCTGGCATCAGAAGGGATAATGTCATGTTCATGATGTCCAACGATGACTGGCACGATGTCCTCGACACCAACCTCAACGGGTTCTTCTACATCACCCGCAGACTCTTGAAACACATGATGCCCCGCAGACATGGCGGACGTATCATCAATATGGCTTCACTCTCAGGTATCAAGGGAATGGCTGGACAGGTAAACTATAGTGCTGCAAAGGCTGCACTCATCGGAGCTACCAAGGCGCTGGCACAGGAGGTGGCGCCCCGCAACATCACGGTGAACGCTGTAGCTCCTGGATTCATCGCTACAGACATGACTAAGGAGTTGCCTGAAGATGAACTGAAAAAGATGATTCCTGCGGGAAGATTTGGCAAGGCAGAGGAAGTGGCTGCCTTAGTTGATTTCCTTGCCTCTGACGAAGCGGCATACATCACAGGAGAAGTCATCAACATCAATGGGGGGCTCTACACATAATATATATATACTACAAAATAATGGAAAGAAGAGTTGTCATTACAGGAATGGGTATCTGGTCGTGCCTTGGCACAGATCTGGATACTGTCAAGGAATCATTATACGCAGGAAAATCGGGTATCGGAATCCAACCGGAACGATTGGAATACGGCTACCGTTCGGCTTTGACCGGTATAGTGGAGGAACCTGTCATTACCAAACAAATGCTCGACCGCCATACGCGTGCCGGAATGTCTGAAGAGGCTAAATATGCCTATATGGCAAGTGTTCAGGCTTTTCAGCAAGCCGAGATTTCGGATGAGTATCTCCGGGAAAATGAGGTGGGATGTATTTTCGGCAACGATTCTTCTGCCAAACCCGTCATCGAAGCTGCTAAAATCATGGATGAGAAACATGATTCTGCCATGCTCGGATATGGCATCATCTTCCAGTCGATGAACTCTACCGTCAACATGAATCTCAGTACCATCTTCCATCTCCGGGGAATCAACTTCACGGTCAGCTCGGCATGTGCCAGCGGAAGTCATTCCATCGGTTTGGGATATATGATGATCAAACAGGGCTTGCAGGAGATGGTGCTCTGTGGCGGTGCGCAGGAAACCAATTATTACTCCATGGCTTCCTTTGATGCACTCAGCGCCTTCTCTATCCGCATGGACGAACCTGCCAAGGCAAGCCGTCCTTTCGACCGAGACCGCGATGGACTCATTCCAAGTGGTGGAGCTGCCTCTCTGGTACTGGAGGATTACGAGCATGCCAAAGCACGAGGCGCCAATATTCTTGCGGAAGTGGTGGGATATGGTTTCTCCAGCAATGGTGGGGGTATCAGTCAGCCATCAGACGAGGGTAGTGTCATCGCCATGAGCCGTGCGCTGAAATCAGCCAACGTGACGGAAGAGGATATTGACTACATCAACGCTCATGCCACCAGTACACGACAGGGCGATATGTATGAAGCAATCGCCCTCGACAGAATGTTCAACGGCAGACATGCGCTGATTTCTTCTACCAAGGGAATGACCGGGCACGAATGCTGGATGGCGGGAGCTTCGGAGATTGTTTACAGTACGCTGATGATGCAGAACAATTTCGTGGCCCCTAACGTGAACTTTGAAAATCCAGACGAATATTCCGAAAAACTCAATATTGCGACTAAGACGGTAGATACGGAAATCAATACCGTACTGAGCAACAGTTTCGGTTTCGGAGGAACCAACTCGGCTCTGGTCATCAGAAAATTCAAGGAATAACTATTTCTGAAAAGAAAAATAAGCAATCATTATGAATCTATTCAAGTCAGAAAGCGACCGCTATTCACAGGAGCAGTTGTCTGCCCAGGAAGCTCAGCGACAAGCAGAATTCATCGCATGGGGCCCCGTCATCTTCCAGGTTTCCAGACTCATGCTGAAATGGGGTATTCTGGAGGAAATCAGAAACAGTCATGACGGACTGACCCTGGAGGAACTGGAAGGGAAAACCCGCCTCTCCCAGTATGCGCTCAAGATTTTGCTGGAAGCTTCGCTTAGTGCTGGTATCATTCTGATAGACAAGGATTCAGACCGCTATACGATTTCGAAGACGGGGTGGTTTCTGCTCACGGATGCTGCTACCCGGGTAAATATCGACTTCAATCATGATGTCAATTACCAGGGATTGTTTTATCTGGATGAAGCCTTGGAGACCGGGAAACCTGCCGGGCTGAAGACTTTAGGCAACTGGCCTACCATCTACGAGGGATTATCTCAGCTTTCTCCGCAGGTACTGGAGAGCTGGCTCAATTTTGATCATTTCTATAGTGACCATTCTTTCGACAAGGCGCTGGGAATCGTTTTCTCCAAAGATACGAAACATCTGATGGATGTGGGTGGAAATACGGGTGAATTTGCGCTTCGTTGTGTGGATGACAACCCGCTGGTAAATGTCACCATCGTTGACCTGCCTGGACAGATAGGAATGATGAAGAGGAATATTGAGGGCAAAAAGGGAGCTGACAGAATCCATGGCTTTCCTACGGATATTCTGAAAACTGAAAACCAGTTTCCTACCCTGAAAGAGATGGCTCCTGCAGAACAGGGCGACAACTGGGATGCTATCTGGATGAGCCAGTTCTTAGACTGCTTCTCGGAAGAGGAGATATACAGCATTCTGGCAAGAGTGAGTCAAGTGATGTCGGAGAATACTACCTTATACATCATGGAGACTTTCTGGGACCGGCAGAAATACGAGACTGCATCGCTCTGCCTGACCATGACAAGTGTCTATTTCACGGTCATGGCGAATGGAAACAGTAAGATGTATCATTCCGACGACATGATCAGACAGATAGAACGTGCCGGACTCAAGGTAGTAGCCATCCACGATGGAATAGGTCACGGCCATTCGATACTGGAAGTAAAAACAAGAAAGTAAACATTCATATAAAATTTGAACTATCACATGGAAAGAAAAGAAATAGAAGAAAAAGTAAGAAACTTCCTCATTGAGGATTTGGAGATTGATGAAGATAAGATTGCTCCTGAAGCTAAATTGAAGGATGATCTGGGCATAGACAGCCTCGACTTCGTAGATATTGTGGTCATCGTGGAGAAGAACTTCGGATTCAAAATCAAACCGGAAGAAATGCAAGGGGTTACTACCCTCACCCAGTTCTGTGATTATATCGAGAGTAAAGTGGGATAAAAGGGGAAGTGAAGAAGAATACGACTTTCGGTAATGCCTGGATGCATCGCCAACTCATCAACATACTCAGGTTCGTGGACGAGCGTTTCATCTATGTTTTCGCATGGACGATGATCATGCCCGTCTGTTTACTGCTAAATACCAACCACAGCCGCAGCCATGCCTATCGGTTTTTCCGAAATCGCATCGGTCTGGGCAGATGGAGCTCTGCATGGCACACTTACCTCAACCATTGCCTGTTTGCCACGGTTGTGATAGACCGGTTTGCCATGTTTGCCGGCAAAAGGTTTGATATTGAGCAGGAGGGTGCCGAATTTCTGAGAGAGCTGGCTTTTCAGGACGATGGGTTTCTGATGTTCAGTTCCCACATCGGCTGTTATGAGGTGGCTGGCTATTCTCTGACTCCGCCCGGGAAACGCTACAACGCACTTGTATATGGAGGCGAAAAAGACAGGATTATGGAAGGAAGACAGGAACAGTTTTCTGAACACAATATCACGATGATTCCTGTAAAAGAGGACATGAGCCATCTGTTCAAAATCAACGAGGCTCTGGTCAACCATGAGATTGTCAGTATGCCTGCCGACCGGGTGATGGGTTCCTCGAAAACCATTCCAACTGAGTTTTTAGGCAAGACGGCTCATTTTCCATCGGGTCCATTCGCTGTTGCTACGATGCGCAACCTGGAAGTTTTAGCCATCAACGTGATTCGCATTTCCAGAAAAAAGTACAAAATCTTTGTGGTTCCCCTCGCCTATGACAAGCAGGCGCCCCGGAAGCAAAAGATGGAGCAACTTGCCAAGAAATATGCAGAAGAGCTGGAACGTCTTGTGCGACAATATCCAGACCAATGGTACAACTTTTACGATTTCTGGGCAGATAAAAATGCTGAACCATCCATCGCATGATGTAATCAAGATAAAGACATGAATTCAGATATAGATAATCCGGCAGGATTGGAACTCAGCCAAATAGATATACACGAACTTCTGCCTCAACAAGAGCCGTTTGTCATGATAGACCGGCTCGTCTATTGCGATAAGACTGTCACGCTTGCAGAGACAGAAATCAGGAACGACCATATCTTTGTTGAGCATGGGCACCTTACTGCCTCTGGCCTGATAGAGAATATTGCACAGACTTGCGCAGCACGGATTGGATATTACAACTATATTCATAAGAAAGAAATCCAGATTGGTTTTATCGGAGCCATACGCAATATGGACATCCAACAGCTTCCACCTGTGGGGGAAATTCTCACCACCCGTGTAGAAGTGAAAGAAGAAGTCTTCGGAATGACCTTAGCAGAGGCAACCGTTTCCTGGAGAAATCAGGTTTACGTAACGACTGAAATGAAAATTGCCGTTAAAGAGTAAAAAGAAAGAAAGATGAAAGAACTGAAAGAATCCAAAGAATTTGAAATACGTTTCAGCGAAGTCGATTCGATGAACGTAGTTTGGCATGGTTCCTACCCGCTCTATTTCGAGGATGCCCGCGAGGCTTTCGGCAAGAAATACGGGCTGGAATACATGACTTTCTTCGATCATGGCTATTTTGCTCCTATCGTAGAACTCAGTTTTCACTATAAGAAGCCTATCAGATATGGAATGCGTCCACGCATCGACATCATCTATCGTCCTACTGAAGCAGCAAAGATTGTGTTCGATTACGAAATCCACGATCAGGAAGACAATTCTCTTATCGCAACAGGTCATTCCGTACAGGTTTTCATGGATTTGAATTACCAGCTCGTTTGGGATAATCCGCCCTTCTATCAAGAATGGAAAGAGAAACAATTGGCAAATGAGAAATGAGAAATGACAAATGACAAATGAGGTTGAATCATGGCTTACATCATAGCAGATAATATTATTTCTCCATTAGGGGAAACATCCGAGGAAAATTACCTGTCAGTAAAAGCTGGCAGGTCGGGCATCCGTGCTTATGAGCCTGGAACATGCAATATTCCAGAAGGATTCTACGCCTCTCTGCTATTCGAAGACTTCGAGACTTTGGCCCTAAAATCTGCACAAAAAGCCATTGCTAATGCGCAACTGGAACTAAAAGGAAAGCGCACAGCTTTTATTCTCAGTTCTACGAAAGGAAATATTGAAGAAAATATTTCCTTGGCTGATTCTGCGCAAAGAATAGCCAGCCAGTTGGGAATAGACTCCCAACCTATTGTCGTTTGTAATGCTTGTATTTCCGGACTATCTGCCTTGATTTTGGGCAACAGACTGATAGATTCTGACCTGTATGATGCTGCCATCGTATGTGGTTGCGACACGCCCCGGCAATTCATCCTGTCCGGTTTTCAATCCTTGAAAGCGCTTTCCCCTGAGCCTTGTCGCCCATTTGACATGGAACGGATGGGACTCAATTTAGGCGAAGCTGCTGCTACCCTTATTCTGAGCAAAAATCCTATCCAGGGAAATTCCTGGCGAATGGGGGATGGTTTCATCAGAAATGACGCTTTCCATATCAGCACCCCCTCCAAAACTGCAGATGGTCTGTATCTGTCCCTCCAAAGAACTTTGGAATCCTTCACGAAAGAGATTTCATCCACTTGCAAACAGATAGACTTGAAAGAGCATCTGGCTTTCATCAATGCTCATGGCACAGCCACACTTTTTAATGACCAGATGGAATCTGTTGCCATCGGCAGAGCAGGACTGTCAGATCTGCCCGCCAATGCCTACAAAAGTTTCTGGGGGCATACGATGGGAGCTGCCGGCATTCTCGAAACCATCATCAGCATGAAAGCAATTGATGATGATACGATTTTGGGAACCAGAGGTTTTTCTGAACTGGGAGTTTCCGGGAAAATGAATATCTGTGCTGAAAACCGACCAACTGACAAGAAAGGCTTCATCAAGATGTTGTCTGGATTCGGAGGTTGTAATGCTACAATATGGGCAGCCCAAAAACCAGAAAGAGAGAATATTGCTTTATCGCAAATTGAACAACAGAATCGTGAATTCACGACCACTCACACGATAAGGATTACGCCCGAAGAGGTGATATTGGACCAACGGAAGATTTGGGAAGGTAAGGAGGAACTGGGAGAACAGGAAGGACTGGAACATCATTCTCTCCTGACATCTCTCTACAAACAGATGATAGGCGACTATCCGAAATTCTACAAAATGGATGGACTCAGCCGCCTGGGGTTTGTGGCCTCAGAAATCCTGTTGAATGCAGAAAAGGGAGAAACGGACAAGGAAAGGGCAATCATCTTTTTCAACCATTCCTCTTCCATCGCCTCTGACAGGAACTATAAGGAATCTATAAACGATAAAGACAATTATTTTCCAAGTCCTTCCATCTTCGTCTATACGTTGCCCAACATCGTAACGGGCGAGATTGCCATCAGGAATCATTTTCATGGTGAAACCTCCTTCTTCATCCTGCCCGATAAAGACGAAAGGATGATGGAGGAAATCCTGCAGGCTTCCTGTCGGGACGCTCAAAGCAAGAGTTTCCTGACAGGTTGGATTGATTATGAAGACGAAAGGCATTTCGAAGCGGATCTGAAGATCAAGAAAATGAGAAATTACAAATGAGAAATAAAATATTAAAATCATATAAATAAAATCGTATGGAAGAATTGATTAAAGAACTCAAGGAGGAAATCATAGAGGCATTAAACCTCGAAGAAATGACTCCTGAAGATATTGATGAGAACGATGCACTCTTTGGAGACGGACTGGGACTGGACTCGATTGATGCGCTGGAACTCATCGTCTTGCTGGATAAAAAATATGGAATCAAATTGGCTAACCCTGCTGAAGGTAAGGCTATTTTCAAAAGTATTGCCACGATTGCAGACTATGTGAGCAAGAACAGAAAGAAATGAATATTGCTATCACAGGCGAAGGCATTATTTCTGCCATCGGCACTAATAAAGAGGAAGTGTTGCAGTCTCTGCTCGCCCATAAGTCGGGAATCAAAGAGATGCAATTTCTACAGTCGGTTCATCACGAACTGCCTGTAGGAGAGGTCGCTTTGTCTAATGAGCAAATGAAAAAACGGCTCGGCATTCCAGAAAAACAACTGATGAGTCGCACAGAACTCATGGGAATCCTTGCCATCCGGCAAGCTCTGGAGGATGCAGGAATCGACCTTTCTTCTGTCTCTGCTTCCAATAAGAAGATCGTCCTCGTTTCGGGAACGACGGTTGGCGGAATGGACCTTACTGAACAGAGTTTCAACCCACTCTACGAGCAATTTCAGTCACAGAAGGAAACGAAGGTGGAAGAACTGGCTTTTCTCAACCACCACGATGGAGGCAACTGCACACAGAAGATTGCTGATTATTTCAGGAATGAATCGGGCACAGGACAAGGTGGATTTGATGAATTGACCACCATCTCTACTGCCTGTTCTTCTGCCGCCAACGCCATCATGTTGGGAGCCAAACTATTAGAAACCGGTGAAGCAGACATCGTTGTTGCCGGAGGTTCAGAAGCACTTTCCCGTTTCCATCTCAACGGTTTCAATTCCCTGATGATTCTCGACAAGAAGCGCTGCCGCCCGTTTGATGCAACCCGCGCAGGATTGAACTTGGGAGAAGGCGCTGCATTCGTAGTCTTGGAATCAGAATCTGCCGCCCGCCAACAAGGGAAAACGCCCCATGCTTACCTTACCGGTTATGGCAATGCCTGCGATGCGTACCACCAGACCGCTTCGTCTGAGAATGGAGAAGGAGCTTTCTTGGCGATGAAAGAAGCCTTGAATATGGCACACATAGAACCGGAAGACATCCAATATGTAAATGCACATGGTACTGGTACTCCCAATAATGACCAGAGCGAATCCAAATCTCTCAAACGGTTATTTGGCAGGAAGATGCCTTGGATTTCAAGTACAAAATCATTTACCGGACATACTACCAGCGCATCGGGAAGCATAGAGGCGGTCATCTGTCTGCTTGCCATGCAGCATCATTTCATCCCAGCCAATCTCGGTTGGGAAAAACAGATGGAAAACGGTATTATTCCTTGCACAGGCATCGAAAACGTAAGGCTGGAAAACGTTCTCTGCAATTCCTTTGGATTTGGCGGAAATGACAGTTCGCTCATTTTTTCTACTCATCCGACAGAAGAGGAAGCAACACAGACTGAAAGGGAGCCTCAGCAGACTGCCAGCAACATCCGTATTCTTTCAACTGTAGAGATTAACTCAGAAGAGGATTTGTCCGACATCCGCAAATATGTAAAGCCATTAGAAGCCAGGAGAATGGGCAAGATCATGAAAAGTTCATTACTCTCCTCTTTAGAGGCTTTGGAAAAAGCAGGAATAGCCACCCCGGATGCCATCATCACGGGCACTACTTATGGATGTTTGGAAAATAGTGAGAAATTGCTTGTCCAACTGAAAGAAGAAGGGGAAGATATGCTCAAACCTACTTATTTCATGCAGAGTACCCACAACACCATAGGCAGCAATATTGCAATCAAGACCCATTGTCATGGTTACAACATCACCTATACGCAGGGCGAAGATTCTCTTGACTGGGCCATCCGTGATGCGAAAATGCTATTAGCAAGTGGAAAAGCAAAAACGGTTTTGGTGGGCTGCCATGATGAAAGCACCCCGCTATTAAACCAGTTAAGAACACAGAGTGGAGAAAAAGCCTTGCCTTCCATCCATTCTATAGCGATGGTATTATCATGTGGCGAGTAATATTTCTGGCTATCACGCAGAGCATGCTTTTAGCGGCAGGACAGGTATGTCTGAAGTTTGCCCTACAGAAAATGCATCCCTTCGGTTGGACAAGAGATTTCTGGCTAAGTCTCCTGTTCAACTGGCAGTTTGCCTGCTGTGGACTTTTCTTCGGCGCAGCCTCCCTCCTATGGATGTATATTGTAAAACATTTCCCGCTCAGCGTTGCTTACCCGATGGTGAGCATCACATACATCTTCGGAATGCTGGCAGCCATCCTGTTCTTTCATGAACAAGTGTCGGTCTGGAAATGGTTAGGTATTGGGTTCATCATGATAGGTTGTTGCCTCATCGCAAAATGATGCCTCATCAGTATAGGTTCATCGCAAAATAGATTAAACGAATAATAGATAATCAAGATGAAAAAGTTATTGTTTTTAATCATGTTTATCAGCTTATGCCTTTCTTCCATCTCTGCCCAGCAGAAGGTGAACGAGGCACAAGTCAGGCAGCAGATAGGCGCTGTTGCTTCCCGCATGAAGTCGATGCAATGCGATTTCGTACAGACCAAGCATCTCAGAATGCTCAATGAGAAAATGGTTTCGCGGGGCAAGATGTATTACCAGCAGGGCAACAGACTCAGATGGGAATACACCTCTCCTTATGCTTATACATTTGTAATCAACGGATCCAAAGTTCTCATCCGGAAAAATAAGCGGAGCGATGTGATCAACGTGAACCAAAGCAAGATGTTCAAGGAAATAGCCCGCATCATGATGAATAGCGTTGTGGGAAATTGCCTCAACGACAAGAGGGATTTCAAAGTCTCACTTACCGGTTCTTCTTCTGAATACATCGCCACGCTCTATCCTCAACAGAAACAAATGAAAATGCTGTTTCAGAAGATCATACTCCACTTTCATAAAACAAGATCTGTGGTTACCCAGGTGGAACTCATAGAGAAAAAGGGAGACAGAACGATTATTGAACTGAAAAATATCAAGACCAATGCTGCCATCAATACGAAAGTTTTTCAAGTCAATTAGTCTTTGTGGACTCTTTTCTATGAGTCTTTTGGGACTCTTTTCCCTATTTCCCCTCCTACCCATTTCAGCTCAAGACATCGCAGACCAGCATCCTTTACCCGACAGTATCGGGAGCAAGATGAAATATAATGCGACAATTGAGATGAAGAAAGGTTATCTGAGCGGAATTTGCATGCTGATAAGAGATAAGGACGGCTACAAGGGAAGCATTTTCAATGAATTTGGAATCTCTGTTCTCGACTTTACCTACCAGCCGGTCACAGGAAAAGTGAAACTGGAAAATGTCATCCAGTTGCTTGACAAATGGTACATCAAGCGCCTGCTCAAGCAAGATCTCTCCCAGGTTATCAAAAACCTACAAAATGGCATTTCCATATACGATAATAAAAAATACAAAATCCATTATCAATTCACAGAAATGGAAGAAACAATGGAAGAAAAAGAGGAATTGGAGGATAAAGAAAGAATGGAGGAAAAAGAGGATTTGAAGGAAAAAGTGGAATTGAAGGAAAAAGAGGAATTGGAGGAAAAAGTGGATAAAAAACAAAAATAAACAGGACGATGCAACTGAAAAATCATCTTTATACAATTGTCGAAACAGACAAACAGGGAAACTTACAGCAGAAGGAAGCAGCAGGCTTGCAGCAGAAAGAAGCAGCAGGCTTACAGCAGAAATGCCAAGAAGTCCTTTCGAGCAGAAGCAATACTTCCTTTCGTCTTCGCCTCAACCCTGAGCATTTCATCTATCAGGCTCATTTCCCTGGCGAACCTGTTACGCCGGGAGTCTGTATTCTACAAATCGGAAAGGAATTGTTAGCAGAACTTCTCCAGGAATCTTTGGAGATTACCCACGTCAAAAACGTGAAATTCCTCTCTGTTATTTCTCCTCTTAAAGAAAAGGAAATCTCTTATACCTTCAAGAAAATTGAAACTTCAGAAGATTCCCAAGAGGTTAAAGCACAAATCATCGTTGCTTCCGATGAAGAGACAAAAGCTAAAATCTCTTTCACGTGCAGAAAAAAATGAGAAATGAGAAAGGGAGGAGGAAATTAATAAAGGAATAAATGGAAGATAAGTTGGAACAACAGAAAAGACTTTTAAGAGCAAGAGGAATCTGCGTGATCATCCCTACTTTCAATAATGAGAAAACCATTGGGGAAGTAGTGAAGGAGACGCTCTGCTTTTGTGATGATGTCATTGTCGTCAATGATGGCTGTACAGACAGTACTGCTCAAATCATTGGGGAGATTGACAACATTACTGTTGTCGCTTATTCTCAAAACCGAGGTAAGGGCTACGCTCTCCAGCAAGGTTTCAGAAAAGCCTTGTCCATGAGATTTGCCTACGCCATTACATTAGATGCGGATGGCCAGCATAAACCTGAAGATATTCCGCTCTTTCTGAAAGCCAATCAGGAACATCCGGGAGCTCTCATCATTGGAGCAAGACCACTCCAAGGTGTTGAACGTTCCAAGGGAAGTGATTTTGCCAATCAATTCTCCAACTTCTGGTTCTTCGTACAAACTGGAAAACGATTGGAAGATACCCAGACCGGTTATCGCCTCTACCCTCTGCACAAGCTCCACGGTTTATCCCTGCTCACCAACAGATACGAAGCCGAATTGGAACTCTTGGTTTTCGCCTCCTGGCACGGAACGGAGATTGTTTCCATCCCTATTCAGGTATATTATCCGCCACGCAAAGAACGGGTAAGCCATTTCCGACCAGGCATGGATTTCGCTCGCATCAGCCTCCTCAACACCCTATTGTGTGTGTTGGCAATTATCTATGGTCTGCCTTGCCGTCTTTACCGCAAGATGGCAACATTTCTGAGAACGGCTTATTCCCTGTCGTTCTTCCTCTTCTTTATGATGGTTATCATCACGCCCTTGGCCTGGCTCTACATCAAAATCGGAAGGATGACCGAAAAGAAACAGGTTCGGCTCCATGAACTAATCTATCATGCAGCCAGATTTGTGATGATTCATCACGGCATCCCCGGCACTAAATTCATCAGAAAAGTCGGCGGTATGATCATCAAGGGAAAAGAACCGGTAAGATTCGATTTTGATAAGCCCCGCATCATCATCTGCAACCACCAGTCGCATTTGGATCTGATGTGCCAACTGGTCTTTACACCCAAGATTGTGTTTCTGACAAACCAATGGGTTTGGAACAATCCTACTTATGGCTTCCTGATTCGTCATGCAGAATATCTTCCCGTAATAGAGGGTCTGGAACCGCTAATGCCGCAACTCCGTTCGCTGACAGATCGGGGTTACAGTATTGCCGTTTATCCCGAAGGAACCCGTTCCAAGGACTGTCGTATAGGCAGATTCCATCAGGGAGCATTCTATCTGTCGCAGGAACTCGGATTGGAAATATTGCCTATGTACCTTTATGGACCAGGCAAAATCCTCCCTAAGAAAACCTACCATCTGCGCAAGGGTATCTTCTATATCGAAGTGGGAAATCCGATAAGCAGGAAGGAATTGCAAGCCATGGGAGAATTGAGAAAACAAGCCTCCACATTGCGCAAACAATATAAGGAGAAATACGAAGAAATCGCAAACGAAATAGAAAAAAGAGTCTGAATTGAAAAGATTAATTATTATAGGAAGTGGACTGGGAGGTCTGTCATGTGGCGTGATTTTAGCCAAGAATGGTTATCACGTTACGCTGTTGGAGCAGTCGCAGCAAATAGGCGGTTGCTTGCAATGCTTCTGTCGCCATGGTGCAAAGTTTGAAACCGGAATGCACTTTATCGGAAGTGCTGCAGAAGGTCAGACTCTGTCCAAACTGATGCGCTATCTGGAGATAGACAAGGATGTGGAACTTTCCCAACTGGATCCTTCCGGTTATGATGTGGTAGCCTTGGCTGGCAAGAAATACAAGTTTGCCAATGGCAGAGAGCATTTCATCCAGCAGATGACTGAATACTTTCCCGACCAGCATGAGAATCTCATCAGATATTACAATCTGGTGGAAAAAATCGCCCAGGCTTCTTCCCTGCACGCTCTGAAAGATGCAGAATCAGATTCCGCCATCAACACAGAATACCAGCTGCGCTCCATCAACGAGGTAATTGACGAACTGATTACCGACCCTACTCTGGCGAAAGTACTGGTGGGCAATCTCCCCCTCTACGCAGCAGAGAAAGACAAGACTCCCTTCTCTACCCATGCCTTCATCATGGATTTCTACAACCAGAGTGCTTATCGCATAAAGGGAGGAAGCGATTCTGTTGCCCAAGCACTTGCCAATACGCTCCAGAGATACGGAGGAGAAATACTTACTCTCCATCAGGCAAGACACATCGTCTGCGACGACAAACAGGCAACGGGAATAGAGGTTTGGAACAAAAAGGAAAAGAAAACCGTATTCTTCCCTTGCGACTACGTGATCTCAGATGCGCACCCCAAACGCACCTTAGAAATACTCGACACCAAACTGATACGGCCTGCCTACAGAAACCGCATCAACAGCATTCCCCAAACAGTAGGCTGCTTCTCTGTTTTCCTGCGGTTCAAGGAACATGAAGTGCCCTACCTCAACTACAATTACTATGGTTATCAGGGCAATACGCCATGGAATTGTGAAAATTACTCGGAAACATCCTGGCCCAAAGGATTTCTGTATATGCATTTCTGTGCAGACTCCACCCCAACAACCTACGCTTCATCAGGAGTTATTCTCTCCTATATGAAGATGGAAGAAGTGGCCCGCTGGAAAGGTTCTTCCGTAGGAAAGAGAGGAGAGGAATATGAAACTTTCAAGCGCCAGAAAGCAGAAAAGCTGTTGGACGTTGTGGAGACTCATTTCCCTGGACTCAGAGATCATATTGCGGAATACTATACTGCCACCCCACTTACCTATCTCGACTATACGGGAACAGAGGACGGAGCCATGTATGGTATTGCCAAAGACATCACGAAGGGAGCTGCATACAGGGTGCCCCAACGCACCAAAGTGCCTAATGTATTTCAGACAGGACAAAACATCAACTCCCACGGAATGTTGGGAGTCCTGGTAGGAACCATCGTAACTTGCTCGGAGTTTCTGACTGCCAGGACCATTTACGAACAGATAAAAAAATGTAACGAATGAAGACGGCTATCATCATAGGAGGAGGTTTGGGAGGACTGTTTACTGGAGCCATCCTTGCCAAGGAAGGCTTACGGGTTACTGTGCTCGAAAAGAACGCTACGGCTGGTGGTGGACTCCAGAGTTTCCATCGCTTCGGTGAATCCTTTGATACAGGAATGCACGTCATAGGCGGAATGCAACCTGGCGGAAACATCTACCGCATCTGCGAATACTTGGGCATCCTGGACCAGGTGAAAATCAAAGATGTAGATGCAGACTGTACAGACTGCCTTTACTTTGCAGAAGACCAGCAGACCTACCAGCTCCAGAAAGGAAAAGAAGGTTTCATCAACTCTTTATCCGCTTATTTCCCGGAAGAACGGGAAAATCTGCAACGCTATGTAGATGCCATATTTGCCATTAGCGACTCCATCGACCTGTTTCATCTCCGTCCTACGACCGATTACCTTCAGGTTCATACCGATGAGTTTCTGATGGCAGCAGATGCTTTTGTTGCAAAATACATTCAGAATCCCAAACTCCGGAGCATCGTTTCCTACATGAATCCGCTTTATGGAGGCCGACAGAACGAGACCCCAGCCTTTGTCCACGCCATCATCTCCACTCTCTACATCCAAGGCACCAGCCGGTTTGTGGGAGGAAGTCAACATTTTGCCCAACTGCTTGTTTCTGTGATCGAACAGGCAGGAGGAAAGGTGCTCACCCATACAGAAGTAGAATGGGTGGAAGTCAACAACCGCCATGTGGAGTACGTAAGAACCCGGCAAGGAGAAATCTTTCAGGGCGACTACTTCATCTCAGCCATTCACCCTTGCACCCTCTTGAAACGGATGCCCGAAAAAGCTTTCCCCAAGGCTTATAGAGAGCGCCTGAATCAGATTCCAAATTCCTATTCAGCGTTTTCCGTCTATATCAAACTGAAGCCCGACTGCTTCCCATACATCAATCATTCGGAATATTACATGACCCGATACGATGAAATATGGAAATTCGGCGAACAGCACGACACCTGGCCTTTAGGCTTCCTTTTGATGACTCCGCCAGACGAGAACCAGGGCAAATACAGTTCAAAAGTCCTCATCACCGCACCTATGCTCTATGATGAAGTAAAGAAATGGGAACAGACCACCGTGGGGCACCGGGGCGAGGAATACGAAACCTGGAAAGCTCAGAAAGCACAACAGCTCCTCTCTCATATCGAAGAAATTCACCCGGGGTTCGGAGCATGCATCGACAGAATCATCACGGCTTCTCCGTTGACCATTCGCGACTTTTATGGAGTGAAAGACGGAGCGCTGAGCGGATTCAGCAAGGACTATAAAAACATCGCATTATCGCAGGTTCCCGTAGTCACCAAGGTAGATAACCTGTTGCTGACAGGTCAGAACAACAACCTTCATGGTTTCTGTGGCGTTCCCCTGACGGCAATCAATACCGCAGAAGCTATTTTAGGAAGAAATTCCATACTCCATAAAATAAACGAAATCGGTAAGAATGAAAATTAAACCGATGAAGCAAAGACTGATGATCATAATAGGGTTCATCCTCCTATGTCTCCAGATGCTGAAGGCACAGGAGAAAGTCAACATCTGGCAAGGCACAGCATGCAGAAAAAATGTGGAAATGACTGCATATCTGGCAAAAGGTGGCAGCAAGATGGCTGTCATCGTATGTCCTGGCGGAAGTTACCTCTGGCACGATATGAATGGCGAAGGACACGAAGTGGGCAAATGGTTGCAGAACAACGGAATCTCTGCATTCGTGCTCCATTACCGTACTGCCGGATTCATGGCCTTCTTCCTGCATTACCGCCAGCTGTTCAGAGGAGTCCGATACCCTGATGCATTGGACGACCTGACCCAAGCCACCTTATATATTAAGGAACACGCAAGGGAATACGGAGTCTGCTCCGACAGCATTGGAGCGATGGGCTTTTCTGCAGGCGGTCATCTTGTACTGTCGGGAGTTACCATGCGTAAACTTCCCCTGATGTTTGTTGCCCCCATCTATCCGGTCGTTACCATGAACGGAAAATACGTTCACAAGCGGTCGCGCAGAGCCTTGTTGGGCGACAACCGCAAAAACAACAGACGGCTTCGAGACTCCCTGTCTATTGAGCATCATATTTCAGCCAGTTGTCCACCCGTGTTTCTGGTAAACTGCAAGGATGATCCTATCGTAAAATACCAGAACTCAGAATTGCTCGATTCCGCCCTGACTGTCCATCACATTCCCCATCAATACATCCAATACAAGACGGGAGGACATGGATTTGGAGCCTCCGACACAAAGGGTTCGCCCGAATGTCGGCAATGGAAGAAAGAGTTTTTAGTTTGGATCAGAAAACTTCAGACCCAATAATTACAGCATTAGACTTTTCCTGATTCAAGGATTCCAAGAATGAAAAAAATCAAGGATTCCAAGAATGAAAGAACAAAAAAGATTCCAATATGAACATAACAGATTTTGACGATATTCGCCCATACAATCCCGATGAATTTCTTGAGGCCATGCAGCGCATCGCCCACAGTTCATCGTTTCCGATTCTTTCTGCATACGTCTATCCGGAAGAATCGGTCAAGGAAATCCGTCAACGCATAACCAACTACCAGACGGTTAGGGAATTTCAACAGGACACGATGAGTAAAGTCAACCAGCAGGTGATAGAAAACAGCATCACGGAATTTTCCTGCTCAGGACTCGACAAGCTGAGTCCTGAAGGGCATTATCTCTATGTTTCCAACCACCGTGACATCATGTTAGACTCCAGTCTTCTCCAATATTTCCTGCTCAATCACGGCTTCGACACCACAGAGATTACCTTTGGTGCCAATCTGATGTCCAACCAGTTGATAATCGATATTGGCAAATGCAACAAGATGTTTAAGGTAGAACGCCCGGGCGGAAGTCTGAAAGAATTCTATCGCAGTTCCAGACACCTGTCCGATTACATCCGTTTCGTGATTCAGGAGAAAGGACAGTCCATCTGGATAGCCCAGCGCAACGGCAGGACCAAGGATGGAAACGACACGACAGACCAGGGCATCATCAAGATGTTCTGCATGTCTTGCCCGGATGATAAAATCAAGGCAATAGACCAGTTGCACATCGTACCTGTAGCGATTTCCTACGAATGGGAATCATGCGATATTCTGAAAACACTCGAACTCTACGAAAGCCAGTTTGCCAAATACACCAAAAAACCGGGCGAAGATCTGAACAGTATTCTGACGGGAATCTCCCAACCCAAAGGTAGGGTACACATAGAAATCTGCGAACCGATTTCCCGCATGGAACTGATGAAACTGGAACAGCTTACGAGCAACGAATATCACAAGGCAGTAGCCCGTCTGCTGGACGAGCGCATCAACAAGGCCTATCGCCTGTATCCCAACAATTACATCGCTTACGACCTGCGGTACGGCACCAGAAAATACCAGGATTTCTATACCCCGCAACAGAAGGAAGAATTCTTAGCACACGTCAGAGAATTGGAACATTATGATACTTGCGACATCGAAATGCTGAAAGATATTTATTTAGGCATTTACGCCAACCCTGTAAACAACAAGTAAGAAGAAATAGAAGAAACAATAAGTAAGAAGCAGAAAAATAAGAAATAAGAAAATGACAGAACTGATTCTGAAAATATACGATTATCTCAAGACGCATCGGCTGAGTGGCATCTGCTCATCCGTAGCAATCACACTCATACTTCTCCTTGCAGTTACCAGACTGAACTACAAGGAAGATATTGCCGACTTTCTTCCGATAGATAGCGAGCACCAGAATGCCATGAAGGTCTATCAGAACATTTCGGGAGCCAGCAAGATTTTCGCCATCTTCCAATACAGGAATGCTGCGCAATCTGATGATCCGGAAATACTGACCCATACCATAGACGCTTTCGTAGAGAATGTGGAGAAAGCAGACTCTGCCCACGTCATCAGAAATCTGATGGCACAAGTGGATTTGGAAAAGATGAACCAGATAACAGATTTCGTCTATCAGAACATTCCTTATTTCCTGACAGATGCAGACTATCGGAGAATGGACAGTCTGCTCAGTCAGCCTGATTACATTCCCCACCAGCTGAAAGCAGACAAACAAATGCTCCTCTTCCCTACCGGCGGCATTCTGTCTGACAACATTCAGCGCGACCCGCTGAACCTCTTCACTCCCATCCTGCAGAAATTGCAGCATTCCGAATCCAGTCTGAAATATGAAATGTACGATGGCTATATCTTCTCTCCCGACATGAAGAAGGCCATTGTGATGATGGATTCTCCCTACGGGGCAAGTGAGACTGAGAATAATGCCCGCCTTACCCAAATGCTAAAAGACTGTGCCCGGGAAGCCAGCCAGTCGCATCCGAATATAGAAATCCACATCATAGGCGGACCCGTTATTGCCGTCACCAATGCCCATCAGATCAAAACCGACAGCATTCTTTCTGTAAGTATTGCCGTCGTACTGATCCTTGCCCTGCTCTTCTTCTCCTTCAGAAGCAGGAGAAACCTTTTGCTCATAGCCCTTTCCATCGGATGGGGCTGGCTCTTTGCCATCGGCGGGTTAGCTCTCTTCCACAATCAGGTTTCGGTCATCGTCATCGGCATTTCATCTATCATCTTGGGTATTGCAGTCAACTACCCTCTTCATTTCATCGCCCACCTTGCTCATACACCCGACAAGCGGAAGGCGCTGAAAGAAATCGTCATGCCCCTCCTGGTGGGCAACGTGACTACGGTAGGTGCTTTCCTGGCATTAGTTCCACTCAAATCCGTGGCCTTAAGAGACCTGGGACTGTTCAGTTCTCTCCTGCTCGTCGGCACCATCGTATTCGTGCTCATCTATCTTCCCCATCTTTCTAAGACAACAGGAGAGGCAAAGCATACATTCCTTGACAAGTGGAGCAACATCTCGCTCGAAAAGAAACCGATCTTCGTTACCATTGTGATCATCCTGACCATCATCTTCGGATATTTCAGTCTGCAGACGGAGTTTGACACCAACATGGCACACATTAATTATATGACTCCGGAACAGAAGGCAGACATGGAATATTTCGCCAAAATGATGAAACAGGAAGACGGAATCCAGAAAGTCTATGCCCTGTCTTCCGACTCCACTTTGGACGGAGCACTCGACAAAAGCCTCTCCTTGCAGGGAACTCTGCAGGAACTTTCCGACCAGAAGACTATACAGGACTACTCCTCCTGCAACCAGTTTATCACATCGAAGAAAGAACAGGCACGGCGCCTGCAACTCTGGCAGAAATTCCTCGATAAACACCAGCATCTCCTCACTTCCGGCATCAAACCTTATATGACAGAAGAAGGATTTGCCGATGGTTGTTTCGCAGATTTCGAGCGCATTCTCCACCAGGATTACCAGCCGCAGGACATTCAGCATTTCAAACCTCTGCTGCAATCCGTATTCGCCTCCAACATCAGTACCGACAGTCTCAACGGCAAATACCACGTCATCAACATCCTCTCTGCCAAAGAAAAGGATGTAAAGAAGGTGGAGGATTGTCTGCAAACACAACATTGCTTCAGTTTTGATGTGAAGAGCATGAACAGCGCCATCGCCAACCATCTGTCAGACGATTTCAACTACATCGGATTTGCCTGCGGATTCATCGTGTTCTTCTTCCTCTGGTTGTCTATGGGAAGTATCGAGTTAGCTGTCCTCTCATTCATCCCGATGGCTATCAGCTGGTTGTGGATATTGGGACTGATGGCCATCTTCCACATGCAGTTCAACATCGTGAACATCATCCTCGCCACCTTCATCTTCGGTCAGGGCGACGACTACACCATCTTCATGACAGAGGGAGCCATGTACGAATATGCTTACCGGCGCAAGATGCTTGCCTCCTACAAGCATTCCATCATCATTTCAGCCCTCATCATGTTTATCGGCATCGGCACGCTGATAGTAGCCCGCCATCCGGCACTCCGCTCTTTGGCAGAAGTCACCATCGCAGGCATGTTCTCCGTGGTTCTGATGGCCTATATTTTCCCGCCGCTTATCTTCAACTGGCTGGTGAAGCACAAGGGAGAATACCGGGTTCGCCCCCTTTCCTTACAGATGCTTTTCCGCCGTAGGAAAGAGGGAGTGGCCTATTATCACGACCTGGTTCTCGACCGCTACCGCTACAAGGGTGTGGAAGTTTTCAGCACCGTGAAGCGGAATCTCAGGCGCAACCGTGATTATCAGACGTGGATGGAACAGCAGGATACTTCTCAGCCAGTCATCATCCCGTCTGCCGGCTATGGAGAAAAAGCGCTCCTCTTTGCCCTGCTCCACCCAGAGACAAAAGTGATTGCCGTAGAAGCAGATCCTGACAAATGCAGACTGATGAAATTCAGCATGGAAGGGATTGTTGATAATGTAGAAATCATCAACCAAGCTGAAACCAGCCGTCAAATGTGATTATAAGAAAGGATTAAGATCTCATGAATAAGATACAAGATCAGCATGAATGAGATTTAAGATGAACTAAAATCAATATGTATAAAAATGAAAATCAATATGAAAGAGAATATTAGAAAAATCCTGGAAGAAGCCCTACCACTGGTAGATTTAGATTCAGATTTCCTGTTCAATGAACTGGATTCCTTAGGCATTACCACCATCCTGATGCTCCTTTCAGACGAATACCAGATAAAACTGGAATCATCAGACGTAACACCTCGGAATTTCCGCAACTTAGACAGCCTTGTGGCAATGGTAGAAAAGAAAAAACAGGCAGGCGTATGAAGACATCAGAGAACCATCTGTTGACTTTAGAGGACTATCTGGAAAGAGACGCAGCATTATTCCCCGACAAGGTGGCAATCATCTGTGGAGAAGAATCATGCACTTATCGGCAACTGTGGAACCGTGTAACCGATGCAGCCGCTTCGTTTCATAGCAAGGGACAGGCGATTTCTTTTGTTGCTTCCCCTACGATAGAATGCCTCGTAACATATTTTGCCATTCATCTCTCAGGAAACGTGGCAGTTCCGCTGGAACAGAAATCGCAATTTTCTGAAGAAATGAACAAGACAGAAGAAGCCGACATTCCTGCAGGAGTTGCCGACATTCTTTTCACGACAGGCACAACCGGCAAGTCGAAGGGAGTGATGATTTCCCATTCCACCATCATCGCCAATGCTGAAAATCTGATAGAAGCACAAGGCTTTCATCACGACCTGACCTTCATCATCAATGGTCCTCTCAGCCACATCGGAAGTCTCTCCAAGGTCTATCCCATCATCCTCGTAGGCGGCACCCTGCACATCATCAACGGAATGAAAGACATCAACCGTTTCTTTCAGGCAATGGATTCCCCTACTGAAGGAAAGTTTGCCACATTCCTGGTTCCGGCAAGCATCCGGATGCTGTTGACATTTGCTTCCGACCGCCTCACCCAATATGCAGACAGAATAGAATTCATCGAAACAGGCGCAGCTCCTATCTCTCAAAACGACATGGAGAAACTTTGCTTTGCCCTGCCCCAGAGCCGCCTTTACAATACGTATGCTTCCACCGAGACGGGCATCATCTCCACCTATGATTTCCAGCACGGCGAATGCCTGGTTGGCTGTGTAGGCAAACCGATGAAGCATGCAGGTTTCATCATCGGCGAAGACGGAAAAATCGCCTGCACAGGGAAAACGCTCATGAGCGGTTATTATGGTGATGAAGCCCTGACCCGCTCTATCATGAAAGAAGGAGTCCTCTACACCTCCGACCGGGGAACAATTGACGAACAAGGACGTTTGCGGCTCAAGGGACGGGATGGCGACATCATCAATGTAGGCGGTTATAAAGTGGCGCCTGATGAAGTGGAAGACGCCGCCCTCAGCCTTCCGTTTATCAAGGACTGCATCTGTATTCCTGCCAACCATCGGGTTTTGGGCACCATTCTGAAACTATTAGTTGTGCTCGACGAGGATCATCCGTTCAACAAACGAGAGATAGCCTTAGCACTTCGCGACAAGCTTGAACCCTATAAAATCCCTACCCAATACGAGCAAGTAGAAAGCATTCAGCGCACCTTCAACGGGAAAATAAACCGGAAGGCATATCTTTCAGAAAAGTAGGTATGACTGCTCGTCAAATCATAAAAAAGCAATTAAAGTCGTAAAAAAATAGACAATTCGCTTGGTGTTCTCAAAAAAATACATTAATTTTGCCACCATAAAATAATAACATAACCAATTATTAGACTATGATGACAATCGAAGAATACAGAGCAGCCATCTTTCAAGCGCTGCTCGATGCAAAGAACGAGGACGGAACTCAGGTTCTCAGCGAAAAGGAAGCCAGAGAAGCTCTCAACGGCTTTAGTGACGATGAGTTGCAAGATGGCATCCTATGGAATTCACCGGAGGATGTGGCTAACATCATATTGGAAGGATAAGAATACTTCAAAATATTCAGTCAAGAAGCGTATCATGGAATTCATGATACGCTTCTTTCATTTTATACGCTTTATTTTAATCGCTGCAAACGCAATAGAATTGTAGAAAGAAACGTCCTATTTTCCATTTCTTTTAAAAATGAAATAAAAAAATATATAATGCGCAACATTTCTTTGCGTAATTCAATAATTATTTGTAAATTTGCAGCCGCTAAGTCAAACTTATGCTCCATTCGGAGTGATTTGCCCCTCGGATGAGGGCTTTTGACCAGGCATAGAAGAATATTACCGGTAAAAAAGATACATTTAAGATAATGAAGATAGAAAACGAAATCATCAGCTCAGTAATCGCTGCGGTGAAAGAGCTTTATGGTCAGGACGTACCAGAGAAAATGGTAGCCCTGCAGAAGACCAAGAGTAATTTCGAAGGTAACCTTACCCTCGTCGTATTCCCATTCCTCAAGATATCTAAGAAGAAACCTGAGGATACTGCACAGGAAATCGGTGAGTACTTGAAGAAAAACTGCGCTAATGTCATCGCAGACTTCAATGTGGTAAAGGGTTTCCTCAACCTTTCTATCGCTCCTGCCGCTTGGGTAGGACTCCTCAACACCATCAACGCTGACCCTAAGTTCGGTGAGAAGCCAGTTACAGAGAACAGCCCACTCGTCATGATCGAGTACTCTTCTCCTAACACCAACAAGCCTCTCCACCTCGGTCACGTGCGCAACAACCTCCTCGGCTGGTCTTTGGCTCAGATTATGGAGGCAAACGGCAACAAGGTAATCAAGACAAACATCGTCAACGACCGCGGTATTCACATCTGTAAGTCAATGCTCGCTTGGCTCAAGTGGGGCAATGGCGAAACTCCAGAAACTTCCGGCAAGAAGGGCGACCACCTCATCGGCGACTACTACGTAGCTTTCGACAAGCACTACCGTGAGGAAATCACAGAACTCAAGGCTCAGTACTTGAAGGAAGGCATGAACGAAGAAGCTGCCACAGAGAAAGCAAAGACAGAGGCTCCGCTGATCAAGGAGGCTCACGAAATGCTCGTCAAGTGGGAGAACAACGACCCTGAAGTTCGCGCTCTCTGGCAGAAGATGAACAGCTGGGTATATGCAGGCTTCGACGAGACTTACAAGATGATGGGTGTAAGTTTCGACAAGATATATTATGAGTCAAATACTTACCTCGAAGGTAAGAAGAAGGTAGAAGAAGGCTTGGAGAAGGGACTCTTCTTCCGCAAGGACGACAACTCTGTTTGGGCAGACCTCACCAATGAGGGCCTCGACCAGAAGCTCCTGCTCCGTTCAGACGGCACTTCTGTCTATATGACTCAGGACATCGGTACTGCCGATCTCCGTTTCAAGGACTTCCCTATCGACAAGATGATCTACGTAGTAGGTAATGAGCAGAACTACCACTTCCAGGTACTCTCTATCCTGCTCGACCGTCTCGGTTTCAAGTGGGGTAAGGACTTGGTTCACTTCTCTTATGGTATGGTAGAATTGCCTAACGGAAAGATGAAGAGCCGCGAGGGAACTGTAGTAGATGCAGATGACCTGATGGCAGAGATGATCAAGGATGCTCGCCAGACCAGCGATGAGTTGGGCAAGTTCAAGGACATGAGCGAAGAAGAGCGCCAGGAGATTTCACGCATCGTGGGTCTCGGAGCGTTGAAGTATTTCATCCTCAAGGTAGATGCCCGCAAGAATATGCTCTTCAATCCAGAAGAGAGTATCGACTTCAACGGCAATACAGGTCCTTTCATCCAGTACACCTACGCTCGTATCCGCAGCATCATGCGCAAGGCAGCAGCCGAGGGCATCGAGATTCCAGCAGAGTTGGGCGCAGATGCACCTATCAACGAGAAAGAGATTGACCTCATCCAGAAGATGAACGACTTCGCTTCTGCCGTAGCCGATGCAGGCAACAACTACAACCCTGGAGGTATTGCCAACTACTGCTACGAGTTGACCAAGGAGTTCAACCAGTTCTATCACGACTACAGCATCCTGAATGCTGAGAGCGAGGCAGAGAAGATTACCCGTCTGGTTCTTGCAGCCAATGTCGCTAAGATCTTGAAGAACGGTATGGCACTTCTCGGCATCGAGGTTCCAGAAAGAATGTAATGATCCTGATGTAGGGGGCTTATATATATAAGAATCCTCTATAAGAAAGGAAATTCAAGATATAATAACCTACAATTTAATAAAGAATATTGACTATTGACAAATAATGAGCATCGTCCCAACAGAAAGATTGGGACATGCTCATTTGCTTTTTTTTAACCCCAACAGAAATAATAGAAATATGAGTAATATGCCTGTGAATCCTCCATCATGGAGAAACGATACCGTTTTACCATTGCCCAATGAAGTAATGGCAAATGCCTGGGCTGTAGATGCAGCCTGTTCCGGCAATCCCGGTCCGATGGAATACCAATGCATAGACCTGCAGACGGGAGCACAGGTTTTCCACTACGGTCCGCTACACGGCACCAATAATATCGGCGAGTTCCTCGCCATAGTCCACGCCCTTGCCCTGATGGAACAAAGGGGGATTACTGACAAGGTAATCTACAGCGACAGCGTGAATGCCCAGCTGTGGGTAAAAAAGAAACAATGCAAGACCAAGTTGGAGCATACTCCCCAGACCGCGCAGCTCCATCAGATCATAGCCCGCGCAGAAAACTGGCTCCGCACCCACCAGGTTACCATCCCTATTTTGAAATGGGATACCAAGACTTGGGGCGAAATCCCAGCCGACTTCGGAAGGAAATAAAAGAAAACTTCCCATTCATAAGTTTCCTCCTCTAAAAAAATGGTCATGAAAATTATCCTATCACTATAGGTAACTTTCATGACCCTAAAAAACTTTAAACACTTGTCTTTTTGGGTTTGGCTTTCCAAACTATACTTGTCATGAGAACAGACATTAAAGCTGCACCTATCCAGAAATAATTGATATAGGTGAAGTCGTAACAATCCACTCCATTCACAATCTGCTTATTACCCTCTATGAGTAAACCGCTCATGATATCTTGAATACCAGCACCAACATAACTTGCGACACCGACAACACCAAGAGCAGCGCCAGAAGCATTCTTAGGAGCAATATCCACAGCCATCAAACCGCCAAGGAAACAGAGCAACACACCGATACTCAAACCGAAGAGAATCATGGCAGTAACATCTACCCAAAGCTGATGACCAGAAACCAGAAGGAACAGGCAGAGAGCTAAGGCATTCAACAATCCAAAGATAACTGCAGGCAAATAGCGGTTGCCCTTAAATACCTTATCAGACAACAAGCCTGATGTCACAGTACCTACAATACCGAGAACAGAATTGATGGAAATGATAAAACTTGCATCAATGGTAGAGTAACCCTTCTCATTCTCCAGGTAGAAAATACCCCAGCTATTTACCGCATAACGGCTAATATACATGAAGGCACTACTCAAAGCCAAGACCCAGATCAAAGGATTCTTCAACACAGCTTTCTGCGCCTTATTATAAGAAGCCGTATCCTGCTGTTTTTTCTCTATCACCTGTGCACCAGGGAGCGAAACACCCTTGCTGGCAGGAGTATCGTGGAAGAATGTCAGCAACAGTACCACACCGGCAATACCCACCACGGCAGCACCGATAAAACCATATTGCCATCCAAATGCACTTACAATAGAAGCCACAAAGATGAACGTCATAGCCTCACCAATATTATGGCTGGCACTCCAAAAGCCGTAGAACGTGCCTCGGTTCTTATCTGTAAACCATCTGGAAAGACCTACCACGCAAGAAGCAGCACCCATAGACTGGAACCAACCGCTCAATCCCCATAATACTGCGAAAAGTATAAAGGAATGGGTAAAGCCCAAAATCAAGTTAACCAAAGCTGTAACCAACAGACCTGTTGACATCAATCGCTTGATGTTGCTTCTGTCTGCAAGGAAACCATTGGTAAACTTACCGATAGCATAAGTGAAGAAGAGAACAGAACCGATAATACCCAACTCTGTCTCAGAGAAAACACCATTATCCACAATTGGCTTTTTGATTACATTCAAGCTCAATCGGCAAACATAGTAAGTACCATAACCGATAGTAGCAGAAAGGAAAGTTGCCCATTGCAATCTCTTGAGTTTCTTGGCACTTTCCTCTTCGCTCATGTTTTCACATGCTACAGGTTCGGAAACTTTATAAAAATCAATTATTTTCTTAAACATATTTTTTACTTATTATAAATGAGAGATTGAATTCCAATACATATCCCAAAAAGCAACATGAGTCAGAGCTTTTTTAAGTTGTGCATGACTTACCACCGTAAGCATGCACAACTATCCTAACACAATCAACTATTTGAAATATATAATGAAACCTAAAACTACTTGTGAAGATTCTTCACTCTCAAATATTCGAGAAGCAATGCAGGGCGGTCTGTCTGGATAAGTTTGAAACCTTGTTGAACAAGCCATCCCCAGCTCTCATCCGGCTGGCGAAGCTCTACGGCTCTATCATCATCATGTCCCGCATTCTGCGCTGGCCACAAGGCGTTGACAAACACCTGAATGCCATTGTCTCTTAGCTTTTTCACAAGACGTAAAACCTGATCATCTACCTGAGAGAACCTGACCTCGAAAGCCAAAGGCTTCATATTCTGCAGATAACTGTCTATAATACTTTCTGCATCAGCTCGACACAAGTCAGCCTTAGGCATGAATATTACTTTATCCAGAATATTGCCATGTTGCTCTTTTACGGTCTGGTAAGGCAACCTTTCCTTGACCACACATTGGTTAGCAGTACCCGTTTCCTCAAGAATTTTTTGCACATCTTCAAAATATTCGTACCCTTTATCCACATTCACAAGAATCTTTCCCTTGCAAAGCAGCATAGTTTCCCTAAGTGTAGGAATCTGATGACAGGTACGGCAGCCTGCTCCATTTTTCAAACGAAGCTTTTTGAGTTCTGCCAGCGTATAATCTTCAGGTTTTCCTGTACCATTGGTTGTCCGATCTAAAGTTCCGTCATGCATCAAGATAAGTTCTCCGTCTTTCGTTTTTTTCAAATCCAGTTCAACCATATCAACTCCCATGTCAATACAATTTTGGAATGCCTGGAGTGAGTTTTCTGGAGCATTACGCCAGTCACCACGATGAGATACAACCAAAACAGACTGCTGAGCAGGAGCCGCTAAATCTGAAAGGATTTCGTTGATCCGTTGTGCATAACTTACCGCTGTAAGTATGCACAACCAACCTAAAACAATAAACCTTCTGAACATATAAGCGTGAACTTTTTACGTTTTACTTGTGAAGTTTCTTAGCTCTCAAATATTCGAGAAGCAATGCAGGGCGGTCTGTCTGGATAAGTTTAGCACCTTGACCAACAATCCATCCCCAGCTTTCTTCCGGCTGCTTGAGTTCAACAGCACGATCATCATCATGACCACCGCAAAGCTCAGGCCAGAGCGTATTGATGAAAACTCTTGCGCCACTATCACGCACCTTCTTAATCAGACGACGAGTATTAGCATCATCTGTTTTGAAAACCAATTCATAAGCCTTTGGCTTCATATTTTTGATGTAACCGTCAATCACCTCTTCCGCACCAGGCTTACCAAGGTTTACCACAGGCATGAAAATCATTTTATCAAGGACATCACCATGCTCAGCCTTTACTACCTCATAAGGAAGTTCAGCTTTGATTATGCACTGGTCAACAGTACCAGTCTCCTTCAAAACCTTCATTGCATCATCGAAGTAATCGTACCCCTTATCCACATTCACCATGATTTTACCCTTGCAGAGTTCCATCACCTCACGGAATGTAGGAATATGATGACGAGTCTTGCAACCTACGCCATTCTTCAAGCGAAGAGATTTCAAAGAATCAAGCGTAAAATCTTCAGCGATTCCTTTTCCGTTCATGGTACGGTCAATCTTCTTATCGTGCATCAAGACCAGAACGCCATCCTTGGTTTTCTTCAAGTCCAACTCAACCATATCAACACCCATGTCGATGCAGTTTTGGAAAGCCTGAACAGAATTTTCAGGAGCATTACGCCAGTCTCCACGATGAGAAACAACCATAACATTTTCCTTAGCAGGCTTATTGAAATTCTTAAGAATCTCTTTTAAATTGCTTTGTGCAAAGCTCACAGAAGTGAGCATGCACAACATTGATAATATATATATTTTTTTCATTGTATATTGCTTTTAATTAGTTTAATTGATTATTTTTCCAAATTAATTGTTCGCCCCAGAAAGGAACTATTGCTTTTTTGCAATTAAGTTGAGAAGCTCTGTATAATCCAGAATTCAAACTCCATCTGCAATCCTCTTCGTCAATATGAGTCAACTCCAATATATGTGAAACCAAGACATAATCTGGTGTCGTTTGCCCTTCTCCTGTACCTAAGATATTGTTCTCTGCCAACGCATTTGGAGCATAACGAGTTATCAAAACATTTACATGAGGCAATATGTTAGTATATTGAGTCGGTTTGAAATTTGAATCACCTGTATGAAGCATTGTAAGATTACCACTATCATCACCACATTCAAAAGTAAATACAGATATAAAATTTGATAAACCTGCATTATTATGATCTGTAATAGAGACATGAATTTTCACATTCTTACATTGATAATCAGTTGAAACTTTGGAAGTACAACCGCCTTTAATGTAATTAGAATATACAGGCTTACCAGACTTTAGCATTGCATTGATAAGTTTTTTATTGTAATGATCTTGATGATTATGAGTTACGCAAATGAAATCCAAATAAGGTTCAAGTTGTTCTGCCCAACGATGATTGATATCAATACCAAAACATACAGATGGTGTTTTAACTATATATCCCATATTATATAGATTCCAAATATAAGCAGTCTCATTCTCTACATTAGTAAACTTGACAGCTTGCAATACATGTTCAAAACTCAAGCGATAAAATGCCAACATGGGTTCAAATCTTTCACGCAAGTTTGCCTTTTCGTCAGAACAACCCAAATAACTTATATAGAAATCAGCAGAACAAGCATCTGCCATTTCTTGTATAGTATTCAAGATAGATTTTCTCGTATTTCCTATAGGAATTTCCAAAGGAGATGTTTCCCACAGATGTTCTGCAACAGTTCTTGCTGCTTGCATTTGAGTTGTTTCTCCGCTCAACACTTGAGCATTGGAGCTACCAGTATCTTCATTTCCACAAGAAGGTAAAATCAGAATGAGAAAAACGAGAAACAACAATATCTTTTTCATACGACTATCTAAATATAGATTTCAAGAGGACCTGAGTCCTCTTGAAATTTAACATTTTACTTATCGTAGCCTGGATTTTGCCACAAGATATCTGGATTGCCTACCTTTTCTATTTCAGTTTGAGGAATTGGGAAAAGAAGCTGATAGTCTTGAATATTCAAGCCTTGTGCTGCCAATACGCTCTTTGCATATCCCATTCTAACCAAATCAAACCAACGATGACCCTCATATGGGAACTCCTTTTGACGCTCATCCAAAATAGCCTTACGGAAACTTTCCTGAGTAGGAACATCTGCTGCTGTCAACTTAGTAAGACCTGCTCTTGTTCTGGTTGCATTCAATTGTTTCAATGCAATAGAACTTTCAGAAGCGTCATAACCAAGTTCGTTCAATGCCTCTGCATACATCAAAACAACGTCTGCATAACGAAGCAAGATTTGGTCATTACCTACCTGATTGAATGATACATTCTTTGTATCCAAGAACTTAGTCATCAAATAGGTCTTACTTTCTGCCTTCACATAAGTAATCATTTCCTTGCGAGTATCACCTGGTGTGAAGCAGTTTACGAGAGCATCAGCCTGACCACTTTCATCGGTCAAATTAGTAATATCATACCAATATGTATGACCCTCGTTTACGATGTCCTTATTAAAGTGAACAGCAAAGATAATCTCAGCATTATTCTTGTTATTCACATCAAACACCTGACCGATTGATGGCAACAGAGAATATTTGCCGATCAATTGAGAAAGAACGTTCTTTGCCTCATTCCACTTATGGAATGTAAGATAAACCTTACCTAACAAAGCCTTAGCAGCATTAGCAGTAACACGTCCTGTTTCTGTTGCAGAATAAGTTTCAGGAAGATAATTATTATCTACAATCTCCTTCAAATCACCAGCAATCAGATCAAACATCTGCTCATCAGAATATCTTGCAATCTTCAAAGCTTCTGCAGCACTTACTACATGCTTTGTTGCAGGTACACCACCCCAAACACGATACATATTGAAGTAGTTCAAGGCTCTGATAAACATAGCCTCACCTTTATATTGCTTTTTTAAGGTCTCGTCAAACTGGGCACCGTCTATCTGATCAAGTATCAGGTTACAACGGTAAATGTTATTATTGAAATTTGCCCAATAATCAGACAAGATTCCATTTGAAGGCTTATCTTCAAAATGATTGATGTCATAACGGTCCTGAGTACCAGCAGTAGGAGCTTTTACCTCCATGTTATCGCTACGATACTCACAGCATTCTTTATAGAAATTCACCTGAGACTGCAACTTTGCGTAACAGCCGACTACAGCAACATCGTAATCACCTGCAGTCTTATACACCTTATCTATAGTTACTTTACTTGCTGGCTCCAAATCAAAGAAGCTATCTCCACATGAAGTCATCAGCAAAGTTGCTAAAGATGCTAAAAATAATATCTTTTTCATATTGTGTAATTCTTTATAATGTGAGATTCAAACCAAACATATATGTTCTTGCTAAAGGATAAGTACCATAGTCCTCACCTGGAGTCAAGTTTTGAGATGGACGGGCATTTACCTCTGGGTTATAACCACTATAGTTGGTAATGGTGAAGAGGTTTTGTCCAGAAACATAAACTCTCAGCTTTTCAACCTTGAACTTCTGAGTGAAGTTGCTTGGCAATGTATAACCTAATGAAAGGTTCTGGAGACGAAGGTATGAGCCACCTTCCAAATGCCAGGTTGAAGTACGTCCGTTACTACCAGTTTGCTTACGGTTAGCACGGTTTACCCAACCGCTACCTGGATTTTCAGGACTCTTCCAACGGTCAAGAGCGACCTTAGTACCATTTACGTTACCTTCCATATTGTCAATGTAACGGCGATTCAAGTTCAAAATCTTGTTGCCATAAACGCCCTGGAAGTTGAAGTCCATATCGAAACCTCCGTACCAAAGCTTACCACCGAAGCCATAAGTGAACTTAGGCATGTAATTACCACATACTGTACGATCCTTATCCAAGTCAATATCACCACTTCCATCAACATCTACGAAACGGAAGTCACCCACTTTTGCGTTAGCAAGGTGTGGATAACTATCAAGTTCCTGCTGGTTCTTGAATACACCATCATACTTCAAAAGATAGTAGCTACCAATTGGTTTGCCAACCTCTGTAATATAATAAGCATGACCAACACTACCAGAAGAAATAATAGGTGCATTACCTGGACCTAACTCTTTCACTTCATTGGTATTCTTTGCATAGTTTACATTGAATGAGTATCCCAAACCATTAGCAAATGTATGCTGTGAAGTCAAGCCGATTTCCCAACCACGGTTGTTTACCTTACCCAGATTCTGAAGAGAGGTGCTATAACCAGTCAAGAGAGGTACTGGTACATAAAGCAACATATTAGATGTATTGGTATTATAGTAATCAATTGAAACACCTAAATAACCATCAAACATCTGAATATCGATACCAGCATTGATCATCTGGTTCTTCTCCCAGCTCAAATCATCACGCTTGATATTATCAGGCTTGTAGCCATAAGCTAAACCATTGCCAAGAATATAGTTATCTATAGACATGGTTGCCAAATGGTCGTAATCGCCAATTTGGAAGTTACCTGTCACACCATAGCTGGCACGAATCTTCATGTCATTGATGAAAGACAATTCCTTCACATTCTTGAAGAACTGCTCATCGCTGATACGCCAAGCAGCAGAAGCAGATGGGAAGTAACCCCAACGGTTGTTCTTGCCGAAACGTGATGAACCATCAGTACGGATTGCTGCAGAAAGCATATAGCGTCCCTCGTAGTTGTACTGAACACGAGCCAAATAAGAAGCGATAGACCACTGAGTCTTGTCTGAACCACCCTCAGTTACAGTACCACCATTTATTGTATGGATGTAGTCGTTAGGGTAATCTGTTGCCGTAACATTATCAGACTTCATTGTCTCTTTCTGAGCAGACTGTACCAAGACTGCAGAAATATTGTGCTTCTTATTAATTGTTGTAGTATAAGTAAGCTGGTTCTCTATCAACCAATTGAAGTAGAAAGAAGAAGAACTGTAACCCGTTGGATTAGAAGGAGTATCATAGTAATTCTTTCCCTTCAAAGGCAAAGAAGACTGACGATACTTATCATTATGAGCACCATAATAATCACCACCCATAGAGAACTTATAAGAAAGTCCCTTCATGAGTTCCAATTCTGCAAATGCCTTACCTGTAATAGACATACGATCAGTAACATTTGACTGCAAACGAGCCATAGCAACAGGGTTCAACACCTCGTTAATCTGATAGTCAGTACCGATACGCAAGAAACCATTACCCTGATAATTATAAGAGCCGTCTGGATTATAAACAGGGAAAATAGGAGGCATCATCAATGCAGACTGAACGATTCCGTTTGCGCCAGAAGCATTTACAGAGTTAGAAACAGAGTAAGAAGGAGCAAAATTAACTCCAAACTTCAAACGCTTGTGCTGACCAGAGAGATTCAAACGACCACCATACTTTTCAAAATCTGAACCAATTATAATACCATTTTTCTTCATATAGTTACCTGATACGAAATAATTGATACTATTTGATTTACCAGAAAGAGAAATATTATGACCTGTTGTCATTGCACTACGGAAAATTGCATCCTGCCAATCTGTATCTGTGAGTCCAGTCTGTCCTTCCAAATATGGAACTAACATATCAGGAATCTTCATGTAACCTTCTTTACGAGAACTATTTGGATCACTTGCACTTCCATTAGGATTCTTATCCAAATATGCGTTATCGTGTGCATCTTTTACGAATTCTGCATATTCGTAAGCGTTCATCATATCCAATTTCTTAGATACGTTCTGTACACCTACATAACCATCGTAAGAAACAGACAATTTATCAGAGGTACCCTTCTTAGTAGTAACGAGAACAACACCATTAGAACCACGGCTACCATAGATAGCTGCTGCAGAAGCATCTTTCAAAACTTCAATAGACTCAATATCATTGGTGTTCAAGTTAGCAAAGCCACGCTCCATTGGCACACCATCTACAACATAGAGAGGGTCACTACCTGCATTTACGGTGCTTACACCACGTACACGAATACTTACGCTACCCTCAGGGTCACCACTTGGTACTGTTACCTGGACACCAGGCATCTTACCAGCCAGAGCCTGACGGAAGTCTGTAGATGGGTTATTGGCAAGAGCCTCAGCCTTTACAGAAGACACAGCAGTAGATACGTCACGCTTTTTCTGCACACCGTAACCTACAACCACAACTTCGTCGAGTACTTTGTTATCATCAGCCAGGTTTACATTGATTACTTCGCGACCATTCACTTTGATTTCCTGATCTTTGCAGCCAATGTATGATACAGCCAACAAACCATCAGAGGCAATCTCAATCGTATAATTACCATCCAAATCGGTAATTACTCCATTATTGGCAGAGCCTTTTTCCATGACTGTTGCTCCGATAACTGGCTCGCCAGTTTCATCTTTTACAACACCCTTTACCTTGATTTTCTTACCATGGCTTTGAGCTTTTCCTTTGTGCTGAGACTTAATGACGATGTAGTTGCCTTCCAATTCATAAGTACAATTTGTACCCTTGAGCAATTGGTTCAACATACCAAATACATCATCACTCTTTTTGGTTAACGTGACTGTGCGGTTAGCATCCAACTGAGAAGAATTGTACGCAACCTTGTACTTGGAAGACTGCTCAATCTTCTCAAAAGCAGACTTGAGCGTTACCTTGTTTGAACCGAAGCTGACGGTCTGAGCAAAAACTGCCATTTGTCCAGCCAACAGCAAACAAAAGCATGACGCTGAAATTCGTTTTAAGTTCATATAATATTTATTTAGTTAATAATTTGTCCTAAGACGATTACGCATTGAAGACAATTATATTTTTCGTTGCACCCAATTACAATCCTGTTAAAATGAAATTTTTATTTCACTTTTTTTGTGTGTTCGCAAACAACCGTGGTTTGGTAAAACAAATGCGGTAATATTCTACGGATAATTTCATAACAATACTGCGTTAAATTAATATTTAATCGTCTGTAAATCAATAACTTATATTAAGAAGTGCTTATGAAAACTTAACTGTAAAAAGTTGGTCAAGTCGCTGATTTTCAGTAACTTTGTAGATCACGACAAATACAATATTACATGAATACAGGACTTGACCAATATATGGATATCTTTAAAGATGCAGTTGAAGATTCAGCTGCAAAGATAACAAAAAGTTTCGAGAAAATACTCATCGAGGTGATAATTTTGTTCATGGTAATACCAAGAAAGATAAATTTCACCCAAATGGGGAGGTATGGCTTGCATGTTGAGCAAACCTATCGCAACGCATTCGGCTTGAAAAAGTCGAAGTGCATTGATTGGCTCAAACTTAATGTCTCACTTGCCAAGCGCTTCTTGGGTAAACAGGGAAGATGGGCTATTGCCATTGATCCCAGCTACATCAGTAAAGCTGGCAAGAAAACACCACATATCGGTCGTTTTTGGTCAGGATGTGCTCAGTCTGTTAAACATGGTCTCGAAATCATGGGTATTGGCCTCATTGATATTGATGCCAAAGACTGCATGATGTTAAAAGCACACCAGTCGCTAAGTAATAAAGAACTGAGTCTTAGAAACAAGACTATGGTAGATTTCTATATCAGCGTCATTAAGCGTTACCGCAAGGAACTTCTTAAACTCTCAACCCTCATAGTTGCAGATGCTTACTTCTCTACAAGTACATTTGTTAATGGGATAAAGAAAGAAGGGTTCTCTTTGATAAGCCGCTTTCGTGACAATGCTTGTCTCTTTTATGTCTATGCTGGTCCACGTACTGGAAAACGTGGTCGCCCCAAGACCAAGGATGGCAAGATTGATATGAAGAATCTTGACCTCACTCGAATGGAGAAGATGGAGATGAAAGATATAGAAGGAACAGCTTATACTTTGATAGCCTATTCCAAGGCACTCAGGTGTAAAGTTAGACTTGTCATCTGGCAGATGCCGAATGGCAAGAAGAAACTATTCTTCTCTACAGACACCTCACTTTCGGGTGAAGAAGTACTTCTTTATTATAGAACCAGGTTCCAGATCGAATTTTGCTTTCGTGACGCCAAAGGCTATACTGGTCTTATGGACTGCCAGGCTCGCGATAAGTGGAAACTCGATTTTGCTTTCAATGCTTCGTTCACATCACTAAATGTTGCCAAGGTAACTATGAAGGAGATGGGAATGGAATATTCTATGTCTTCATTCAAGTCACTGATGACCAACATTTATCTGGTGAAACGAATTTTTAAAGCAAGCGGGTACACCCCGAACCGAACTTTAATTAGCAAGATTTTCAAAGATCTCTCGTGCTTACAGCGTATAGCTGCTTAGCACATTATTGAATTATTAACGAACTATTGTCATAAAAAGCCGTACATTTTTACATGTTTTCGTAGTTCTATTTATATATGAGAGGATAAACTCTAAAAAGACTATAATGCAGTATTATCTCTGAAAGATAGCACCACTATCTCCGAGAGTTAGCACTATAGTTCTCTGTGCCCTAAAAGTGCTCCAGTCAGGGCACTTTGGTGCTTCAGCCAGGGCACATTAGTGCCGTAAGCAAGCATTTTGGAAATATAGGGGTATTTATCGAATATCAGGATTTTTTTTAGAAACGGCACTCATAAAATCTCGTCACCCTTCATCTTTCCGCCTGAATCCCCTGTGTTTATCGGGGTTTCAGAGGGTGAAGGGTGCATTTCAACCCTTCATCACCCTTCATCATATTATTAATCAGAGGCATTCGTGAATTTCTCTTTACATTTTCCTTGCTGAGATTTCTGTGTTTTCAACTGAATCTTATTTGTGTGTGAATATTGAAAATATGAACAAGGAAAAGAAGACGCTGAAAATCAGACAGTTAGGATTTTTGTGATTGAAGAATAATGTTTATAAGGCTCTCATGTCGTACGACATGGGTCCCTATAAACGTACGATTGCATCACTATTGTCGTACGACATGGGATTATATAGTCGTACAACATGAGATCATAATAAAGCATTACTATTATTCTTTGATGCGAAAAGTTGTAAAAAGAGAATCGTTTTTATGCTGAAATCCATTTCTTGAGAGCTACATCGACTAAAAACGAGTTGGCAAAATCTAGAAGGAAATATTTACAATGAAGAAAGACATTCGTTTCTCTCTTATTCCCATCCAGGGTTAACTGCTGGGGCTAATTCAAGCTTCTATTAAGACTAACCATTAGCTCCTATTAAGGTTAATCATCGCCTCCTATTATGCTTATTTTAAGTTCAAATCCCCTTAAGTAAGCGGCTCCGCGTTTATACCTTGCATAATTGAAAAAAGCAGTAATAGCTGATTGAATAATGCTGTTACTGCTTTTTCCATCTGTCAGGAAGCAAGTCTCTGTATTTTTCCAATGGAGTATTTGGTTGCCATTCTACGGTCTTTTCTATGACGTCGCTAATGTATTCGAACAGATTAATGCCATTCATTTTGCATGAGATGGCGATAGAATATAGGATAGCTCCTCGTCTTGCCCCTTCGTGCGAACCAAAGAATAATGAGTTTCTTCTCGACAGCGATATGTACCTCTGGATTCTCTCAATATAATTGTTGTCGAGAGCAGTATCACCTCTTTTAAAAATGTCACAAATGGCATTATACTCGTTAAGGGCATAGCCGACGGCTTGCGCCAAGGGCGATTTGGGCAGCAAATCCTTCCTGGAAGATAATTCCTCCAGTTTCTCTAATAAATCCTGCAAAATGTCCGGTGCGTATGATTGCCGATAAGCCAGATGTTTCTCTATTGTCCATCCATTTACGCCAACCTTATGCTTTTTGTCTTCTTGATAAAATCTGTTGATGATGCCTGCAACTTCCTGTGCATCCTTGTCGTTCTTGCCACAGTCGATGAAGTTTCTCTTGACATGCTGCAGACAGGCAATTCTCATAATGTCTGGATAAGCATCCGACTCCAGCTTCCGGTAAGGAGCATATGCATCACTCTGTACTGTACCTTTATAATCCGAGAACACATCAAGTATGATCTGCTCAGAACATGATCCATCCTCATATACGAAGAACACAAGTCCCAGTTTAGGTGCGCTTACCGCCCACAGGTAACCTTTCTTCGAGCCATTGTCTGTAGGCTTTACCCTCGTCAGCAGTACTTTATGATAAGTTTCATCTGCCGTAACATAATCCTGCTGTAACACCTTTTGGCAGATGGCTCTATAGATATTTTCCAGTACGTCTGCGCTTCTGGCAATCAGCTTGTTTGCCGTGGCTTTCCTTAGTGTGAACCCACTGTCGGCAAAGTATTTGACGATTCGCTCCACCGGCATGGAATAGATATACCGCAACTGCAGTAGACCTGCTGCAAAAGAAGATGTATAGGATGAGTTTAGCAGCAATGCTGGTGGGGTCTTTCCTGGATACAGGACATTTCCATCCGTATAAGTGTTGATGTGATATACGGTCTTGATGAACTTGATGGGCTCCATGCTGTAACGCACACAGGTGCGGGTGCCATAGATGCGCAGCGTCTTCAAAAGTTCCGCATCCATGTCTGGATTAACCGTAACATGTTTCTCCTCCATCTCATAATGCATGTCACGCTTGGCCCCATTGTTTTTGCGTTCCTTTCTCTTTTCCGCCTGCTCTTTTTTCTTCCTGTCAAATTCTTCCTGAGTCATTGAGTCTTGCAGACACTTCTCCTGACGTTCGGACTTTTTGCCGGAAACGAGCTTGCCGAGCGCCCTGTTCTGGCGATTCGCTTTGTCTATGGCGATTCCTTTCTGGACGAGTTGCTCTTCTAATGACTTTATACGTTCAATGAGTTCACCGACCTGTATGGTCAGCGAACTCACAGTATCGTTAGCATGCTGAAGTTGCTCCTTCAAAAGTACTATGATTTCGTCCTTTGTCATAGTGCAAAGGTACGAAAAAATATTGAGACATGCAAGTATTATTGGATATTAATTTTATCTATTTTATTGATATACAGCACGTTATTGGCATTATAATACAGCTATAAGTTAAGCCTCTTTCTAAATCTCATACTTTTAAGGCAAATTCCGCTCATGATGGCAGACAGAGTCTTGTGCGGCATTTTGCATTGCTTGTTCTTAGGGTCAAAGAATGGCAATTCAAAGGTTCCTCGTTCCAGTCGCTTGTGATATAGCAAGAAACCATCGCCGTCCCATTTTAGCAGTTTAACCTGCTGGCGATTCTTGGAGAAGAAGATGAAGACAGCACCGCCAAGTGGTGGCAGCTCCATCTCCGTCCTTACTATCTGATACAAGCCATTAATACCCGTGTTCATTCGAACGTATCGCTGGCAGACATAGTATTGGGTGTTCTCATTTAATCCAAACATACCGCATCCTCCTTCTCATAAAGTTTCATTAACGCCATAACAGACTTGGCGCATCCTTTTTTGATCGACACAACGGTTCCATTGGGAAAGGTTATGTTTATGCCTTGAAGAAGATCCTCCATAGGTAGATCTATAGTTGGAGACTCCATAGGCACGAACATCACGCCGGTATTTGCAGTAGAGGCTTCTGCTCTTTCCTTACGGGCTGCCTCCTGAACTTCGCGGATTTCATGCTTGGCACGCAGGACAGAATATCCCTTCTCGGACATCCAATTTTGCATGGTACGGTGATTTACATGCCTTTCCTTCAAGAAAGGAGTCAGGTGAGCCTTTGGATTTCGATTCAAATAGATTAAGAAGGAATTCCAAGCCTTCTCAAAACGTTCGTTTGTTGTCATAATTCATGCAATTAAAAAATTATGGTGCAAAGGTACGAACAAACGAGAAAGCTACAATGGTATAAACGCGGAGCCGCTTACCCCCTTAAGATGAAGGGTGATGAAGAGTGATGAAGGGTAAAATTGCACCCTTCACCCTCTGAAGCCCCGATAAACACAGGGGATTCCGAGGGATAGATGAAGGGTAAAGGGCAAGTTCTCAATAGAAGCGCAAGTACAAAATATAAGAAAGCGCTTTATTAAGGTCTAATGATGCGCTTCGTTAGGTGCTAATGATGCGCTTCGTTAGATGCTAATAAAGCGCTTCGTTAGGTCATGCTGATTTTCAACAAGTTATATCCCTGAAAATCAACGAATTACATTCCATTTCAAGACAGCAATGAGGAAAATTTTCTGGTAAACCGTCATGGTTTCCATATCACGCTGATAGAACTGACGATTCTGATCCAAAAGTTCATCAATCGCTTGCTCTATCATCTGATCCGAAACGTCAGGACTTGCTTTGTACCAGATGAGCCAAGCCAATAGTCTTTTTAGTAAGAACTTTATTACTAATTAACTATTTACTAAATTATACAACTGAAGCTAAGATTTTTCTCAATTCCTGCTCATACTGTACTGCATCCTCAAAGCAGATGGCCTGCATTCCGAATTTTCGGGCTGCTTCTACATTTTCTATTCTGTCGTCTGCAAAAAGGCATTCTTCTGGCAGTAGAGAATACTTCCGGCAAAGGCGCTCGTAAATTGCCTGGTCTGGCCTGACGATCTTTTCTTCAGACGAAATGACCTGTCCTTCCAATAGTTGGAAAATCTGCGTCTTGCCAGGTATGATGTCTACTAAAACATCTTGGGTTAAAAGTTCACCTGCGAACGACCATTCAAAAATGGCACTTTCTAAAATATAGACCGGGAAATTTGGAGGTTACAAATTTATTGCTTAATTTTGCAAATGGTAAAGCTAAAATACATTTAAGCCATGGCTATAAGAGAAAGAAGAAAGCGAATCTATCGCAAGCGCATACCTTACGGCATGCAGAACTTTGAGGATATTAGGGAGAGGGATTGTTACTATGTGGACAAGACCTCATTCATCGAAGATATAGAAGACTCCAATATGTACTTCTTCTATATCCGCCCTCGCCGTTTTGGCAAGAGCCTCACCCTCTCCATGCTTGAACATTACTACGACATCAACAAGAAGGACAAGTTTGAGTCCCTCTTCGGTGGATTGTACATTGGCGAGAATCCTACGCCAGAGCATAATACATATCTCATCATTCACCTCAATTTCGCTGAAGTGGACGCAGGTATAGACAATTATCAAAGTGGATTGGATGTGCACTGTAACATTATGTTCAATTCATTCTGTAACCAATATGCCCATTTGCTTCCTCCTGATGCAAAGGAGGGGTTGAACAGAGAAATTGGTGCCATAGGACAACTTAGGTATTTATGCCAGGTTTGCAAGGAAGCTAACCAGAAAATCTATCTCTTTATCGACGAGTACGACAACTTTACAAACACAATCCTTGCCAACGAGGAGCATCTGGAGCGATACCGCAACCAGACTCATGGAGAGGGTTATCTACGTCGCTTCTTCAACACCATCAAGGGTGCAGCCGGCTCGGCTTTAGGACGTGTCTTCGTCACGGGTGTAAGCCCTGTCACTATGGACGACCTCACCAGTGGCTTCAACATCGGCACAAATTACTCGCTCACTCCACAATTCAATGAGATGACGGGATTCACCGAGGAGGAAGTGCGGGAGATGTTGGGCTATTACTCAAGCGTCTTGCCGTTCAATCACACCGTAGATGAGCTCATCACCGTGATGAAGCCATGGTACGACAACTATTGTTTCGCTGTCAAGAAATATGGAAAGACCACCATGTATAATTCCGTAATGGTACTCTACTTCTTGGATAATTACATCCGTAACGAATACGATATTCCAGACTCGATGGTGGAGAGTAATGTTCGCACGGATTACAGTAAGCTGCGCATGCTTATCCGTCACGACAAGGAGTTCGCCCATGACGCCAGTGTCATCCAGCAGTTGGTCACCAAGGGATACGTTACAGGCAAGCTCGTAGAAAATTTCCCAGCCGACCATATCAACGACCCTGACAACTTCGTGAGCCTGCTCTTCTATTTCGGCATGCTGACGATAGATGGAGAATATAAAGGCGAAACAAAGTTTGTCATCCCTAACGAGGTGGTGCGTGACCAGATGTACACCTATCTTCTCGACACCTATAAAGAGAACGACTTGGTATACGATACTTATAACAAGACCCAGTTGGAGAGCAAACTGGCTTACGATGGCAACTACAAGGCTTATTTCGAGTTCATCGCTGATAGCCTGAAACGCTATTCTTCGCAGCGTGACAAGCAGAAAGGCGAGGCTTTCGTGCATGGTTTCACCTTGGCGATGGCAAGCCAGTGCCGCTTCTATCGCCCTATCTCCGAGTTGGACAATGATGGCGGCTATGCCGACATCTTCCTCTCCCCTCTTTGCGACATCTACAAGGACATGGTGGACAGCTACATCATCGAACTGAAATATTGCAAGACGAGCACCACGGACCAGCAAGTGAAAGAACTCCTCAAGGAAGCCTCTGCGCAAATCACCCGTTATGCCGATAGCGACATAGTGAGAGATGCCGTAAAGACCACCCATCTACACAAGCTCGTAGTGATGTATCGAGGGGCAGAGATGGTGGTTTGCGAGGAAATCGAATGATGGCATTAATCATCACATGGGGCAAGTTTTCAATAGAAGCGCAAGTACAAAATATAAGAAAGCGCTTTATTAAGGTCTAATGATGCGCTTCGTTAGGTGCTAATAAAGCGCTTCGTTAGATGCTAATAAAGCGCTTCGTTAGGTCATGCTGATTTTCCACAAGCTATATCCCTGAAAATCATCAAATTACATTCCATTTCAAGACAGCAATGAGGAAAATTTTCTGGTAAACCGTCATGGTTTCCATATCACGCTGATAGAACTGACGATTCTGATCCAAAAGTTCATCAATCGCTTGCTCTATCATCTGATCCGAAACGTCAGGACTTGCCTTGTACCAGATAAGCCAAGCCAATAGTCTTTTTAGTAAGAACTTTATTACTAATTAACTATTTACTAATTATACAACTGAGGCTAAGATTTTTCTCAATTCCTGCTCATACTGTACTGCATCCTCAAAGCAGATGGCCTGCATTCCGAATTTTCGGGCTGCTTCTACATTTTCTATTCTGTCGTCTGCAAAAAGGCATTCTTCTGGCAGTAGAGAATACTTCTGGCAAAGGCGCTCGTAAATCGCCTGGTCTGGCTTGATGATCTTTTCCTCAGACGAAATGACCTGCCCTTCCAATAGTTGGAAAATCGGATATTGCGCCATTGTCTCGTGACACTTGGTACACCAGTTGGAAAGACCATAAAGGTGGTAACCTTCTGACTTCAATTGAGCCAGCAGGTCTCGCATCCCCTCCTTTTCGCCACGCACAAATTCATTGAAGCGCTGGGATACCACCGCAATCTCGTTCTTATATTGCGGCATGATCTGCTGCATTTTGCAGAAGGTGTCCTCAAAAGAGTCTCCCCGATCCATATTCTCATTCCACTTACCGTCTATCAGAAGATGATAGAATTCTTCTGCCTGTTCGTGGGTCTTGAATATTTGGTCAAGAGTTTCAAAGTATTCGTAATCTACGAGCACTTTGCCGAAATCAAAAATCAAATTCTTTATCATAATCAATCTTGAATAAAAAAAGGGCGATTTCTTACCCAAATCCCTGTTTTCGAAAGAGATTTGGGTAAAGAACCGCCTTCTTATTTCAGTATAACTTCATCTTTTCTCACTTCATATTCCAAACCAGGAACCAAGTTTTTCAAGACATTCATGGCACCCGAAAGGGTTTCACCACGGTTGAAATGAACTGTAACCTTCGTGTTCTTATAACGCTGCGAACGGAAGGAGAATTTTACTCCGTATGCATCGCCCATAATCTGAGCAGCTTCTGCGAGAGTTACGTCATTGAGATCTATCTGCTTGTTTCTCCAGCCCAGACCATTATCCCCCTTGGAAACCTGGCGGAGATTTACCGACTTGGTCTTTACATTATAAACCAGCTGGTCGTCTGGATTCATACTATATACCTTGTCCTCACCTACAATTCTGAGTTCTATCTTACCCGTTTTGAGCGTAGTAGTAACTTCCTCGTCGGTAGTATAAGAAGAAACCGAGAAAGAAGTACCCAAATCAGTAATCTCAAAGTGAGGAGTGCTGACATGGAACGGATGCTTGTCATCATGCTTGATATCGAAGAAAGCCTCACCTGCCAAGAACACCTTACGCTCCTTGCCCTCAAAAGAAGTAGGATAAAGGAGCACAGAACCCTGACTGAGTTTCACCTTCGTTCCATCAGCCAAAGCCAATGTTTTAGATTCACCTTTTATAGTATGTTCCTGCATCATCGCTATAGCCTGTGATGCTTTCAGATCATTACGCATCTGAACATAGATCTTGCCGAAGACGACAAGCATAACCAGCGGAATGACAAGAGCAGCCACTCTCTGCCAAGTGAAGATTTGGAATGTTTTACCCTTACTACTATCAATGTCTTTCCTGAAAAGCCGTTTATAAGCAGTTGATATTTCCTCTTCGTCCATATAAGCAGAGTCTGCCTTATCCCACAAAGAACGCAAGGCCTCATCTTCCTCCTTCTCATCTTTCGAATCCGATAATCTCTGTAAGACCCTTTCCTTTATTTCGTCTGATACGACATGTTCTGAATAATAATCTATGATATCCTTAATCTTCGTTGCCATATTTTTACCTGTAATTTCTTTTTAAGACATTTTTCAAAGATGTTACACCCAATGCAATTGCAATAAAATCATCAAATATAAGGCTTTTTTGATTTCTTTAAGAGCCAGGTTAAGATGATTCTCTACGGTTTTCTTCTGCAACCCCAACTGTTGGGCTATCTCTTCGTTCTTGAGATGTTGCTCCCGACTCATGCGGTAGATGGTCTGTCGCTGCGGGGGCATATTCTCCACAATCATGTCGATAAGTAGTTGGGTGTCCTTGGCCACGATTTCCTCATGCGGCGAGGCGATGTTGGCACATTGGTCAGGCAAGGAATCGATGTCTATCGGAATCACTCGCTTGGTGGAAATATAATTGATAACGGTATATTTCGCCAATATAAAAAGGTAGGAATCGAAGTCTTTGATTTCCGCGAATTTCTGGCGCTTCCTCCAGATTTTCTCAAAGATAATCTGGCAAACGTCATCGGCATCATCCATGTTTTTCAGCAACATGGAGACGAAGCGATGCACTTTAGGATAAAACTTGCGGAACATGATGCCGTAAGCTTTTTCATCGCCCTGAGACATGAGTAATATTACTTCTTTTTCGATTTCCATTTAAACAGGTTTTCTTCGTTTTTTTGTAATGCACGGCATGATATTGGAGGGCATTACATGAATTAAGCAATTGCAAAGATAATACAAATAAACGAATTCTCCATCGTTTTTGATAAGAAAATTGCGTTACAATTGAAAAATGGCATGATAGCAAGAGATTTGACAGAGGATAATTTTAAATCCAAAAATGACTTTGACTGGATACAGCAACTGGAATTTTGTTATTATCTCATAAAAAACATATAAATTGCCTTAAAATCAAGGAAAATGGAATCACGTATCGGGATTTTTACTATATTTGCAAATAGTTTTTTCGGAAACTAACCTAAATTAGAGTGAATTGATAATTCAGTAATAACAACTTAAAATTAGAGATGATGAAGAAATTATTTTTAATGGCAGTTATCATGCTGTCTTCAGTAAGTATTTTTGCTCAGAGCAGAGTGGGTACTACAACTATCCAGCCTAAGATCGGTTTGAACGTATCTTCCGTAGGTGATGGAGACTGGAAAGCAGGTTGCGTATTCGGTGCAGAATTGCAGCACCAGTTTAATGCAAAGGCTGCCATCGCTGGTGGACTTCTCTATTCCTTCCAGGGAACGAAATATGATGATTGGGCTTGGAATCCAGGATATTTGAACATTCCTATCACACTCAACTATTATGTTGCCCGCGACTTCGCACTCAAGGCAGGTATTCAGCCTGCATTCATGGTTGCCAAGGACGAGGCTAAGCAGGTCAATACCTTCGACTTTGCAATTCCTGTGGGAATGTCTTACGAATTCAACAATTTCGTACTGGATGCTCGCTACAACATCGGTGTTACGAAGGTTCCAAAGTATGGCGACGGCTACACCAACGTGCTCCAGCTGACCATCGGTTATAAATTCAAGCTGTAAGATATAGAATACTCTTATACATAAACTTTTATACTCATAAATCCCAAGCCGGCTTTTCTGCTGACTTGGGATTTGCTTTTCCGGAAATCCGTGATTATCCGTGATGTAAGCTTAATCGATATCTTCTATACTTTTCTATATTTTTGCTTTTTATCTTTAGGAAAACTAGGTATAGTCATCTCCAAGATTCCCGCATCCACCAAATTAGCTATATATTTCTTACGATTCTTAGACTGATTTGATATTCCTATAAAATCCATGATTTCTTGAGCAGTACGAGGGATAGAACAAAAATCCACGACTTTTTTCTGACGCTGAGATAATAGTACACTACTCTTGATGGTTACTTCATCATCGTGATGGTTACTTTTGATGGTTACTTCATCATCATGATGGTTACTTTTGATAGTTACTTCATCATCGTAATGGTTACTTTTGATGGTTACTTTTCCCTTCAGGTACTGTCACAATCAGAATCACTTGACCATCAACGTCAATAGTTTCTGTTTGAACTAAAATAGAAGGTTTCACATTTTCTGAAGCCGTATTGCTCACCAGCGTTGTCAATTTCTGCAACTCTTCAAAAGAAAGTCCATTGAGTTCACCTGTTTTATCATTAACCCCAATCAACAACTGTCCTCCCAGGCTATTGCTAAAGGCGGTTAGTTCACACCCCAACTTATAAGCATCATCTATACGTTCCTTAAACTGTACAGTAGATGTTTCACCCATTCGTATGATATGTAATAATTCGTCAGCCTTCATATTTTTCGATTTTGGGACAAAGATAGTGATATTATTCGTATTCTCAAAACTAATGACTGGAAAAATACAAAAAACGTGAACCTCTTTCTTTTGTAAAGATGTCGTTACTCGGAGAGAGCCAGGCGAAGCCCGAGGTCATTGCCACGGTAAAACGGAGTGATGCTGCCACGGTACGACAAACGGCAGCCCCACGCAAAGTCGTACCAGCTACCACCACGGACCACACGGCCCGACCCACTATCGGCACCCGTAGGATTCGTCTGAGAAGAACTCGAATAAGAACCATACCAATCCGAACACCATTCATATACATTTCCACTCATATCATAGATACCCAACTCATTAGCTTGCTTCGTACCTACAGGATGAGGCTTGCTACCACTATTTCCATCATACCAAGCAACATCAGAGATGTTTGAGTTTCCACTGTACTGATACCCCCTACTCTTCTTGCCACCATGAGCAGCATACTCCCATTCTGCCTCAGTAGGCAAGCGGAACTTTCTGCCTGTCAAGCTATTCAACTTGGAAATGAACTCCTGGCAATCGTTCCAACTCACCATTTCTACAGGAAGATTATCACCCTTGTATTCAGAAGGATTACTGCCCATCACCGCTTCCCATAAAGCCTGGGGAACCTCGTACATACCCATATAATAATCATTGGTCAAAGTCACTTGATGCACAGGCTTCTCGTTATCATAAGGGTCTTTCATCTCAGAGGTTGCTCCCATCATGAACGTTCCAGCCTCAACCTTCACCATATCGATACTGATACCATTCTTCACTGGGATGGAAATCGTATTGCTACCAGAAGACATAGATGATGAGGCTGACGAATATCCCAAGGTATTCGATGAGGATGAGGCTACGGCATTGGATGCCAGTGTTCCTGTTATGCTCGCAGTCTGACCTTCAGAAATAGAGACGGACTTCCTGTCTGTGGCATAGCCATCCTTTCTTACCTCCACCTGATGGTTACCCACGAGCAAGCCGTTGAACACACGAGGACTTTGCCCCAACTTTTTCCCATCCACATAGACATCGGCACCAAAGGGCTTGTAATTCACGGAGAGATTGCCTTGGATAGCCACCAACTCGCCAAAGGTCACATCCAACTTCTGTTGTTGCGCCAACTGGATGGTCTTCTGTTGGCTGCGATACCCACTCTTCCTTGCCTCCAACAGGTGCATGCCTTCCTTCAAGCTACCACTCCATGGCGAATTACCTACAGCCTTCTTATCGACATAAAGAGACACGGCAGGGGTAGGACAAGTTATCGAGACACTTGCCATCGCTGAAAGCAAGCTGACGCTGATGGGAGTCATATCGCCACTGCTCACCGTAAAAGAACCGCTCTTGCTGATATAACCACCAGCCTCCACCTTATAAGTATGCGTGCCGTAAGGCAGCATGGCGGAATACTCACCGTCTGAAGAGCTCGGTTGGAGGACACCATCAATAGTCAACATTGCATTCTTCGGTTGCACGCTGAGCGCATAGAAGTTGCCACCAGCATCGACAGGCTCTGCACCACCAACAGGCTTGGTCAACACCAATACATATGTCTTGTTTTTCTCCACCTGACTGATGCCATAGTTGGAGAAATCCACCATAATAGGAAGGTAATCCTTGGTCAACACCTTCATCTGCAGTGAGCCATGGGTCATGTAAGCCCAAGTCTCGTTGCCTTTCTTCACCAAAGGCTTGATGACATTCCCTTCCACATCAAGGATGTCACCCACGAACTGCACCTTGACCAAGGCGCAAGGCTCGTTGTTCAAGTCCTTGCGTTGCTGCGTCTGGGCACTGATATCCGTTGCGGAAAGAGAGAAAGACTCAACCGATAACTTTTGTGCAAAGGTGCTTAGGCATAACATCATGCCAAATATGAGAAATAATATATGTTTCATCTTTTCTATAAACACTGGGTTATATCATTTAATTATCTTAAAGAGACGGTTCTTCGATAAACTTCTTACACTACTAAACATCATATATCTGCCACCAGACAGCGGTTTCGAATGCCATGTACATTCTGAATGAGAGCCTGTTTACGACATCTTTACAACAGAGAGTCCACTCTATATTTTTACAGTTGCCCTAAGCTAGGAGAGAGCCAGGCGAAGCCCGAGGTTATTGTTACGGTTATCTGGAGTGTTGTTGTTACGGTACGACAAACGGCAGTTCCTCGCATTGTTGTTCCAGCTATCACCACGGTTCACACGGCTCGACCCACTATCGGCTTTCACCCATTGTCTCAAATAAGACAAGCCTTCCTGAAAATCCAAGATTCAGCGTGTTTCACAAAAGCGACCAAAGGAAGCAAATGCTCATGAAACGTTTGCTCATCCCATAATTGCGCGTCAAACAATTTTCCATATAGCTGCAACTTCTTACGATAGCACCGTTTGCTTCTTCCCGACAACTCACATCTATACGGTTTGACCTTGTAACCCAAAAAGTTCTGTCCATCTTTTGTTGCCCTAAATATCGGAGGCTTTAGCCTAAGTTCTAATTGTTTTTCAGCATATTCCTTCAATCTTTCATATATGAACTTCAGTTTGTCTTTGTCATCGGCAATGAGCAACATATCATCCATATACCTTATATATAGGTACTTTCAACACCTCCTTCACATATCAGCTATTCGTTCTATCAGATTACCCACTCGTTTCATCGGTCTTTTTATTCATTTCGTCAATCATTCTGCTTCCATATTTCTCCACTTTCTTTTTTCCTATGCCAGGAACAGCTTGTATGACTGTCAAACTTAGTTCCTTCTGCTTGGCAAGTTCTGCCAATTCTGCGTCAGTGAAAATCGCATAAGCAGGCACCGCCTCCTCATCTGCTATTGCTTTCCTCACTTTGCGAAGCCGTGAGAATGTATTGAAGGCTACCTCATCCAAGACGTCCTTATAGTCAATCTTTACATTCTTATTTTGCAACGATTGACTTGGCTTTGAGTCCAAAAGGTAAGAGACACAAAAAGTCCATACACTATTGCCATTCTGTACAGCAATTTCTTTGCGAACATCTATTATCTTGTGAGACCGCAAGAAATGGTTTATCTCCTCCGTTTGCTGCTCATCAGGCGCTAAGGATATTGTAAATATTTTTAATTGCATATTTTGTTCTTTTCTTTAAAAATTACGCTAAAATCTGCTGAATAGCTTAAAATGAGCTATTTATGAGTGTGTTACCTCGATAGAGGTAATGATTTGGCAATAGTCCTAATTTCTGCAATATGCGTAATGTTTGCTGTCAAACAACTCTTTTCAGGTGCAAATTTAATATAAATTTTCGAGATATAAGCTAAAATACCAAATAAAATTGTGTACCTTTGCAGTGGCAAATTCAAAATCAAGATAAAATGAACAGAATTAAGGAGATTCTTGAACGCAAAGGTGTCAGTCAAACAGATTTGGCACATCGGCTTGGCAAAACATTTAATATGGTAAATCTATACGCTACAAATAAAGTTCAGCCACCGATACCTATACTGTACAAAATTGCTGAAATTTTGGACGTGGACATTAGAGAGCTTCTTGTTTCAAATAAAATAGATACGCAATGAAATTAACAGACATAATTAAAGGAACAGAATATGACCTAAGTTTGTTCTCCGACAAGCATATTGCAGAGTTAGAGAACCGTATAGTTGAGCGAAAAACAAATGGGGGGGGTAAATATTATCTCACTTGTTTAGTTCGCAAGAAAGAAATAAAACTGACTCCTGAGGAAGTGGTGCGCCAACTATATTTATTGGTGCTTATAGAGGATTATGGGTATTCCACATCAAAAATGGAATTGGAATACGAAGTGACTTTTGGACGAGAAAAGAAGCGTGCTGATATTGTTATTTTTGATAAACAAGACACAACAGCACCTTTTATTATAGTAGAAGTCAAGAAGCCAAAACTCAAAGACGGCAAGGAACAGCTCAAGAGCTATTGCAATGCTACAGGTGCACCTATTGGTGTATGGAGCAATGGAAAGAGCATTTCATACTATCATCGAAAAGACCCTAACTATTTTGAGGATTTAAGCAGCATACCTCGTGCCGACCAAAAACTATCAGACATCATTTCTGAACGTTGGACTATTGATGACCTTATCAAGAAAGACAAGCTTGTCAATGAGCGCAAGTCACTGAAAGACTTGATTCTCGAAATGGAAGACGAGGTGCTTGCCAATGCTGGCGTTGATGTCTTTGAGGAGGTGTTCAAATTGATTTTCACCAAACTTTACGATGAAATGGAGAGCGGACGCAAGAAAGACCGTAATCTTGTATTCCGTAACTATGGTGACACAGAGGAGGAACTAAGAGACAAACTACAGGATTTGTTCGACCAAGCCAAAGAAAAATGGGCAGGTGTATTCTCTGAAGATGCCAAACTGCAATTGGCACCTTCCCATCTGTCTGTATGTGTTGCCTCATTACAAGATGTAAAACTGTTCAATTCTAACCTCGAAGTCGTTGATGAAGCCTTTGAATATCTTATCTCAAAGAATTCAAAAGGTGAGAAAGGACAATATTTCACGCCTCGCTATGTGATAGATATGTGCGTGAAGATGCTGAACCCAAAGGAGGATGAAAAGATGATAGATACCGCAGCGGGAAGTTGTGGTTTTCCAGTTCATACAATTTTCCATGTTTGGCAAAATATCTTGGATAGAAAAGGATTGAAACGTAGCCATCTTTTTACTCTTGAACAGAAACCTGCCGAATGTACAGACTATGTTCAAAACAATGTTTTTGCCATTGATTTTGATGAAAAGACCGTACGTGTGGCTCGTACCTTGAATCTCATAGCTGGCGATGGGCAAACTAATGTGTTGCATCTCAACACATTGGATTATGAGCGTTGGGAAAGCGACTATGTGCAAAGACCGGGGTGGCTTGAAACGTATAGTACAGGTTGGTTTAAATTGCAAAAGTTGAGAGCGGACAAGAAGAGTTATCGTGATTTTACATTTGACATAGTAATGGCAAATCCTCCTTTTGCAGGCGACATCAAGGAAAGTCGTGTTATATCAAAGTATGATCTTGGAAGAAACATGGCTGTGGAAAAATTAAAGGCTTGTCCTAAAGGTATTTCTGTAGTACAAAAAGAGCCAACTTTCATAGATGCACTTACTAACGATGGGGAAACTGTATATCAAATGAGTGATGGCACATTCCGCAAAACAAAATTGAAGACACAGGTTAAGATAAGCCGTGATATTCTATTCGTGGAGCGAAACATTGACTTTCTGAAACCAGGTGGAAGAATGGCAATTGTTCTGCCACAAGGTCGTTTCAATAATAGCAGCGATAAGGCATTGCGTGAATACATAGCTGACCGTTGTCGGATATTGGCTGTTGTCGGATTACATGGTAATGTGTTTAAACCCCATACAGGAACAAAGACAAGTGTCTTGTTCGTCCAAAAATGGGATGATGTGTTATGCCCAAGAGTAAAGGACTACAATATTTTCTTTGCCACAATGCAAGAGCCAAGTAAGGATAATAGTGGTGATAAGATTTACCGAAGCACAACAGACGAGAATGGAAATACTGTTCCACTTCTTGACACACATGGGCATCTTGTTGTAAAGCATGATCTATTCAATCATGAAGGTCTTACACAAGATGGCATCGCTGAAGCTTTCGCAGAGTTTGCAAAGAAAGAAAAACTCTCTTTTTTCGCAAGTGCCCCTTTGACGAAGTAAGATACAAGACTTTGTTAGAGGGGCTGGAGATTTGCGAAGTGCCTTTTAGTCGAGTAATTGGAAACGATATAGTGAGGATGGAATCTGAATTTTATAATTCAAACACTGTTAGTTACAAAAATACAGTAAAAGCCTCACAAATTATCGATTTCTCTCAATATGGCACATCGAAAGAGTTGAATGAAATGGGTGAAGGATACCCTGTCTTGAGATTGAATGAATTTAATTATTCATTCATTTCTCATCCCGACAAATATTGTAGCCTGTTGGATATTGATGCTTATCATGGGTTACAACTTAAAAAGGATGATGTACTCATTTGTCGAACAAATGGTAATCCTAAATTTGTTGGAAGAAGTGCTATAGTCCCAAAGGATTATGATTATGCCTTTGCGTCCTATCTGTTTCGCATCCGACCTAATCGAAAGTATATCAATTCTGCCACATTAGTAGCATTTTTGAATTCAAAATATGGAAGATTGGAAATAGAGAAGTACTCTATGGTTGGTAATCAGGCCAATTTTAGTCCTGCAAAATTCAGGGAAATATCCATACCTGTATTTTCAAAGGATTTGAATGACAAAATAGAGGACATAACATATAGAGCCTTTCAAAAATTAGAAATGTCTGAAAGTTTATACTCAGAAGCTGCAAATAATATGTTGGAGTGCTTAGATTTGAATGATTTTACGACAAGTTCAAATTCTTGTAATGTTAAGACTTTGAAAGAGTCTTTTATAGAAACAGGACGTTTGGACGCAGAGTACTATCAACCAAAGTATGATGACATACTCCACCATATCCAAGCATACAAATATGGAAGTAAGAATTTGGCAGAAATATGTGATATAAAAGAAGAAAACTTTACTCCAAAAGATGATACGACATACAAGTATGTAGAGTTAGCAAACATTGGAAAGTATGGAAACATAATAGGCTGTAGCCAACAAAAGGGTGAAGACTTGCCATCGAGGGCAAGAAGAATCGTAAGCAAGAATGATGTTGTCATTTCATCCTTGGAAGGTTCTTTGGATAGCTGTGCTTTGGTGGAAGAAGATTACGATGGAGCATTATGCTCCACTGGCTTCTATGTATTGAAATCCAGCGTGCTTAATTCCGAGACATTGCTTGTTTTGTTCAAATCTCCATTGGTAAAGGAACTGATGAGGAAGGGATGTTCGGGTACAATCCTTACAGCCATTGGGCGACAAGAATTGGAACGTATCCCAATTCCATTAATCCGACAAGAAATCCAAGAAGAAATTGCCCAACATGTCCAAAGTAGTATATCTCTTCGCAAAGAATCCCAACAACTACTTGAACATGCTAAGCTCACTGTAGAGGGCGCAATCCAAAATGGGGGGGGTAAAATAGCATCAGAATATTATGTCCTGCAAGAAAAATCTGCAATGGAACTACATATTGCTATATATGTTTTGTTGCATGAGGTAGGCATTATTTCAAATGATGCAAAAGTCAAGGTTAGTAACGTAGTTTGCTCTTGCAAGAAACTGTCAGATAGCTTTCTTGCAAGTGGCAGACTTGATGCAGAATACTATCAGCCGAAATACGACTTACTTTTTGAGAAGTTAAAAGGTTTCCCGACTGCCACAATCAAAGAGATTGCGACCATACAAAAATCCATAGAACCAGGTAGTGATGCGTATCAAGAGGAAGGCATTCCTTTTATAAGAGTAGCGAACCTGTCCAAATTCGGTTTGTCTAATTCTGATGTCAAATTAGACACGACACAATTTGCAGACACAATCCGCCCACAAAAGGATACTATATTGTTATCCAAGGATGGAAGTGTGGGTATCGCATACAAAATGGAAGAAACACAAGATGTCATAACTTCAAGTGCTATTCTCCACTTGCAGTTAACAACACCGAATGTTTTGCCAGATTATCTGACTTTGGTGCTCAATTCTATAGTAGTGAAGTTGCAAGCAGAACGTGATGCAGGAGGCTCGATAATACAGCATTGGAAGCCATCGGAAATAGAGCATGTTATTATTCCTATTCTCCCAATGAATGAACAGCAAATGATAGCTAATAAGATTAAGCAAAGTTTCAAAATGCGAGAAGATGCACAAGACTTATTGCTACAAGCAAAATGCATTATAGAAACTGCCATTGAAAAATAAAGAAAGATGCCAAGATAATCACTTTTTTAGGGTATTTATCTTGGCATCTTTTTACAATTTGAAACGCCTATTCACGGTCTTTTTAAAAATATTACATTGCTCCTTGAACCATTCTACAATAGGCTGTCTATTGATATACAAAAACAGTTGGTTCGGCTTGGTAGAATCAGAGAATATCTTGATTTCTGCATTCACCACATTGAACTTCCTTCTGTACTCCTCGGAATAGAGTGAACCGCTAATGTTGACTGCCTTTCCTGTAAGAAGCACTCCGATTTGCTCAACGGTGAAGCCAATCTTCCTGCACAGGTCTTCCATTTGCAAACGTGCCTCCAACATCGGGAACCAATGCTTGGCTTTGCGGACGATGTCATTGAGCAAAGAAACTTCTGTTGCGTGCTTGCTCTTCAAATCTACGACCTCTGCTTGGTGTATCTGTTGCATCTCGCCGAGTTGTTGGCTGTGGCTGTCCTCCATTCGCTGTATTTTCTCATGGAGTTCGTCAATGTATTGCTCTCGGTCTGTCACAAGCTCACACAACTTTCGGTTGTGTTGCTCCACCTCTTTCAATTTTCCACTGCCCAAAAGAGAACCAATCTTCGACACAAGGGCGGTCTTGGCTTCCGTCTTGGCTGCCTGTAGTTTCTCCGTGTTGATTTCACTCTTGGTCTGTTTGAGCAGTCGCTCCGCTTCCTCCACATCAGATTGCAACAGTTTCATGCAGTTTTGAAGTCTCTCCGTCTCTCGCTTGATGTTGCGGTAATACTGTGCCGTGGTGGTATGCCTCGCATCCGATCCACGGACACCTCGCTTCAAGCCATACTTGCCCATGGCTTCAGCATAGCTGTCGTGATAGCCAACCATCTTGTCACGGTTGAGCACATCATCGGCACACAACCTCACGACATTGGCTTTCTTGCGGTATGTCCGCTTGCCCTCTTCCGTTGTCTTGTTCTTCGCCTTTCTCCGTTCGCCAGTCACTATCGGAACGATGGAGGCGTGGAGATGTGGCGTGTGCTCGTCCATGTGGAGAACCACCGACACGACATTCTCCTTGCCGAACGTGTCCTGCAACCACTTCAAGCTGTCGTTGCACCAATCGTCAAGCTGATCATTGGCTGCGATGTTCATCATGTCCTCGTGCGTTCCAGACAGCACGGTTCTAATCACCCTCACCTGGTCATTGGTTATCTTGCGCTTGATGCCTGCCGTCTTGATGCGGTGGGCGATGGCTTCGTCACGACCATACACACCGCTCGGCATCTTGACAAGCTCACGGTTGAGGTGAGTTCTCGTAGGGTCAGCGTTGTCGGGTATCACCTTGCGCTCTATGTGGTCTGACTCCCTTGCGTCAGAGCTGCCCTTTGCCTTCTTGAAATCCAAACTGAAATGTCCCATAATAAACTTGTTTTTGAGTTGTACAAATCCGCTTGCCGCATTGCGCCCTGCGCATGGCTCACGGGGTTTCAAAAGGGGATGCCCCTTTGCTCAAATGGGTGTTTTTAGCGGTGGCGTGCCACTGCGTCAAGAAAACGCCCTATTGAGCTATGGCTTTTCCGTTCAGAATAGCCATTGGAGCAGGAACCGCCTACATACCTAAGGCTGCGCCTTTCTTCCGAGGTGGAGCAGTCCGCTTAACAGGCTGTACTTGGTGTACCGACTGTTTGGATTTCACTCCGCACAGATAGTCGTTCAAGTCGTTGTACTCGCTGTACAAGTGGGATGCATCCCTCACACGGTAGCTGAGGGCGTTCTCGATGGCAAGCGTTGCCTTCCGCCCTGCCTCGTCGTTGTCGAGCAGACAACTGATGCGCTCGTAGCCGTGGAGTGCGTCAACAGCCTTGTCCACATTGCTTGTGGAGTTGAGTATCACGTAGTCCTGCGCTTCCAATGACGGACAAGACGGAAACTTCTCCATGCGTAACGAGAGAAAGGAAAGATAGTCCATCATGCCCTCGAAAACATAGCAAGAGTATCTTGGCTCGCCTTGCTGTCGGATATGTGTGATGTCCTTGGGTGACATGCAGCCCTTGAAGAATAGGTTGCGCACCTCGTAACCGCCCGACTTGTTCTTGAAACCGATGGCGAAGTAGCTTTTGCCACCATGCGAGAAGTGGAGTTCCACACATTCCTTTCTGGCAATATGCAGGTTAATCTTACGCTCGCTCAGATAGCGCAGGAGTGCAGGATGGTTAAGTTCCCTAACCTCTAATCTCTCAAAACTCGGCTCAGAGGCTTGCTGAATGAAAGAAAAGTCGGTCGGGCGGACATGGAGTGCTTGCTTCTCCAGCTTGTCCAAGAGATATGGCAAGCTATCTGATGCGTAGAGGTATGACGCAAGGGTGATGATGTTGCCGCCCTTGCCCACTCCGAAATCGAACCAACTGTTCATCGTAGTGTTCACTTTGAAAGATGCCTCACTCTCGTTTCTCAATGGTGACTTGTACCAAAGGTTTGCGCCCTGCTGCTTGACAGGACGGTGTCCCAAACTTTGCAGATAGTCTGCAATCTTGATTTGCTTTGCTTCTTGAATGTTCATGTCTTACTGTGGATTAAGTGGTGAATGTATTTTTGATGAGCTGTTGAAAATAATGAATAATATTATGAGAACCAACGAATTAGCATTACAACAAACTCTCAACAAATTCCTCGTCACAACAATTTACGGAGCAAAAGAGAAAGATAGGTATGAACCATCATGTTTTCTCTTTTCATCAGTCCCATTCTTTTGTTGAGTATTATGTTGAGAATATGTAGAACCATAAATATCTGATATTCAATACTTATTTCATAATGTTCAACAATTCATCAAATTATTTGCCGTTTAATTTGTCTCTCGTTATGGTGTAGAATCTGCCCACACGTTTGATGGGTGAATATTGGCAACCATTGTTGTAATTATACTCGTATGTAGTGTATGTGAGACCATTTGGTGCAGGTTGCAGTTTCCAACAGTCTTGCACTGTCTTTCGCACAAGGTGCTTCTCCGCTTTCACGTGGTTGCACTGCAATAAGGAAAGGGCATCATTGAGGCAGAACTGTAAGCTATCTGTCTGGGTGTTTTCCATAATTTCAAGAAACAACTCCGATAGTTCCACCTCAAGTCTGTTGCGGTTGCAGCGGATGATTCTCCGCAAGGCATCAGTCGCAATCTGCTCGGGGGCGAACCACATTCGGCTCTTCTGCTGTGTTGACAGCGTTCTGCCTTGCAGATGGAACAGGAAAGCAGGTATCTCAGCAATCAGTTTACGCAAGAAGTCGGTATCGTCCGATTGCAACGATGAAATCTTCCTCACCCAATATCGGGTCTCGCCCTCGTCAATGATGACAGGCAGGGATTCGTTGTTGGAGCACAGCACAAACTTGGCAAAGAAAGAAATCTCGTTTCTGTCCTTGCCCTTGGCTTCCACCTTGTAGGAGAGTGTGGTGCTGAGATTCTTTAAACGCTCAGAATCCTCCCTGCGACTGAGTAGCACCTCATCCACGACTATGAGCAGCTTGCCAGCCCAATCTGCATTGAACTGACTGCGGAAGTCCTCGTTGGTATTGAACGTAACGTTGTCTTGGAACAACGCTTTCAGAAAGTTCAAGAACGTGGTCTTGCCTGTGTTCCTCTCCTCAGACACAAGCAAAAGAATTGGAAGTTTCTGCACAGGTCTGAGATAGAGCAGTTGCAGATAGTCCATGCCAAGCTCGTATTGCTCACCGAAGATGTGAAAAAGCAATTTCTTGATGTTCGGAAAATCCCCTTTCATTGGCTTGTGGCTTATCGGCTCGTAGAGATTGAGAAAACCGTCTATTACAGTTCGGTGGTTCACATGTTCGGGAACGGTACAGAATCCGTCATACTTGTGGACATACTTGATGAACTCCTTGCCGTAGTCCTGACGCAAGGTTTCCATGTTCCAAGGGATGCGCTTTCTTACCTTCCCTCCATTGATAGTAGGTTGGTCAACCACCTTGTATAAGGTTGTGCCAACACGGATGAACACCTCGTTTGGTGGAGGTGGTGCCTGTGGCTGCATGGTAGCAACTTCGACTGGCAGTTTGTTGTCATTTGTCATGTTCATAAATTCTCCTTTGTAACTTATAAAAATTAAAGTTGCAAAGGTAATGGCGGAAAATCAAAATACAAAACTCAAACCTACGCAGAATGGAGAAGTTTGAACCGACAGTGTTAAAAGATAGAAAATCAAGGTGTTTGATGTAGCTTTGGGGGATAAGGCAAAACGAAAAATCCCGAAGAAAGGCTTACAAAGAAACCGTTCCTCGGGATGAACAAAAATGCATTCCTGTATGTCATACGTTTTACATGTCATACGATAAACATATAAAACGTATGACATCAAAAGTTCTGCTTTTTCTCACGACAACACTTCTCGATACGACAATGAATCAGTACGACAGCACCTCACTAAACTGCCAAGTATTCAATCATATTTAGCTAAAGGTGTTTGTACCTCCATAGAGTTGTAGGATTATGGTACTTTTCTCTTTTGCTCCGTACAATCTCTTGAGGATTGCATCACGAAGTTGTGCTGCGCCAAAAGAGTGGAGACGAAAGCTAATGGTAACTATCATCGGAAAACTATACAGCGTTTGCCAAACGCCAACGGAAGTTTTGTCCTTGCGTTGAACTTCTGACATAGACAGCATACCTTCCTTATATATGGCTCGTATCACAGAGTTGAGTTTGGGAGCTGTGGCATGAAATATATTCACCAACTCGCCTTCACCCATCCACAAGTTCTCTAAGTTGGACGGAATGGAAAGTGTCCCATTTCCGTCCATAGTGATAATTGTCCTTTTCATACCATTCCTCCTATTACAGGCAAATGCCCCTTGATTCGACTTTCAAAAACAGATATGTCATGGTCAAGTTTGTTACTTGTCACCTTGGCGTATATCTGTGTTGTGGTGATGTTCGTGTGACCGAGAATCTTGCTCACGCTCTCTATCGGCATACCATATTCTAAAGCCAAAACTGCCCAACTATGACGAGATACGTGGAACGAAACTTGCTTTTTGATACCACACATTGCAGCAACTCGCTTGATATGCTTATTGATAGTTCCATGGTCACCAATATGGAATAAGTGACAGTCTTTTCTGAATGATTTGTATCTCTCAATAATCTGTATAGGTATATCCATCAGCTTGATTTGGAATGGTACACCTGTCTTCTGACGCTTCGACACAATCCAAGGAGCACCATTAACTATACAGATGTTGTCCTCCGTCAAGTTCTTGATGTCTATGAAAGAGATACCTGTCCAACAACCAAAAATGAAAAGGTCTCTCGCAAAAGCCATGTTTGGGCCTTCCAACTTTATCTCAGTCATGGCGGTTAGCTCGTCCAATGTCAAGAACTCACGTTCCTTGTGGTCTGGGTCAACATGGTACATGGCAAATGGATTTCTCGGTATCTTGCCATTGTAGTGTGCGGTCGTAACGATATGTTTCAGCGGAATGGAGTAAATCCAAATGGAGGACTGCGCAAGTCCTACCACATTCTTCAAGTACAGACAATAGTCACGGATGAACTCCTCGGTAAGCTCATTCATGGACATGTCGCTGCGCTTGTACTGATACTTGATGAACTCGGCAACATACTTTCTCACCGTTAGGTACTTGTTGTAAGTAGTCTTTGCCCTGTCCTTGCCGACACGCTTGGCAAAGGCGGCGTTCTCCTTGTCAAAAGCTCTGAGCAAAGTCTCGTACTCCGTGCCAATGCCTTGGTAGGCATTTCTCACCATTTCAGCGGTAACGAACGCCTCACGGTCGGAAAGACGTTGGTAATGCTTGGCGATTTGCGCCTTGATGTTGTCAAGCACGAAGTTCACCTCCTTGGCTTCCTTACTCTTACCTATGGCTCTGTTGCCCTTGGCATCCCAGATAGCCTTGGTAACGCTCTGCTTGCAACTGAACTGTGCGATAGTTCCGTTGATTGTCACACGTCCCATGATAGGGACAATTCCGTTTCTCTCCTTGCTTCCATTTACATAGAAGACTGTCTTGAAAGTGCATCTCATAATTCTTACTTTTTTGTTCGGTGCAAAATTAAACTATGAGAGTTGCATGGCAAAGCCAAAACCTACGCAGAATGGGGAAATATGAACCGCCACCGTTAAAAATGCTTATTAGGGCGTTTCCATTGGGTAATGATTTGAAAGCGTTTCTACTTCTCTAATCTGCTTTTTCCTCATTTCCTTGTCACTGACAATTAAAGCCAAAGACTGCCACAACCACTTGAAACTCAAAACAAATGCTCTATTTTGCTATTTTTTGCCTTTTTAGGCGTTCTTTTCTTAAAAAAATCGGCTTCGCCGATAATGATTGATTCGATGTCTGCCGAGATGGTTTGTCCCGAGGCTCATCCTTCGCCTCTCCTTTTGACCATCACGACTGCCATCTCAATTTGCCTTTTTAGCTTAGAGCTTTTTGGGTAAAGATATCGTTACTCGGAGAGAGCCAGGCGAAGCCCGAGGGCATTGCCACGGTAAAACTGAGTGTTGAAGTAACGGCACGACAAACGGCAGAGCCACGCACCGTTGCGCCAGCTACCACCACGGTACACACGGCTCGACCCACTATCGGCACCCGTAGGATTCGTCTGAGAAGAACTCGAATAAGAACCATACCAATCCGAACACCATTCATATACATTTCCACTCATATCATAGATACCCAACTCATTAGCTTGCTTCGTACCTACAGGATGAGGCTTGCTGCCACTATTTCCATCATACCAAGCAACATCAGAAATGTTTGAGTTTCCACTGTACTGATACCCCCTACTCTTCTTGCCACCACGAGCAGCATACTCCCATTCTGCCTCAGTAGGCAAGCGGAACTTTCTGCCTGTCAAGCTATTCAACTTGGAAATGAACTCCTGGCAATCGTTCCAACTCACCATTTCTACAGGAAGATTATCACCCTTGTATTCAGAAGGATTACTGCCCATCACCGCTTCCCATAAAGCCTGGGGAACCTCGTACTTACCCATATAATAATCATTGGTCAAGGTCACTTGATGCACAGGCTTCTCGTCATCATAAGGGTCTTTCATCTCAGAGGTTGCTCCCATCATGAACGTTCCAGCCTCCACTTTCACCATCTCAATACTGATGCCATCCTTCACAGGGATGGAAATCGCATTGCTACCAGAAGCTACAGAAGGGGAACCAGACGAATTATTCGATGAAGAAGCTACATACGTATTTGACAATTGTTGATTTTCAGATTGCTGTTGATTCACAATTCCTGCACCAACAGATTCTCTAGTCAAGGTAATCTGCAGATTACTCGGAGCGGAAGCCTTCAACTTCACCGTTCCCTCTTCCGACTCATAACCATCACAAGCAACTATATAGGAATGCTGACCGACGGGCAAGGTCGTCTTTGCCACTCCATTGCTCCCTCTCACCATCTTGTTATCCACAAGGACCGTGGCGGTAGAAGGGGTATATCTGATGATGAGCGATTGTTTTTGTTGAATAACAGACTCTGAACCATTAGCAGGCTTAGTCAATACCAATACATACGTCTTGTTTTTCTCCACCTGACTGATGCCATAGTTGGAGAAATCCACCATGATAGGAAGGTAATCCTTGGTCAACACCTTCATCTGCTGCGAACCATGGGTCATGTAAGCCCAAGTTTCGTTGCCATTCTTCACCAAAGGCTTGATGACATTTCCTTCCACATCAAGGATGTCACCCACAAACTGCACCTTTACCAAGGCGCAAGGCTCGTCGTTCAAGTCCTTGCGTTGCTGCGTCTGAGCACTGATGTCTGTTGCGGCAAGAGAGAAAGACTCAACCGATAACTTTTGGGCAAAGGTACCCAAACTTATCAATAGACAAAATATAAAGCCCAATACTCGTTTCATAATTGACTAAATATATACACGTAATACAACTCACTATATCTTCTATACTTTTCTATATTTTTGCTTTTTATCTTTAGGAAAACTAGGTATAGTCATCTCCAAGATTCCCGCATCCACCAAATTAGCTATATATTTCTTACGATTCTTAGACTGATTTGATATTCCTATTAAATCCATGATTTCTTGAGCAGTGCGAGGGATAGAACAAAAATCCACGACTTTTTTCTGACGCTGAGATAATAGTACACTACTCTTGATGGTTACTTCATCATCGTGATGGTTACTTTTGATGGTTACTTCATCATCGTGATGGTTACTTCTCCCAAAAATGACAACAAATTCATGGATCTTAGGCTCATTATAAAACTCAACATCACCATCATAACGAATAGCTCGTAGTATGCCACTTCCGATACCCGTATAAGGTAACAAATAAATAGCATTATCAAACAGTAAGCTATTTCTTGGAAACGAAATACCACGTTTAATATCATCCACGGTCAACCCATGAGTCAATTCCCCAGGACTATGAATTTCAACCCTATTATCAAATATCAAAACACGAATAGGTGCTTGCCATGTCAGCGAGCGATGCACCAGGGAGTTAACAACAATTTCAGACAGAGATTCTATGGGAATTTCCAGCTCCCCTAAACTATTAAATTCAGAAGACACTTGAATTCGTTTTAAATTACGATTCAAGAAAGTCATAACCATATCATACTGATGCTTCATGTTGCCTTCCATATCAACATGATTAACTTTATCTCGAAATTCTGTACCAGAAATCTCATTTCCCCAAAAGTTTACACATTTGATGGTCAAGGCAGGGAAATAACGTTGCGGAGACTTCCCAAAAAGCAACAAAGCTGCCAATGTTAAGTTTCCGTTAGGCAAAACGAGACCTATATTTTTCAACAAGCACTCCACATCAAGCCCCGAGCCGACATAACCAACTAATTCGTTAATGGACATCAAGTTTGCTTTATCCGCACTTATTCCTTGGGTTTTACATGCCGTTTCAAAACGACGGAGCAAAAAAGCCTTTAATGTAGCAGCATCTAAATCATCAACTGAAGTATTTTCAATCTCCTGTGCATCTGGGCGATATACGATGTGGCTCGTCATCATATCTGCCAATTCAGAATTATCAAAAACCTTTCGTTTGTCAGAACCATTCTTCACCCAAATAATGCCCTTATTATCTCTATATGGCTTATTTTTTCCTTCAGGTACTGTCACAATCAGAATCACTTGACCATCAACGTCAATAGTTTCTGTTTGAACTAAAATAGAAGGTTTCACATTTTCTGAAGCCGTATTACTCACCAACGTTGTCAATTTCTGCAACTCTTCAAAAGAAAGCCCATTAAGTTCACCTGTTTTATCATTAACCCCAATCAACAACTGTCCTCCCAGGCTATTGCTAAAGGCGGTTAGTTCACACCCCAACTTATAAGCATCATCTATACGTTCCTTAAACTGTACAGTAGATGTTTCACCCATTCGTATGATATGTAATAATTCGTCAGCCTTCATATTTTTCGATTTTGGGACAAAGATAGTGATATTATTCGTATTCTCCAAACTAATGACTGGAAAAATACGAAAAATCGTGAACCTTTTTCTTTTGTAAAGATGTCGTTACTCGGAGAGCACTAAACGGAGCCCGAGGATGTCACTGCGGTAGCAGTTGTTTTGAGTACTGCCGAAACGGCACGACAAGCGACAATTTCTCGCAATGTCGTACCGGCTACCACCACGATAGACTCGCTGCTTCCCATTGCTAGCACCGGTTGGATTAGTCTGAGAAGAACTATCATAAGAACCATACCAATCCTGACACCATTCTGAAACGTTACCACTCATGTCACAAATTCCTAATTCATTGGCTTGTTTCGTGCCTACAGGATGAATCTTGTAGGTATTATACCAAGCGACATCATAGACTTTGGAACTGCCACTGTACTGATAGCCCCTACTCTTCTTGCCACCACGAGCGGCATATTCCCATTCTGCCTCTGTTGGCAAGCGAAATTTTCTTCCTGTCAAACTATTTAACTTAGAAATAAACTCTTGGCAATCGTTCCAACTTACCATTTCTACAGGAAGGCTCTCAACATAGCATTTATCCATCAACGCTTGCCACAAACTACCAGTTTTCACAGAAAGACTATCACCCTTAAAATGTGATGGATTATTACCCATCACGGCTTGCCATAAAGCCTGGGTCACTTCATACTTACCTATATAATAGTCATTTGTCAAAGTCACTTGATGTACAGGTTTCTCATTATCATAAGGGTCTTTCATCTCCGAAGTCGCTCCCATCATGAAAGTGCCAGCCTCCACCTTCACCAGCTCAATATTGATACCATCTTTCACTGGGATTGAAATCGTGTTGCTACCCGAAGCCGTAGAAGATGAGCTTGAAGAATATCCCGAGTTATTCGACGAGGCAGCGTTAGATGTGGATACTGAAGATATCTGATTATGTATGGAGGATTGGTTAACCGAAGTCTGCTGACTTTCTGCTGTAGAATTTACACCACCGACTCCTGACGTTTCTTTCGTCAATGTAATCTGTAAATTACTTGGGGCGGAAGCCTTCAACTTCACCGTTCCCTCTTCCGACTCATAACCATCGCAAGCTACAATATAGGAATGCTGACCGACTGGCAAAGTCGTCCTAGCCACTCCTTTGCTCCCTCTCACCATCTTGTTATCTACAAGAACAGTGGCGGTAGAAGGGGAATATTTGATAATGAGCGATTGGCATTGTTGCATAACAGCCTCTACACCACCGCCAGGCTTAGACAAAATCAATACATACGTCTTGTTCTTCTCCACTTGATTGATACCGAAGTTGGAGAAATTCACCATGATAGGAAGATAATCCTTAGTCAACACCTTCATCTGCTGTGAGCCATGGGTCATGTAAACCCAAGTCTCGTTCCCTTTCTTCACCAATGGCTTGATGACATTCCCTTCCACATCAAGGATGTCACCCACGAGCTGCACCTTTATCAAGGCACAAGGCTCATCGTTCAAGTCCTTGCGTGGCTGCGTCTGGGCACTGATGTCCGTAGCTGAAAGAGAAAAAGACTTCACTTTCAGTTCTTGGGCTGAAGTTCCTAAGCACAATATTATGCCAAATATAAAATGCAGTATTCGTTTCTTCATTCCTATTTAATAACTAATTTATTATTCTACGTAACCCTTTCCAAAGCAGGTTTGACATGTATGATGAACGTGAGAGTGCGCAGGTCCTGTTGAACCACATTTCGCGCAATACGTAGAATTGTCCTCTCCAGTATAATTTGGCGCATAAATAATTTCATTATTACCCTGTCCTGTACCATTGCAGTAAGGACAAGTACGACGAGTGGAAGTTGGCGTTGGGTCTTCGTAAGTACCAGATGGAGAAGAAGGCACAGAAATAGGATTGATTTGTCCACCTGTAGGATGAATATCGTCATCATCTTCTGTCTCATCACCATTTTCCTCTTCTGTATTTCCAAAGCTTGTGCCATTCATTAACTTCTTATATCGCTCCGCAGTTAGCCATCCTAATCCAAAGCATTTGTCACACTTCTTGCTAATCAAGCCAAACAAATGCCAGGAAGAATATCCTGTATGGTCGCAATAAGGACATTTCTCACATTTATCCCACAAATCCCCGAATGGATGTAACTTAGAAGATGGTTCAGATACATATAACATATAACAGAAGAAAGCAACTTCTGCATACAAAAGATACTTAAAAAATTTATTCATAATCAACAATTTTAAATTATAATTTATATTTTTTATGTGAAAAGATGCCGTTACTCGGAGAGAACCAAGCGGAGTCCGAGATCATAATGACCTGAGTCTTGGGTATCTGGGAGGCGACATGGTAAGCAACAACTTTCTTCATCATCAACCCAACAAGTACCACGATATACTCGAAACTCTCCACTAACAACACCTGTAGGATTGATCTGGGACGAACTTGAATAATCTCCATACCAATCTTGGCACCACTCGCAAACATTTCCGCTCATATCATAAAGTCCTAACTCGTTTGGTTGTTTGGTTCCAACAGGATGTGTTGTACTACCACTATTTCCACCATACCACGCCACATCCGAGATTTTACTGCTACCACTATAACGATAGCCTCTGCTCTTCATACCACCACGAGCAGCATATTCCCATTCTGCTTCAGACGGTAAACGAAACTTCTTGCCAGTCATACTATTTAATTTTGCGATAAACTCTTGACTATCATCCCAACTCACTTGTTCTACAGGAAGATTATTACCTTTGAAATATGAAGGATTACTTCCCATTACAACTTGCCATTGTGCCTGAGTAACCTCATATTTGCCCATGTAATAGTCATGGGTCAAAGTCACCTGATGAATAGTTTTCTCATCTGCCGACGCATTTTTATCTTCAGATGTCGCACCCATCATGAAGGTTCCAGCCTCCACCTTCACCATCTCGATATTGACACCATCCTTAATTGGTATTGTGATAACATCGGCAGAAGAAGTTTTTGAAGGGGCATTCATTGTTGAAGCCGATGATGTAGCTTCCGCAGAATACCCTCCCATTTGACTCAGCACCAACACATAAGTTCTATTTTTCTCAACACTCTCCACGCCATAATCAGCAAACTTTATCATCAATGGAAGATTATTCTTGGCTGTCACTTGCATCTGACGAGAGCCATGAGTCAGATACACCCATGTCTCATAATCTTCTTTCAGCAAAGGCAATATCACATTTCCCTTTACATTCAAGATGTCACCAACAAACTGCACCTTGACCAAGGCGCAAGGCTCGTCGTTCAAGTCCTTGCGCGGCTGAGTCTGGGCACTGATGTCAGTTGCGGAAAGAGTGAATGATTTCACTTTTAGCTCTTGTGCTATAACATTAACGCTAAATAAAACAATAAGTATCAAAAAACATATACGCTTCATTGTTTTCTAATTTACTCTAATTACACAACAATTAAATTTCATACACTTTAGTGGCAAAATTATTATCCCAAGCCAAAAGTTGGTGCTTGATTCATTTCTAATAAGAATAACAATCGAAAAGACTTTCCCTCTTCATCATGCCGCGGATAGTTAGGCCCCCACCAAAAAACACCATCACAAACAGATTCTTTCAACAAAGTATCAGCCATTTCAACATCTATAGGCACTCCTCGACCATAATAATAACATTTAGCCAAATAATATTTTGTAAGGCGAGTATAAATACAATAATCGGGCACTTTTCTAAAGAAATCAATTGCCTCTGAATACTTTTCAGAATCATAAGCAATAACTCCTTGCAACCAATTACTCAATTGACATCCTTTAGAAGCAGCAACGCGTATATACCAAAGAGCATGAATGCCATCATCAGGAGTATTAACTCCCAATTTGAAATAATCCATTTCAGCTAAATAACAATACGCTGTATCTGAGTTTTCTTTAATCGCTTTTTCCAAAAAATATCTCGCAGTTGAATACTTTCTCAACTTACAATAAGAAACAGCGCAAGACAATTGTTTAGACACATTATCTTGCTCTGCATCAATGCTATCTAATCTTAACTGTTTCTTTGCTTTCAAGTTGCCAAACGCTCCCAATAAAAACCCAGCATTAGCATACGTAGAAAAAGCAAATGACAAAAATAAAACAGCAACCATTTTCCTTACTATCATATTTACTTTATTCATTTACGTTTAATTTATTATTTTCAGATATTTTATAAGCAATCTCTCTCTTCTTTTGAGGTTCTGAATCATAATATCCTTTCAACAACAATATTTCCAACACATCGTAACATGATTTTTCGCCTTTACCTATCCCAGATATAGCTAATTTTTCTGCTTCCGAATCATGATATTCTTTTATTAGTTTCATCGCTTGAGCATACTGACCATCAAGCGATTCCTGTACTTTTTCATCTTTCTTAGAACTTAAGTCCAATGAAATTTCTGTAGGAGCTGAAGCCGATAAATGCAAAATGCCTTTATTTTTCACCAAACCAGTCTTTAGCAAATATTCGTAAGTTCCAACAGGTAACATTTGGCTCCACATCCCATTAACTCCTTTCATTAAAGTTCCGTTTAAATAAAGTTGTGCATTAGCAGGTTGATAACGGATGGTTAGAGACTGAAACTCCTGTATTTCATCTTTTACAGAAATACTTAGTTCATAGGTTTGTTTTGAAACAAGTGCGTGAATGCCATAAGATGAAAAATCTACAGTTAAAGAACCACTTCTTGGAGTTTTTATCTTTAAAAATCTTGTGCCTTCCGTTAGGTAAACCCAATACTCATTGTTGACATAGCCAACATTTCCCATGACATTTCCTTCAAATATTGCATTGTCTATTGGCTATACAATTTTCATTAAAGCGCATGCCTTGCCATTCAAGTCATATACAGGAGATATGCTTGCAGACAGGTCTTCCGGTGTTGCCTTCAATGTTATAACTTCCATCGCCTGTACATGAGAAGCGGAAACCCAAAACCATAACAACAATAAAAAAACAAAATTTTATTCCTCATAAATCACTCATTTTTCATCTATATATAAATCCAAAAGATACTTGTAACTCTATAACTGCTTTGTCGATGATGATTGATTCGATGTCTTTCGAGATGGTCTTTCCCGAGGCTCATCCTTCGCCTCTCCTTTTGACCATCACGACTGCCATCTCAATTTGCCTTTTTTGCTTAGGGCTTTTTTTGTAAAGATGTCGTTACTCGGAGAGAACCAGACGGAGCCCGAGGCCGTTGATGTGGAAGTCGGGAGAGATGATGAAACGGCACGACGAACGGCAGAGCCTCGCACTGCAGTCCCAACTACCACCACGGTACACACGGAGCGACCCACTATAGGAACCAGTAGGATTCGTCAGATAGAAACTCGAATAAGAACCATACCTATCCTGACACCATTCCCATACGTTACCTGACATATTATAAATCCCCAACTCATTAGCTTGCTTCGTACCTACAGGATGTGTCTTATTGGCACTATTGTCTTTATACCAAACAACATCAGAGATGTTTGAACTGCCACTATACTGATAGCTGCGACTCTTCTTGCCACCACGAGCGGCATACTCCCATTCTGCCTCGGTTGGCAAGCGAAACTTTCTGCCTGTCAAGCTATTCAACTTGGAAATGAACTCCTGGCAATCGTTCCAACTCACTTGCTCTACTGGAAGGTTATCACCCTTGAAGTGAGATGGATTACTGCCCATCACCGCTTCCCATAAAGCCTGGGTAACCTCGTACTTACCCATATAATAATCATTGGTCAAAGTCACTTGATGCACAGGCTTTTCCCAATCATAAGGGTCTTTCATCTCCGAGGTCGCTCCCATCATGAACGTTCCAGCCTCCACTTTCACCATCTCGATACTGATACCATCTTTCACAGGGATGGAAATCGTATTGCTACCCGAAGCAACAGAAGGGGAACCAGACGGATTATTTGACGAAGAAGCTACATACGTATTTGACGATTGTTGATTTTCAGATTGCTGTTGATTCACAATTCCTGCACCAACAGATTCCCTTGTCAAGGTAATCTGCAGATTACTCGGAACGGAAGCCTTCAATTTCACCGTTCCCTCTTCCGACTCATAACCATCACAAGCAACTATATAGGAGTGCTGACCGACAGGCAAAGTCGTCTTAGCCACTCCATTGTTCCCTCTCACCATTTTGTTATCCACAAGAACCGTGGCGGTAGAAGGGGTATATCTGATGATGAGAGATTGGCTTTGCTGCATAACAGACTCAGCACCACCAACAGGCTTGGTCAACACCAATACATATGTCTTGTTTTTCTCCACCTGACTGATTCCATAGTTGGAGAAATCCACCATAATAGGAAGGTAATCCTTGGTCAACACCTTCATCTGCTGTGAGCCATGGGTCATGTAAGCCCAAGTCTCGTTGCCTTTCTTTACCAAAGGCTTGATGACATTCCCTTCCACATCAAGGATGTCACCCACGAACTGCACCTTGACCAAGGCGCAAGGCTCATCGTTCAAGTCTTTGCGTGGCTGCGTCTGAGCACTGATGTCTGTTGCGGCAAGAGTGAAAGACTTCACTTTCAGTTCTTGAGAATATATGCCTAAACATAGCAATATGCCAAATATAAAGAATAAACTTCGTTTCATTTTTTCACAAGATAAAATCGGCTTCGCCAATGATGATTGATTCGATGTCTTTCGAGATGGTCTTTTTTTGTAAAGATATCGTTACTCGGAGAGAGCCAGGCGAAGCCCGAGGTTGATGAGAAGGCTACCTGGAGAGTTGCCGAGACGGAACGACAAACGGCAGCAACCCGCATAGTTGCACCAGCCACCACCACGACACACACGGCCCGACCCACTATCGGCACCCGTAGGATTCGTCTGAGAAGAACTCGAATAAGAACCATACCAATCCGAACACCATTCATATACATTTCCACTCATATCATAGATACCCAACTCATTAGCTTGCTTCGTACCTACAGGATGAGGCTTGCTGCCACGATTTCCATCATACCAAGCAACATCAGAGATGTTTGAGTTTCCACTGTACTGATACCCCCTACTCCTCTTGCCACCACGAGCAGCATACTCCCATTCTGCCTCAGTAGGCAAGCGGAACTTTCTGCCTGTCAAGCTATTCAACTTGGAAATGAACTTCTGGCAATCGTTCCAACTCACTTTCTCTACTGGAAGGTTATCACCCTTGTATTTAGAAGGATTACTGCCCATCACCGCTTCCCATAAAGCCTGGGGAACCTCGTACTTACCCATATAATAATCATTGGTCAAGGTCACTTGATGCACAGGCTTCTCGTCATCATAAGGGTCTTTCATCTCAGAGGTTGCTCCCATCATGAACGTTCCAGCCTCCACTTTCACCATCTCAATACTGATACCATCTTTCACAGGGATGGAAATCGCATTGCTACCCGAAGCCATAGATGATGAGCCAGACGAATATCCCAAGGTATTCGATGAGGATGAGGCTACGGCATTGGATACCAGTGTTCCTGTTATGCTCGCTGTCTGACCTTCAGAAATAGAGACGGACTTCCTGTCTGTGGCATAGCCATCCTTTCTTACCTCCACCTGATGGTTACCCACGAGCAAGCCGTTGAACACACGAGGACTTTGCCCCAACTTTTTCCCATCCACATAGACATCGGCACCAAAGGGCTTGTAATTCACGGAGAGATTGCCTTGGATAGCCACCAACTCGTCAAAGGTCACATCCAACTTCTGCTGTTGCGCCAACAGGATGGTCTTCTGTTGGCTGCGATACCCACTCTTTCTTGCCTCCAACAGGTGCATGCCTTCCTTCAAGCTACCACTCCAAGGCGAATTACCCACAGCCTTCTTATCTACATAAAGAGACACGGCAGGGGTAGGACAAGTAATCGAGACGCTTGCCATTGCTGAAAGCAAGCTGACGCTGATGGGAGTCATATCGCCACTGCTCACCGTAAAAGAGCCGCTCTTACTGATATAACCACCAGCCTCCACCTTATAAGTATGCGTGCCGTAAGGCAGCATGGCGGAATACTCGCCGTCAGTGGAGACATTTTGCTGTATTCCATCAATAGTAACAACTGCATTCTTCGGTTGCACGCTGAGCGCATAAAAGTTGCCACCGGCATCGACAGGCTCTGCACCCATATTCTGTATTACTAAATCCAACACATAAGTACGCTTGCTTTCCACGCCATCAATGCCAAAATCTGGAAAATAGACTCGGAGCGGCTTGTAATGCATCGGTATGACCCTTATCTCCTTCGTTCCCTTGGACAGATACACCCACTTCTCGGAAGAGAAATTTCGGATGTCACCGATGACATTGCCTTGCACCTTGGATATGTCATCTAGCAGGAGTATCTTCACCAAGGCACAAACATTACCGACTTCATCCGTGCGCAAATTTTCGACCAAGGAGGCAGACAAGTCATTGCTTGCTAGCTTAAAGGACTTCACCTTCAGCTCCTGCGAAAAGGTACACAGACAAATAATCAAACTTATTATAAGAAAATAAAAACGCCTCATAAACAAACTTCTAAAAGAAAATATCCGTTAAGGAATAAAGAAATCATTCTCGTTAAACACTTCTTTTGGGTTCAATTGAGTATTGCCTATCATGTCTGGCTGCCAGGTCCTCACATGAATCACAGGATTGCCGCCATCCTTCGGAAATTGCCAAAGAAGGAACACATAACCATCGTCGCTGTAGTTGCTCGACTGCCAGTTCTGATGCAAGGTAACACCATAGTAACCTTCTTTGGCAGGATGCCTCGTAACTTTGATTGCATCGAAGGTAACCTTGATATATTTGTTATTATGAAACGTTTTAGCCAAGTTGTTGAGATACTGCTCCTTGTTCTGTCGGCTATACACGATTTCTGGTCTGAGCGAAGCCTGGTCGTTGCCCATGTTCTTGCGCATGATGACCTTGCCCGTGATAATCAAGGCATCGTCGCTATACACGTTTCGCAACGCATTCAAGTCCTTCTCGTCGTAATAACTTCTGAAATCCTCCACAAACTTCAAGATTTCCATGCGGCGGCGTGTATCGGTGACATCCTTGCCATTGTTCACGATGTAGTTATATACATTGTTGCTCAATGCCATGTGGGCACCAGTCAACAGACCGTCTTTCGATACGCTAATGGTCAACTCCTTGTTCAACTCGCCCTTGTAGCTTGCATCGGTATTCGTCAAGGTCACCGAGATACCACGCACCTCATAGCCATTGACCGCCGTAAGGCAGTTCTCGGAATACGAGGTGTAGTCGCACTTGAAGTGGAAACTTTCCCACAGATTATTGAGCGACGACTTGGCGTTGCTCGTCATGTTGACCGAAGACAAGTCCAGGGAGCCATTGCTATTGCTGGCACGATTAATTGCCGTCAAGAGAGAAGATATGTTGCGCTCTATGCTCTGCTTGACAGAGGTTAGATAGATGCCGCTCTTAAACGAAAATTCCACGCTCTGGGCGGACAAGCCCAAAGCCATGGACAGAAATATAAACAAAATAGAAAGTTTTTTCATATCGCTGATAATTTCATGTTTCTATATCACTTCACTGATTACTTCACGCTAACTGCGATTTTTCGCCTGTTCGTCTTTTGCGACTTGCCATCAGCGAACAGGTCCTTGACATTGGTAGATGGTGTGTAGAGATAAACCTTTCCTTCCAAACTTGCCTTCTCCCCTTCCAAGATTTTCTTCGTGGCAGAGAAATAGATGACATGGTCGTAACCTGATGCCTTGTTGTGCATCACCAGCGTTCCCAGAAGGTCGCCCTTCTCCTCGCCCTCGTAACCAAAGAAGGTTTTGCAGCCTTGTCCCTGGCAATAAGACAAAAAATCAGTAAGTTGCACTTGGCATTTCTTCTCCTTCTGGCTGCTCATGGCAAAGACGAGACTCAGAGGCATATCCTTCACCTTACCCATAAGGAGGTTGGCAAAGCTCTCCTTCGGAAATTCCTTATCAAACACAGGATTGCAAGCCAGACGATAGATGGTGTCTCCATCCTCCACCTGCGGAGTCTCACCCATCTGATAATAGGTATCCGAGCTAATGGAAGGAATCACATACGACTTGCCTTTCTTGACATACAAGTTCTTGCCCTTGAACTTGCCCAGGGTATTGATATCCACCTTTTCTGACTGCACCTCCTTGCCATTCTTGAACCCCTGGAGGAGTTCGACAAACTGCTGTTCCAAGTTTCTGCGTGTGTCATTGGCGAAATACTCATAGTTGGCAGGGAAAGCGACGGCGAGGATGGTCTTGCCCTTCTCCTCCCATTTCACAGTATAAAACTTGTCCATACCGTTGCTCACGGAGCAAGGCGTGTTTTCATTTACCTTGGCAAAGGTGTTCCACGAGCCTACGGTAAACTGGATGTTGTTCAAGTACAACCCATTCTCCGACACCTTGTAGAGATGGTCGAGATAAGCACGCTCCAAGAAACCATAGATAGGCGAGGGTTGCTGCTTCTTCATCTCCTTGGAGAAGAGGGCGATACCCAGATGGTCCACGATGCCGTTGCCATCATAATGTGCCACGATGCGATGCCCATCATGGTTGAAATACTTCGAGACCGCCTTGCCAGCCTTCGCCTCCAAGATAGAATCCACCGCCAACTTCAGTGCCGCCTTCTTCAAGAACACCGTCTGGTATTGCAAGGCAAAGGCTTGCCCCACTCCCACGAAGAGGAGCAACCCCACTATATAACATGATATAAATCTTTTCATCTTATTGACCAATTAGAAGTTTCACTTTCTCGCCACTGCTTTTAATCCAAGTTCCATGTACCATGTGTCCATTGGAAAATGAGCCATTTACTACGTCACCAGCCTCAGCCACGTTGCCGTCCGGGTCAAACGCCTCAATACGATGAGAACGCTTGAATCGCAAGGTTCCATATCCATCCGGCTTTCCATTCTTTATATTACCTGTCCACACGGCATATCCCAAGTCCAAGGTTCCCGAGTAAGAGGAGGAATGTTCTACGGCAGGCGTGACAGGAGTTGGCTTCACAGGTTTCGTGATGCTTGTGTTTTCAGAATTTTTGTCCGCTTTACCAGATTCATCCGTCTTGTCATCCTTCGTATTTGCGCCATTGGATTTTTCCTTTTCCACATCCTCCACGTTCTTCTTGTCTTGCGCCTCTTGTTGCTTGATCGCCGTCGAGTCCTTTTGGGTTTGCGTGGAATCCGTGTCGGTTTGCTCTGTCTGATTCGTGTTTGGATGTACGATGATAAATCGAATCACTCGATAAGAGAGATACAAGACGACTACAAGAGCCAAGCCGATGCCAATCTTCTTCACCCAGTCCATGATGTCTGGAGAATCACCATACATTTTCTTCGTCACCTTCTTGGTCTTATTGGCTTGATAGGATTGTCCCTGATGGGAATTGCCTTGATAGGAATTGCCATACGATGAAGTATTGATGAATCCACCCATGCTTGCCATTCTCTCGTCCGCATTCTTCTTCATCGCATCAATGATGAGACTACTGCAACGTTCCGATGTACTGTCTGGCAAGGCGTTGATGATGTATTTCTGACTCATCTCGCTCGCCTTTGCAGGAGTCCTTCCCGTCAACATATATAATAAGGTGGCACCGAGCGCATAGACATCTGCCGAAGGCGAGAACTTGCTGATGCCCGCATATTGCTCCAAGGGAGAATAGCCGTCCGATGTACCCAAACCTGCTTTCTTGTTGGTCACGGAACCGTTCTTCTTGAAGTGGAGCGACAAACCGAAGTCTATCAGCACAGGATGCAGGGTACCGTCTGCCTTCCTCACCATCATGATGTTCTCGGGCTTCACGTCGAGGTGGTTCATGTTCTGATCATGGAGATAGTCGAGAGCCTCAGCTACCTCCCGGGTGATGTCCATCGCCTCTGATTCGGAAAGCCCTCCTTGTTTCTTGACATATTTATCCAAGGTATCCTCTCCCAGGAATTGCATCACATAATAGACGGTATTGTTGGCTTCAAACACCTCGTTGACAGGCACAATACCCTCATGATGGAGGTTATGCAAGCGATTCGCCTCGGTGAGGAAGTCAGCACGGCTTTCTTGGTAATTCGCCAAGTCGGCATCCTCCACCAGCACATATCCGTCCGCATTACGCTTGCAGATGTCTGCCATAAAAAACTCCTTGATGGTATAGCGGTGGATCTGTGGGATGTCGCCCTCATAAACCGTGCGTTCCGCCAAGTAGGTGATGCCGAAGCCACCACCTCCCAAGACGGACTTCAAGAGATATTCCACCTTGCCTGTGTTCAGGCTGTAGGTGGAACTATTAGAAAGTAAAGTCTTACTCTTATCCATAGAATCATATTTTAGGAACTTTTATCTCTGCTGATTTCTCCTTTTACTCTTCCAATGATTTCAAGAGATCTATCAAACTGTTGCTTGGCTTGTATTTCTTGAGAACTTCGATTCTCTGCTTGGCATTAGCCAAGTCGGGAAGTACCTTGAAACCACGCTCGTAGCAGTAGATGAGGTTCTTGGCTGCAGAAGAAGTCAGACGATTCTGAGCCTCAGCCTGGAGATAGAGCTTGGCAGCCTCGGTGTAATCCCTTGCCACGTCCTCGCCAGCGAAATATTTGTCGCCCAGTTTATCCTGCGCATAAGCAATGCCTCCATTGGCTGCTTTCTTCAGGAGTTTGAGAGCCTGTTCCTTGTCGGCAGTCTTCATGCCCTCGCCCGTCTCATACATCGAAGACAGATAATAGGCAGCAGCAACGCTCCCTTTCTCCATCGCCTTCTGATAGAGGCTCACGGCCTTCTTGGTGTTACGCTTCTTGTTGTCCTTGTGCGCCATGGAAGTAGCTTGCATGGTGATGCCTTCTGCGCCACCCAACTTCTCCACGCTCTTGAAGAGTTTGATGGCAGCCTCGAAGTCCTTGTCCAGGTAGAACTTCTTCAGTCCTGCCAGATAATCGTAGAACATCTTTTGCTTGGAGTCAGCCAACAAGGCGTTGATATCCTTCTCATGTCCCTTGGCAGCCTCCGAAATCCATTGGGTAGCAAGATAGAGATTAGGAGTCTGACCATTCAGATAACACAAGCCCAGCATCCAAGCGGCGTTCTTGTTCTTGCCAGCCGCCGCACCCAAGTACTTCTGAGCCTTGGCGATATCCTTTGCCACGCCGTCGCCCTCATAATAGGCACGCCCCACCTGGTATTGTGCGGCAGGCAGGTTCTTCTCAGCCGCCTGTGTCATCAAGGCAAGACCTTTTTCCTTGTCCTGTTCCACCCCCATGCCATTGAATAAGAGGAAGCCTTGATAATAGATTGCCTCCTTCTTGCCTTTCTTGGCTGCGAGCGCAAAGTACTTGGCAGCTTTTTCAGAACGCTTGCTGTTCAGGCAACTCAATGCCAGAGCGAACTGCGCATCAACATCGCCAGACTTTGCCAGTACCTCCTGATAGGTCTCCACCTTCTTCAAGTCTCTCTTCACGCCGATGCCATTCTGATAGCAGTCCATCAAGAGACGGGCACTAAACACGCTGCCCGAGTTCTTGACGATTTTCTCATGTTGAGGAATGATGCTGGCATTGCCCTTCTTGATGGCAGACTTATAGAGCGTCATCGCCATCACGGAATCCTTCTTGATGCCGTTGCCAAGTTGGTAGCACATCGCCATATTGCCGATGCCATCGGGATTGTTTTGCTTGGCACTCTTCGCCCACCAGTCGAGAGCCACCTTGTAATCTTGTTTCACATTCTTGCCCGTGTAATACCATACACCCAACTGATTCTGGGCAACAGCGTCACCCTTGTTGGCCTTCTCCTTCACGACTTCCACACTATCCTTCTTCGCCTTTACCTTCGGAGCAAGGGAGAGGTTCGTGATACTCGCAGCCTCCACAGAAGAAAGTGGAGACAATGCCAAGGACAAAAACAATATTGCGCTTAAATTCATTTTCATAATCTCTATTTATTTGATCTAAAATAATTTTCTTTTGAGCCATCCCCAAAATCCTTCTGGAGAATGTTCTACCGGAGAGACCTCGGCGGTCGAGAAATTGTTGCGAGCAAGAATACGGGTTCTGCTGCTCTCACAAAAACTGTCTTCCGACTGTTCATTACCAGCCACACTTGCCACATGAACCAATATCGCCGTGTTGTTGTCCGAGGAAGTCTCGCACAACGTAGCCAGCAGGTCGCATTTCTCTTGGTCGCTCTTTCCGCTCAGCAAGATCGTTTCCAACTGGTCGTCTTTTACCTGATGCAACACGCCGTCGGTACACAAGAGGAAGTAGTCTCCCCGTCGGACATCCGTCGTGCTGACTACCGTCGCCATGCAACGGTCTCTATCAGGATCTTTAGGTTCCATACATCGGGTGATGACATTGCTCTGCGGATGGTCGATGCTCTGTTCTGGAGAAATGACACCGGCACGCACCATGGAGTTGACCAACGAATGGTCTTCCGAGCGGTAAACGATGCCCTGCCCCGGGCGAACTTGATAGATGCGGCTATCCCCGATGTGCGCCATCATGCACCCACCCTGATGGAAACAGACGAAGGTCATCGTCGTACCCATGTCTTGCGAGCCTCTACTTGCCTGGGCATCGAGAGCCTCGTAAGCATCGCCAAGGACTTCCGTAAATTCCTGTTGACCAAAATCCATGGCCTCCAAGTCCAGATGTTCCAAGGAGTCTGCAAACGACCGGCAAACCGTAGAGCTTGCCACCTCGCCCTTCTCGCTACCACCCACGCCATCACAGACGACAAAAAAGCGTTGTTGCCTGCTGATGACATCCTTGTCGGGATAGCGAGCATCCTCTTGATTTTTTCGCTCTCCTATCTGACAGAACGAATAGGTCTGCGACAACTTGATATTCATGACTTTTTTTGTTTCTTAAATGTAAGTTTGGTCTTTCCCATGATGATGATATCATCAAAATTCAGATAGACGCTATTGTTGACGGCGATTTCCGAACTGTTGACATACACGGGATTGGTTGCGTGCTTGACCGTCAGCTTGAACAGACAGCCTTTATCGCTCGGTATCACATCAAGAAGCACGGAGCGGCTACTCGCATAACCGTCGTTGAGCTGGAGTTCGGAAGGTTCCTGTTGGTCCTTTCTTCCAATCCAGATAGAACCGGGACGAAGGGCAAAATGCTTGCGAGAGAAGAAACTTCCCCAAACGAGTTCACCCAACCCCTGCTGCGCACTCTTGTCCAGTTTAGTAGTGGGCTTCCTCGGAGCCTCCTCTTTTTCCTGCTTTTCTCGGTTCTGCTTTGCCTTCTCCTGATTATCCTTCTCCACCTGAGCCTTTTCCGCCTGTGGTTTCCCAGCCTGAGGAATATCCTGTGAATTGGCTGCAGATTTGGGAGCGTTAGCGACAGCTGCAAAACCGACAATCGCCTTGCACTGTGGACAATCCCAACGCTGGCGACCTTCCTTGACGACTTTCTTGACCATGCTGAAACCGCACTCAGGACATACCATCTTGTAAAGCTGACCGACCTTGGCCCGCTGCTTGAAGACATAAACTCGATTGTCGCCGGGAGCCTTCTCGGGTTGTCCCAAGAGGCTCACCGTCTTCTTTTGATTAGGATTTTCTGCATTCATAGCCATCTCCTTTTAGGCATTACTACATATCATCGTCCGAATCAGAAACGTCATCATTGTCGTCATCATCAGAATCGTCCTCGGAGACATCATCAGCGTCATCATCTGATCCGTCAACACTATCACTATTATCAGATTCATCTACCAACACTTCCTCGCTCACACCCTTGCTTTCACCATCAGTGTCAGGCCCGAGGAGCTCAGCCAAGAGGTTGTCGATTTCATCGGCACTTGGCTCTTCTTGTTGGACGACATCAGGTTGTCCAGGCTGTTCACCAGTATAACCCTCAGGACTTTGTTCTTCAGTAGGACGCTCGTTCATTGCCATTTCAGGATGCGTACCCGTCTCCGTGTCGATGATGTCATTGGTAGGGTCTTCCGTAGCCGATGTCTTGTCGTGTTCGTTGAGAGCCAAGAAGCCTCCCGTCTGGTCCATCATTGCCTCCATATCGCTATGAGTAAGATTTGCGTCAGCCTGAGCCACGAAATTGCCATTCGTATCAAAGACTCCCTCGAAGACACCATCGCCATCCACATCCACCAACATGAGTGGTACGCCATCAGGCGTATGCGCCATCACAGCCTGCATCTCGTTGCCGGCCTGGTCATAAGCCGTGGTAAAGCCGTCTATCTCCACGACGGAAGGAGCATCGATGTCATCCTTGTCGATTTCCTCGGCATGGGCAATCTGCTCTGCCACTTCCTGAGGAGTATCACCTCCCGTAGGATGATCAGGCTCTTGCGGATGACTTGGATTTTGTGATTGGGTTGGAGAGCCTGGCTGAGTAGAGGTTCCAGAGTTTGCGCCATTGCCAGTGGTAGGCTGAGGCTGAGAGATGTCGTCTTGCGCCGCAGAAGAAGTTGCAGTTGTCCCGGAATTTTCCTGTACAGTTTCATTCTCCTTGTTTTCCTCTGTAGGCTTCATCTTTTCATCAGTCACCTCCTCGGTAGGTTTCTCCGGATCCACCTCATTGCCATTCCCAGAGAAGATATGGGCTACTCCTGCTCCAGCAGCTGCAGCAGCTGCCAAACCAGCAGCAGTTAGTGTCACTCTCGTATTGTTACTACCAGCCTTGGCTTTGCCTTGACCATTGGCGTTAAATTTCTTTGTATTCATAATCTTGTTGTTTTAAAGTTTTAACTGATGCAAAGATAGACATTTTTCGGCTACATGTGATGCCTCAAAGGTGTATCTTTCACGAACAGACAGGGATTTATTGACGAATAGTATCGTTTCGCTGACGACTTGCCTTTTTACCCGGTTCTTATACCTCCATCGAGTTTACCATTTGGTGAGAACCACATTGAAATGACTCTTTGGGCCGATGAGCTGTGGGTGTTGCGGTGCCTCGCTGCTCTTGGTTCTTTCGGTCACATCGGCATATACATATTTATATAGTTCGGCGACGGTAATCTTTCGGTCACCATTGGCATCTGCCTTGCCACGAAGTCCCTTGAGTACGGCTTGCGAGAAAAAGCCATTGCCCAGCCATTGGTTCTCCCAGGAAAGTTCGTTGGAACGGCTTGCCATCATAAAGGTAATCTTATTGCCTGTCGCCTGTCCCCAAGTGTAGTTGGAGCCAGCATCATCGGTCACGCTGCCCGACTTACAGGCATCAACAAAACAAAAGATGTTTGGGGTTCGTGCCGTGGAGAGTTTCTTCACGATTTCCTTGTAAGGCAGGAGCATCGGACCATATCCCACGATGCTGCCAGCCGTGCCGTGTCCTGAGAAAAAGAAGATAATCTTGTCCTCAGCCTTGGCAAGCTTAACGATGGCATCCAACTTCTTCATGATGTTCTCTGGCGTGGCGTACTTACTGGTAATGGTTGCCACGACCGCTCCTTGCTGCTTCCATACAGACTGCATCTCTTTCACGTCCTTGGTCGTATTCGCCAAGTTCACTTCCGTGTCATTATAGTTACTCACACCAGCCAGCAAAGCATAGGTGCGTTGTGCGTTGACCTGAAGAACAATAAACAACAGGGTCAGCAAAAGCATTGAAATCTTTTTCATTGTATATCAATTTTCATTATTATGGTTTATACTTATTTTACTATCCACACTTGCACTTGGAGCATTGCATCATCCTGATGTCACGGCTCTTCAAGATGTTGGCACACTTCGGATTAGGACAAGCATGGAATTTCTCCCTTTCCCCTTGCAGTTTCTTCTTCTTCTCCCCAGGATTGAAGAAGATGGTACTCAGCAAGGACACGGCAGAGCCCAGGCGAAGGAGCATCAACTGCAAAGGTCCATGCTGCACAACAAACGAGCCCACAAGCGCTATCAACGAGGCAGAGGCTATCAGCAACCGCATACGCTTCGCCATCGCCTCGGAACTCTCCGCCTTGGCATCAAACTCATCCTCCAACTGGTTAAGATACTCGAACTCCTCCACAAAGTTCTTGTTTTGCAGATGAATGGCATAGAAAGAGCAACCATTGGCGTTACTAGGTCCCAGACAAATGAAGGTCATGGGCGTAATCACCAAAGTACCCACTCGGCGCATATCACCATTTTCATCACGAACGAAGGTACCGTTGGTGGAATTCAAGTCCTCCAACGTCCATACACCATTGTCATCTATCGTAACACGAGCATGCTGATGACTCACACCCGTCTGCTTGATTTCAAAGGGTTGATTCCCCTCTGTTCCCAATATGAACTGTTTCATTGTTTCTAATTTTTATACTTTTAGCAATTGCGTCCTTGTAGATTTTGAGGGTCTTCTTGGACACGTTGACCTTAATCTCATTCCCTTGTCCCGAGAGTACCATCACTTGCTTCATCAAGTCGATTTTCTGCAAGAAGGAATGGTTGACTATCAGGCTTCTGCCGACTCTGACGAATTTCGACTTCTTCTCCTTGAGATTCTTGAGCACTTGTTCCACCTTGGAGATGCCAGAAGTCAGCATGATTTCCCGGCGATAGATGGTCAGTACCTTAGAATAATTGCCGTTGGCCTGTACCACCGCTATCTCCTCGGAATCAACGACGGTAAGCTCGTCACGTGTGTTGAAAAATAACTTTTCCATAGCGTTTGATTATATTTTTTTCAGTAATTCCGCCGCATCCTCAATGCCATTGTCTGCGGCACGTTGGAGCCAAGCCTTAGCTTCTATGAGCGATTTTGTTACTCCAAGTCCATCCAAAAAACAGCATCCCACTAAATATTGAGAATAGCCATCATTCTTCTCGGCAGCCATCCTCAGCCAATAGAAAGCCTTAGAAAAATCTCTAGTTGTTCCATGCCCATCATAATAGCACTGCCCCAACAAAGCCATCCCATCAACATCATTTTTCAATGCTGAAAGGGTAAAAAGCCGAAAAGCCTTACCATAATCTTTTGGCACGACAACGTTGTCACCATTGCCTCCCGTAAGATAGCACAATCCAAGCTGAGCTTGACAAATTGACGAACCGCATCTTGCCCCCTTGGTCAAATATTCCAAAGCCTTCTCGGCATTCGGTTCCGTTCCTTGTTCCGTATAATAAGTATATAAATCAAAACAAGCGTCAGACCATCCAAGTTGCAAAGCCTCCTGGTAAAGTTGCAAAGCCTTGGTTGGATTAACAGAAACCCCAGTTCCCTTCTCGTATATATACCCCAAGTTACACATGGCAACAGGATATTTCAATTTCACAGCCTTTTGATACCATTCGGCACTTTTCGCCAAATTTTTCTTGGTGCCTAACCCTTCCTCGTAAGCAACACCCAACAAACTCAATGCCTCAGGATTATCTTTACTTGCCGCCTTCCGAGCATATTCCAACATTTTCTGCCCATTCTTTCCTATAACTACACCAAGATAATAACACGCTGCAACTTCTGCCTGCGCATCCACATCACCACGGTCTGCCATAGACTTCAACTTTTCAAAAGGAATGGAATCTCGCAATCCAATCAATTGATATGGCTTGAAAGTCTTGTCCAATTGGAAAATATCCTCATCTGCTTTCGGTTCAACTGAAAAAGTAACTTGATAGGTAGAACCAGCAACCAACCCATTGATACCAAATTTATCAAAATTCAACATGAATGGAGTTGTCTCCGAAGATTTTATCCTCAACTGCTTGGAACCACCAGTCATATAAACAAACAAGGCATTAGCTTTGCGCAAGGGTGCCCCAATTACATTTCCATCGAAAGTCATACTATTATCATCAGTCACAACTTTGATAACGGCACATGGTTCCCCATTCAAGTCTTGACGCTGTTCGAGTTTTGGGAAGTCAGATTCCAACTTTTGCATATCGGCCACTTGCGAAAACGCAGAGCCGTACGCACCCAATGTCAGCAACGCATCACAAATCCATCTTTTCATAGTCCTTCTATTTTAATTCATCCAAAGCATTCTTAGCATTGTCCACGCCTTGCTCAGCAGCTCTCTGATAACATTCTCTCGCTTTTCTGAGATCTTTAATAGTACCTATTCCGTTCTGGTAACACACCCCAAGACAATATATGGCATAAGAAAAGCCCTGATCAGCAGACATCTTGGTCCAAAAGTAACACTGCTGCGGATTGTAATGTTCCAAATCATCTTCCGCACCATATATCATCCCCAACAAGCATTGCGAATGGCTATTTCCCTGCATAGCAGCCTTCTTACTATAGTCCAAAGCTTTTTCCACATCTTGCTCGACACCTTGACCTAAATAATAGCAAATTCCAATGTTTGTCGATGCTAAAATATATCCGTTGTCTGCAGACTTACGAAACCATTTCAGTGCTTCCGTAAAGTTTTGCCCTACCCCTACTGCATTGTAATACATCGACCCCAACATGAACTGAGCATTAGCATCATTTCCATCTGCACCTTTTCGGAACCAGTTCATGGCCTGTTTTAAGTCTTTGGCGACACCAAATCCGTTGAAGTAGCACTTCCCCACTTGACACATAGAGTAAGCATCGCCTTGCGAAGCTGCCTTTTTGAACCATTGATAGCACTTGGCATAATCTATAGGTACTTCATCAGAACCCACTGAATAAATATCTCCTAATTTTCTTTGCGCCAAACGATTATTTTTATTAGCCAAGTTAGTCAACTCTTTTACCGACATGGCATTGTAGTTGAGTTGTATGTCGTCCAGCGAAGTTTCTCCTTCCCCCATCTCTACCACATACGTTGCTTTGGATTCCATTCTGGGTAAGGAAACCGTCACACTTGCACCTTTAGAAGGATGCACGGTAAACTCCTGCGTAACAGCAGGAACATATACCAAATATTCATTCCCATCTCGTTTCACCTCTCCTACAATGTCCCCTGCAAACTTCACATTATTATCCAATATCTGGACACGAAGCAGAGCACACGACTTTCCTTTGGCATCCTTACGTTCAAGAATACTTGCAGTCAAATCCTCCTGCACCTTTTCTACCTTCATGCAAACCCAATTATCAGCTAACACTGGACATAGACTTGAATAAAAGAAGGCAGAAATAGCAATTATCTTTTTCACTCCAATCATACGCTTAATGAACTAAACCTAATTCCGCAACACTATAATTTAATATTTTTTTATAAGTGCCTGAGCAACAAAAAGTTGCTCAGGATTTTGACATGTCAGAAAATTCACTTATCTTAGTGCTGCAAAAAACAAATAAAACTCTGAATGACATGGCAAAAATACATATAAAATCTGAAAAACTCATTCTTTTTGGAGTTTTTTTTCGATTATGGAGAAATTATTTGCTCTTCCGGAAATCCGTGATTATCCGTGATGTAATCTTAATAATCCGTGATATATCCTTTCGTAAACATATCGTAGGACAGAGCTTCCAGTTCGGCAAGCGTCATGTGCTCTACGGCATGTTCTATCTTGCGAATCAGTTCATCTCTCTTGAAATCGTCGTTATCGCTCAGGCGCGATGTAAATCTATTGCTCATCGATTTTTAATGTTTAATGTGTAATGTTTAATATTTACTTCGTTCATAGGTATCGATGACATTGCCATCATATTCCTCATGGGTGAGCAGACGGACATCGTGAGGAAGGCGAGGAGCCTCGGTGCCTTTTTCCACAGACTTCCCGACTGCTGTTTCCACCCTGATTTCATCCCAAAGTCCTGCATCAAGGAAAGCCTGATGGGTGATGGCACCTCCCTCCACTATCAGAGATTGCACCTTATTAATATATAGGTGGTCCATCATCTGATCCAGCACACCGGTCTTTCCCTGAGAGAAATCCAAGCCCTCGAAGCAAGGGTGATTTCTGTCGATGACCAGTCGCAGAGGATCCTTACCGCTCCAGTCACGCACATTCAACTGACTATGGTCGCGCTCATCGGTGATTCTACCTACCAGGATGGCATCGTTCTCGGCACGCAGTTTGTGGGAAAGCATCTTGGTGAAAGGAGAGGAAATAGCCATTCCCTTACCTCCGTCATCGAGAAAACCGTTGACAGTCTGCGCCCATTTCAAAATCACGTAAGGGCGCTTATGGGTATTATAAGTGATGAAGCGCTTGTTGAGTTCGAGACATTCCTTCTCCAGTACGCCCACCGTCACTTCGATGCCAGCCTCGCGGATTTTCTGAATGCCGCGCCCCTGCACCTTGGCAAACGGATCTACACAACCGCAGACACATCTTTTCACTCCTTTCTTTACTACGAGGTCGGCACAAGGAGGCGTCTTGCCGTAATGCGAACAGGGTTCGAGACTCACGTAAATAGTGGCTTCATGCAGCAGCGGCTCATCCTCCGGTCTGACAGAGGCAAAGGCATTCACCTCAGCATGTCCCTCGCCGCAGCGCACATGATAGCCCTCGCCGATAATTCTTCCATCGGCACTCACAATGACGGCTCCCACCATCGGATTGGGTTTTGCATTCTGCCTTCCATTCTTCGCCAACTGCAGGCAGCGGCGCATAAACATTTCATCTATCTCCTGCTGAGAGAGTGGCTCTCCCGTCCAAGGATTCTGAAAAGAGACTGCTTTCTGCCCCTTATCTGCATTCTGCTCTATATTTCTTTTTTGCTCCATATCTATTTTTTTCTTCCCTTTTGATCTTATTTTCAATAAAATTATGTACTTTTGCCAGTGAATTCAATGAAAGTCAAACAAGGCTCATTAAAATGAAAACTTATCAACAACTTTGGCAATCCCTCACTCCACTCTATGAGACTGGCGAAGCGCAAGCTATCGTCCGCACCGTGCTCGACGTGAAATACGGTATGACTTTGACCGACATAATCTGCGGCAAAGTTAATGAATTATCTGCAGATGAAGAAAGAAATCTGGAAGAAATTGTAGAAAGACTGCAAAATGGCGAACCGGTACAGTATGTGCTGGGCAAAGCCGACTTTGCCGGAAGAACCTTCCATGTAGAGCCGGGTGTGCTGATTCCGAGACCCGAAACGGCGGAACTCTGTGAATGGATGGCGAAATCTGCCTCTCCTCAACCAAGAATCATGGACCTCTGTACAGGCTCTGGCTGCATTGCCATTACCCTGAGTCTTGAGATTCCAAATTCGAAAGTATTAGGAATAGACATTTCCGACTGCGCCTGCAGAATTGCCACAGAGAATGCCAAGTTGTTGTCTTCTAAAGCATGCTTTGAGAAAATGGATGTCTTTAAACTGCTTGAAAGGTATAGGAAAGATACAAAGGATTCTCCCGAAGTGGATATGATCGTGAGCAATCCTCCTTATATCTGCGAGAAAGAAAAGATAGATATGGCTAAGAATGTCTTGGATTATGAACCAGGTATCGCCCTATTCGTTCCCGACGAAGATCCTCTGAAGTTCTATCGGGCCATCGCCGAGATTGCTTCCATCAGACTGCGCTGTGGGGGATTCCTCTATTTCGAAATCAACCCTATCTACGAAAAGGAAACCAGGGAAATGCTCGAAGGCTTCGGTTTCAAGGATATTGAGACAAAGGAGGATTCTTTCGGGAAAAAGAGAATGATGCGAGCTGCTAAAAAATAAGAAACAATATGGAATATGACAATTATAAACCGCGTCGTGCGAAGAAGCCGATGACTGAGCAACAGGCACTCCTGAAACTTACGACTCTCTGCACCCAGTCGGAGCACTGTTCGCAGGAAATGCTCGACAAAATGAAGAAATGGGAACTGCCCGAGGATGCTATCGCCCGCAACATGGAGTTCCTCATCCAGAAGAAATTCGTGGATGATGAGCGCTTTACCCGCTTCTTCATCAACGATAAAATCAAATATAACAAATGGGGACGGCGCAAAGTGGAACAGGCTCTCTGGCTGAAACATATCTCCAGAGAAATCTCCGACCCTATCTTTGCAGAAATTGAGGAAGAACTCTATATGGAGACACTTCTGCCCCTGATGAGAAACAAGTATAAGACCATCAAGGCGAAAAACGACTACGAGCGCTCCATGAAGCTCATCCGCTTTGCCTTAGGCAGAGGTTTCAGCATGGATATTATCCGCAAATGCATTGACAAAATGGGAGTAGAAGACGTAGAATTTTAATACAATTACATATATGCGACTCAGTATCTTAGCAAAAATCATAGATATGCTTTCCCCCCGCTACTGTCCGGTTTGCGGAAATCGGCTCAATGGCGAGGAGGAAAGCATTTGTGTTTCATGCAATCTGTTCCTACCCAGAACCGATACATGGAAAGACCCTTATAATAATGAGATGGCAAAGATGTTCTGGCACCGTATTCCCATCGAGAAAGCCTGCGCCCTCTTCTATTACAAGGGCCATGCCTTCACCAGCAACATTCTCTATCAACTGAAATACAGTCACCGCCCGGAAGTTGCCACAGACTTGGGAATGCTCCTGGCTCAGGAAGGAATGAAAGTGCACTTCTTCGACGACATCGACGGCATCATTCCCATTCCGCTTGCACCCCACCGCCAACGGCAGAGAGGCTACAACCAGAGCGAGGAAATCGCTAAGGGAATCGCACAGGTGACCCACCTCCCCATCTACACAAATATCGTGAGAAGAAACGTTTTCAAGGAAAGTCAGACCCAAAAAGACCGCTGGAGAAGAAACGAGAACGTGAAAGAAGCCTTTGAGCTCTACCCTTCCTACCGCCCCGACCAAGAGAAAGGGAAAAACAAAAGCGGCTCCATCGCAGGCAGACATTTCCTGATAGTAGATGATGTCTGTACTACGGGAGCCACTATCTGTGCATGTTGCCAGACGCTTTTGAAAGCCGGCAACATGAAATTCAGCGTTTTATCTATCGGATTAGCTGGGGAATAACTTTCCTTACTTTTACAGTACTATCTGCACCAGTTTCGCTTGATTTAATACTTGGCAATTTTACGCCATTTCTACGATATATGCAACAAATTAAAGACTTTTAACCTTACCAAGGTCTCACTTTAGCAAAAAGAAATGTACCTTTGCAGCATAATAATATTAAATCCTTTAAGATTATGGACAAACTGAAGAAAGAATTTGCATCAAAGTTATTGAAAGTAAAGGCTATCAAGTTGCAGCCTAACGATCCATTTACATGGGCTTCTGGCTGGAAATCTCCTTTCTATTGTGACAACCGTAAGACTCTGTCTTTCCCAGAGTTGCGCAACTATGTGAAGCTCGAATTGGTACACGCCATCCTTGAGCAGTTCCCAGAGGCTGACGCCGTAGCCGGTGTTGCCACAGGAGCCATCGCACAGGGTGCATTGGTAGCTGATGAGCTGAACCTGCCTTTCGTATATGTACGTTCTAAACCAAAGGATCATGGTATGCAGAACCTCATCGAGGGTGAGTTGGATCCTTCAGCTAAGGTTGTTGTAGTAGAAGACCTGATTTCTACTGGTGGCAGCTCTCTCAAGGCAGTAGAGGCTCTCCGCAAGAACGGTAATGAGATTGTGGGCATGGTAGCCAGCTACACCTATGGTTTCCCTGTAGCAGAGAAGGCATTTGCTGATGCCAATGTCAAGCTCGTTACACTCACCGACTATGAGCACGTAGTGGCAGAGGCTCTCGAGACTGGTTACATCAAGCAGGAAGACGTAGAGTTGCTCCACGAGTGGCGCAAGGATCCAGCCAACTGGAAGAAGTAATACCTGTCTCTACATAGGCATTTACAAGAAATATGAGTACAAGTACATTCGAAAGTAATATCAAACAGATTCCTCATAAGCAGGAATCTGTTTTCAATACATTGAGCGACCTCAACAACCTGCAGCGCCTGAAGGATAAGTTTGAACAGGTGAAAGACCAGATTCCAGCCGACAAGCGTGAGCAGATGGACAAGATCAAGGATCTCAAGTTTGATACTGACAGTATCTCTATCACCGCCCCTATGGTAGGTGAAATCAAGATGCGCATCATCGACCGTGAGTTCCCTAAGACCATCAAGTTTGAGACCGAAAACAGTCCTGTACCGTTCAACTTCTGGATTCAGTTGCTCCCTACGGGGGAGTATTCCTGCAAGATGAAGCTGACCATCAAGGCTGAACTCAATATGTTTATCAAGGGAATGGTGAAGAAACCGCTGACTGAAGGCATCGAGAAGATAGCTGATGCTTTGGCGATGATTCCATACGAGGATTAATCCGAAGCCTCCCCCTTTCATTCAAAAAATTCAAAAGAAAATGGCACATAAACTTTGGGAAAAGAACTTTGAAGTAAACAAGGAAATCGAACGTTTCACCGTAGGCCGCGACCGCGAGTTGGACCTCTACCTCGCCAAGTATGACGTACTGGGCAGTATGGCTCATATCACCATGCTGGAGAGTATCGGACTGCTGGAGAAATCTGAACTGGACCAGCTCTTAGCTGAGCTCAAACAGATTTATGCCATCGCCGACAAGGGCGAATTTGTAATAGAAGACGGTGTGGAAGACGTACATTCCCAGGTTGAACTGATGCTCACCCAGAAGTTGGGCGAGATGGGCAAGAAAATTCATTCCGGCCGTTCACGCAACGACCAGGTACTCGTGGATTTGAAGCTCTTTACTCGCCACGAACTCAAGGAGATAGTAGATTCCGTCAAGATTCTCTTCGATGAACTTATCCAGAAGAGCAACCAGTACAAGGATGTACTGATGCCGGGTTACACCCATCTCCAAGTAGCCATGCCTTCCTCTTTCGGCCTCTGGTTTGGTGCTTATGCAGAAGGACTTGCCGACGACATGCTTTTCCTGCAGGCAGCCTACCGCATGACCAACCGCAATCCGCTCGGAAGTGCAGCCGGCTATGGCAGCAGTTTCCCGCTCAACCGCACCATGACTACCCAGTTGCTCGGTTTCGACAGTATGGACTATAATGTGGTCTATGCACAGATGGGTCGTGGCAAGATGGAGCGCAATGTGGCTTTTGCCATGGCTACCGTGGCAGGAACACTGGCCAAGATGGCTTTCGACGCCTGCATGTTCAACTGTCAGAACTTCGGCTTCGTCAAGTTGCCTAAGGAGTGCACCACGGGTTCCAGCATCATGCCTCACAAGAAGAATCCAGATGTATTCGAACTGATTCGTGCCAAGAGCAACAAGCTCCAGAGCCTTCCACAGCAGGTGATGCTCATCATGAACAACCTGCCAGTAGGCTATTTCCGTGATCTTCAGATCATCAAGGAAGTATTCCTTCCTGCCTTCGGTGAGCTGAAGGACTGCCTGCAGATGGCAGCCTATATCATCAACAAGATGGAAGTGAACGAGCATATTCTCGACGACCCTCGCTACGACCTCATGTTCTCCGTAGAGGAAGTGAACCGTCTGGCAGCCAACGGAATGCCATTCCGTGATGCCTACAAGACAGTAGGTCTGGAGATTGAGGCTGGTCACTTCACACCTTGCAAGGACATCCATCATACCCACGAGGGCAGTATCGGCAACCTCTGCAATGACAAGATAGAGGAGCTGATGAACCACACCCTCTCCGAATTCCATTTCGAGCGTATGGAGAATGCAGAAAAGGAACTTTTGAAGTGAAGAACGAAGAGTGAAGAGTGAAGAACGAAGAATCGAAGTTCGGTATCTCGAAGGGAAAGCCAATTCTTTGGCTCTAAAATTCAAAACGAGCAAAAAAGGATGAATCAAAAATATTCCTATATATATAATAAGGTGAAGAGCATGGTCGCAAAAGCCATGTTCTCCACCTTATTTCCTTTACTGCCCCTATCGATGGGCATTTCCACTCTTACTTCCTGTGGAGCGGAAGACAGCATCAGCCGTCGTTTTCTCTGCCGCTTTACGTTTCATACGCAGAACCATCCCGGCAATACGTTGGAAATAGCTCTCAACGGCTTTGGTACCTACACCTTCGTCAGTGCTTCCTACAAAAACAACATCTGGCATATCTACTCTACCCCCAACGATGGCAGGAACAAGACAGAAGACATCCGCATCACCGCAGCTACCGAACTGCAATATGCCAAGGTTTACAATTTAGGTGCTAACAACGGCATTATCATCGGCAACAGTAATTTCAATAAATACAGAGCCTACGATCGCCAGTGCCCAAACTGCATCGACCAGTATGGCGGTACCAACTTTCCCCTAAACTGGAATTCCGCCAACCGCCAACAGGTAATCTGCGCCAAGTGCCACCGCATCTACGACTTAGAGTATGGCAACATTATTGACGGAGCCGATGGTAGCCGCCTGATGGAATACAGCCTCTCGTATGGAACTGCAACGAACGGAACGGGCAAAGTTATAAGTGTTTATAACTGACCTCTAACATCCCCCTTAAAGCAGCAAATAGCAAATAAAAAGCTACTTTTTTCTTAAAATATGTAAATCTATTTGGCTGTTTCAGGAAATAATACTACCTTTGCACTCGCAATTCGATAACGCGGAAATAGCTCAGTTGGTAGAGCACAACCTTGCCAAGGTTGGGGTCGCGGGTCCGAGTCCCGTTTTCCGCTCAACTCAAACGTTTACCATGCCGCAATGGTGGAATTGGTAGACACGAGGGACTTAAAATCCCTTGGCCAGTAATGGCTGTGCGGGTTCGAGTCCCGCTCGCGGCACTCTCCCCTTTAAATTTTTCATCTATGAAAAAATTTGCTTACATCATATTTTTATTCGCTACGCTTTTTATCACCTCTTGCGGTGTAGGTAGTGGTCATTTTAGGTTTGAAGGCAAATTTTTAAATATGAATCAAGGCGAATTTTATGTTTACAGTCCGGATGGTGGTATCAATGGTCTTGATACAATCAGAGTTGTCGGTGGCCGTTTCACCTATGAGTGTGACTGCAAGAACCCTTTCACGCTGATGGTCGTATTCCCTAACTTTTCCGAGCAGCCTATCTTCGCAGAGTCTGGCGCTTCTGTCGATATCAAGGCAGACGCATCCCATCTGAAGGAACTGTCCGTAAAGGGCACCAAGGCAAATGAGCTGATGAACCAGTTCCGCGAGAACATCCTCAAACTCTCTCCTCCTGAAGAAAAGGCGAAGGCGGAACAGTTTATCAAAGACCATCCAGAGTCTATCGTCAGCACTTATCTCATCAGAAAGTATTTCGTCAATACCTCCCAGCCTGATTATGCCAAGGCCTATACATTGACGACAAAGGTGACAGAGGCACAGCCACAGAATGGTAGTTTACAGAAGATGCTGCAACAGTTGAAGCAGTTGAAGACAATAGATACTGGCAGCCGCCTGCCTCAGTTCACGGCATACGACATCCAGGGCAAAATGGTTTCCAGTACTACCCTCCTCAGTGCTCCAGTAGCAGTTATCAGCACCTGGGCATCCTACAATTACGACAGTCAGGACCTGCTCAGAGAATTGAAGAAGCGCATGCAGGATTCCAAGGGTCGTCTGAAATTGATGAGTATCTGCATCGACCCATCAGCCACAGACTGCAAGCGAAATCTTACAAGAGACTCTATCTCCTGGCCAAACATCTGTACTGGCGATATGCTGGAGGACAAAACGCTGCAGAAGTTGGGCATGACCGCAGTTCCAGACGTCATCGTCTTGCAGAACGGCAAGATTGTAGCCCGGGGACTGAAGCGTGAAGAACTGAAACGAAAGTTAGACCAGCTGCTGAAATAATCAGCTTGCAGAATTTCTACATAAAGCAGATAACTGCAAGAAAACAAAATAATGGATTCAAATATATGTTAGTCAAAACTTATTGCGCCGCAGTCAATGGATTGGACGTGACTACGGTAACCGTGGAGGTCAGCCTCACACGAGGAGTCCAATATCATCTTACGGGACTTGGAGACGAGGCCGTAAGAGAGAGTAGAAGCCGCATATCAGCAGCCTTGCAGTATAGCGGTTTCAAGTTTCCTGTAGCCGACATCACCATCAATCTGGCTCCTGCCGATCTCAGAAAAGAAGGCAGCAGTTTCGACCTGCCCCTTGCTGTAGGCATCTTGGGGGCAAACGGCGATGTACCCGAAACGCATTTCAAGGAATTTATGTTTGTAGGCGAATTGAGCCTTGACGGGTCTCTTCAGCCCATCAAGGGTGCGCTCCCTATAGCCATCAGAGCCAGAGCTGAACATTTCAAGGGATTGATTGTACCGAAACAGAATGCGAGGGAGGCGGCTGTGGTCAATAAGCTCGAAGTCTATGGCATGAGTACGCTGGCAGAAGTGGTCAGTTTTATCAGCGACAAGCAGAATTTCGCTCCTACCATCGTAGATACACGCAAGGAATTTTATGAAAACCAAACCCATTGCGACCTCGACTATGCAGACGTTAGAGGACAGGAAAATGTGAAGCGTGCGCTGGAGATTGCAGCAGCAGGTGGACATAATCTCATCATGGTAGGTCCTCCGGGATCCGGAAAATCTATGATGGCCAAACGTTTGCCTTCCATCCTTCCACCCCTCACCCTATCTGAAAGTCTGGAAACCACTCAGATACATTCCATCGCAGGAAAATTAGGTAAGAACGTATCTCTGATCTCCCAACGTCCTTTCCGTGCTCCCCACCATACGATCTCACAGGTAGCGCTGGTAGGAGGAGGAACCAATCCGCAACCAGGAGAAATCTCTCTGGCTCATAACGGTGTGCTTTTCTGTGACGAATTACCGGAATTTAACAAAACCACGCTGGAGGTACTCCGCCAACCATTGGAAGACCGACATATCACTATCAGCCGCTCCAAATATTCTACAGATTATCCCTGCTCATTCATGTTTATAGCAAGCATGAATCCGTGTCCGTGCGGTTATTACGGAGATCCCACCCATCATTGCGTCTGCACCCCCGGTCAGATCCAACGATACATGAACAAAATATCTGGTCCGCTTCTCGACCGCATCGACATCCAGTGTGAAATCACTCCCGTACCTTTCAAGGATATTTCAAAAGCAGCTCCGGGAGAGCCAAGTGCCAACATCCGGGAACGAGTCATCAAGGCAAGGGAGATACAAGCAGCAAGATACAAGGACTACAAAGGTATCCACTGCAATGCCCAGATGACAGAAAGGATGATTCACCAGTTCGCAGAACCCGATGAAGCAGGCATAGATATGCTCCGCATGGCAATGGAGAAACTCTCTCTATCAGCAAGAGCCTACAGTCGCATTCTGAAAGTAGCCCGCACCATCGCCGACCTGGAAGGTTGCGAGCATGTGGAACTGCATCATCTGGCAGAAGCCATCGGCTATCGTGCACTCGACCGTGGAGATTGGGCGGAAAGAGGACATATATAAGGGATTACAACAAGGTAGGGCATAAGTATGGCTTGGCAAGAGGCTTCTCCTATGATGAACTTTCAGAGGAAGAGAAACGAGGACGCAAACATAAGAACAAGGTGGTTCTTGAAGCGGAACGTTAGGCGAAAGTCGCTCTTGACGAAGTGGAGAAATATGCAGTGCAGACACATACGTTTCACTTGGCGGTTCTAATGGGTGCGCTGACCAACTTACAAATTGGGACGGAACACAGATAGCTGGATTGGGGGCGTTCAAAGAAAAAAAGACAAGAGACTTATCGCTATAAATTTAGATAATGAGTATAAGAACTTACTTTGTTTGAAATTTGACAAAGCAAGTTCTTGTACTTTAATCAGGGAAGGATGGATTTCAAAGCACTAAATTGGTTAATGCTTTCACTATTGCAAGGCGCTCGACTTTAATAAAATAGTGAGTTCTTTAGTTGTCTATAGTTTAGAAATCGTCATCACTGTAATCATTATTCCCTTCTTCTACTATTCCGAATCCATGGTTTATGTCACCGTCGGGAGTCCAACCAGTGTCAGGAAGGCTAGGGCTACTTGGACCGCTTGGACTGCTTAGATTGCCACTGCCTGCCATTATATTTGAGGACTCCATCTCTATAACGGTAATCTCCGGTGCTACATATTTCTTATTCATATTTTTTATTTATTTACTACTACTTTGTTGTTAACGATATACACACCCTTCGGCAACTTGTTGACGTCGTTGTTGTTCATACGCACACCACCAAGGTTGTAGATGCCAGTGTTTGCATTCTGCTTGTTCTCCTCAATTACCTGGATGCCAGCTGTACCGCCCATACCATTGCCATTCAGCGAGAACATCAACATTTTGCCAGAATGTGCATCTTCTTTAAGCCAGCAGCGATAAGCCTTTACAGTATGGTCTTTACTTGTGTGAACCAAGTCACCCTTGCTGAACATATAAGAATCCTTTGACACTGCAGTCGGTTTGCTGTACGAGCCAGTGTAGGTCATGCCTATTCCAGTTACTGTGTGTTCCAGTTCGGATGTCTGGTCATCGTAGTTGATGCCATTGGCTACATATACATGACCGTCGAGAATCTTCGTAACACCATTGATAGTGTATGAATAGTTGCCGAGCGGCTCCTTTGTAGGATATATTATATAAGGAGTGTTCTTCTCAAGCACTACGTTGTCACCAGCTACGTTCACGGTAGAGAACTTGATCCAGTTGTCTTCCAAACGGTCGAACTTTGCCATCTGTACACTATCACCAAAGGCTTCCTTCACCTGAGCTGCTGTCATATCGACGGGAAGAATGATAGAGTTCCATCCCTTCTTGTTGTTGTCAGCACTCTTGGTGAATGTACGATGCAACAGCATCCTGGCATTTTTGTATGTCTTGGTTACGTTGAGAGTAGAGTCCTCGTCAAGAACCAGAAGGTCGTCGTTTCCGTTGAGTGTTCCGTCGTCATTCATGTCAGTACGCAGAGCGAAGCCCTTAATCTGAAGATTCCCAAGAGCCGAGAGCACCTTAACAGGTGTGATACGAACCTGATCGAACGACTTGGTTGGATTGAGCACGGCATAGCCGTCGCCTTCACTGCCTATTACATCAGCGCCAAGAATCTTCCAGTTTGTCAGTTCTTCCTGCTCTTTACCATCGAGATAGGTAGTCAATTTAAGACCTTCGCCAAGACTTACACCCAATCCTAAAGCCAGTTTTCGGGTAACCATAACGAGCTGCTGTCCCTTATCAACTACTTTACCCATATTGACAGAGATAGTCGCACCACCTAAGTTTGCTCCCAACGGGAGAGTCAAGTACGTATCCATTGAGTCGTCAATCAAATTGCTCAACTCGTTGTAGCCATTGCCAATGTTGGCAACTTGGACCATCTGAGTGTTAGCAAAGTCGATGGATGCATTGGTATTATTTGTAGATACCACTTGAGCACCATATATTGGATTGGTAGTAGCGTTGTCTGCCTCAGCATCGGCTACATACGCATAGTAGATATTGAGCTGTGAGAGGTCGGCAGAAAGAACGCCTGTGCTATAAAGTACAATCTCATCAAACACACAGCCCGCAGGCACTTCAACGTTCAGACACATTTTATGTGTTTCCTCTTTACCGATAAGTCCAGCTGAGATGGCATCCCAATGGGTCGTTACATCTCCAGTCACTTCCTTGCCTTTATTGTAGAGCTTGATGTTGTAGAGCTTAAGCACATTAGCATCGAGTCCGGTAGCCTTAGCAGATACCACAAAACCTACCTTCATCTTGCCATTGAAAGCTCTTGCATTGCCATTCAAACCATCAGCAAAGTTAGATCCATCAGCAGTCTTGATGCCAACGAGACCCTTGTTGGCTGCCACTTCAACGCCTGGCTCACGATAGGCGAAATCGTTGAGAGAAGTAGTAAGTATGGCTGAGCGATTCATCATTCTATCGAATATCTGTATCAAACTACCGCCAAACTTATCGCTCAACACGTATTTAGGCTTCTCACCCTCCTTATTGACAAGGATATCCACTCCGTGTTCCTCCGCAACATATTTGGGAGCATAGTTGAGGGTTGTCTCTTCATAGCAACCATCCGCAGCTGTTGCACGGAAAACATACTTGCCTGGAAGAGACAAATTGCTTACCAAGCCTGTTGTGGCAACCACTTCAACATCAGCGGCACCCTCCGGATAGCTCTGGACGGTCCATGTCACATCAACATCCTTATTGTGCTGCAACTGGAATTGATTGACACTTCCAGACACATCGCGGCTCGATGTGGCATTGATTGGACAATGATGAGAAGCTGCATCGGGAGCCATGCGCACAAAGGCGTAGTTGACAGAGGTACCACCAACTCGTATTCCTATGCCTTTGAAGAAAATCTTTGCTGCTGAGAAAGCTGCAGGAGCTCTCATAACGACTTCACCGTCCTTGGTATCCTCAATCAGTCCAAGACCCAGGAGTTTATTAGAGATGTCATAGTTGCCTATTTCTTTATTCTCTTTGTTGAAAAGTGTGAGTTCAACGCCAGAGCCTACCGAAAGATTGGCGAGATTAAATCCATTAAACTTGAATCCCACTTCTGTTCCCTTAGGGAATGCTTCCTTGCCATCACTGGGTTTGGCAACAACAGTAACAGGAGTTGATACTGGAACTACTGCTCCTACAACAGCAGCATAGCCATTGTCAAGTTTCTCATCAATCACATCACCACGTGACACCTCACCTAATGTGTGAGTTGGCTTTTTGCCTTGCGCATCCAGAGTAAACGTCTTTCTACCCTGCTCTTCAGCGTATTTAGAAATACCATTCTCCTTATTATTGGTAATAGTATACTCACGAGCCTTGCCTACAAATGCATACTTGATATTTATAGCAGAGAGCACATTGGCATCAACTCCACACTGAACGAGCTTGATTTCATCGAAATTACCGGGAGCTGTAGCCATGTACAATTTGTTTACCTGATCTGAACCAGGGAATGTCAGCAACGACAAGCCAAGTCCGGTAACAGACTTACCGGTAGAGATCGACTGGAGGTCGCCAACCTTTTCACCGTCCTTAAGAAACTGTATTTTGTAGAACTTTGCTAAATCGAGAGTAAGGATGCTTGCATTTGATTTTGCACAAATAACAAAACCAGCCTCTGTGTCACCAGCATAATAATGCTGATTGTCCTTAATGCTGATAATAGGACTTGCTCCAACGGTAGCATCAACAAGCGCCGGAATCGTAGCATAATCATCCAAATCATCATTGCAAAGGTTCTGAAGATTAGCTGTTCCTGAAACCACCTGAACACCATCACCAATGCTATTGATTGTACATCCCGGTCCTACGAGAGCACGACGGTTATTAAAATAATTCTCCTTGTTAGCGTCTGAATCCTGCCAAACCTTCTTCTCTATTTTGCCTCCGCTATCTATGGTTGCAGCAACCATAGATGGAAGAGCTAAAAGCAATAGAGTCGCAATTAAACAAATTTTCTTGTTAAGTTTCTTTAACATCACTAATTTATTATTATCGTTTCACTTAATTAAAATCGAGCACGTCTAAGTATAGCATTAGAGCCTACCGGATTTTGCTGTGCAAAGGTATTATAATTTGGAATGATAAATAAAAATGAGTAGGCTTAGAGTATGGCTATAGTATATATACCAAGTCATATCTATCACAAAATCAGATACTTATAAAATCCAAGGGGGGGAAAGTAGAACCGATTAAAATCTGTTTCAAAAAAAGCAGGAAATTTGAACGAAATTAGAGAAAAAATATATAACTTTGTACCGATTAACAATGTTTTTTTAAACTATGCAAATATTGATATTGACCATTACTATATGTCTGTCGACAATTAGTGCTCGCGCAGACAACACCAAACTTTACGAACGCTTAGACTCTGTCATAGCCAATAGAGCTGAGTATGAAGCCAAAAAAGAAAAAAGGCTTCATGACATAAAGAATGCCATTAATTACGTGAACAATGCAACAGACAAGTTGCGCATATATGAGCGATTGATCAACGAGTATACACCATACAAATATGATTCGGCAATGGTGTATGTTCAAAAAGCGATAAACTTAGCCAAACAGACTAACAGTTCGGAATATTACACACAATATCAGATCTTAAAGGCAAGACTGCTGGTTTACCGTGGCTTCTATATTGAGGCTAAGGAAATTCTCGAAAAACTCGAGATTCCGCCAACCAACCGCCATATAAACTACCTTTACAACTGTAGTTTAAGTGCGCTGTATTTCAATCTGAATATGTCCACTAAGAATACGGAGTACTGCCAACGATATTCCACACTCTTCCAAGATTATATCGACAAGGCTATAGAGTATTGTCCGAAGAAGGATGCGCAGTACTATTATATGAAAGGTGTACAACTCTATTCGAAAGGCACCATACATGACATCAGCACTTGCTTCAATAAGGCAATGTCGCTATCGAAGCCCGACAGCAAACTGTATGCCATGTCTGCTTACGCTCTGTCTAAAACTTACGACCAGAACCACCAGAGTGAACAGCAAGAACGCTATCTTCTACTTGCAGCCATAAGCGATGTAATGGCATCGACCAATGAGAGTCTGGCTTTGCAGGAAGTGGCTTTGTTGTTATATAAGAATCAGGACAATCTGCGCAAAGCCAATGAATACATCAACATATCATTGATGGATGCCGATGCGTACAGTAATCGACAGCGACGTATGGAGTTGTACACCAACCTGCATGTCATACTGTCGGCTTACTACGAGAAGCTACAGAAACATAGCACTTGGCAAGATGTGGCTATAATAAGCATACTCGGGCTAATGGCGGTCATTGTCGCTGCTATTGTGTTTGTCGTCCGGAAAAACCACTTGTTGAAACTAAAGGAGAATGATCTGAAAACGCTGACAGAACAACTTAGCGCTGACAACAAACAACATAAAAAAGACAACAAAGCACTTCAGGATTCCAACGATGAGCTTAAAGGCTCCAACGAAGCACTAAAGGACTCCAACAAAGCACTTCAGGATTCTAACGATGAGCTTAAGGGCTTCAACAACGAGCTTAAGGGCTCCAACAAAGTACTAAAGGACTCCAACAAAGCACTTCAGGATTCTAACGATGAGCTTAAGGGCTCCAACAACGCACTAAAGGACTCCAACAAAGCACTTCAGAACTCTAACGACGAGCTTAAGGGCTCTAACGATGCGCTTAAGGACTCTAACAAAGCACTAAAGGACTCCAACGACGAGCTTAAGGGCTCCAACGACGAGCTTAAGAACTCCAACAAAGCACTAAAGGACTCCAACGACGCGCTAAAGGACTCCAATAAAGCGCTAAAGGACTCTAACAAAGCACTTCAGGACTCCAACGACGAGCTTAAGGGCTCCAACAACGCACTAAAGGACTCCAACAAAGCACTTCAGGACTCCAACGACGAGTTTGAATATACCAATGCGAAGCGAGAGTCGATGGCTAATGCCTTTATCATGCTCTGCTATCAGTATATCGAGCGGTTGAAAAATCAGCGCAAACTGGTGATACGTAAGATTAAGACCAATCAGCAGAACGAATTGCTGAGCACCCTCTCATCTTCAAGGCAAAGCGCCGAGGAGAGTCAGAACTTCTTCTCGCAGTTCGACAAAATCTTCCTCTCGCTCTATCCATCGTTTGTAAAGGAGCTGAACACACTGCTGTTGCCCGAGGCGCAAATACAGCTTAAGGAAGACAACGAGCTGACCCCAACCCTGCGTGTAGCTGCCTTGATTAGGCTAGGCGTAACGGAGAGCGCCAAGATTGCCGGCATTCTCTCCTACTCGCCACAAACGATATACAACTATCGCTCTACACTAAAGAACAGTGCTATCGACAAAGAACACTTCGAGGAGAATCTGCAAAAGCTGTGTTCTACCTATTAAGGTGTTGTGTGGTGTAATTTGCAGTGCTAACATTACAACTGAGAGCCTCGCTCTCGTAAGCCTCTGGGGCAGTCACCGAGGCGACTGGGCAGAAAGGGGGGATATAAAGACCAACTTCAAATCAGAATAGGAAATTAGGGGAAATTTTCCTCTAATTTCCCCTAATTTCCTCTATTTTCAATCATTTTCCTCTATTTTTCACTTCTTTTGCATACAAAACTCTCTTCTTATTGTTTCTAAAATAGTCATCTGAAGGGTTTTCCGCATTATTTTCCGTAGTCACACCTTACTATATTAAGAAAAGCATCGAAAAACTTCCCAGTTTCCAACTATTTTTTGTAATTTTGCACCCAAAATAACAAAAAAATGTATATTAGCTAATATGGAACAGAAAAATTTCAAACGTACCACTGTGACGGCAGCTTTGCCATACGCCAATGGTGGTGTACATATCGGACACCTGGCAGGTGTATATGTGCCAGCCGATATCTACGTGCGCTATCTCCGACTCAAAAAACAAGACGTTGTTTTCATCGGTGGTAGTGATGAGCACGGTGTGCCTGTAACCATCCGTGCCAAGAAAGAGGGCATCACCGTGCAGGAGGTGGTGGACCGCTATCACAATCTGATCAAGAAAAGTTTTGAGGACTTCGGCATTTCCTTTGATATCTATAGCCGTACGACCTCAAAAGTTCACAATAAGTTTGCTTCTGATTTCTTCCGCACTCTCTATGATAAGGGCGTGCTCGAAGAGAAGGTAGAGGAGCAGTTCTGCGATGAGGTAACAGGAGAATTCCTCACAGACCGTAACATCGTGGGTACTTGTCCTCGCTGTGGTGCTGAAGGTGCCTATGGTGACCAGTGCGAGAAATGTGGTGCTACACTTTCGCCTGAGGAGTTGATTAACCCAACCAACAAGAACAATCCTGGACATGGTCTCGTGAAGAAGCCTACCAAGAACTGGTATCTGCCTTTAGGAAAGTATCAGGACTGGCTGAAGCAATGGATTCTGGAAGGTCACAAGGAGTGGAGAACTAATGTTTATGGTCAGTGCAAAAGCTGGCTTGACATGGATTTGCAGCCTCGTGCGATGACCCGCGACCTGGATTGGGGTATTCCTGTTCCTGTGGAGGGTGCTGAGGGCAAGGTGCTCTACGTATGGTTTGATGCACCTATCGGTTACATCTCAAATACCAAGGAACTCTGCGATGCACAGCCTGAGAAATGGGGCACATGGCAGAAATGGTGGCAGGATCCTGAGACTCGTCTCGTTCACTTCATCGGTAAGGACAACATCGTGTTCCACTGCATCATCTTCCCTACTATGCTGAAGGCACACGGCGACTATATCCTGCCAGACAACGTGCCTGCCAACGAGTTCCTGAATCTTGAGGATGATAAGATTTCTACCTCTCGTAACTGGGCAGTCTGGTTGCACGAGTATCTCGTAGATCTCCCTGGCAAGCAGGATGTTTTGCGCTATGTATTGACAGCCAATGCTCCTGAGACCAAGGACAACAACTTCACATGGAAGGATTTCCAGGAGCGCAACAACTCTGAATTGGTTGCTGTTTATGGTAACTTCGTAAACCGTGCTCTCCAACTCACTAAGAAATATTGGGGCGGTGTAGTTCCTGCTTGCGGCGAACTGCAGGAGGTAGATGAGAAGGCTATCGCTGAGTTCAAAGACGTGAAGGAGAAGGTAGAGCAGTATCTCAACGTATTCAAATTCCGTGAGGCTCAGAAAGAGGCTATGAACCTCGCCCGCATCGGTAATAAATACATCACAGAATGTGAGCCTTGGAAGGTTTGGAAGACCGATCCTAAGCGTGTGGAGACTATCCTGAATATCTCCCTCCAGTTGGTTGCCAACCTCGCCATCGCTTTCGAACCATTCTTGCCTTTCTCTTCTGAGAAACTGCGCAAGATGATCAACATGCCAACTTTCGAATGGACCCAGTTGGGCAGCACAGACTTGCTCAAGGCGGGTACTCAGCTCGGTGAGCCAGAGTTGCTCTTCGAGAAGATTGAGGATGAGGTCATCGAGAAACAGTTGCAGAAACTCGCTGACACCAAGAAGGCTAACGAGGAGGCTGAATACAAGGCTGCACCTATCAAGCCAGAGGTTAGCTTTGATGATTTCGAGAAGCTCGACATTCGCGTGGGCCATATTCTGAACTGCGAGAAGGTAAAGAAGTCTAAGAAACTCCTGAAGTTCACCATCGATGATGGTACTGGTACTGAGCGTACTATCTGTTCAGGTATCGCCGCCTACTATGAGCCAGAGCAGTTGATCGGTAAGGACGTGCTCTTCATAGCAAACTTTGCTCCTCGCAAGATGATGGGTATCGAGAGCCAGGGTATGATTCTGAGTGCTGTCAACTTCGACGGCTCATTGAACGTTACCTCTCTCCTTGGCAAAGTAAAGCCAGGAAGCCAGGTAGGATAAAAAGACAAGATCATCAAATAGGATAAAATAAGATCATCGATAAGATCTGAGATTATAATAAAAGCCCTATACCGGGATATTACTGGTATAGGACTTTTTTATGTTTATTTGAACCGGATATAGGACCGGTCGTCAAAACTGTGATTGCCCTCCAGCAGTCCCTTAGTGGCAAGGAAAGAGGAAATGTTTTGAGAATCGGCTGCGAGTTGAGCCTGTAGGGCAGCCTCGCTTTCAGCAAGAGTTGGTTTCAGAAACGGATATCCATCGCTTGCCAGAACGATTTCTCCTATGGCTGGAGAAATGACCTTTACACCCTCATGGTAGATAGGAAATCCATCGATTACCGCATAATGAATGTTCTGTCCGTTGAGCATCGCCTGAATAAGCAGCGGTTCAATAGCCTTGCGTGCATCTGCCGGAGGCATTCCCTGACGAATGAGGCTTGCACGTCTGGCGGCAATCTCTTCCTCAAAAGGCTTGTTGTTTTCGTAAAGTTTGCCACTGATGAGTGCCTGGCAGTCACCCACCATCCACACTTCTCTCCTGGCACAGGAATAGACGATGGCAGAAGCAGTGAGACGTTCTTCAGGATGCAGTTTCATCCGCTCTTCCATTCCTAAAGTCTTATACACCTTATTATATATATAGGAAGAAACACCCTGGCAGAAGTCATCAACCGAAGCCTCAGCCTTTAATTCCTTTTTGATAAATTCCGAGATTAGCACCATTGCAAAGCGTCCGTTCTTCATATCGGGCGAAAGATGCGTAGGAGTCTTGCTCGTACTTCCATCAATCACTGCGATAAAATCATCAGTCACGATGATACCATCCTCACAAGCCTCTTGGCTCTTCTTGCCTACCATATTTCTTTCTACTATTTCCATCTCTTTATGTTTTTACATGCAAAATTACAAAGAATTGCTTGAATAAGTCTAATAATTCGCAAGAAAAAGTATATAAAGCCCCATTAAAAAAGTCACTAAACCCGCATGAAGTCTATGTTCAACGACGTTGAACATACATTCAGCGACACTAAACTAAGCTTTCATGCCCGAAGAAGATTTACTTACTGGGGGCAGTGTGGCATACACACGCCCTGATGGAGTCAAAGTTATTCCATTGGCTTGCTTAAAAGACTAATAGTGTTTACCTTTAACTATATATGAAAAGGAGAGGCGAGCTTCACAGCCAGCATTCTTGCCCCTGTATTCGTCAAAAGTGTGATTTATCACAAAAAAATCGAATAACATGGAGATAAAACGTAATATTCACTTAAACAGAATCATTGCCCGCAAGGGTAATGGCATGATAAAGGTAATAACAGGAATGCGTCGATGTGGCAAATCATACCTTCTCTTCACCTTATTTCATAACTATCTCTTAGAACAAGGAGTAGATGAACAGCATATTATCAAGGTTGATATGGAAGACCGCCGTAATGCCGCTCTAAGAAATCCTGATGCTTTGTTGAACTATATAGATTCAAGGATGACAGACTCTCAACAATATTACATCCTCCTTGATGAAGTACAGTTGGTAGCAGAGTTTGAGGATGTACTCAATAGCTATCTCAAAATCACAAATGCAGACGTTTATGTAACAGGTAGCAATGCAAAATTCCTTTCTAAAGATGTAATTACAGAGTTCAGAGGACGAGGCGACGAAATACGTATCACGCCTTTAAGCTTTCAAGAGTTTATGTCTGCGAAAGAAGGTAATCGTGAAGATTTATTGAATGAATATCTCACCTATGGTGGACTTCCACAAGTGGTCACAATGGATGAAATTGAGCGAAAAGTAGAGTACCTCAAGAACCTTTTTACTCATACCTATATCCGTGACATCAAGGAACGATATGAAATAAAGAAAGATGACGATTTGGAAGAGCTAATCAACTTGGTCGCCTCAAATATTGGCAGCCTAACCAATCCAACAAAGTTGGAAAATTGCTTCAAATCTGTCAAACAAAGCTGTCTTTCAAAAGATACCATCAAGAACTATATAGACTTGATGCAAGATGCTTTTATCATCGAGAAATCCATCAGATTTGACATCAAAGGCAAGAAATACATTGACACACCATCAAAATATTACTTCACAGACTTAGGGTTACGTAACGCCAGACTTAATTTTCGCCAGACAGAATTTACACATCTCTTGGAAAACGCAATATACAATGAATTGCGTCTTAGAGGCTATTCTGTTGATGTGGGACAAATACCAATTTTTACGATTAGAGAGGATGGTAAGCGGCAACGCAGTACATTAGAAGTCGATTTCGTTTGCAATCTGGGCTATAAGAGATGCTACATACAGTCTGCCTATGCCTTGCCAACAGAAGACAAAATGAAACAAGAGTTCAACTCTCTTTTGCGCATAAAAGACAGTTTCAAGAAAATAGTCATCGTAGGAACGCCCACTCCGACTTACCAGAACGAGGAAGGTATCCTTACCATAAACATTTATGATTTCTTGATGAATCCAGAAAGTTTGAACATCTAAAATCGAAAAAGAGAGGCGAGCTTCACAGCCAGCCTCTCCCGAGAGATTTATAGAAAATGCCACTCATGGCATTCCTATATCGTTGATTAAAAATATTATCTTATTAAAATTCCATTACAGCGATTACTCACCGTAACCCGTATTCTGCTTGATGTTAGGGTTGGCGTTGATCTCTGCCTGCGGAATGGCAGCAATAGCCTTGAAGTAATCACGGTTGAAAGACTGAGCTTCCTTGCTCAATGTCTTGTGCCAACCCTTATCAGCTTCACTTGTATAACGGGTGATAGTCTCGTTATTACGCAAAGCATCAAAGTAACGCTGTCCCTCGCCAATCAACTCCTTACGACGCTCAATCAAGATACGCTCAAGTGTGATGTTATCCACTGTAGCCAAAGAAGCCACTGTTGTGGTACGGTTCTTTACCAAATCATTCAGATACTCTACAGCCTTAGTCTTGTCATTATTTCTAAATGCACACTCTGCAGCTGTCAAGTAAACCTCAGAAAGACGGATAATTGGAACGATAGTAACATTACGAAGATTACCACCTTGACCACGCAACTTGTTCAGAAATACCTTGTTGGTACCATAAGTTGCCACCTCTTTGGCTGCAGTTGCAGGCAAGAACATATCGTTACGAACATCTTCTGGGTCTGAAGTAAGCATGTCAACAAACTTCTTAGTAGCAACCATTTCCTTGTAGCCATCACGCTGCTGAAGGTTACCGATACCATTCAAGTCATTGTTGTCTGTAGAACCTGCCACATTGAGACGGAACAAGAACTCACTCTCATTAGGAGTTGAAGCATCCCATGCTTTGAAGTATTGGTCACGAGTCCACAACGCTGCGCCAGAATTCTTGATAATATCCTCAGCAACAGACAAGGCGTTAGCATAATCACCCATATTCAAATAAACACGAGAAAGGATTGCCTTTGCTCCCCAAACGCTTACATAACCTGGTTCTGTCTCTGTAGCAAGAGCATTAGAGCTGATAGCCTCAGTCAAATCCTTCACTACTTGGGTGTAAACCTCAGCAACAGTGCTACGAGCAGGTTTTGCATTAGACTCCAGCACTCCTGTTACCAATGGTACACCAAGAGATGCACCCTGATCCTCTGTATATGGCTTACCATAGATACGAACAAGGTCAAAATGAGCAAGGGCACGGAGTACCTTTGCCTCTGCCGCATACTGGTCAATAGTAGCCTTAGCCTCTGCTGCATCGCTCAAAGCACCACCTTCTGCAGCAGCGATGATACGATTAGCACGGCCAATAACAATATATGGTGATTTCCAAGCTACGTTACTGGAAGAAATACTTGATGAAAACTCAGATGCAGTCTGATAATTCATGTCATAGTAGAAACTTGCACGGTTAGAACCACCAAGATTATTATACTGATAATCATCACCTGCATGAACATCACCATAAACGAAGAATTGCTGACCATAGTAATCTACCAAGTTGCTGTTTCCCTTCAAAGCCGCGTACATACCCGTTCTCGCAGCAGCCAAGTCTGAACTGCTGGTCAAGGCTGCATCGGCATCTGTACCATCAGAAGGAGCTACGTCCAACCAATCATTGACGCAAGATGACAGGCTGGCTGCCAAAATAGCGCAGCCCATTACCTTATATATTGATTTTAATACTTTCATTGTATTTCGTTCTTTTATAAATTAGAAACTAAGTTCGATACCAAATGTATAAGTTCTCAAAGCTGGCATTTCGAATGTACACAAGCCATCCGCTGGTGTCTCTGGATCAACATAAAGATCCTTAGACTTCCAGGTCAACAAGTTGTTGGCAGAGAAATATACACGAGCCTTGCTCAAGCCAAGGTTGCTGATCCACTCCTTTGGTGCTGAGAAACCTAAGGTAAGGTTCTTCAAGCGAAGATAATCGTTAGGCATCAACCAACGAGAAGACAACACACCCTTACCATAACCAGCCTGGAACTTAGGCAACTTAGCATTATCGCCTGGCTTCTGCCACATATCCTCCAACTTATAGTAAGAAGGGATTGCTCCATAGAGGGCGTATGTACCACCATTATCGTGCAACCAAGTAGCAGCATCGTAAGAGTCACCGCCCAACTTATAGGTCAAAGTAAAGTTGAAGTCGATAAACTTCCACTTGATGAAGTTAGACAAACCGCCCTCAAGTGCTGGCTCATGATGACCAACAATAGTCTTGTTTGCCTCAGCTACATTAGTAGTGGTCTTGCGAGCATTCTCAGTTCCATCATTGATGTAATAGCTCTCCAAACCTGTCTCAGGGTCAACACCTGCATACTCATACATATAGTAAGAATAGTAAGGCTTACCTACCTGATGAATCATGGCACCGCTGATAATCTTGTCATCATCACCTGTCAACTCTGTTACCTTGTTGGAGTTATGACCAAAGTTCAGAGAAGTAGTCCAAAGGAAGTCCTTCTTCTGAATGTTGGTAGAAGAAATGGTCACCTCAATACCTTGGTTACGCATAGAACCTACATTCTGAGCCATGGTAGCCAACAGAGAAGATTCATCATAGTAACCTGGAATCATAGAGATAGGACGGTTCATAATCAAATTGGATGTATTACGTACGTAGTAATCCAATGTTACAGAAATACGGTTGAGGAATGTCAAGTCAAGACCAAAGTTCCAAGCCTTGTTCTGCTCCCACTTCAAGTCCTTGTTAGCTACACCAATGATACCCATACCATTGCTACCATTGTAGTACTCACCATACTTATAAAGGTTCATGTAACTATACAAGCCAGATGGAAGAGTTCCGTTCACACCATAAGATACACGAATCTTACCATCGCTCAATATATCCTTGATAGAATCCATGAACTTTTCTGCACCAAAGCGCCAAGCACCAGATACAGACCAGAACGAACCCCAACGATTCTCACGTGCCATACGAGAACTACCATCACGACGATAGCTTACACCAGCATAATACAAATCGTTATAGTTGTAGTTGACACGACCCAAGAAAGAAGTCATCTTTGAGTCATACTTGTAACTCTGCATAGAGGTATCGCCAGAGTTAGCGAACTCATACAAGTTGCCAGGGAAGTCTGTACCGGAAGCGTATGAGTTGTTGTTATGCCATGCCTCTGTCTCGAAACCAAGCAAAGCATCCACATTGTGGGCTCCAAAAGACTTATTGTATGTCAACTGTGTCTGAGTGTTCATGGTTGTCCACTCATTGTAAGTACGCTGCATCACACCATTTGAGCCAGAACCATTACCACAGAATTTGTCCCAAAGCACATCCTCGGTAGAGTTGATGTAGTCGTAAGCTACCTTCTCACGCAACTTCAAGTTGTCCCAAATGTTCCATTCGAGAGCCAAGGTGCTGTAAGAACGTGTCGTGTTGGTTCTATCAGACATGTGCTGGTTCTCATAAATAGGGTTATAACTATTGTTATAAGCACCATCTGTCTTTGTCAGCAAATTACCATTCTTGTCATAGATAGCATTAGAAGGGCCGAGGAACCATACTGCACTTGAGACGGCACCAGCAAAAGAAGCGCCACCATCCATGGCAGAGTTCTGATGCATAGATGAAATCATTGTGCTAGCATCCAACTTGAACTTACCAAAACGATGGGAAACGTTTACATTACCTGTCATACGTTCCAAGCCTGAACGGTCAACAATACCATTCTGATTTGCATATGACAAAGATGCATAGAACTTGGTCTTATCATTACCACCAGTTACACTTGCCTGATAGTTCTGGCTAGAACCATTTTTGAAGAGAGCGTCACGCCAATTAGCCCAGCCATTCTCTGGTTTTGCTGCATAATCATCAATATTAGCATCAGCAAATGCTGCAGCCGAAGCATCGGTTGTACCATCAACATTATCAAAAGCATAGTTTTTCAAACCTTGATAAATCAAGGCACGACGAGAATCACCATCCAACGTTGGACGATAGTTGATAGCCATGTTAGAGAATCCCCAGTCGCTACGGAAATCAACCTGGGTCTTACCTGCACTACCACTCTTAGTTGTAATGACAAGCACACCATTGGCTGCACGAGAACCATACAAAGAGGCTGCGGCAGCATCCTTGATAACAGTGATAGATTCGATATCGTTGCTGTTCAATGTAGAAAGTGCATTGGTACCAGAACCATTATAACCACTTCCAGTACTTCCATCATTGAAACCACTCAAGTTACCAGAGTTCACAGGAGTACCATCAATCACAATCAATGGATCGTTACCTGCATTGATAGAACCCATACCACGAATACGGATATAGTTCATTGCACCTGGCTGGCCAGAGAAAGAAGAAATAGAAACTCCTGGGATATTACCAGAAAGCTTATCTTCAACAGAAAGTGAAGGAACATCACTCAACTTAGCTGTTGACATGGAAGCAGCAGCACCTGTAAATGAGGATTTTTTGAAGTTACCATAACCTGTAACAATCACCTCATCCAAGGATTTGTTATCAGAAGTCAAAACAATCTTCATATTAGAACTTGCTTTGACAGTTTGTGGATTCATACCGATGTATGAAATCTCCAACTTAGCATCAGCAGGAACATTCAAAGAGAAGTTTCCATCGATGTCGGTTACTGTACCAGTCTTAGAACCTATTATCCTGACTGATGCGCCAACTACAGGCTCACCATCATCTGAAGAGGTAACTTTACCAGTAACGGATGTTTGAGCAAAGGCTACTCCACAACTGAGAATTGCCCCCCCCATCAACATTGCGATTCTTTTCATCATAATCTCTCTCGTTTTGATAAAATTTATAAATTAACTATAATCGGCTGCAAAATTATAATTTATTTCGGATATTTGCAAATATTTTGTTATAAAAATGCAATTACTTGGCAAAAATATATGGTTTTAGTAAGGAATAGCACATTTCTGCTTACTATTTGTTACGATTTTCGCCTTATACACACCAAAGTTGTATAAGGCGAAAATGAATCTCATTCAAACAAATCATCCAGCAAAACTTCATCATTCACAATGCCTGAATGTTTGTTCTGCAATACTCCGTAGGTAGTAACCAGGGTGATGCGGGTGCTGCATCGGGTCATGGTTTCTGCCTGGAAAATAGACATGCGTTCTCTCAATTTCTGCTCATAACCTTTATCAATAGCATACATGCCTGAAGAAAACTTCATTTCACAAAGGTTGATATTATGGTCGGCACGCTCTATCACCAAGTCGATTTGCGTATTCTGTTCGGGTTGCCTGCTACGCCAAGCACTTGCATCATTGAGAATTCTATCTATCCCTAAAGCCTTCTTGATTTCATCCAAATGCAGTAGGCAGAGAAGTTCAAAACTGAAGCCTTGCCAACTTGACACCTGAGGCGTAGATGAAAGATGAGTCCAACGAAGACTGTCTTTCGTATCTATTCCATTCACATATTTATAATAAAATAAGGTATAAAAATCCTTGATGCGATAGATTGCATTGTTCTTGGCATTGCCGTAACGGGCATAAGAAAAGATGAAATCACACTGTTCCAAATCAGACAGAATCTTAGAAAGTGCAGCTCCACCCAATTTAGTTTTCTCGTTGATTTCCTTTCTGGTAAATCCCTCTTTCCGTTCAGTCAGCATCCTGATGACTGCAAGATAGTTGTCTGGACGTTTGAACAAGGTGGAATACAATTCATTATATTCGGTCCGCAGCATGGCATGAGCATCTGCAAAGAAAAGTTCGTCAATATTGCCCAATAGGGAGAGTTCGGGATTGAGCAATGTCAGATAAAAGGGAATACCGCCCAATATCATGTAGCATTGGGCTATCTGATAACGGTTCCATCCAAAATGCTTTTCATCCAGATATTGCTCCATCTCACTCAGTTTAAAAGGACGAAGATAAATTTTTTGGGTAATGCGGTTGAAAAGTCCACCCTGATTATGCAGGAGTTTGTCCACCATCCATGATGTGGCAGATCCGCAAGCCACCAATACAATATCATCACGCATGTTGGCCCATCCATTCCAGAAGTTTTCCAATGCCGATACGAAATCTGATTTAGGTGTATCCATCCAAGGCATTTCGTCAAAAAAAACAACTTTTTTTCCTGGAATGTTGTAAGTTTCTAATAATCTTTGCAAAGCATCAAACGCTTCTGTCCAGTTTTTCAGCTGTGGAACAAAAGTTGAATGAGAATAGCACATCAGTTCTTTAGCAAACTCGGCCAATTGTTGTTCACGTCTCATTTCATGTTTTCCTACAAATGAGAAAGCATAGTTGTCCTTGAAAAAACGTCTTACCAAAAACGTTTTTCCTATACGCCTACGACCATAGACGACTACAAATTCAGAGCGTTCAGACTCCATACAAGCCTGAAGTTTAGCCTGTTCAAGCTTTCTTCCTATCAGTTTATCCATAAGCTAAAAATCTAATAACTTGCCAAAATTACAAAAAATAATCGATTTTGGCAAGTTATCCAATCTAATAACTTGCCAAAATTGAGTTTTTTTAAAGGTTTTGGCAAGTTATCGAAGAAAAAGAAAACGTTTACATCACTTTTTATCGAAAAAGCTTGCTTATATTGCACATTTTTCGTAATTTTGCGCACGATTTCAACGGCAAGGTAAGACAGACGGTCTTATACCTTATTATATATAAGAAGGAAAGCCGTTATTATTAAACAAAAGTATTAAGATAACAATGACTCACAATTTGTTAAAAGGCAAGCGTGGCATCATCTTCGGTGCACTCAATGAGGAATCTATCGCTTGGAAAGTAGCCGAAAAGGCTGCTGAGGAAGGTGCAACTATCGCACTCAGTAACACAGCTATGGCCCTTCGCATGGGTACTCTCGACAAGCTCGCTGAACAAATCAACGCCCCTATCATCGCAGCTGATGCGACCAGCGTTGAAGATTTGGAAAAAGTATTCATTGAGGCTCAGGAGAAACTCGGTGGCAAAATCGACTTCGTGCTCCACTCTGTTGCTATGAGCCCTAACGTACGCAAGCACCGTACTTACGATGATCTCGATTACAATTTCCTGAATAAGACTCTGGATATTTCTGCTATCTCTTTCCACAAGATGTTGCAGGTAGCCAAGAAGCTCGACGCCATCAACGAGTGGGGTTCTGTAGTAGCCCTTACCTACGTGGCTTCTCAGCGTACCTTCTTCGGTTACAACGATATGGCTGACGCTAAGAGCATGCTCGAAAGCATCGCCCGCAGTTTCGGTTACATCTATGGTCGCGAGAAGCACGTACGTATCAATACCATCTCTCAGAGCCCTACTGCTACTACAGCTGGTAAGGGAATCAAGGACATCGAGAACATGATGGACTTCGCTGATAAGATGTCTCCTCTCGGAAACGCCGTAGCTGAGGATTGCGCTAACTACTGCGTGATGATGTTCTCTGACTTCACCCGCAAGGTAACCATGCAGAACCTCTTCCACGATGGTGGTTTCTCATCAATGGGTATGAGCCTCCGTGCCATGAACCAGTATGCCAAGGATCTGGCTCCTTATGAGGACGAGAACGGTAAGGTTATCTACGGATAATCCAGACCTTTCAGACCCAAGACTCATCCTGTACGATAGACATTAGTATATGAATATCAAGGAAAAATATAACCAGATAGACCTCGCCAAGCGTCAAAAACTTGGCGAGGTCGTCCGTTTTGCAATCGTGGGTGGTATTGCTACCGTCCTGCAATACGTCATTTATCTTGCAGCCATGCCGCTGCTGGCAAACCTTATCCCAGCATTGGGAAACAGCGACCACACACTGGCTACTGTTGCCAACACACTGGCTTATATTCTCAGTTTCATCTTCAACTTCATTGCAAGCACCCGCTACACCTTCAAAGTGAAAGCCAATGCCAAGCGAGGGGCTGGTTTCACTTTCTCACATATCGTGAACTACAGTATGCAGACACTCTTCCTCAACCTCTTTGTTGGTTTGGGATTAGCTAAACAGATGGCCATGATTCCTACGCTCTGCATCTGCATACCAGTAAACTTCCTACTGGTAAGATTCTTTCTCAAGAAATAATAGCTATTCATGAAAAAAGTATTCGATATTTTCCGCATCAAGGGAGAGGAAAAATGGTCGGCCATTATAGCGCTGTTCGTTTCCATCGTCCTCAATGCGCTGACCATCATCAGGTACAACAACCAGTTTTCCCAACTCTCGGAAAACTACCACAAGCTCTTTGTCAAGGCCTTCCATGTAGCTGGTTTTGACCCACTTACCTATGCGGCAGTTTCGCAGTGGAACACGGAATATAATGTCTATCGCCATCCACTGCTGGCATTTTTCATGTACATTCCCAACCAGATCAACCAGGGACTGATGATGCTGACGGGCTATAACTGCGTGCAATACATCGTGGGAGCTATTCTCGTATTCTGCGCTTTCTACTCCTTCATCTTCCTCTACAGAATATTCAGGGAAGTGATTGGTACAGAGCGCTGGGATGCCAATCTGCTTTCAGCATTCTACTTCTCGTTTGCATACGTCATGGTGTCGGCGATAGTGCCCGACCATTTCATCATGTCGATGATGATATTGCTCACCACGCTCTACATCACGGGTGTCTGCATCCAAAAGGGAAGAAAGCTCACCATTTGGCAAACGATTCTCCTCTTCCTCTTTACGGCAGGAGTTTCGCTCAACAACGGACTGAAGACATACCTCGCCGCTCTCTTTACCAATGGCAAGCACTTCTTCCGCATCAAATACTTCCTCTTAGGAGTCATTCTGCCTTCGGCTGTCATCTGGGGATTTGCACGTTGGGAATACCGCACCTTCGTATGGCCTAAGGAAATGGCACGCAAGGAAATCAAGATGAAGAAAGACAAGGAAGCCCGAGAAAAGCTCATGCAGCAATACAAGGATACTGCCCAGGTAAAAGATTCAGCTGACGTGGCTATTGCCGTGAAGAAAATCGTGAAACAGAAAGCACGCGACAAATATGTAAGAGACCATAAGCAGATATGGAACAAGAACAAGGGAAAACCGATTGCCAAGGGAGAATTCAGCAGTTGGACAGACATCTCGACTTCAAGGAGTGAGACCATGGTGGAAAACTTCTTCGGAGAAGCCATCATGCTGCATCAGGATCATCTGCTGGGCGATGTTCTCCGTGACCGACCAGTCATCGTAAAATACAAATCGCCAGTCAACTACGTCGTGGAAGGAATCATCGTTATTCTGTTTATCCTCGGACTCATTGCTGGCAGGAAGTCACGTTTTCTGTGGCTCACAATGATGTTCTTCCTCTTCGATTTTGCTCTACACATCGGTTTGGGATTCGGCATCAATGAGGTTTACATCATGACAGCCCATTATATGTATGCTCTCCCTATCGCTATCGGCTTTCTGGTGGAAAAAGCAGGAACCCGATATCAGGCAGATGTGGAAAAAGATGGATACCTGTCTGGAAAAAGGCGTTCCGGGAATTGGCAAACATGGGGACTCCGAGGATTGCTCCTCGCCCTCACACTCTATCTATGGATAAGCAACGGCTATCTGCTGGTTAATTATATGATAGGTTAAGGCTGGGAAACGAAAAATGAAGGGGCAAATAAGAATCGCTCCAAGAATGCCCTAAGAAAAAAGGAAAGAATAAGAAGAAAAAGGAAAAAGGGACGAGGAATCCCCCAAAAAGAAAATAAAGATGGGTAAAGGAAACTCTCAACTGAAAGTTTCCTTTACCCATTTTATGATTTCCCGATCTTTCAAGTCAAACTTGCGGGCGAAAAGACGATTGGAATGCAGAAGTTCTTCTTTATCTGCCGATGTCCAGACATAAGGATTGCCCCGTTTCCAGTCTATCAGTCGCATACACCCCTCATATTCATCTGTTTCAGAATACAATGCCTGTCTGAATTCCGGATGATTCCATACTAAGGTCTGCAGGAAGAACTCATCGGGACAGAAAGTGAAATTGAATCGGCTGAGTACAAACGCCTTCTGGCTGACCACATACTCAGCACACTTCTGTGTGATACTTACCCAGTTGGCTCCCTTGGCAAAATCCATTTTCGAGCGGTGAACAAAAGGCATCAGGCAGAGCGAAAGATACTTATTGATGCGCCTGGTAATTCCATTGAACCAGCCCCATCTGGTGCGTGTATAGCGAGTAAGAAGCCAGCATCTCATCATCTTGCGGCGGCAATCCCATTCAAATTCTTCACCACGATTGATGCCCACAAACTCCTTGCCTCTGTGCTCATGGAAGAACTGGTGGATTTCATCCTGCGTTTTGATAGGCAAATCCTGTCCGCTAAGAATATGATAATACTCGTATGATCCATGCTTCAAAGCCTCTTCAAGCAAAGCATATTCAGTTCGAATTTGACTGAGATTACCCCAACGCACATCCACCCGATGTTCCAAAACAAAAAGGCGAGCCTTGGAGGTGGACATAGGATGGTTTGCGAGCATATTAGACTTGAGATCAATATGCAGGAAAATATCGTTGCGCTCATCATCCAACATGGAAACTAACGTCTGCAGAATTTCCAGGTTATTGTGAGCCATTATCAAAAAAGCATGTTTCATCATATTCTATATTATTATTCAGAAAAACACACGGTATCAACCAGAAATAAATTCTAACTGTACGGTTGAAAAATGTTCCCATATGCTACTGCATCAGCAAAGTAAGTACTACTATCCGCGATGACATAACAACCAGTCTTGACAGTGCGCCTGATACCAATACAATCGCAAAGATACATTAAATCAGAGAGAACACAAAACAAAAACATGTTTTTTACATAAAATCACACAAAATAAAACCTATCATTTTGAATATTCAAAAAAAACAATTACTTTTGCAAGATAAAGAAATCGTTTCAACAAAAAACATATTCAAGAATAAACAATAATATTCAAGGATGAACAATATATTCAAGATTAAGAAAGAAGAAAGGCTCTTTGCGCTCGTAGCCTTCCTGCTCATTGTTGCCTTCAACGTGCTGATGGTAACCTACCACTATGCAGATTTCAGCAAGAATGGAAATGTAGGTTACTGGACCATCTTTACCAAAAATTTCCAGGTATCGGGGTTCGACCCATATACTTATCTCACACTCTCCAAATGGAAAGTGTATTATACGGAATACAGGCATCCGATGCTTCCCTTCTTTCTCTATCCTTTGACGATGCTTAATGAATGGCTGATGGAACTGACTTCCAGGAATTGCGCCACTACCATCGTGGCTGTGATGATGACTTTCCTGGGCACCTATTCCACGATTTTCATACGAAGGATTTTCAGGGAGATCATGCAACTGAAGGCTGCCGACAGTAATCTGCTCACATTCCTGCTCTTTTCCTTCGCCTACGTTCTGCTGGTTACTTTCGTAGATGATCACTTCGGAATGTCACTCTTTTTCCTGTCGATGACGCTTTATCTGGCAGGTCGCCAGCAACAGCAGCACCAAGGAATGCCCTGGTGGCAATGCGCCCTTCTTTTCTTCTTTACGGCAGGAATCACACTCAGCAATGGAGCCAAAACCTTCCTTGCCGCCCTTTTCACCAACGGCAAGAAACTCTTCCGTCCGAAATATCTGGCGTTAGGAATTATCCTGCCTACACTGCTGATAGGAGCTGCAGGAATTTATCAGAACCGCGCCTTCATTATTCCCAACCGTCAGGAAGGTTTGCGCCTGGTACAGAAAAAGGCTGCCAAGGACAGTACTTTCAGAGCAAAAATGGCACAGAAAGAGGCTCATGATAAGGAAATTGCCGGCAAGAACATTCAGCAGAAAGGCATGCTGAAATGGGCAGACATGTCGGTTTCCCGCTCTGAATCACTGATAGAAAATGTATTCGGCGAATCGCTGATGCTGCACAAGGAACATCTGCTGGAGGATATTCATAGTCATAGACCGATATTCGTTAAATACCAGACTCCTATACCTTATATAATAGAACTGGCAATCGTAGCCCTACTGATTACGGGTCTATGGTTGGGCAGACGTTCCCCATTCCTGTGGCTCACTGGTTCTTGGGTGCTCTGCGATGCTTTCATCCATCTGGTAATGGGATTCGGACTGAATGAAGTTTACATCATGGCAGCCCACTGGGCTTTCATCATCCCTATTGCCATCGGATATATTCTCAAGCAAGGCAAGGAAAAATATACCAAGTTCTTGCGCCCGGCATTGGCAATCTTAGCCATCTTCCTATTCTTCTACAACAGTACACTGATTTTCGACTATCTTACAAGATAGAAAGTAGAAGTGAATCAGGAAAAAAAGAAGATAATATCAATATTCAAAAAGAAGAAAAGCGTATGCTAACGGTCAGTATCCTGACTCCTGTCTATGGAGTAGAAAAATATATCGAACAATGTGCCCGCTCATTGTTCGGGCAGTCGTATGCACAAATCGAATACATATTTGTGGACGACTGTACGCCCGACCGCAGTATCTCCATTCTGGAATCTCTCATCCAAGAATATCCAGAAAGGGCTTCGCAGATACGCATCATCCATCATGAGAAAAATAGGGGCGTGGGAGCGGCAAGACAAAACGCACTCATGGCTGCACACGGCGACTACATCATGTTTGTAGATAGTGACGACTTCCTGCCTGAAAATGCAGTGGAAAAACTGATAGAAAAAACAAAGGGACAGACAGGTCTGACGGAAAATACGCAAGGACAGGCTGACCTGATAGACGGAAGCTACTGTGAATGGAACAGCGGAAAGGCCTCAGAACCTCAAAGACCTTTTACTGAAAATGGAGAGGTGTTCCTCAAAATGCTCATCTGCCAGAACATCATCACAAACCGGTTATGGGGAAGACTCTACAGACGACAGATGATCATGGAACATGAAATCTTCTTTGAAGAAGGAATCAACTATGCGGAAGATCTCTTCTGGAATGCCCAATTTCTCTATCATTCCATTCAGGACAAGAGGACTGCAAACTACGCAAGCCCACAGACAAGAGAAGTTGGAAAGAATAAAGTTGGAAGCAAAAAAAATGGAAACCATAAGGTCTGCATCAATGATGTAGTCTATTATTATCGTACAGATAATATCAATTCCTACAATCACAACATATCCGAGAAGAATCTTCTTTCGTATTTCAAATCCACCAGACATCTGATAGATTTCTTTGAGAAATATGACACGGCAAACACTTACCGGAGAGCCATTGACATCGGTGTAGTAAATGCTTACCGCTGGGCAAGAAATGCCAAGGTCAGTCTGGCTCAAGTAGATAAAAGCTTGAACTATATCCCCCACAGTCACATTATCCGGCTCGTCATCCAACTCATCAAATGGGGTATTCCGGCAAACTGCGTCAATCTCCTCTATCTCTCATACAGAAGATTGTTGGGAACGAAATAGGATTTACAGAAATACCAGACAATCAGGAAATAGATTCCGCAGGAAATTCAAATTATGATTTCTTGCGGAATTTACCTTTCGCAAATGCCAGACATTCTTCTAAAATCTGCACTTTCAGCAACTTCATGATGCAGAAATAGATGGCAGCAGAAATTACCAGACGAACCAGGAGCAGGAGATAGATGTTCTCCAGCCAACGGGTAAGCAGGTAGGTTACTCCCATAGTGAATGCCGCACAAAGCATAAAAGGCAAAATATCCTTGGCAACATCCAGAAATCTCAAACCCGTAATGCGCTTAATCATTGCCTGCCACACTACCAGCCAACCTATAATAAATAAGGTATAGGCAACAACCATCATCTGAATGCCATACTGATGGCAGAAAAGCACCAAAGCTAACAAACCGATGACCTGCCCCAGATTGCACCACATATAGACATCCGACCTGCCACGGCTGATGGCAAGATTCTGGTAAAGCGTATAAACTGGCATAAAAGCTCCGCTTATGCAGAGAATCTGCAGCAGAGGCACACTAGCTATCCATTTCTCATGAATCGTGATGAGGATGAATTCCCGAGAAACCAAAGTAAGACCAAACATCAACGGGAAAGAAAGGAATGCAGTAAAACGTAGCATCTTGCGAAACACCATCATTTCTCTGTTCTGATCATCACGAATAGAAGAAAGTACAGGTTGTGCAATCTGTCCCACCGTATTGGCCACAAACGAGTTGGCCTTCGTATCCCAATTATAGGCCTGAGAATAGTTGCCTACATCATTGATAGGATAAAAACGGCCGAAGACAAAAGTAAGCACATTGGTACTCACCGTATTGATGATATTGGTAACCAGAAGTTTGACACTGAATCCGAACATCTTCCTGACAGGTCCGAAATCTATCTGGAAATTAGGTCGCCAGCCCGTATAATAATATCTTCCGATATTCAGCACAAGGATAAAAATCACCTGTTGCCAGGCAAGACTCCAATAAGCCATTTGATTGAAAGCCAGCACCAGACCTACAATATTAGAACAGATCAGTGCCATGAAATTCACAATGGTAATTTCCTTGTTCATCATGTTTTTCATCATATAGCCATTCTGGGCAATACCGAAGGAGGAGATGAAGAAACTTAAAAAGACAAAACGGGATAGGGAGGTAAGACAAGGCTGATGAAAGAAATCAGCAATCAATGGCGCACAGAAAAACAACACCACATACATGGTGAGACTTACGAGCACATTAAACCAGAATACGGAATTGTAGTCATTGTGGGTAGGTTGCTTGATGTTGACAAGGGCTTGCGTAAAGCCACTGCTCTGCAAATTACCAGCAATGAGAGTAAAGATGGTAAGAATGCCGATGATTCCATAATCGGCTGGAGTAAGCAATCGGGCCAGGAATATTCCGAAAAGAATATTCAGTATCTGCGTGGAACCACTGTTCATAGCTCCCCAAAACAATCCCTTGGCTGTCTTTTCCTTCAATGTTTCTGCCATTTTTTCTTTTTTATTGCAAAAGTAGCACAAATAGTTTGAAGTTCAAAACTTTTTGCTTACTTTTGCAACCATAAATACAAAAAACATGGAGATAAAAAGCATCAAAAAGGAATGGAATGCCACGATTCTCGACATATTGAAGGCATTCATGGAAATCTGCAAGACTCACAACCTCAGATATTATTGCTGCGCTGGTACTGCCATCGGAGCTGCACGCCATCATGGAATGATTCCGTGGGACGATGACATTGATGTACTGATGCCGCGCCCGGATTACGACCGATTATTAGAGATTGCCAAGAAAGAAGATTTTGGCAAATATGAGGTTGTGACTCCTTATAATAATGAATCCTACCCGCTCTACTTCTCCAAACTTGTCAATCGGGAAACCACTCTCATCGAGGAGAAAGAACGTCCTTGCATCATCGGACTCTATGTGGATATTTTCCCATTGGATGCTACGGATGATGATCTGGAGACAGCAAAAGCCTTGTATCGCAAGTACTCCAAAACCATCAACCGCCTGAACGCAGTCACTACCCACAACACTTTCGGAGAATACCTTTCCCTGCTCCTTCACAAGGAAACCTGGGGACGTTTTGCCATCAAGACCTTAGCGTTTTTCTTCAGAAGCCGATTGCGCCACCGTCTAATCAGCCAAATGGACGAGATGAGTCATCGCTATGATTTCGATACGGCAAAAAATGTACTGGTCAACACCGGTTCGTATCATTATAAGGAAATCTTCCCGAAAGCCTGGCTTGGCAAGGGTAAGGAGTTTCCTTTCGAGGACACCACAGTACTGTTACCAGAGGAAGCCGATAGATACCTGCGCCATTTCTTTGGAGACTACATGCAGTTCCCTCCTGTAGAACAACGGGTGGAAAAACACCTGCGCTATTATCTCAATATGGAAAAGAGAGAAAGCTGGGACGAAATCAAAAAGAAACTTTCAGCAAAAGAGTAAGGGGGACTTGGACTTATGACACCATCTCACTAATTAGAAGAAGGATGACTGCCAGCAGAACACTCCGCCAAAGTATGCTCAAAACCCTGTTCTACATCAAACAAGGGTTTCCAGCCCAAAGCTTTCAGTTTATCTGTATTAAACGTAGCCTTGGTAATAGGAGTCGTATTGCCCTGCAAAGCATCCTCGGGAATATCAAATACGACCTTACGATGCGCCTTTCCTGCAATCAACTCTGCCAATTGACGAATGGAGATATTGGACTCCGAGTGTGCCACATTGTAGGCATTTCCTTTCTCTCCATCCATCAGAAGACGCAAAATAGCATGAGCAGCATCCACAACATAGAGCCAGGAGCGAAATGCCTCACCCTTACTTTTCAGAACAATATCCTCTCCTCTCAATACATTTCTGATGAATTGAGCAAATACACGGTTGTCACTTTCGGTAAATCCAGGACCGTAAGTATGGCTCAAACGGGCAATAACCACATCTGCATGATATTCTTCGACATAAGACATGCACAGAGTTTCAGCAGCACGTTTAGATGAAGGATAACAGGCACGAACAGAGGCACAATCCACATATCCGCTGCTCATCTCAGTAAATTCAGAGCCATCACCCTCACCGTAAATTTCGCCAGAAGAAACATACACCATCCTACGCATACCATGTTCCAGTCCATATTCCATCAGATGAGAGACTCCATTGATATTGGCCTTCATAACCTCCACAGGTTTCAGTTTGAAGAAATTAGGGCTGGCATTACTGGCAGCATCAATGATATAATCCACCCTTTCCAATAAGTAACTGCAAGCTTTTTCATTGGTCTTTCCTTCCAGGTTTTCCTGCACCGTCTGCGTCACATCCATCTCAATGAAGGAGAAACAATCATCCTCCCAATAGGCAGCAAACTTCTGTTTTGCCCGATTGCGATTACGTCCTGAAGCAATAACCTGATAGCATTTATCCGGATTTTGCATCAGAACATCCACAATGCAACTTCCTATCAACCCCGTAGCTCCAATAACCAAAATACGGGAACCACGAAGGCGCTCCAGATTCAATCCGTCAGAAAAGAGTCTCCTTATATCATGATTATAAGGAGAATAATCTGAATTAGGAGAATGGCCAGAAAAAGATGAATGTTCTACCATAAACTATTTGTTTACATTTTTTAATCTATTAAATCTACTGACATTAAATCCGTATCAACCCATTGAATCTACAACATCCCATAAAATCTACTTCAACCAAGATTCAGGCTGAACCTTCATCAAAGCCTTCAAGATTTCGAGGTCTTCTATGGTTGTAATCTTGATATTCTTCTCAGAACCAGGAACAACATGCATTTGTCTGCCACCAAGTTCTGCCATCAAGGTACAGGAAGCCACAGAATTGGTAATGCCTTTCGCCATTGCCTCCTCATGTGCAGCAATCAGATTGCCCAAGCGGAAGGTTTGAGGAGTCTGAGTACGGATCAACTTGTCACGTGGAATACTTGTAGTCGATGTAAATCCATCCTCACTCTCTAAGATAGCCTCACGACACTTGATGCCGGTTATTGCATATCCATATTTCTGACAGATAGCGATATTGGAAGAGATAATATCCTGCGAAAGTAGCGGACGAACCGCATCATGTACCAATACCAGGTCATCATCACAGCATCCAGCCTCTTTCAGGCCATAAATACCATTATGAATGGATTCCTGACCATTATTACCACCAGGGAAAATCCATTTCAGCTTGGTAATATTAAACTGGTTGGCATAAGACTGCAAAACCGTTTCCCAACCAGCCAGACATACCACGGCAATACCCTGAATATCAGGATGTT